>VFJZ01000059.1 GCA_009885805.1 Actinomycetota bacterium
AGCCCGCCAAGACCGACCGCAAACGCCATCCGCGACCGTCACACGGCCGCCACACGCGACCGACACCGGCCGACACCCCGATCACACACCCTAACCACCACTCACGCCGCTTCCTGAGGAATCCGGGTTACTGTAGTCCAGCTCCGGTGGGCGCGCCGTCGGCCCGTCGGGATAGATGGTCGCGAGCATGTCCGGGGACATCTCGAGCGTATTGGCAAGCTCCGGCGGCGCACCGACGACCAGCCACAGCGCGTCGGTGTCGGTGTCGTTGAACAGCTGCCGGACCGTGGCGGCGTCGACGGCGATCGCCGAGTACGGGGCGAGGGTCAGGACCTCGTCCGCGACCCGCATCCGCCCGGTGCCTTCGAGCAGCACGTACAACTCGTTCTGCTCGATGTGCCGGTGCTTCGTCGACGCCTGGCCCGGCGCGAGTCGCCACAGCCGGGCCCCGAGCCAGTCGATGTCGAGTTGCTTCGCCAGATCGGTGTTCTGCGCCTTCATCTGGTTCGAGGGGCGCCAGAACGCGGCGCTGGCCTCGAGGACGCGCATCAGTCCATCCCCTCTTCCGTCGCCACCCGCTCGCCCGGCTCGCCGCCCTGCGTCTCGGGCGAGCCGATCTCCGCGATCGGCTCGGCACCGCCCGCCTCCAGACGGCCGAGCAGCCCAGCGTCCAGCTCGCCGAGCATCCCGGCGCGGGCGTACAGCTCGAGCTTCTGGCGCGAGTCGGCGATGTCGAGGTTGCGCATCGTCAGCTGACCGATCCGGTCGAGCGGCCCGAAGGCGGCGTCCTCCGTGCGCTCCATCGAGAGGCGCTCCGGGTGGTAGGTGAGATGCGGGCCGGTGGTGGCAAGGAGCGTGTAGTCCTCGCCGCGGCGCAGCCGCACCGTCACGGCGCCCGTGATCGCACGCCCCACCCAGCGCTGCAGCGACTCGCGCAGCATCAGCGCCTGCGGATCGAACCAGCGGCCCTCGTAGAGGAGCCGGCCGAGGCGCCGCCCCTCCTCGCGGTACGCCGCGAGCGTCCCCTCGTTGTGGATCGCGTTCACCAGCCGCTCGTACGCGAGATGCAGGAGCGCCATGCCCGGCGACTCGTAGACGCCGCGGCTCTTCGCCTCGATGATGCGGTTCTCGATCTGGTCGGACATCCCGAGGCCGTGGCGTCCGCCGATTGCATTCGCCTCGCGGACGAGGGCGACCCGGTCGCCGAACTGCCGCCCGTTCAGTGCGACCGGCCAGCCCTCGGCGAACTCGACCGTCACCTCCTCCGGCGCGATCACGACGGCGTCGTCCCAGAACCGCACGCCCATCAGCGGCGCGACGAGGTCCATCGACTGGTCGAGGTGCTCGAGCAGCTTCGCCTCGTGCGTCGCACCCCAGATGTTCGCGTCGGTCGAGTACGCCTTCTCCGGCGTCGCCCGGTAGGGCAGGTCGCGCGCCAGCAGCCACTCCGACATCTCCTGCCGCCCACCGAGTTCGTGCACGAACGCCGGGTCGAGCCACGGCTTGTAGATCCGCAGCTGCGGGTTCGCGAGGAGCCCGTAGCGGTAGAAGCGCTCGATGTCGTTGCCCTTGTAGGTCGAGCCGTCGCCCCAGATCGAGACGCCGTCCGCGCGCATCGCCTGGACGAGCATCGTGCCAGTGACGGCGCGGCCGAGGGGCGTCGTGTTGAAGTAGGTGCGGCCGCCCGACGCGACGTGGAAGGCGCCGCACTGCAGAGCGACGAGGCCTTCGTGGACGAGCTCGGCGGTGCAGTCGACGAGTCGGCCGGCCTCGGCGCCGTACTCGACGGCGCGCCCGGGGATCGAGCCGATGTCCTCCTCGTCCTGCTGCCCGAGATCGGCCGTGTACGCATACGGCACGGCGCCGTGCTCGCGCATCCACGCGACGGCGACGGACGTGTCGAGCCCACCCGAGAAGGCGATGCCGACGCGCTCGCCGGCAGGCAGGGAGACGAGAACCTTGGACACGCGATAACGGTACCGCGGTCGGCGCTCCCGAGCGCCGATCTTGCATGGATATGCGTCGGGGACGTATACTCATGCGTGGATGAATGAGCGTCATCGCCTCATCGCCGTGATCCTCGACCGCCGCGAGGTCACCTCGCAGCAGCAGCTCGTCGAGCTGCTCTCCGAGCAGGGTGTGTCCGTCACGCAGGCGACCGTCTCCCGCGACCTCGACCGGCTCGCCGCGGTGCGCGTCCGCCGCAACGGCCACATGGTCTACGCGCTTCCGGACCTGCGCCAGCCGCTCGACCCCGACGACCTGCTGCGTGAGGCGTTGGCGAGCGTCCTGTCGATCGAGCCGTCCGGGAACCTGTGCGTGCTGCGGACGAACCCGTCCCTCGCGCAACCGGTGGCGCGCGCGTTCGACCAGGCCGACCTCCCGGAGGTGTGCGGCACGATCGGCGGCGACGACACGATCGTGGTCATCGCCCGCGAGCCGGCGACCGGCGCGGACATCGCCACGCTGTGCCGCCGGCTGCGGACGGTCGAGCTGCGTGTCTGAGGGCTCGCCGCTCTGGGCGGGCCGGCTCGCCGGCGGGCTCGACCCGCGGATCCTCGCCTTCTCCCAGTCGCTTGGCGTCGACCGGCGGCTGCTCGCGCACGACGTCAGGGCGTCGCAGGCGCACGTCCGCATGCTCGGTCGCCAGGGGATCATCGACTCGGCTGACGCCGAGGCGATCGCCGACGCCCTCGAGCAGGTCACGCTCGACGAGGGCGCCGCGGACGAGGACGTCCACTCGCTGATCGAGCGGCAACTGGTTGCGCGCCTCGGTGAGACGGGCCGCCGCGTCCACGCCGGGCGGTCGCGCAACGACCAGGTCGCAGCCGCGTTCCGCCTCTGGTGTCGCGACGCCGCGCGCGACCTGACGGGCGCGGTCGCCGGCCTGCAGGAGACGCTCGTCGCGCGCGCCCGCGCCGACGGCGACCTGATCCTGCCCGGCTACACCCACCTGCAGCGAGCGCAGCCGGTACCGCTCGGCCACCACCTCGCCGCGCACTGCGTCGCGCTCGACCGTGACGTCGTCCGTCTCCGCGCCGCGCATGCCGCGGCCGACGTTTCGCCGCTCGGCGCGGGCGCGCTCGCCGGTTCGAGCCTGCCGATCGACCCTGACGGCGTCGCCCGCGAGCTCGGGTTCGCGACCCGGTTCGCGAACTCGATCGACGCCGTCGCCGATCGCGACTTCGCCCTCGACCTGTCCTACGCCTGCACCGTCGGCGCCGTCCATCTCTCCCGGATCGCCGAGGAGCTCGTGCTGTGGACGTCGTCCGAGTTCGGCTTTGCGGAGCTCGACGACCGCGTCGCCCAGGGGTCGAGCATGATGCCGCAGAAGAAGAACCCGCAGGTCGCCGAGCACGTCCGCGGCCGCGCCGCGGTTGCGATCGGACGCCTGACGTCGCTGCTCGCGGTGCTCAAGGGGCTGCCGCTGGCCTACAACTCCGACCTCCAGGAGGACAAGGAGCTTGTCTTCGCGCAGGTCGACGGCTTCGCCGGCTCGCTCGGCGCGCTGTGCCTCGTGTTCGAGGGGATGCGCTTCGACGGCGCGAGGATGGCGGCGGCCGCCGACGACGGCATGACCGTGGCGACGGATGTCGCCGAGGTGCTCGTCCGCGACGGGCTCCCGTTCCGCGAGGCGCACGAGCAGGTCGCGGCGCGGATCGCCGCCGGCGAGCGGTTCGCCGCACCGACGGCGGCAGAGGCGATCGCGGCCCGGAACGCTCCGGGCATGCCCGGAGCGTTCCGCGACCAACTCGACGTGATCGAGCGGCGGATCGCGGACGCCAGGGCCTTCGCGTCGTCGTGAACGCCCGCTCGCTGCTGCCCCTGCGCGCCGCGACGGGTGCCGGGCGGCTTTCGATCGACGGACTCGACGCCGAGGCGCTCGCCGACGAGTTCGGCACGCCGCTCTACGTCTACGACGCGGCGACGCTTCGCGAGCGGGCGGCGGCATACGTCGAGCCGCTGACGGCGGCCGGTGGCCGAGCCGTCTTCGCGCTCAAGGCGAACGCCACCCCGGCCGTCCTGCGCGTCCTGCGCGACGCCGGGCTCGGCGCCGACGTCGCCTCTGCCGGTGAGATCGCCGCCGCGCTCGCCGCCGGCTTCAACGGTCGCGACCTCGTCGTGCACGGCAACGCGAAGGGCTCCGACGACCTCGACGCGGCGTTGGCTGCCGGCGCGGGCCTCGTCGTCCTCGACGCGCCGGAGGAGGCGGCGCTGCTCGCCGGGAAGGCGGCGGCGGCCGGGATCGTGCAGGACGTCCTCGTGCGTGTCACGCCGGACATCGACGTCGACACCCATGCCAAGGTGCGGACGGGGCACGCCGGCTCGAAGTTCGGTCTCGATCCGGACGCCGCGCGCGCGTTGCTGACTTCCCTGCCGACGGGTCTGCGCGGCCGTGGGCTACACGTCCACCTCGGCTCGCAGGTCGTGGATGCCGGGCCGCTGCAAGCCGCCGCCACCTGGTGTGCGGCCTTCTGCGCCGAGGCGGGCCTGACGCCAGAGATCCTCGACCTCGGCGGTGGCCTCGGCGTCGCCTACACGCCGACGGAGGCGACGCCCGATCCCCGCGCGTATGCGTCAGCGCTCGCGGTCGCCGTGCCGGCAGCCTTCGCGGCGGCCGGGCTCGCGGCGCCGTCGCTGATCCTTGAGCCAGGCCGGAGCGTCGTCGCGAATGCCGGGATCACGCTCTACCGCGTCCGCGTCGTCAAGCGGACGGCCGCCGGCACGACCTGGGTCTCGGTCGACGGCGGCATGGCGGACAATCCGCGCGTCGCTCTGTACGACGCGCCGTACCGTCCGTTCCTCGCGACGCGCCTCGATGATCCAGCGACGGGCCGCTACGCGGTGGCCGGACGGCACTGCGAGTCGGGCGACATCCTCGCGCTGGACGTGGACCTGCCGTCGCCGCGGCCGGGCGACCTCGTCGCGGTGCCGATGACCGGCGCGTACCACGCGACGATGGCGTCGAACTACAACCAGTTCGGCCGGCCCGCCGCCGTCCTTGTCGACGGCGGCGCGGCGACGCTCGTCACGCGCCGTGAGACCGCGGCCGACCTGCTGGCGCGCGAGATCCCCTGAGCGTGGCGCTAAAGGTGCCGGGCACCTTTAGCGCCACGCCGCTACTCCTCGCCATCCCAGTAATCCAGCGGCTCCACGCGCGCGATCACGCCGAGGCCGCGGAAGTACAGCTTGTTCGAGCGCGGATAGAAGACGACGTCCGCCGGGTCGCGGGTGCCGTACGCAAGCATCGTCAGGCCTTCGGGCCCGGCCCGGAACGCATGCGCGACGCGCGACCCCGCCGGCCGCGCGATCACGTGCCCGGCCCGCACCGGCGTCTCGCCGCCTGGCATCAGGACGAGGTCGCCGCCGCCCTCGAGGATGACGAAGATCTCCTCCTCGGAGGCGTGACAGTGGGGCGGCGCCGACAGCTTCCCCGCCGGCACCCGGACGTTCCTGAGGCCGGTGGTGATCGAGCCGGCGGCGCGGCCGAGGTCGCGACGGTGACTCTCGCACGAACCGGAGCCCGATCCCCACCGGGTCAGCTCGACGGTGTCGAGGTTCACGATGTTGGCCGGCCGCTCCGACGGCGGCGGGAAGTCGGGATGGCCGAGCGCCGTGTCCCGCTCCCAGGGCGAGTCGCCCTCGCCAGCGGCGACCCAGGAGTCGCCGAGCCAGCCGTAGCCCGTCCGAGGCAGGACGCACAACTCGGCCGGCCGACGCTCGCCGAATACGAGAACCTCGATCCCGTCGGGCCCGCCGCGGATCGTGTGCGCGCCCGAGCGGGGGAGGTGGACGATGCAGTCGCCGGCACCGATCTCGCACGTCGCGCCGGCCTGCCACAGCGTGCCGGTTCCCGCCAGCACGTAGAAGATCTCCTCCTCCGCGCCGTGGTCGTGCGGCGGCGTCGCCCGCTCGCCGGCCGGGATCTCGATCCGGCGCAGGCCGACGGCGACGCTCCCGATCGCGCGGCCGAGGTTCGTCCAGGTGCTGGCGACGCCTGGCGGTCCCATCGTGTGCCGCCGGACGTCCTCGATCTGTGCGATGCCCATGGCGTCAGTCTGACGGGTCGGTCTGCGGGGCGTCGAGCGTCTCCTCCAGCAGACCGTTCGACCGCTCCAGCTCGCCGCGGTCGATCTTGCCGCCCTTGCCGACCCACTCCGCCTGCGCCTGGCAGAGGCGGCGAATCAGGCGGCTCAGGCCCTCGCCGCTCGTCCGCACCTGGACGAGGTCGCCGTCCCAGCGCCCGACGTGGATCAGCATCGAGCGATGGTCGTTGCGCTCGGTGTACGACCACTGCACCTGGCGCCACTCGGCGCCGTCCGTGTCGACCTCTGCCGACCAGGCCCGGTAGCAGTCCTCCGCGATCAGGGCGAGCTCGCCGACGAGCGCGAACTCCTCCTTGTCGAGCCGCTCCGAGAACGCGAGCGTGTTCAGGAGCTCACGCGCGAGTTCCGGCCCGATCACGGGCACCCAGGAGCCGAGCAGGTCGCCCTCGGTGAAGATCGTCACCGGCGTCCGCAGCACCCGCTCGGCCCGCTCGCGGAGCATTCCCGCGGCGCGCGGATCGGCCAGCAGCGCTCGCAGCTCATCGCTCATCGCCATGCCCCGAACCCTACTCGCTGGCGGAATGCCGGTCGCGGAGAACGGCGAGCGGCGCGAGCGGATCGAGCCCGTCGCGGGCGAGCAGCACCATCGTGTGGAACCAGAGGTCGGCGACCTCCGCGACGAGCGCCGCGGAGGCCGGCTCCTCGGTCAGGACCTCCGCGCTCTCCTCGCCGACCTTCCGCGCCACGTGGGCCCGCGGTGCGTGGAGCAGTCGGGCCGCGTACGACGACGCCGGGTCGGCCGTCGCCCGCTCCGCGAGGGTCGTGCGCAGCCGGCCGAGGACACCGCCGCCGTCCGCCCCGAAGCAGGACCGCGATCCGGTATGGCAGGCCGGCCCGGCCGGCGTCACCTCGACGAGCAGGGTGTCGCCGTCGCAGTCAGGCCGGATCGAGCTGACGGCGAGCGTGTTGCCGCTGGTCGCGCCCTTCTCCCACACCTCGCCGCGCGAGCGCGAGAAGAAGGTGGCACGCCCCGTCTCGACCGAGCGTCGCACGGCGTCGGCATCCGCCCACGCCACCATCAGCACCTCGCCGGTCGCCGCATCGAGGCAGACGCACGGCACCAGCCCAGCCTCGTCGAAGCGGAGGCGTGCGATCAGCGCATCGGCAGCCCCCGACTCGTACATGTCCGCTTCACCTCCGCCACCGTGAACGTCCCGTCGTGGAAGATGGAGGCGGCGAGGGCCGCGGAGCAGCCGATCGCGAGTGCCTCCGCGATGTGGTCCGGTCCGGCCGCGCCGCCGGAGGCGATCACCGGCACGTCGACGGCCGCCAGGACGGCCTTGAGGAGATCCAGGTCGTAGCCCCGGCCGGTGCCGTCCGCATCCATCGACGTGACGAGCAGTTCACCGGCGCCGCGGGCGACGGCCGCGGCCGCCCAGGCAACGGCGTCGGTCTCTGTGGCGACGCGGCCGCCCCCGGTGAACGCGCGCCAACCGGTGCCGTTCCGCTTCGCGTCGATCGCGACGACGATGCACTGCGAGCCGTGCGCGCCCGCACACTCTGAGACGAGCGCCGGTCGCTGCAGCGCGGCGGTGTTGACCGAGACCTTGTCGGCGCCGGCCGCGAGCAGATCGCGGACCTGCCGCTCCTCGATCACACCGCCACCGACCGTGACCGGGACGTCGACCTCGACCGCCGCCCGCTCCACCTGATCGAGCAGTGCCCGCCACGACTCGTCGCCGGCGGTGATGTTCAGCCAGCAGATCTCGTCCGCGCCTTGCCGTGCGTAGCGCGCGGCGGCGGCGACCGGCTCGCCGCAGTCGCGCAGGTTGACGAAGTTCACGCCCTTGACCACCCGCCCCGCCGAGACGTCGAGGCAGGGGATGACGCGCCTACGCAGCATCGGCCCAGCCGAGGAACGCGGCGATCAGCGCCTGGCCCGCCGCCGCCGAGCGCTCCGGATGGAACTGGGCGCCGGCGATCCGTCCCTTCGCCACGAGTGACGCGAACTGGACGCCATCGGCCTCGGTCGTCGCCACGGTGGCAGCACCGGCGTCGCGGACGGCGTAGGAGTGAGCGAAGTACGCGCAGGCGGGGAGCGGCGCCGCCAGGGGGTGGGGACGCTGCGGCTCGACGTCGTTCCAGCCCATGTGCGGCAGGCGAGCGACGCCGTGGAGGCGCTCGACGTGACCGGCGAGGAAGCCGAAGCAGGTGGCGTCGTCCTCCTCGGAGCGCTCGAACAGGATCTGGAGTCCGACACAGACGCCGAGCAGATGCGCGCCGTCCTCGACGGCGCCGGTGATCGCCTCGGCGAGGCCGGTCCGCCGCAGCGTCGCCATCGTCGGTCCCGCCGCGCCCTGGCCCGGCACCATCAGCCGCGTCGCCCGGCGCACGACTGCGGGGTCGGCGGAGACCAGTGCCCGGGCGCCGGCACGCTCGACGCCCGCGCGCAGCGAGCGGAGGTTGCCGGAGCCGTAGTCGACGAGGACGAGCGTCACAGGACGCCCTTCGTCGACGGTGTTCCCGCGCGCCGCGGATCCTTCTCGCAGGCGCTGCGCAGCGCCCGCGCCAGTGCCTTGAAGGCGGCCTCGACGACGTGATGATCATCGGCGCCGCGCGCCGTCAGGTGCAGGTTGAAGCGCCCCGCGCGGGCGAACGAGTCGAGCAGGTGCGGCCACAGGCTGGCCGCGACGCCACCGACCGGGGCCCCGGACAGCGCCAGGTCGATGACGGACACGCCGCGCCCGCCGAGGTCGAGCACGCAGGTCGCCACGGCCTCGTCGAGCGGCGCCGACGCGTCCGCGAAACGGCGGATCCCGGCGCGGTCGCCGAGGGCGCGGTCGAGGGCGTGGCCGAGCGCGATGCCGGCATCCTCGACGGTGTGGTGCTCGTCGACGTCGAGGTCGCCGGCGATCTCGAGGTCGAGGTCGAGGCAGCCGTGGAAGGCGAGCGCGTGGAGCATGTGGTCGAGGAAGCCGACGCCGGTGCGGACGGCGGTGCGGCCGCTGCCGTCGATCACCAGACGAGCGTCGATCTGCGTCTCGCGTGTGGCGCGCGACACCGTCGACCGCCGTCCCCAGAGCCGGTCGTGACCCGCCGGCACCGGCTCGGCGGCGGGCGGCGTGGCGCCCGTAACGGCGCAGACGGCCGCGACGAGGCGGTCGCTCTCCGGCGGCGTCTGCACGGTCACGCGGATCACGCCGGCGAGGAGCGGTTCGTGTCCGAAGGTGCGCGTGACACAGCCGTGCGCGGCGAGGGCGTCGAAGGCGGCGTCGGAGTCGAGGTCGAGCCGGAACGTCACGAACGGCCCCGCCTCGGCGAGCACCTCGGTGCCCGTCGCCTCCAGTGCGCGACGCAGGCGCCCGCGCTCGGCGACGTAGCCGGCGACGTCCGCGCGCATCTCGTCGGCGTGGGCGAGCGTCAACTCGGCGGCGAGGGCGGATTGCAGGGAGATCGAGCCCGGCGGTCGCAGCGCGTCGAGCGCGCCGGCGATCTCGGGTGCGGCGAGCGCGTAGCCGACGCGCAGCGACGCGAGCGCCCACCCCTTCGAGAGCGTCCGGCAGACGACCAGGTTCGGGTGCGTCGCGATCAGGTCGGAGAGGTCGTCGCCGCCGAACTCGAGGTACGCCTGGTCGACGACGACGAGTCCGGGACAGGCCGTGCAGAGCTCGGCGACGATCGCCCGCGGCACCTCCTCGCCGGTCGGGTTGTTCGGCGAGCAGAGCCAGACGAGCCGCGCGCCTGGTGCGCGCTCGACGAGCGCGTCGAGGTCGAGCCGCAGGCCCGGGAGCGGCGGCAGGGCCTGGAGCGCCGCGCCGGCGGTCGCGGTCGAGACCGCGTACATCTGGTAGGTCGGCTTGCAGACGAGGGCGTGGTCGCCGCGCCCGATCGCGAGGGCGCCACTCATCAGCAGCACCTCGTCGCAGCCGGCACCCGGGACGACCTGGGCCCAGTCGAAGCCGGCGTAGCGGCCGATCGCTTCGCGCAGCGGGCGATACATCGCCTCCGGGTACGAGCAGCTCTCCAGCCGCGCGACGCGCGCCGCCACCTCCGGCCAGCAGGCGGGCGAGAGCGGCAGCGTGTTCATGTCGAACCGCGACACGGGACCCGGCGGCACGTTGTCCTGCCAACGGTACGGCGCGGGCCGGGCCAGCTCGGGACGGACGAAGCGGATCTCGGTGGTCACGGGATCAGATGCTCGATCGGGAGGACGAGGATGCCGGAGGCTCCGGCCTGCTTGAGCGGTGCGAGAAGGCGGACGACCTCGGCCGCGTCCACCACAGCGTGCACGGCGTGCATGCCGTTGCGCGCCAGCGGCAGGACCGTGGGTGCGTCGATGCCCGGCAGCAGCGTCACGATCCGCGCCAGATCGTCGTCGTGGGCGTTCAGCATCAGGTAGCGCTTCGGGCGTGCGGCGAGCACCGAGCGCAGCGCGACGACGAGGTCGGCGACGCGGGCTTCGGCGGTTGCATCGAGGTCGTGAGGCGCGACCAGGACGGCCTCGGAGACGAGGATCGTCTCGATTTCCGCGAGGCCGTTCTGGCGCAGCGTCTCGCCACTCGAGACGAGGTCGGCGATCGCCTCGGCGGCGTCCAGCGACGGGGCCAGTTCGACCGAGCCGGAGATCGGGATGAAGGTCGCGTCGGTGACGCCTGCGGCGGCGAGGTGGGCGGCGATCGTGCGCGGGTAGCTCGTCGCGATCCGGCAGCCGGCGAGGTCGGCAACCGCTCGGACGCCCTGCTCCGGCGGGGCGGCGAGGACCAGACGGCAGCGGCCGAACCCGAGCGCGAGCCGCTCGTCGACCGTCACCGCCGACTCGCGCACCTGGTTCGAGCCGGCGATGCCGCAGTCGACGGCGCGATCCTCGACCCAGACCGGGATGTCGTCCGCCCGCGCGAACAGCAGTTCCAGGTCGTGGTCCGGCAGCGGCAGCCGTAGACGCCGGCCGTCCTGCTCGAAGACGATCCCTGCGTCGAGCAGGAGCCGGGCGGCCGGCTCGGCCATCCGTCCCTTCGACGGCAGCGCGATCCGCAACGGCCGGTTCATCGTCTGGTCGCCATCCGGTCGAGGACGAGGCGATAGCCGTCCTCGCCGTGCCGGAGCCAGTGCGCCACCCGCGTCACGGTCGTCGTCGAGGTGCCGACCTCGCGCGCGATCTGCTGGTAGGTGCGTCCGCCGGCGTCGAGGAGGCGGGCGACGGCGAGGCGGTGGGAGAGCGCTTCGAGTTCCGCGATCGTGCAGATGTCGCGCAGGAAGCGCCGCGCCTCGTCGGGCGTGGCGAGGACGGTCACGGCCGCGCAGAGGTCGTCGTCAGGCGGGCTGTCCATGCTGTCATGCTAGCACGCTATAATAGCGACATGTCGCACCCGTGGCCGTTCTTCGGCCTGACGCTCACGACGCCGAGCCTAACGCTCTGCTACCCGGACGACGAGGACATCGCCGCGCTCGGGCGCCTCGCCGCGGGTGGCATCCATCCGCCCGACGAGATGCCGTTCGAGGTGCCGTGGTCGGCCGCCGATCCGGCCGAGCTTCCGATCGACGTCGCGCAGTTCCACTGGCTTGTCCGCGGCTCACTCGGCGCGGACAGCTGGCACCTCGCGCTCGCCGTCGTCGCCGATGGCGTCGTCGTCGGGCAGCAGTCGCTCGATGCCGACGCGTTCGCCGTACGACGCACGGTCTCGACCGGTTCGTGGCTCGGCCGGGACTTCCAGGGCCGCGGCATCGGCACGGAGATGCGCGCGGCGATTCTGCAGCTGGCGTTCGCCGGCCTCGGCGCGGAGCGGGCCGAGTCGAGCGCGTTCGCCGACAACCCGGCCTCGCACGCCGTCTCACGCGCGCTTGGCTACGTGGAGGACGGCGCGGAGGTCAAGGCGGTGCAGGGTCGGTCGCGGACGGCGACGCGCTACCTGATGACGCGCGAGCGCTGGCTCGGGAGGGACCGGATCGAGGTCGAGATCGCGGGGCTCGCGCCGTGTCTCCGGTTGCTCGGCGCCAGCTGAGCGGGATACTGCGGCATGGCCTTCGACGTCATCCCGGCGATCGATCTCGTCGGTGGTCGCGTCGTCCGTCTCGTGCAGGGCCGGTTCGAGGCCGCCACCGACTTCGGCGAACCGCTCGAGGTCGCCCGCCGCTTCTGGCGTGAGGGTGCGCGCTCGCTGCACGTGATCGACCTCGATGCCGCACGTACCGGGGAGCGGTCGGCGGGGCATCGCCGCGTGATCGAGCGGCTCGCCGCCGAGCGTCCGGCCGGTGGCGTGCTGCAGGTGGGCGGCGGCTTCCGCAGCCCCGAAACGGTCGATGAGGCGATCGGCCTCGGCGTCGACCGGGTGCTGATCGGCACGCTCGCGTTCCGCGATCCGGAGGCGCTCGCTGCGATCGTGGCCTCGCACGGCGACCGCATCTGCGTGACCGCGGACGCCCTCGCCGGCACCGTCCGCGTGGCGGGCTGGGTGGAGGATGCCGGCGTGGACGTCGCCGCCGCCGTCCGCGACCTCACCGCCAGCGGCGTCGGCGCCTTTCTCGTCACCGCGATCGAGCGAGACGGCACCCTGGCGGGCCCCGATCTGCGACTGCTGGCCGAGGTGCGCGCCGCCACCGCCGGCCTGCTGCTCGCCTCTGGCGGCGTCGGCTCGGCGGACGACATCGCCGCCTGCCGCCGCGTCGGCGCGGATGGCGTCGTCGTCGGGCGCGCACTCCTGTCCGGCGCGCTCACGGTCGCCGCGGCGTTCGCCGCCGGTGTACGATCCCGCCCATGAAGGTGGACACGCACCGCGTCACGGCGGCCGATATCGCGGCGCTGCTTGGCGAGCCGACCGAACTCGTGCGCCGGAAGACGATCGACCGGCTCGACCGGCATTGCCGCGACCTGATCGCTCGCTCTCCGTACGCCCTGCTCGCGACGGCGGGCATCGACGGCCGTGTCGACGTCTCGCCCCGCGGCGGTGACGCCGGGTTCGTCGAGGTGTCCGAGGACGGCACCAGCCTCGTCTTCGGCGACGCGAAGGGGAACCGGCTGGCCGATTCCATGCACAACATCGTCGCGACCGGCCGCGCGGGGATGTTGTTCCTCCTTCCCGGCCTCGGCGAGACGCTCCGTGTCAACGGGCGCGCCCACCTGACGCGCGACCCTGCCGTCCTCGCCCGCCATGCCGGCGGCGGCCCGAGGCCGCCGCGCCTCGCCGTCGTCCTCGAGGTCGAGGAGGCGTTCCTGCACTGCGCGGCGGCAATGCTCCGCTCGCGCCTCTGGCAACCCGACACCTGGCCGGCACTCGACGGCCTCGCCTCGCCGGCGCAGATCTGGAAGGACCACGCGGCACTCGCGGACAGCCTCGCCTCGATCGAGGCCGACCTCGCTGACGGCTACGCGAACGACCTCGACTGGTAGGCCCGGATGACCGATCGCCGCAACGGCCCCTCCACGCGCGCCATCCACGCGGCCAGCCACGCTGGGGACGACGTCGTCGCGCCGCTGCGGCGCTCGGTCATCACCCGGTTCGACACCGCCGAGCGCTTCGGCGCCGTCATGGCCGGCGACGAGGACGGCTACCTGTACGCCCGCCTCGGCTCGCCGACCGTGCGCGAGACGGCCGCCGCGATCGCCGAACTCGAGGGCGCCGAGGCCGGCGAGCTGACGGCCTCCGGGATGGCGGCCGTGCACGCCACCGTCGTCGCCCTCGTCCCGAACGGCGGCCGACTCGTCGTCGCCCTGCAGTCCTACGGCAACTCGCTGTCGCTGTTCCGGGATCTGATCGGCCCGCGCATGGGCGTCGACGTGCGACCGGTCGACATCACCGACCTCGCGGCCGTCCGCGCGGCGTGCGCCGACGGCGCCGACGCGATCTACTGCGAGACGATCGCCAATCCCGGCTCCGTCGTCTGCGACCTCGACGCCGTCGGCGCGATCGCTCGCGAGGCGGGCGCGAGGCTGATCGTCGACTCGACGATCGCGACGCCGCTCCTGTGCCGACCGCTGGAGCGCGGTGCGCACGTCGTCCTGCACTCGGCGACGAAGTTCCTCAACGGGCATCACGACGTGCTGGCCGGCGCCATCTGCGGCTCGGCCGACGACATCGCGCTCGTGCGGGCCGTGCTGGTCGACACCGGCGGCGTCGCCGAGCCGGACGCCGCCTGGCTGCTGCGCCGCGGCATGCAGACGCTCGCGCTGCGCCTGGAGCGCCAGTGTGCGAATGCGCTTGCGCTCGCTCGCTGGTTGGCCGCCCGCGACGATGTCGTGGCGGTGCCGTACCCGGGCCTTCCGGCGCACCCGC
>VFJZ01000022.1 GCA_009885805.1 Actinomycetota bacterium
CGCCGGTCGCGAACGCGTACGCCGAGCGGTTCGTCCAGACGGTGCGCCGCGAATGCCTCGACTGGCTCCTGATCGGCGGTGAACGGCACCTGCGCCGCGCCCTCGTCGAGTACCTCGATCACTACCACGCCGAGCGCCCGCACCGCGGCCTCAGGCTGCGCCCACCCGACCCGCCCGACCGGCCAAGCACAGCCCGATCGAACGCCGCGACCGCCTAGGCGGCCTGATCCACGAGTACCACCGAACCGCTGCCTGACCCGAATCCGAGGTATTGGCACCCCTCAGCCACCACGACCTCCGATCATAGGGATCGGAGCCCTTCATTCAACACGACTCGACAAACCCCTATCGGGATAGGCTCTAAGCGCAGGTCTGCCCGCTGATCGTCGCCCACATCGGAGCCCAGCTTCGCCCGACGCGGTATCGCCGATGCGCAGCTCCCGCGCTACGCGCCACCCTCGTCCGGTGCGCTGTGGAACACGGAGGGAACGGCCCAAACGACCCAGACGAACCGCCGGTTGCCGCCGCCGAGATCCTCGACGTAGAGGCCGTCGCGCACCCGGTGGAGGCCGCGCCGACCCGACGTCGTGGCGGCCGCGATCGTGCTCGTCGAGTCGAGATGCGCGTAGCTGGTTTCGAGCGTGAAATAGTCGTAACGGTTGGGGCGTGTATTCCAGTCGTCGGGCGTGCTCGCGTAGTCCATACAGGTGTGAAGGTTCGAGCCCGTGGTGTCCTGGTGATCCAACCCGAAGGCATGGCCGATCTCCTGGCAGAGCACCGCCTTCCGCCAGATCGGCGTGTTGTAGGACGAGTTGCTCCCGTAGTAGGTGTCGTTGAGCTTGACCGTGCTCCGCGTGATGTGGTCGCCGGACGCCCAGATGCTCGCGACCCCGAGCCAGCCGTTGTTGCCGTAGGCGGCATTGCAGACCTCGACGCGGCCCGTGGTCGCCCGGCATTTGCGGCCGGTCGTCAGACCCGTGACGACGGTCGACCGCAGTGGATTGGTGGTCGTGAAATTGAGGTCGAGGACGTAGTCGGTCAGCGATCCGGACCTCGACCAGTCCAGGGAGGTCTCGTTCAGGTAGGTCGTCCACGCGCTGGTCATGTTGTTGCCGAGTTTGACCGTAAACGGGTTGGCCGTTCGCGCCCAGTGATACGGGTTCCCGGTCGAGGAGTTGATCCACGGCGCGGCGGCCGCCGACGATGCGAAGACCGATAGCCCTGCGATTGCAAGCGACAGGGCGAATAGACGACAGCGGGGAATCATTCGACGATCCTTGTTTCGACGGCCGGTAAGACCCACACTACAGCGGCGCGCCGGTTTGAACAAGCGTGGCGGCTTGCATGGCCCCACGGTGGCGTCGGTCGCGCGCGCCGGCGTCGATGGTGTGCTCGTGATCGAGGGCGCGCCTACGGGCTGCGCCCGCTCGAGCTCGCCCAGGGGCCGTTGTACCTCGTGATGGTGGGGGCGTTCGGCGTGCTCGTCGGAACGTGGTCGCGGCGTGCGTACCCCGCCGTGATCGGCATGCTCGTTTTTTTTTCCTGCCGCCGTGGGCGTGGCTGCCGTGGATCGTGTACGGCGACGGCGTGCCCGACCACCGCTCAGGGGCAATCGCGGCAGCCGTGGCGGATGGATTGGACGAACCGCTCCGCGTAAGCGTTCGCGACTGGCGTGCCCGCTGGCCGTGCCGATACTCCACCG
The DNA here is from genome assembly GCA_009885805.1 of Actinomycetota bacterium. Classification (GTDB taxonomy): domain Bacteria; phylum Actinomycetota; class Thermoleophilia; order Gaiellales; family F1-60-MAGs149; genus VFJZ01. The sequence continues at coordinate 1,703 of VFJZ01000022.1, forward strand.
TCGCGGGCATGCCTTCGGGCCGACAGCCGGAGCGGCCCCCCGACGTCGCGGCTACGTCGGCGCGCGCCAGGCAGCCGGCCAGGGCGTCGAGAACCGGATGCTCGTCAAGCTCGCGGAGCAGGGCCTGCTGCGTCGTGTCCGTCGCGGTGTCTACGTTGTCGAGCCCGGACGAGCGGCGAGCCGACACGAAGACCTGATCGGTAAGGGGTGCCAGAACTTCGGATTCGGTTCTGGAGCGCGGATCGTCGCGGCTCGGCAGGATACCGGACATGCTGCTCCGGTTCGCCTACCTCGCCTTCTGCGCGACGTTCCGGCTCGTCGCTCGTCGCCGCAGCGACGTCGCCCGCGACGCAGAGTTGCTGGCGCTGCACCAAGAGCTGGCGGTTCTCCGTCGCGGTACGTCCCGGCCCCGACGTTGTTGGTCGGATCGCGCGCGCCTGGCCGCGCTCGCGCGACTCGGCGCCGGAACGCCGAGTCGAACTGCTCGTGACCCCGGCGACGCTCCTTCGCTGGCACCAGCAGCTGGCGAGGAACTGATCGACCGCACCTACGGGCACCTCGCGCCGAACGCCGACGCCTACGAAGCCGACCTTCTCGACACCTGGGACGACGAAAATCGAGCGGATGGCTGCGCATGGGTGCGGACCCTCAGCGGGAGGAATCGTGAAACCCTGCCATTTGCAGGAGAGCCGACGGGGAGACTCGAACTCCCGACCCCATCATTACGAGGCTGTAGCAGGGCTGTCTGACGCCGGAACGGCAGGGTCTAAATGACCCCGCAAGTCCTGTATCCGCACCAAATCACGGTGTCGCACGAGGACCCAGTCGAGGCGTCGTGTTCCGGTCTGATGTTCCCGCCATGTTCCCGCGACGACGACTGTGGGGACACGTGTCCTGATCCGGGCACGGCGGTCCTGTCGGGTGCCGGCGAGGTTTCTGGCGAGCTCGTTCGACGTCTCCGCGAGGGCGCGTCGGCAATGGTCTGCGCGACGCTCCTGGGTCGGATCGAGGAGCGTAGCGACGGACGGGTGCTGGTGGTGCCGAACTGGTTCGTGCACGATCAGATCACGAGCCGGTTTGCGCTCGTGCTTCGCGAGCGGGCAGTTGAGCTCGGGGTTGATCGGATCGAGGTCTTCGTCGACGAGTCGCTCCCAGAGCACGCGTCGACCTCGCCGACGGATGAGCAGGCGGTGCGGTCGGCGCCGGCGTCGCGCGCGTTGCCGCGGTCGCCGGCAACCGAGCGGCTGGTGCCGTGCGGCGTCGTCGCGAAGCTCCTCGCCGAGCGCGGCTACTGGTCCCTCTCCCCGACCGTCGAGCGCGTGCGGGTGGAGGACATCAGGGGGAGCCTGGTCGTGATCCCGGGTGGCCTTGGGGCGTGCGGGGTGTCGGAGGCGATCGTGTTCACGGGCTTGACGACGATCTGGGCAAACGGCGACCGCCTCCGGCCCGTCGTTGACACGAGCTTGCATCAGCTCGCCGTGATCCTCGGCTTGTCGTGGAGTGGCCGGATCGCGGAGTTGCTGCGCCGCTCGATCGAACGGTTGAAGACGACCAGCTACCGCGCGAGCGTGGTGACGCCCGACGGTGGGGTGGAGCGGTTGTTCTCGATCCTGGACGAGATCGAGACGACCTGGGCCGGGCCACCCTCCTCCCCGCATCGCCGGGTGCGCGCGGTGTTCAGCCAGACAACGATGGAGCTCGTGTCGACGCCGCGGATGCTGCGCCCGATCGACCTCGCCGCGCTGCGCCGGCTCGGCTCGCAACGCGACGTCGCGCGGCGGCTGTTCCTGTTCCTGGAGGCCTCGACCGGCCATCTGCTCGGAGACGGTGGCGAGGTTGTCGAGCGGATCATCGACACGCGGCTGGCCGCGACGTTCGGGAGCGCGGCCTCGCCGGCGCGCCTCGCCGCCCAGCATGAGGACGATCGCGGTCGCAAACCAGAAGGGCGGCGTCGGCAAGACGACGCTGACGATCCTCCTCGTTGCCGCGCTCGCCGACGCCGGCGAGCGGGTGCTCGTCGTCGACCTCGACCCGCAAGCAAACCTCACCACCGCGACCGGCGCCAGCGGTGCAGCGCTGAGTGTCGCGGACGTCCTCCTCGACGCCCGACCACTCGTTGACGCCGTGGTGCCGGGGGCGTGGGGCTTCGACGTCGTCCCGAGCGAGATCGCTCTCGCCGCGAAGGAGCAGCATCGCCGCCTCGCGGACGAGCACGACCTCGCCCGCGCGCTCGAGACGGTCGAGTGGTACGACGTGGTGCTGGTGGATTGTCCGCCGAGCCTTGGCGTGTTGACGGTGAACGCGCTCACCGCCGCCGACGCCGTGCTGATCGTCAGCGAGGCGTCGACGTTCGCGATCGACGGCGTCGAGCACCTGCTGGAGACGGCGAGCGTTGTCCGTCGCCACCACAACCCGCGGCTCAGCGTTGCTGGCGTTGTGATCAACCTGCACGACCAGACGCTGGAGACGCGTCGGCGCGTCGCCGACGCCCGCCACCGGCTCGGAGACCTCGTGCTCGATCCGGTGGTGCCGCGCCGGGTTGCGTTCCGGGAGGCGATCACGACCGCGACACCGCTCTCCCGTCTCCCGGCGGACCGCGACGGAGCCGCTCTCGCCGCGATCATCCGCGACCTCGCCGAGGAAGTGACCGGTCGTGTCCGCTGAGCGTCTGCATCGTCCTCACCCCGCCGCACCGCGCGCCAGCGAGCAGCGCCGCCCCTCGCCGTCGGCGTTGGTGGGGTTCTCGACGCGGCTGCCGCACTCACTCGTGCGGCGTTTGCAGGTCGCTGCGCCGCAGCTTCAGCTCCGCCAGGCTGAGATCGCCGCTGAGGCGATCGACGCCTGGCTCACCCAGCATGGCCACTAAACCCGCGGAGACACCAATGACGACCACCACCGCGACCACCACGATCGGTCTTGCGGAACGATACGACCGCGACGTCCTGCCACGACTCGTCGAGCAACTCGACCGCGTGTTCCCGGCGTTCGCGTTCATCCGTGACCGTCAGGGCTGGGTCGCGACGAACGAGGACACCACCCACCAGCTGCTTGGCTGTCGCGCGGAACGCGTCGTCTGCCACGGCGACGCGCCGCGGGGGATCCTCGTGCACGGCTCCGGGCCCGTGCTGTTCACGACGCTCGCGAACGGCATGCAGCCCGCCCGGGGCCGCGACTTCGTGCGCGTCGTCGCCGACCTCGCGGCACGCGTCGGCGTCGACCTCGACGTCGACCCGTGCCCAACGCCGGCCGTGCGGCGATCAGCGCTCCTGCACGACGTGCTCGTCCTCAGCCGCCGCGAGCTCCAGAGCGAGCGCGGCACCGCCGCTCGCGCGTACCTTCTCGAAACGCGCGGGTTCCCGACGGCGGCGATCGAGACGGAGCCGATCGGCGTCCTGCCCGCTGCCGATCATCTTCGCCGGGCGTTGGTCGCCGCCAGGTACACAGCCGAGGAGATCGCCGCGTCGAGCGTCCTCGCCGATGATCGCTGGCCGGGGCGGCTCGTCGGCGCCTGGCGCGACGCCGACGGCCACGCGCAGGCGCTCTGGACACGCAGTATCGACCCGGCGGAGCCGGCAGCGACGCGCTACCTGTACCTGCGCGGCGCGCCACGTACGAACTTGCCGCCCTACGGCCTCTCCGACCTCGCGATCGCTCGTGGCGTCGGATCGGCTCACGTTGTTCTCGTGGAAGGGCTCCTCGATGCTCATCACCTCCGCGCCCGCGGGATCGCGAACGTCGCCGCGCTCGGCGGCACCGCCATACGCCCCGGCCTGTTCGATCAGCTCGCCGCCCACGGCGTTGAGGAGGTAACCGTGATGCTCGACGCCGACCAGGCCGGACACGACGCGACCTGCCGCGGCATCGACCACGCCGTCCGCGCCCAGCGTTGTCCCGACCTCACCGTCGTCCGCCTCGACCCGGCGCTCGCGAACGACCCCGACGGGTACCTCCGCGACGATCGTCAGGCGGACATCGAGGCCGCGATCGACGCCCGGCGGTGCGCGATCGGGTGGCGCACCCAGACACTTCTCCCAAACGAGCGCCACCGACCGGGGGCGACGCGGGTCGCCGGCGAATGGCTCGGCAACCTCGGTCCGCGCTGGAGCCTGGAACAGGACGCCGCGATCACGGTCGCCGCCACCGCCCTGAACGCCGACGTTGATGCGACCCGTCGCGCGTTTCGTGCGCGCTACTGGACAGCGACGACGCCCGCCCGCTCAGCGACGCGGTAGGCAGACGTCGGGCCATCGCCGCGTTCAATCGACCCCGGCGTTTGAAATTCAATGCGGGCTTTCCGGCATTGTTCTTCAAACGGCGTGATCGCTCCGCGGACGTTCTCGCTCGTCGAGGTGTGAACGCCGGCATCAACGCGAAGACAGCATGCGAAATATTCGATACCGAGGATTGTTAGATTCGAGTATCATGGGAGAGCGAGGCCGCCCAAGGAGTTCTCCGTGTCCGCTGTGATCGACGAAGGACGTGTCCAACCGACCGCTGCCGAGCACGAGCAGCTCGGTCATCTGCGCGCGATGATCGAGGCGATCTCCACCGCGCATGCTTCCGCGCGTCTCGTCAGCGCGACGGGCGAGCAGATCGAGATTCCTCCGTCGGCGTTCGTCGCGCTGAAGCTCGCAGTGGAGAGCCTCTCCCGCGGAATGGTCGTGTCGCTCCTCCCCGAGGGCGTCGAGCTGACCACCCAGGAAGCAGCCGATCTGCTGCATCTCTCCCGCCCATACCTCGTGAAGCTCTTGGAGGGCGGCGAGATGCCGTTCACGAAGGTCGGCACGCACCGCCGTGTCCGGCTCGACGACGTCCTCGCCTACCGCGCAGTGCGGGCCCGGAAGCGTCGCGACGCGCTCGTTGAGCTGACGCGCCTGAGCGAGGACGCGGCTGGCGGCTACGGCGAGTAGTCGGCAGGCGGCAACGCCGCCTGGCTGCTACTGCGGTCTCGGCGCCGGGATGACGCCGAGCTGGGCGGCGACCTTCGCCGCGAACACCGGTGCGCCGGAACGATCGAGCATCCCGAGGATCTCTGCCACGGATCGCGGCGGTCGCTTCATGTCCGCTGACTGCTGGCGAACGACCGCCACCGCCCGGCCGGGCGCGAGCTCGAACAGGTTGTCGAGGAACACGCCTGGTGTCTGCGCTTCGATTCCGAAGGGCGCGAGGGCGCGGGCGGGGAAGTGGCGGAGATTGTGCGTGACGATTAGCTTCGCGCCGCTGGTGACCGCCGCGGCGAGCACGTGACGATCGCCGTGGTCGTTCGTCATCGCCGGTTCGAGGACGTCGATCGCGGCTTGGTCGATGATCGCCTCCGGGAACGCGGACGTGATTGCTCCGGCGAGACGCACCGCGTCCCTCTCTGTGATCGCCCCGACCGCGACGAGGTTCCGTACGACCTCGTTGAGGATCGCCTCGCTCGCGATGAGGTCGAACGCCTCGACCTCGGCGAAGCGCAAGAGCGTGTCACGAAGCGTGAACGGGTAGAGCACGCAGGCATCAAGAACGACGCGAAAAGCCACGTCAGGAGTGTAGGATCGAGCCTCACCGCGATGAGGGACGCGTTGCGATTCATACGCGTCTCAACGTGGGAGCCCCGCCCGGGTGCTGGGCCCGCCGCGACCGTCCGCGGGCGCTCGGCGCCGCCGCGTCAACATCCCGCCCGTCGAGCTCGTATCGCACGAGGTGAGCCGTGTTCTGAGCGCCAGAGCAGCAGCAGGCGGTTCAGCGGTGCCCTGCTTCGCGTTCGGTGAGGTAGTTCGCGAGCTCGAGGTGGTGGTTGTGTTCGGCCCAACCGGCGGCGGTCACGTTGAAGGAGGTGTCGCGGATCGTCGAGCTCGCGCCAAGGCTGAGGAGGAGATCGACGAGTGCTCGCTCGCCACGGTAGGCGGCCTCGTGCAGGGCGGTGCGGCGGGTGCGGGCGTTGATGTCCCAGCCGAGGTCGACGAGCAGGCGGATGGTGTCGTGACGGCCGAGCTCGGCGGCCTCGCCGATCCGGCCGGAGTCCCGTTCGATCGCCTGCTCGACGATCGCCCGGTCGGTGGTGGCGGTGGCGGCGTGGTCGGCGCGCATGCAGGCTGCCAGCAGCTCGTCGACGGGGTCGAGCGTGACCGGAGCGGCGCCGGCCTCGCGGAGGAGCTCGACGATTCCGGTTGCGCCGTTTCGTGTCGCGATCTCGAGCGCGCGTTGGCCGTGGAAGATCGGATGGCGGGTGCCGACGCCGTCCGCCGCGACGCCGTGGGAGAGCAGGAGCCTGACGCGGCTGGGGTAGTCGTGGGAGGCGGCGGCGACGAGTTGGTCCTCGAGCATCTGGCGGGGCGTCGCGATCCGGCCGTCGAGGCGGTGCTGCCAGGGACCGCCGTCACCGTGGCCGAGGCCGAACGCGAACAGCAGCTCGAGGTGGTCGTCGGAGGCCCCGAATTGGCGGTTGTAGAGCGTCTGGGCGTCGGTCGGGTTGGCGCCGTGCTCGAGCAGGAGCCGCGCGAGGGCGTCGGCCTGGCGGTGGGGCGGCTGGTTCGCGGCGTCCTCGCCGCCGCCGAACGCGCCGGTAAGGGCCGTGAACGGCGGCACCAGCCCTTCCCAGAGGTAGCCGGCGTTCGGATCTGCGCCGTGGGCGAGCAGCAGCTCCGCGACCCGCGGCGGATCATGCCCGGAGCCGCCACCGTCGACGCGGCTGTAGGTGAGGTACAGCAGCGGCTCCCAGCGATGGGGCCCGCCGAGGGCGCCGGCGAGCGGCGCGTCGGCTCGGAGCAGCTCGCTCGTGGCGGCGACGTCGCCGACCGCGGCCGCGGTGTGGATCGTCGCCGACCCGAGCCTCGGGTTCGCAGCGAGCAACGCCCGGGTCTGGACGAGTCGGGCAGGGTCGTCGGCACCGTAGGTCAGGCACGCAAGGCGGAGGAACTCGTCCGTCAACCCCGCGGTGTCAGTGATCGGCGCGCCGACCGGGGAGCGGTGCGGCGTCCGCCTCAGCAGGGCGATCGTCTCGAGGTGCTACGAGCCGTGGCCAGCTCGCGAACCCGTCGCGGCGTGCAACCACCAGCTGCGCGTCGGAGCGCCGCAACGCGTCTGGCGAGGGCCGGCGCGGATGGAGCGCGCCCGCCGCTAAAGCTCCTTCGCCTGGCTTCGCAGATGCTCAAGGCTGGCACCGTCGGGAAGACGACAGGGCTTCATCATGGTCTCCTCTCGGAACGCCTGGCATCCGCATCACAGGCCCGAAGGGAGATCGAGACGTGATTCCCGCGGACCGGCGGCGCCCTGCGCACCCACGATCAGTATCGCACCTGGCCTGCCGATCGTCGCGGGCGGCGCGGAAGTTCTCGCCGATGTCCGGGCTGATGTCCTACAGCGACGCAACCGCGATCGTCGCCGACAGGGCGCACGAGGTACTCACGATCGTCCGCGACACACCCTTCAAGTGACGCCCGGCCACCACAGGCACCCGGCGTCGCTCGAACGGGCTCACCGTCCGCGCCTGGCCTGTTCCGGGCACCTCTGAAAGGCGAGATGTTCCCGCCGTGTTCCCGCCAGAGGTGATTCGCGCTCTCCCCGCTCCCCAAGGCGCACGAAAACAGCCCTATTTGCAGGCCTTTACTCGAGAGCCGACGGGGAGACTCGAACTCCCGACCCCATCATTACGAGTGATGTGCTCTACCAGCTGAGCTACGTCGGCATCGGCGCCCGGCACACCGGCACGCGTCCTTCATTCTAGAACGACGCGGCGGGGAAGTCCTCGACAGGCGCCCCGCGCCTGCCTACTCTCCCGGCATGGAGCGGTCGAGCACGTACGACGTCGTCGTGGTGGGGGCCGGGTTCTCCGGCATCTACGGGCTGCACAGCCTGCGCGAGCGCGGCTTCCGCGTCCGCCTGATCGAGGCCGCGTCGGGCGTCGGCGGCACCTGGTACTGGAATCGGTACCCCGGCGCCCGCTGCGACGTCGAGACGACGGACTACCAGTTCGGCTTCGACGAGCGGATCGTGCAGGGCTGGACCTGGAGCCAGCGCTACGCGCCGCAGGCCGAGATCCTCACGTACCTGAACTACGTGACCGACCTGCTCGACCTGCGCCGCGACATGCAGTTCGACACCCGGGTCGAGTCGGCCACGTTCGACGAGGACGCCACCCGCTGGGAACTCGTGACGGACACCGGCGAGCGCATCGCCGCGCAGCACTGCGTGATGGCGACCGGGTCGCTCTCGGCGGCCCGCGCGCCGGACATCCCCGGCCTCGCATCGTTCGCGGGCGGCTGCCATCACACGGGTCGCTGGCCACACGACGGCGTCGACTTCGCCGGCCAGCGCGTCGCGGTCATCGGCACCGGATCGTCCGGCATCCAGTCGATCCCGGTGATCGCGCAGCAGGCACGCGAACTGACCGTGTTCCAGCGCACCGCGAACTTCAGCGTCCCGGCCCACGATCGCCCGCGCGATCCCGCCGACGAGGCGCGGATGAAGCGGACGTTCATGCAGGACCGCGAGGCGGCGAAGTGGACGACGCAGGGCGTCTTCGCATCCTGGGTCGCGAACGACGTCTCGGCCCTGGACGTCGACGACCACGCGCGCCAGGCCGAGTTCTCCCGGCGCTGGGCGCACGGCGGGTTCGGGTTCTTCGAGTCGTTCAACGACCTAATTACAGACCGTGACGTCAACGACCAGGCCGCCGAGTTCGCGCGGGCCAGGGTCCGCGACGTCGTCGACGATCCGACGGTCGCCGAACTGCTCTGCCCGCAGGACCATCCGTTCGCATCGAAACGGCTGTGCGTCGACACCGACTACCACGCCACCTTCAACCGCCCGAACGTCGCCCTCGTCGACCTCCGCGCGACACCCATCGTCGCGATCACGCCGCATTCGGTTCGTACGACCGCGGCGGAGTTCGCCGTCGACTCGATCGTCCTCGCCACCGGCTACGACGCAATGACCGGAGCGCTGCTCGCGATCGACATCCGCGGCCGCAATGGCGTCGGTCTGGCCGAGAAGTGGAGCGCGGGGCCAGTCACCTACCTCGGCATCCAGACCGCCGGCTTCCCGAACCTGTTCCTGATCACCGCGCCCGGCAGCCCGTCGGTGCTCAGCAACATGATCTCGTCGATCGAGCAGCACGTCGAATGGACGACGGACTGCATCACCTACCTCCGGCAGCACGGACAGCGGACGATCGAGGCCGAGTCAGACGCCGAGCGCGCCTGGGTCGCCCACGTCGACGAACGCGCGTCCGAGACCCTGATGCCCGAAGCCGACTCGTGGTACGTCGGGGCGAACATCCCTGGCAAGCCGCGGTTCTTCATGCCGTACACCGGCGGTGTCGGCAGCTACCGGCGCCGGGCCGAGCAGATCGCCGCAGACGGCTACGCCGGGTTCGTCCTCGCGTAGGCCCGGCTCTACCGGGCCGTCTCGGAGACCTCGTCGAGCACGAACTCGTCATCGCGCTCCTCACCCTCCAGACGCACGACGACGGAGTCGAGCGGCACCTTGTAGGACCGCACCACGCCGCGGCCACGCGGCGTGTCGACCGTGCGGCCGACGGCGGGCGCGCGGTCGCGGAACGAGCGGTACACCGGATGCTCGAACGCCAGGCAACACCGCAGCCGACCGCACAGCCCGGTGATCCGGCCCGGGTTCATCGGCACATCCTGATCCTTCGCCATCCGCAGCGTGATCGGGCTCTCGTGCGTCGGGTAGCGGGTGCAGCAGAGCGTCTCACCGCACATGCCGCCGCCGCCGACGAGCCGCGCGCCCTCGCGCGGACCGACCTGTCGCAGCTCGAGCCGGAAGCCCGCCTGACGGGACAGCTCCTGCGCGAGTTCGCGCAGATCGATCCGCTCCTCGGCGCCGAACGTGACGACCACGCGGCCGCCGTCGAACGTCATCTCGGCGGAGAACGGCTTCACGGCCAACTCCCGCTCGCGCGCCGCCGCCTTGAACACCTTCATGCCGCGCTCGGCCTGCTCGCGCTGCCGCTTCCGCGTCGTCTCGTCCTGCGTACTGGCGCGACGCAGCACCTTCTTCAGGACGCCGTGCGGGGCACCCACAGGCGCCTCGTGGTTCGCCTGCACGACGCGCCCGTACTCACGGCCGCGCTGCGTGTTGCAGATGACGCGCTCGTTCCAGGCCAGCACGAGGCCGTCCGGATCGAACTGCTGTACCTGGCCGCCCTGCGAGAAGACGACGCCGACGACGACTGCCATGGGATTCTGGGCCTAGAGGGAGAGAGAGCCGCGCGCGCCGAGCGCGATCGAGTGGTACAGACGCTGGAGCGCGAGGCTCGGGATGACGGGAAGTTCGAGCGACCGGCGGACCTGGAGGGCCTGGAAGAGGACGACGCCGGCGCCGTCCTCGCCGAACCGTTCCGCGAGCGCGTCCGATTCGGCCAGCCGGTCTGAGGATACCACCGCCTCGCGAGCACCCACGGCCGCGGCGAGCACGTCGCGCCAGAGCGAGATCGCAGCGTCGACGACGAGCCGAAGTTCGTCGGTCTCCGCGCGCCGCCGGCGGCGGCGCAGTGCAGCCTGAGCCTTCTGCGGAGCGAGACGCTCACCGGCCGTGGCACGGTCCTTCTGGGTCGCCTGCTCGATCGCCTCCGCCGCATCGCCCGCTGCGGTGGTGCCGGCCATCGCCTCGCGAACGGCAGCGGCGACGTCGAAGCCATCGATCAGCCCGGCGTCACGGGCGGCGTCGAGTGCTGCGGCGAAACGGGCCCGCACATCCGCATCGCCGTGCAGACGGCGAGCGAGACGGAGGTCGCCGCGCGCGAGGCGGGCGATGCGCTCGGCGTCGGCGCCGCCACCGAGCGCCGCCGCGACGTCGGCGTCAGCAGGGACTCGGAAGCGGACCGGCTGGCACCGTGAGGCGATCGTCGGCAAGAGGCGCGCACGGTCGTTGCAGACGAGGACGATGACGGCGTAGTCCGGCGGCTCCTCGAGCGACTTCAGCAGCGCGTTGCCGGCATCTCGCCCCATCGTCTCCGCCTCGCGGATCAGGTACGCGCGGCGAGGCGCCTCGAACGGTCGCAGGTGCAGATCGGCCCGTAACTCGCGGATCTGATCGATCAGGATCGCCTCGCCCTCCGGCTCGACGACGTACAGATCCGGATGCACCTCGGCGTCGATCCGGCGCTGCTCGGTCTCGAGCAACCCGGCGATGAAGGCGCGCGCCGCCTCGTCCTTGCCGGCGCCGCGCGGCCCGTGCAGCAGGTAGGCATGACTGGGATCGAGCGCGGCCGCGGCGAGCAGGCGCGTCGCCTCCGGCTGGCCGACGAGGTCACGCATCGAGCGCGCCGATCACGCGGGCGGCGACGTCCTCGACCGACCCGACAGCGTCGATGACGCGGAAGCGCTCCGCCTCGGCCGCCGCGATCGCGTCGAACGCCGCCGCGACCGAGACGTGGAAGGCGGCGCCCTCGATCTCGATCCGGTCCGGCGAGGCTGGCGTGCGCGCCGGTCCGCGCAGGTAGAACGTCCGGTCCGGCAGCAGACCACCGGTCGCGAACAGGCTCACCTCCCGGACGGCTGACGGGCCGAGGCCGCGCACCGCGCCCTGGTACGCGACGGAGGAATCGAGGAAACGGTCGCAGACGACCCAGGCGCCGCGATCGAGCGCCGGTCGGATCACCTCGGCGACGAGTTGGGCGCGGCTGACCGCGAACAGCAGGGCCTCGGCGCGCGGTCCGACCGACCAGGCGCCGTGATCGAGCACCAGCGATCGCACCCGCTCGCCCAGGGCCGTCCCGCCCGGCTCGCGGCACTCGACCACCTCGCCGCCGCGCGACCGCAGATGCGCGGCCAGCAGGCGTGCCTGGGTCGACTTGCCGACGCCGTCGAGACCTTCGAGCGAGAGGAACACGCAGGAACCATAGTGAGCTGGAGGGGACATGGACGACACGCCGAAACCACTTCCGGTGCCGCAGCACGAGCAGATGATCCGTCTCGACACGGGCGCGTTCCGCGACGCCCGAGCGGCGCGGGCAACGCGTACGCTCGCCTACTGGATCGTGCTCTGCGTGCTGGCCGCCGGTATCTCGGTGTCCGTCGTCGTCGTCTCGACGGCGTTCAGTGCCGACCGGGAGCGGCTGGTCGCGACCCAGCGGACACTCCCCGCGATCGCCGGGCCGCCACCGGCCGAGACGCCCGTGATGGTGTGGAACGCATCGAGCGTCGACGGCGCCGCCAACCGGCTCAAGATCCGCCTGGCGGGCCTCGGCTATCCGGCCGACGCGGTGCGGGCGAAGGATCTGCCGAAGGGCACGATCCGCGGAACGTGGGTCCTCTCGACCCCCGGCAACGAGGCGGCAGCAGCGGGCGTCGCCGCGAACCTCGGCCTCGACCCGGACAAGCGGATCCGGCCGCTCGACGGCCTCCGCCCGGAGAAGCTCGCGCCGGCCGTGGTCCTCGTCCTCGTCGGCCGCTGATGCGCGCCGTCGTCACCGGCGGCGCGGGCTTCATCGGCTCGCACCTGACCGACGCCCTCGCCGCACGCGGCGACGATGTCCTCGCGCTCGACGACCTGTCCAGGGGCATTCGCGGACGCGTGGCGACGCCGTTCCAGCAGGTCGACGTCCGTGACGCCGCGACGCTCGAAGCCGTCGTCAGCGAGCATCGCCCGGCGGTGATCTTCCACCTCGCCGCCCAGGCCGACGTGCGCGTCTCCGTCGACGACCCGTTGGCGGACGCCGCGATCAACGTGATCGGCACTATCAACGTCCTGCAGGCAGCGCACGCGGCCGGTGCCCGGATCGTGTTCGCGTCGACCGGAGGAGCGATCTACGGCGAGCACGCTGCGCGACCGACACCGGAGACAGCCGCGTGCGAGCCGGAGGCGCCGTATGGCACCGCCAAGCTGTGCGCCGAGGAGTACGTCCGCGTCTTCGCGCGACTCCACGGCACACCCCACGCGGTGCTGCGTCTCGCCAACGTCTACGGCCCGAGGCAGGACCCGTCAGGCGAGGCGGGCGTGGTCTCGATCTTCGCGGGCCGGGTCGCGAGCGGCGAGTCGCCGACGGTGTTCGGCGACGGCCACCAGACGCGCGACTACGTCTTCGTCGGCGACGTCGTCGCCGCCTTCCTGGCCGCTGCCGACGCCGGACGGGCGGGCCTGTGGAACGTCGGCACGGGGACCGAGGTGAGCGTGCTCGACCTGATCGCTGGTTTCGCCACGATCGCGGACCGCCCGGTCGAGCCGGCTCTCGCCCCAGCGCGCGCCGGCGAACTGCAGGCAAGTTGCCTCGACGGGAGCGCCGCACGACGTGACCTCGGCGTCACCGCCGCCGTCGATCTCCGGACCGGCCTGCGGCGCGTGTACGAGTGGGTGCTCGCCGGAGAGCCGGTTCGCGGCACCCTGTAGGGGTGCTGCCGCTCCTCTGCCTCGCGATCGCGCTGGCGCTGGCGCTGCTCGCCGGCCCGGGCGGCCTCGATCCGCGCAGTGCGGCGACGGTCGAGATCGGCGCGGCGGTCGCAATGGCGGCGGCGGCCGTGCTCTGGCTCCGGCGCAGATCGGCGCCGCCGCTCGGCGCGGCAGCTGGCACCGCGGCGGCAGCGCTGGGCCTGTACGCGCTGCTCGCCCTCAGCTCGGAGTCGTGGTCGCTGTCGCCGCTCGCCTCTCGCCAGGACGCGCTGCGGACTGCGACCTACGCCGTCGTCGTCGTGCTCGGCGCCGCCGCCGCGGGCCTCGTCGCACGACCGGCGCGCGCCGTTCTCATCCTGGTCGGCGGGCTGGCAGCCGCCGAGTGCGCACTGGCGATCAGCGAGCGCTCGTTCGCCCGCGAGACGTTCGGACTGACCGGCCGCCTCCAGGGCAACCTCGGCAACGCCAACAGCCTCGCGATCCTCGGCGCCGTCACCGTCATCGCCGGCCTTGCCCTCGCCGTGCGGGCGCCGATGCTCGGACTCGCGCTTGCCGGCCTCGGCACGTTCACCGCCTTCGCGACCTCGTCGCGGGCCGCCGCCGCCGGTGCCCTCGTCGCCTCGGCCATCCTCGCACTGACCGTCGACCGCCGGCCGCTGAGGCGTCTGGCCAGGCCGGCGGCGCTCCTGCCGGCGGCGGCGCTCGGTGTCTTCGTCTCGACCTGGGACGTGTTCGACGCATCGCCCGGGCGGGTGCGGGCGGCGGGCGTCGGGCTGCTGCTCTGCGGCCTCGCCGCAATCGCTGCCACGCCATTCGCCGCCGTCGGCGCGGGCCGGGCGGCCAGGGCCGTCGCGGCCGGCCGACGAGTCGCGACCGAACGGGCGGTGTTCGCCGTGACCGGCGGTTCCCTGGCCGCCGTCGTGATCGCGGTCGCGACCCGCAACGAGAGCGGCCGACCGGCGATCGCCGGCTTCGGCCACCTGCTTTCGTCCTCGTCGAACTTCCGCAGCCGCTGGTGGGGAAACGCTCTCGACGCCTGGGAGACGGCGCCGTGGCGGGGCACGGGCGCCGGCACGTTCAGGATCGTCGAGACGCTCGCGCGTGACCCGGCCCACGCCACGTCATCGCCCCACAACGCGGTGATCGCCGCCCTCCACGGAGTCGGCCTCGTCGGCGGGATCGCCGTCGTCGTCGCCGGCGCCGCACTCGTCGTCGCCCTCGTCCGTGGCGCCCGTCTGTCATCGGAGCAGGTCGCCGCCCCGGCCCTCGCGCTCGCGGCGGTGACCGTGCTCGCGCAGGGTCTGGTGGACGTGACCTGGGAGACGCCGACCCTCGCGACGATGATCTGCGTCGCGGCGGGGGTCCTCGACCCGGCAACGCGATCCTCGTCGCGGGTGACAGCCTCGCTCCGCGCCGGCGTCACGGCCGCCACCGTGCTGGTCGCCGTGCTCGTTGCGATCGGGGGCGCCCGCTCGGCGGCTGGCATCGAGCGGGCGCTCGACGCGACGCGTGCGCCGTCACCGGCCCGGGCGCTGGCGCTCGCCGGCGAGGCCCTGCGGCTCGAGCCACGCAGCGCGGATGCCCACGTCGCCGCAGCCGGCGCCCTCACCGACCTCGGCTCGAACCGGGCGGCGGCGGTGGAACTGATCGCCGCACTCCGGCTGGAACCGGCCAACTACAACGCCTGGCTCGCGATCGCCCGGCTCCAGGCCGGCCCGTTCGGCGATCCAGCGGGCGCCGTCGTGACGTTCCGTCGCGGCTACGTCGCGTCGGGTTCGCGCCCCCAGGTACGGGAGGAGCTGAACGAGGCCGAGGCGCGCGTCGGACTCCCACCGACCCCCTGAGACAAGGCCCGGGCTATAATGTGCCGGATGACCGCCTGGGCCACCGTCCGGCGCGCCACCGGTGTCGCACTCTGCGTCCTGGCCATTCTGCCGGCCGCCGCCATCGCCGACTGCGGCACGGACATCCTGAACGACTACCTCGACGACGGGGCGGTTTCTGGCTCCTATCCGCAGTCGTGCTACGACAGCGCGGTCCAGCAGCTGCCGGCCGACATGGAGCTGTACACCGACGCCCGCGCATCGATCCTCGCCGCCAAGGCGCGCGCCCGCCCGTCAGGCCAGGCGCCGTCCAACGTGAACTCTCCCACGACGCCGGCCACGCCGACCGACCCGGAGACGACCACGGCCGAGACGGCCGAGACGGCGCCGGGAACGACCGAGGAGGCGCTGCCGCCGCTGCCCGCGACCACCGACGCCGGCTTCGTCGGTGAGGCGCTGAAGGACATCGGGCCGAAGCGCGCAGACGAGATGCCGCTGCCCGTGATCGTGCTCGGTGCGCTGGCGCTCCTCCTGATCCTCGCCGGCGCGGGCGGGCTCGTCGCCCAGCGCCTGAGCCGGCGCCGCGCGACGACCGGCGAGACGGCCAGCGAGCACACGATGTGACCGTGATCGCCCTCACCGGTGCGTCCGGCTTCGTCGCCTCGCACCTGCGCCCGGCGCTCACCGGCCTCGGGCACGAGGTGCGGCCGTTGTCGGTGCGTGAGGGAGTCGCCGCCGCCGACGTCGAAGGCGCCGCCGCGGTCATCCACCTCGCCGGCGAGTCGGTCGTCGGACGCTGGACGACGGCCAAGCGCGAGGCGATCATGGCGAGCCGGCGCGACGGGACGCGATCCCTCGTCGAGGCGATCGGCGCCGCCGCCGATCGGCCCCGTGTGCTGATCGCAGCCAGCGCGGTCGGTCTCTACGGCGATCGCGGCGACGAGACCCTGACCGAGCAGGCCGAGCCGGGCGTCGGCTTCATGGCCGACGTCGCCCGGCACTGGGAGGCCGAGGCGATGCGCGCGGAGGCGGCCGGCGTGCGGGTCGTCCGCCTGCGCTTCGGGATCATCCTCGCCCGCGACGGGGAGGCGTGGCGCCGACTCGTCGGCCCGGCGCGACTCGGCGCACTCGGGCCGATGGGATCGGGTCGCCAGTGGTGGCCCTGGGTGCACATCGACGACGTCGTCGGGCTGGTGCTCGCCGCAGTCGCCGACGAGCGCTACACGGGCGCGATCAACGTCACCGCCCCGGCCGCCGAGCGACAGCGCGACCTCGCACGAACGCTCGGCCGGATCCTCCACCGTCCCGCCGTCCTGCCCGCGCCCGCCTTCGCGCTCCGCCTGATCCTCGGCGGCTTCGCGGACGAGCTGCTGACGTCGAGGCGGGCCGTACCGGCCCGTGCGCAGGAACTCGGCTACGCGTTCCGGCAGCCCACGTTCGAGGCTGCCGCGCGCGACCTGCTCGGCCGCTGACGCTGCGACACTGCGCCCGTGCGCGCCGACCTGTACCGCCTGCTGCGCCACTCGGCCGTCTACGGCCTCGCCGGCCTCGCCAGCCGGATCGCGTCGGTACTGCTCCTGCCGTTCCTGACCAGGGCGCTCGATACCGACGGCTACGGGCGGATCGAGACGATGGTCGCGCTCGTCGCGCTGCTCGTGCCGCTGCTGCGAGCCGGGGTCGCGACGGCCTTCTTCCGCTTCTACTTCGAGCAGCCGGCCGGCACGACGCGTGACGACGTCGTTCGCACCTCCTTCTGGTTCACCGTCGTCGGCGCCACCGTGGGACTCGCCGCGGGCCTCGCCGCGGCGCCCTTGCTCGCGGAGTCCCTGCTCGGTGGTGCCGAGCACGCGGGTCTCGTCCGGGTCGCGTTCGTGCTGCTCGCGGTGCAGATCCTCTACGAGCAGCTCACCGCCCTCTACCGCGTCGAGGATCGGAGCATCGCCTTCGTCGTCGCCAGCCTCGCCAACCTCGGCGTCACGGTCGTGGCCACGCTGCTCGCCGTGTTCACGTTCGACGGCGGTGCGACGGGCGCCCTGATCGGGAACGCGACCGGAACGGCCGTCGTGCTCGTCGTCCTGATCGTGAACCGCCGCGCCGCCCTCGCGCCGCGGCTCGACCGCACGCTGATCAGGGAGATGAACCGGTTCGGTCTCCCGCTCCTGCCCGCCGGGCTCGCGATCTGGGCGATCGACTTCTCCGACCGCCTGCTGCTGGCCCGCCTGACGGATCAGGACGAGGTCGGCCTGTACGCCGTCGGCGTCAAGGTCGCGAGCGCGATGGTGCTCGTGCAGTTGGCCTTCCGCACGGCGTGGCCGACATTCGCCTACGGTCTCGCCGAGAGCGCCGAGAGCCGGCGCACCCTGGCGACGGTCCTGACGGCGACCGTCACCGGCGGCTGCGGGCTCGCGCTCACGCTCGGTCTGCTCGCGCCGTGGCTCGTCGACCTGCTGGCCGCACCCGCCTTCGCCGACAGCGAGGCGGTGGTCGCGCCGCTGGCGTTCGCGGGCGTGCTGCTGGTCGCGTACACGACCCTGTCGATCGCCGCCTCGCGCGCCGGCGAGACGGCTCGCTACTGGCGGGTCGCCGCCTGGGGCGCAGCGGTCAACCTGGGCCTGAACGTCGTGCTGATCCCGGCGTACGGCATGGAGGGTGCAGCCGCTGCGACGGTCGCCGCGTATCTCGTCCTGGTGGTCGGGATGGCACGGCTCGCGCAGCGCCTCTACCCGGTTCCCTACGCCTGGCGGCGCGTGGCGGGCGCCGGCGCGGTCGCGGTCGGCCTGTACGCCGTCGGCAGTGCGGCCGATCCGAGCTTCGCCGGAGCGGTCGCGATCGCGATCGCCTACCCGGTGCTGCTCGGTGCGTCCGCGCTGCCACGGAGAATGTGGCAACGATGAGCTTCATCGACATCCACGCGCACGTGCTGCACAATCTCGACGACGGTCCGGCCGACGTCGAGGAGGCGCTCGGACTGCTCCGCGCGCTCGCCGCGGAGGGCGTGACGACCGTCGTCGCCACGCCACACGTGCATCCGCTGTACCCGACGACGCCGGAGCAGCGGGACGGTCGGCTTGCGGAGTTGACCGACGCGGCCACCGCCGCCGGCCTCGCGATCGAGATCCGCGCCGGCGGCGAGATCGATCTCGAGCGGGTGACGAGTTACGACGACGCCCAGATCGACGCCTTCGCCCTGGCCGGCGGGCCGGCGGTCCTGGTCGAGTTCCCCTGGATCCACGTCTGGCCCCTGGCCCTCGCCCCGACCTGCGGCGACCTGCGCCGCCGCGGCTACCTGCCGGTCGTCGCGCACCCCGAACGCGCCCAGGCCGTACAGCGCCAGCCCGATCGTCTCGACCAGGTGATCGCCGCGGGAGCCGTCTGTCAGGTCACGACCGGATCGCTCGCCGGTCGTTTCGGGGATAGCGCGCGGCAGACGGCGATCGAACTGCTGCGGACACGCCGCGCGCATCTGATGGCGACCGACGCCCACAGCGTCCGCTCACGCGGTCCGCACCTCGACGCCGCGCGTGCGACCGTCACCGCCGAGTTCGGCGCCGGCTACTGCGACGCGCTCGGTCGCGCCGCCGAGGCCGTCCTTGCGGGACGGCTACCGACGCTGCCCGAACCCGACGTCAAGCGCCGCCGCGGGCTGTTCCGGCGCTGACGAACCCGCCGCCCGCTGCGCGAGCACGCCCGCGCCCGTGGTGTGGAACCCGGCGTCGTCCGAGTAGACGACCTGGATCGAGTCGGCGGCGAGCGCAGGAACCGGCGACGGCGCCGGCGGCGCGACCGGCGGTGCGGGGGC
The DNA here is from genome assembly GCA_009885805.1 of Actinomycetota bacterium. Classification (GTDB taxonomy): domain Bacteria; phylum Actinomycetota; class Thermoleophilia; order Gaiellales; family F1-60-MAGs149; genus VFJZ01. The sequence continues at coordinate 20,660 of VFJZ01000022.1, forward strand.
CGCGGCGGTCGGCGCCGCGGCCGCGGGGCGCTCAACCTCGGCCGGCAGGAAGCTCGGCTTCAGCACGAGTGACGACAGCTCGAACCCGGGTGGCAGGCAGACGGGGACGAGGAGGCTCTCCCCTGCCGGACCCTTCACCTGGAGGCCGTAACCGGTCGGCAAGGGCATGCCCGGGATCACCGGTGACGTTGCGAGCTCCTCGACCACGTCCTCGACCGCATCGACGCGATCGTCGACCCTGCCGACCTTCCGGTGGATCAGGCCGCCGAACACGAAGGCGCCGCCGAGAAGCAGCCGATCGATCGCGTTACTCATGGTGATTCGCTCCATCGCCTCGCCGTGGGGGAAGTCCTGCGCTTCAGAGATCGGCACGGTGCGAGGGTGGAGCGATCCCCCGAAGGGCGTACGATCCGTCGGGTGGAGATCGGCGACGGCCCTCTGGTGCAGGCACTGGCCGACCTCGATCCCGTGCTCCTGGCGGACGAGTACGCACTCCTCGGCTACCCCCGGGGTTCCGCCCCGGCGACGCCTGACGCCGGCGCTGGCGAGGAGTACACCGTCCGCATCGACGACCCGCTCGAGACGTCGCTGCTCGTCCGGCTCGCGCTCGGCGACCAGCTGCCCGAACCGACGACCCGGCAGGCGCCGCTGCGCGCGATCGTCCTGCAGAACGAGCTCGCGCACGACCTGACGGGGTTCGTCAGCGTCATCGCCGGCGCCTTCGCCGAACGGAACATCCCGATCGTTCCGCTCGGGACGGCGTCGCGCTTTCACCTGCTCGTGTCGACGGCGCACTGGCCGGAGGCGCTCGCCGTGCTGCGCGGCCTCCGCGACGCCTCGCGCCGGCTGACGGGAGAGCCGTGACGCTCGATGCGGTCGCCACCGCGATGGCCGAGCCGGGTGCCTTCCACCGGGCGGCTCTGGCCCGTCGCGAGCCGCAGGGCTGGGTGCGCGTGACCGCCGTGCCGGTCGCGCTCACGGACGGCACGGGCGTCAAGGTCGTCACCAGCGACGGCGTCCGGGAGGAGACGGAGACCGTGCGGGGCGACGCCTGGGCGGCGCGCCGTGACACCCTGCTCGCGGCCGGGTTCGACACCATCACCGTGCAGACGCCGACCGTCGACGTCAACGTTCGTCGCACTCGCCGTGGAAAGGTGCTGGTGGCGAGCGGACGCCCATCGCGCCCCGAGCCCGTCGCGCCCGCGCCACACGACCGGCGCCGGGGGCGGGCACTCGACCCGGTCGACCCGGCCGTCGCCCGACTGCTGCAGGCGACCGGCCTGGCGGGCGCGTCCGGGCGGCTGCGCGCGGAGCACCGCGACAAGGAGCGCCAGCTCCAGCACTACCTCGAGCTGCTCCGCCCCTTGCGGGTGCTCCAGCGCGAGGGGCCGCTGCGCATCGTCGACGCCGGCTGCGGCAAGGCGTACATGAGCCTCGGGCTCGTCGCGCTCGCGCGACAACTCGGTCGGCAGCCGACGCTGATCGGACTCGACGCGAACGCCGCGATCGTCGAGACGGCCGCTCGGATCGCCGCCGAACTCGACTACGACTGCACCTTCGAGACCACGGCGATCGCCGACTGGGCCGGCCCGGCGGCCGGCGACACGATCGACGTGCTGGTGTCCCTCCACGCCTGCGACACGGCCACCGACGAGGCGATCGCCGCCGGCGTCCGCTTCGGTGCCGGCGCAATCGTCCTCGCCCCGTGCTGCCACCGCGAGCTTGCCGGCGCGCTGAACGAGGAACAGGCACCCACCGAGGTCGTCCGCCACGGCATCCTCCGCGCCCGCTACTGCGACATCGCGACCGATGCGATCCGCGCCGCCGCCCTCGAGGTGAACGGCTACCGCACGGAGGTGATCGAGTTCGTCGCCGCCGAGCATACCGCCCGCAACGTCATGATCCGAGCCGAGCGGCGCGAGGCGCGCGACGCGGCCGCCGAGGAGCGGGCGACCGCGCGGTACGCCGAACTCCGGCGCCTCTGGCGGACCGCACCGGCGATCGAGCGCCTGCTCGCGCGTGTCGCATTGGTGCCGCACCCCTTTGCGACATACCCGCGTGTCGCAAAGGGGTGCGGCACCAATGCGACATAGACTCCCGCCGTGCTGCGACTCCAGCGGATCGTCGGGGGCCTGCTCGTGCTCGGCCTCCTCGGCGGCGCCGCCGTTGCGTTCGCCGTCACCCAGTCCCTGAAGGCGGAGCCGCCAACCGTGCTCGAGACGGACTTCTCCCGCGCGCGCTCGTTCTCCCCCGGCTGCGACTGCGGCGTGCCGACCGCGCGCTTCTCCCTCACGCTGTCGCGAGCCGGCGAGCTATCGGTGCGCATCACGACGCCCGGCGGGCGGCCGGTGCGGACGCTGCTCGCGGGCGCACGGCGGGCCGGCATCGTCGCGCTCGAATGGGACGGCCGCGACCAGTCGGGCAACGCCGACCTGCGCGACGGCCCGTACCAGGTGCAGGTGCGATTCGGCCGCGGGCGCTGGCGCGCCGCCCCGAACGCGATCGTCCGGGTCGACACGCAACCGGCGGCGGTCGTCGTCGCTGGTACGCCCGGACGGACGATCGCGTTCGGCGCCGCCGGTGACGACGGTGCCCTCACCTACGAGGTCACCACCGACGAGCCCGCGACGGCGACGACCACCGTCTTCGCCGTCGCCAGCGACGGAGCGGTTGATGAGGTCTGGCGCAGCGCCGAGCCGCTGCCGCTCGCTCCCGGGGAGCCCGCCACGCTCGTGTGGCCGGCCGCGCGGCGCGTCGCATCCGAGCCTGCACCCGACGGCACCTACCTCGCCGGTGTCGAGGTCCGCGACGCCGCCGGGAACGTCTCACGGGTGCCTGCAGCGTTCAGCGTCGACGAGACGGCGCCGGCGCTGCCCGTTCGCGTCCGTTCGCTCGAGATCACGCCGGCCGGACGCGTGCTGACGATCGATCGGCAGATCCGCGTCGAGCAGCGCCTCCTCGTCGACGACCTGCCCGGTATCCAGGTCGGTGAGCGCGACGGCGATCCCGCGACGCCGACCGCGCCACCTGCACGCGCCGGTCTGTACGGCCTCCAGGTCTTCGGCAGCCGGGGATCGACGTGGGGCTGGCAGACGGTCGCCGGGCGGGCGCAGATCCTGGTCGTGCTGCCGACCTTCACGTGGCAGGCCGCGAACACCGCGGACGGTGACCTCGACGGCCTGCCCGACAGCCCGCCGCAGCCGCTGCGCCTGGATCGGCCACTCGCTGGCGGTGCCCGGGCAGTGCTCGACGCCCTGCTGACGAGCGCGGGCCCGGCACTGGCTGCCGCCGGGCGCTCGGGCGCGATCACCGACTCGAGGCTGGAGGCGTCGGGGGTACCGCGAGCCGCCCGCCTCCTCGTCGTACCGGAGATGCGCGTGTGGACGCCCCGTCTGATCGCGGTCCTGCAGACGTTCGCTCGGAGGGGCGGCCGCATCGCCCTGATCGCGTCCCCGCTCGATCGGCGCGGCGAACGCGTGCGCAACACGCTCGTCGTGGAACCGCGCGAGGACGTCGTCACCATCGACGCCCCGCGCGTGACGCGCGGTCTCGACGCGGCGGTGCGTTCCGTGGCGGCGATCAGGCGAGCCCGTGTAGCGCCCGTGCCGTGAGCATGACGCCGAGCACCGTGATGACGACGGCACTCGCGGCCGGGAGCGCACGCAACGCACGACCCGACGACGGGACGCGGGCGAACAGGCGCCGCGCATAGAGGACCGCCAACCCGATCGCCGAGATCACCCCGGCGAGGCCGAGCGAGAACGCCGCGACCAGCACGACGCCGAACGCGGCGCGGTCGAGCGCGACTGCGGACAGGAGCAGGACCAGCGCACTCGGGCACGGAATCAGGCCACCCGAGACGCCGAGCGCCACCAGCGAGCGCCACGTGAGCCCCTCGTCCGGCGGGCCGTCATCATGGCCGTGGCCGTGGCCGTGATCGTGGCCATCGCCGTGGTCGTCATCGTGATCGTGCGCCTGCCCGCCGGCAGCCATAGCGCGGCGGGTCGCTTGGCGCCAGACGCGGAGCCGATCCCGAACGGCGGTCAGCCCGAGCACGAGCACCAGCAGACCCGAGGCCAGCGCCAGCCACGGGAAGACGGCCTCCGGCGCGAACACCTCCGACAGCGCGATCGTGACCAGTCCGAGGGCAAACACCGTCGAGGTGTGGGTGACCGTGACGGTGGCACCGAGCGCGAACGCGTGCCTGGCAGTGCCGCGCGAGCCGGCGAGATAGGCGGCCACCATCGTCTTGCCGTGGCCCGGTGCGAGTGCGTGGAGCGCACCCCAGCCCGCCGCCAGCAGCAGGGCGAGGACCGCGAGGCCGAGCGTCAGCGGGCGGTCGGGGGCGATCAGTGACGCCAGACCGTCGCGGTCGCGGCCGGCGACCGCCGAGTCGACGTTGCCGGCGGTGCTGACCGAGCCGACCCGCAGACCGCCTTCGCCGGGTCGCGTATCGATCGTCGCCTGCAGCATCGCCGGCGGCGACGCGAGCAGGTCCTGCGGATAGGACCGTAGTCCGTCCGTGCGATCGACGATCGCGGCCGTCGTCGCCGTGACCGCGACGCCCGACGCGCCGGAGACCACGACTTCCTTCCAACCGACCCGGTCGGCCGCATACGTCGATGCGTACGAGATCGTGGCGGCGCCGGCGTCGAGGCGGACGCCGGTCGCCCGCAGGTCGAGCTCGAGCCGGCTGGTGGCGAGGCCGCCCTGGCCGGCGGGGAAGGTGAGAGCGCTCCGCGTCACGTCGAGACCGGTCGGCGCGCCGTCGACGCGGACGGTCACGGCAGCCAGGACATCCGCCACCAGTGCCTTCTCCGCGGCGATCCGGTCCTCACCGTGCCGTTGCAGCAACTGCACCGTCGGGATCTCGGCCTGGTCGAGCACGAACCGGACCGTGACGCCCGCAGGCGCGACCTCGACGTTCGCGTACTGGTTGACCGTGAAGTTGCCGAGCGGATGCGCGCCGGCCGTGCCGGCGGTCAGCAGTCCGAGCACCAGCGCGAGCACGACCCGCCTCACGTCGCCGGCTCCAGCGTCGCCAGCAGGCGCTCGGCCTCCGGGCCGTGCAGCGGATGGAAGTTCGGGCTGGCGCCGCGGGCACGACGGAGCGCTGCCGCCGCCTCGGCTGGCTCACCAGCGCAGGCAGCGATGACGCCGGAGTGGAAGGCCAGCACCGGCAGGACACTACCGAGGCGATTCGCCGCGCGCGCCTCGACGAGCGCCGCGTCGCAGTCGCCGCGCCGGTACAGCGCCCAGGCGAGTGCGTCGTGCGCGTGGACCGACGGCCGCGCGGCAGCGGCGCTCCGCGCCAACCGCAGCGCCTCCTCCACGTCACCATGATCGGCGGCGAACACGGCCAGCTCAAGATCGGCATCGCCGCCCGCCGCCCGGAACAGCCGGTGCTGCGCCTCGACGAGCGCGTACGAGGCCCGCGCCGCGTCCTTGCGGCCGAGGGCGGCCTGCACGTCGCCGAGCGCGACGAGAACCTCGGGCAACGGCAGGTGCGTAGCGGCCCGCTCGTACCAGGTGGCCGCTCCGGCGAGGTCGCCCCGGGCGACGGCGACGGCGCCGAGTCCGGCCTCGGCCCGTGCGAACGTCGGGAGAGCCGCGAGGGCCTGCTGCAACTGCTGCTCCGCGTCGTCCAGGCGACCAGCGCGGACGAGCAGGCTCGCCAGCTGGACCCGCGTCCACTGCGTGCCCTCGCCACCACCGGCGCCGGCTCGCACCGCCATCTCCATCAGCTCGATCGCTCCCCCGAGGTCGCCCTGGAGCTCCGCCGCGTAGGACTGCCGCGCGTAGGCCACGAGGGACGGCCGCGCCGCGCCGAGCGCGTCGATCGTCGCGAACGCCTCGTCGTAGCGACCGAGCTCGACCTGAGCGTCGCCGATGATCGCCAGCGCCGACGGGGCAAAGCCGCCGCTCAGCGCGAGCGCCTCACGACCGAGCCGCAGCGCGTCCTCGAAGGCGTGGCGCGAGAGGGCCAGCGAGCCGAGTCCGAGGAGGGTGTCGAGGCTCTGCGGGTCGAGCCGACGGGCGCGGTCGAGCAACGCTTCGGCCTTGGCGTACCAGGCTGGATCCGAGCTCTCCCGTCCCCGCTGCAGGTAGGCGAGTCCAAGACTCGCGGCCACCTCGGCATCGCCGGGCCGTGCTGCGACCGCGGCCTGCAGCTGCTCGATCGACCCGGCGACGCCTGTCACGCTGGTCAGCGGGTCGACGTTCGCCCGCACGGCCGCGCCAGCCGGCACCGGCGTCGTGGGTGCGACGTCACCGGCGCCGCGGACGGCGAGGAGACTGCCGGCGACGAGGCAGACGGTGGCGACAGCGGCGACGGTCAAGCGGCGGCGGATCACGGTCGGAGGCTCCTTGTGGTCAGTCTGAGAGGGGACGAGTGCCCGCGGGCCGGCGTGATGCCGGCCCGCGGGCGGGAAGGCGGTTCGACCCCGAACTGGCGTTGTGGTCGAGGTTCCTGGAGCGAGCGGGAGGGCCGCCCGTCGCGCTGGGCTTGCGGGAGCAAGTGCAAGCGGCGGGCGGGCCTCCTGCGAAGCCCGCGGCTGCGCCGCTTGCGGCGCAGGCGTCGGTCGCCGGAGCGTGATGGCGATGCGGTCTGCGGTTCGACCGCATCGCCACCACGCGCAGGCGATCCAGGGGCCTCCGAACATCACGCGAGTTCGGGGTCGCACCACCGGATCAGGGGTTGCCGGAGTTCGGCAGGGCGGCGAACGGGAACGTGTCCGAGAACGCCTTGTCGTTGAACTGGACGCCGTCGGCGCCCTTCGCGAGCAGGTCGAGCGTCGAGCCGGTGACGGTGCCGTTCGTCCCCATCGCCAGCAGCGCGTAGGGGCGCTGGATGGCGGCCGGGATCAGGCCGTTGACGGGCAGGCCGGCGATCGCAGCGATCTGGATGTCGGTGACGTCGTCACCGAGTCGGCGGCCGTTCGGATAGCCGTCGAACTGCCCCGGCGCGCACGGGCCCGGGTCGAGGGCGTCGAGACCGAGCACGGCAGGCGTCGAGAAGTTGCACAGCAGTCCGCGCCGGTCAGCTGTCGCGGTCGGCGTACCGGAGCCCGGCACCTTCGTGTTCAGCCGCAGCACGTCGATCGGTTTCGGGTCGGACGCGCCGTTCCCGAAGGTCAGGTCGAGCGGCCCGAACACGAACCCGCGCAGCAGGATCGCCGACAGGTCAGCACGACCGGTCTCCTGGGCCACCGGGCAGTTCGCGCCGCACGCCAGGGCGCCGTCGAGGATCGGCTGGAGCACGCGGCCGTTGAGTGCCTTGATCAGGCCGGGCGCCAGGTAGTACTTCTCGAACTGGGCGTCCTTGTCGGGCGTGACGGTGTTCCAGTAGTCCTTCTTGACGCGCGGGATCAGCACCTCGTTGACGAGGGGCTGGCCAAGGCGCTCGACCTGCTTCCAGGAGCGGGTGCGAACGGTCACGGTCTTCGAACCGCGCTTGCGCTTGGTCGTCTTCACGACCTGACGGTCGGTCGCCGCCCACACGCCGATCACGGGCTGCGACTCGGAGCGGCGCAGCATGGCACCGGGCACCTCGATCGCGATCGTGTGGGTGTTGACGCCGGCGAGGTTATCGGTGCCCTGACCGCCGACCGAGAGGAGGTCGAAGATCCGACCGATGTCGATCGCGAACGGATCCTCGCGCGGCCCGACGAACACCTTGAAGGCCTGGCCGTCGACGGTTCCCGTCTCGATCGCCGCGTTCGCGAGGGCGGGGTAGTTCGGCATCGAGGACTTGCCGACGTTGTTCGGGGCGGTCTGGCCCCTGGCGATGACCCGCGGGTTGCCGTCGCCCTTGCCGTACCAGAGCGTCCAGGTCTGCGTGACGGCGAGATCCGGATCGGCGAGGGAGTCGACGACACCGGTGTTGTAGAGGAACGTATCGGGCTTGTACGTCGTCTTGGTCAGCAGGACAAAGCGCTTGTCGGCCTTACCATCACCAGTATTGTCAACGTTGATGCGATACCTCACAGTATCGTCCAGCTCGTAGTAGTTCGGCCCCGACGACGGAATCTCGATCGGGATCACGTTCGCCATCAGCGTGACCCGGTCCGTCTGCCCCGGGCTCATGAAGGCGTAGACATCCGTGAGGTCAGCCGTCGGGTCGTGCGAGATCAGCGGCGCCTCGCGGTGGCTCGACGCCTTTGCTTGCTTCGGCGCCGACGGCGTCAGCGCAGCGGCTCCGAGCGCGAACGCGGCAATGCCGGTCAGGGCTGCCGCGGTTGCGACCTTGCGTCTCATCAGGTACGTCCCTCCTTCGGATACGGGTCAGGCGGTGACGGCCACCGCGACCTCGTGGCAGGCATTCGCGCAGGGCGCCGGACCGGTTCGATGCGGTTTCGCGTCCCGTTCCACGAGGGCGGCGTACGATGCGGGGGTGGCCGTCACGCGCACCGTGCTCGTCGTCGACGACGAGCGGACGATCGCGGATGTCGTCGCCCGCTACCTGGAACGCGACGGCTACCGGGCGGTGATTGCGCGCGACGGGCAGGAGGCGATCGAACTGGCCGAGCGGGAGGCGCCGGACGCTGTCATCCTCGACGTCATGTTGCCCCGCCTCGACGGGCTGCACGTGATGGCGCTCCTACGGCGCAAGCGACCGGTGCCGATCATCCTCCTCACGGCGAAGGGCGAGGAGAGCGACCGGATCGCCGGGCTGAAACTCGGCGCCGACGACTACGTCGTCAAGCCGTTCTCGCCGGGCGAACTGGTGGCGAGAGTCGGCGCCGTGCTGCGTCGGGTCGCGGCAGCCCCCGGCGACGGCGACGGGCCGCTGCGGTTCGGGGATGTCGAGGTGGACGAGACGGCCCGGACCTGCACCGTCGGCGGCCGCGACGCGGCGCTCACGACCAAGGAGTTCGAGCTGCTCGCGCATCTGGCGCGGAACCCCGGCCGCGCGTTCTCGCGGGACGAGTTGATGGACGCCGTCTGGCGCTACCCGCACTACTCGAACACCGCCACCGTGACGGTGCACGTCCGCCGCGTGCGCAACAAGATCGAGGAGAACCCCCTCGAACCGCGACATCTGGTGACGGTATGGGGCGTCGGCTACAAGCTCGAGCCGTAGCCGGCTCGGTCGCGGCGGTCGCCGCGGCCGCCGCCGTCACCGGCCTCCTGCTCGAGGCCCTCGACCATCCGCGGCATGAGATCGGCGTCCTGCTCGGCGTCCTCGTCCCGATCGCCACCGTCTGGCTCGCGGCAACGCATCTCGTGACGCTGCGGGCGGTCGCGGGCTCGCTCCGCCGCCACTACGCGGCGGGGGTGATCGCCGCCGTCGCTCTGGTGCTCGTCTCCGCTTTCACCGGCACGGAGCTGATGGTCGTCTCGCAGCGCGACGCCGAGATGGTCGCCATCCTGCTCGCGTTCTCGCTGATCGTCGCGCTGCGCGTCGCGAGCCTGCTGTCCGATCACGCCGCCCACCAGATCACGCGTCTCGGCACGCGGCTCGGCGCGCTCGCCGCGGAACGGGGCGGGCCGCCGGTGCCCGAGGCCGGTCCGCGCGAGCTCGCCGAACTCGCCGCCGCAGCCAACCGGCTGGCGCGCGACCTGGAGGCGTCCGACCGGGCGCGCCGCGAACTCGTCGCGGCCGTCTCCCACGATCTGCGCACGCCGATCGCCGCGCTCGGCCTGCTCGTGGACGCCGTCGCCGACGGCGTCGTCACCTCGCCCGCGGACATCGCCGAGTACCAGGGGCGAATGCGCGTCCATCTCGCCCACCTACGAGACCTCGTCGACGACCTGTTCGAGCTGGCGCGACTCGACGCCGGCGATCTCGCCTTCGAGCAGACAGATGTCGACGTGACCGAGTTGCTCGAGGAGACCGCCGAGGCCTTCCGACCCGCCGCGGACAACCGCGGGCTGACGGTCGTGGAGGACGTATCGGCGCCGCTGCCACCGGTCCGCGCGAACCCCGAGCGACTCCAGCGAGTGCTGTACAACCTGCTCGAGAACGCCGTCGCGCACACACCCCCGGGCGGCACCGTCACGATCGCGGCGGCGGGCGTGGACGGGTCGGTGCGGTTCGATGTCACGGACTCCGGGCCGGGCATCGCCGCCGCCGACGCCGGCCGCGTCTTCGACCGCTTCTACCGCGGCGGCGCCGAGGCGTCGCGACCGGCGGGCGGCGCCGGGCTCGGGCTCGCCATCGCCCGCGCGATCGTCGAGGCCCACGGGGGTCGCATCTGGGTCGCCAACCCGGGCGAGCCTGGAGCGCGGCTCGCGTTCACGGTGCCGGTAGGCTCCGGACCGTGACGGACGTCGCGATCCTGATCGTCACAATGGACACACGCGAGGACGTCCTCGCCTGCCTGGAGTCGGTCGCCGGTCAGGATCGCGTCGGCGAGATCCTCGTCCTCGACAACGCCTCGCGGGACGGCACGGCGGCGGCGATCCGCGAGCGGCACCCTGGCGTCACGGTGATCGAGCAGGCGCACCGGGCGGGGTTCGGAGCGAACAACAACACCCTCGTGCGCGCCTCGTCCGCCCCCTACGTGTACCTCCTCAACCCCGACACGGTCTCCGATCCGGGCTCGACGGCCGCGCTCGCCGCGCACCTCGACGCGAACCCGGCCGTCGCCGCCGTCGGACCGCGCGTCGTCTTCGGCGACGGGCGCACCCAGGACTCGGCGTGGCGCTTCCCGAGCCCGGCGGTCTGCTGGCGTGGCGCTCTCACCCTCGGCCGGGGCGGCATCACGCAGTCGGGCGGCACGCGCCCGCGACGGGTCGACTGGCTGATGGCGAGTGCCCTGATGCTGCGGCGCGAGGCGCTCCTCTCCGCCGGACTGTTCGACGAGCGGTACTTCATGTACAGCGAGGAGACCGACCTGGCGCGACGCCTCGCAGCGGCCGGCTTCGAGCTGCACTGGACACCGGCCGCGCGGGTCGTGCATCACCAGGGGCGGTCGAGCGCGACCGTCCCGGAGCGACGGCTCGTCGAGGAGTGGCGCGGCCGGCACCGGTACTGGCGCACCCATCACTCGACCGCTGGCGCCCGGATCGCCGCGCTCGGACTGGCGACCCAGTTCGCGCTCCTCGGCCTGGCCGGCACGCTCCTGCGGCGGTTGCCCGCGCGGCTGCGACCCGTCGACGTGCCGGCTTCCGGGCCGGCGACCTGGCGGCGGGCCGCCCGCTTCGCGCTCCTCGGGCCACGCGGTCCCGGGCTGTCCGAACTGGCTAGCGGAACAGCCGAACCGGCCCGTAGCGCGACTCCGCCCGACCCTCGAGGGTGAAGGCCGGCGCGGTGCCCGTCGCGCGGTCGTCGACGACGACGGCATCGAACGGGCCGGCCTGCGGATCGGTCAGGAGCACCGTGCCGGGGGCGACGTAGCCGGCCAGACTGGTCGGCGCGCCGACGACCAGCACCCGGCGCGCACCGACCGCCCGCAGGGCGTCGCCGGCGAGCGCGTAGTCCGCTCGCTCGAGCGTGGCGATCCCGGCCAGCGACACCGTCCCGGCGACGACGAGGACGGCGGTCGCGGGGAGCCAGCGCAGCCGCGCCGCGCCGATACCGGCGAGAAGCGTCAGGGGGGCCGCCCAGGCGTAGGCGTAGTGCTCGAAGAAGCGCCCGTGCCCGAAGGCGACGACGGCAGCAGGGACCACGATCGCAGCGCCGAGGGCGATCGCAACGCGCCGGTCGAGACGCCGCGCGCCAGCCAGCGCGAGCAGCAGCGTCGCGACGAGCAGGAGCGGCCCGGCGTCGAAGGCGAACCACACCGCCGACCACCACGGCGGGTGCTGGTAGACGTCGCCCGCCACCTCGAGCGGGAAGCCGATCTCGGACAGACGTCGCTGCTCGTTCCAGGCGAAGCGCAGGGCTGAGACCGGATCGGTCGCGAGCGGCACGTAGCTCGCCAGGAACACCGCTGGCGCGACGACCGCGGCGCCGAGCAGCGCGCGGACCGACGGCCAGATCAAGACGGCCACGGGTACCGCGATCAGCGCGCCGGTCGCCTTGCAGGCCGCGGCGGCGCCGATCGCCGCGCCGAGCAGCAGCACGTCACACCGACGTGGCCGGTCGCGCACACGCAGCGCGAGCAGCAGCGCGAAGGCTGCGAACGCCGCCGCGAACGTGTCGAGCAGCGCGAGACGGTCGACCCGCAGGTCCGGCCACGGATGGGGGAGGATCACCCACAGGACGAAGACGATCAGCGCCGTCCCCGGCCCTGCCAGGCGCCGCGCGATCAGGGCGAGGGCGATGCCGGTGGCGAGCGCGGCGGCGACCGCCGGCAGCCTGGCGGAGGTGGTCGAGAACCCCAGTGCCTGCTCGGAGAGGCCCATCAGGAACTTCGCGAGCGGTGGGTGCTCCAGGTTCGCCGGATCGCCCCCACCGACGTAGCGGTAGCCGGCGTTGGCGTAGGCCCACTCGTCGCGGTGCCAGGTCGGCACGCCGAGGCGCCAGAGGTAGGTGAAGGCAGCGAGCGCGCCGGCTGCTGCGAAGGCCGCGCGCATCGCGCCGTAGGATAGTCCGGTGAGCAGAGCGAGAAGCGCCGCCGACCTCTTGCTCCTGGCCACGCTGCTCACGGCGACCTGGCACCGCATCGCGTTCGAGCCGTTCGGGCGCGTGACGGTCGCCGACGCACTGGCGGCCGCGTCGATCGCCGCGATCGCCCTCACCCGGCCGGCCCTCCGGCGCGAGGCCCGTACGCTGGCGCTGATCGGCGTCCTCACCGGCGCCGTCTATGCGGCCGGCGCGCTCGTGACCGCCGACACGGGCCAGTTCGCCAAGGGCCTCGTGGTGTGGGCGCTGTGGTTCTCGTTCGCGGTCGCCGCGGTCGCGCACCTCGGATCGCGGCCAATGCTTTACCGGCGCGCGCTGGTCGTGTTCGTCGCCGGCTTCGCGGCGAACGCCGCCTACGGCTACGCGCAGTACCTGCTTGGGACGACGGTCGACGTCAACCTCGACGAGTACCTGATCGACCCGTTCTTCAGCGGATCGGCGTCCTCCGGCCTCAACCTCTACGCCTCGGTGCCGATCACGCAGCCCGACGGGTCCGTCACCCGCGAGGCGGTCTACCGCATCACCGCGCTGACGAACGACCCGAACCACATCGGCATCCTCGTCGTGACACCGATCCTGCTCGCGCTGGCGCTCGCCACGAGCCCGGCCCGGCGCCCCGCGATCGCACTCGCAGCGCTGGTCGCCGCCCTCGTCGGGGCGCTCGCCCTGTCGCAGTCCCGATCGGCGCTCGTCGGACTCGCCGCCGGCCTGCTCGCCCTGGCCGCCCTGCTCCGTGGGCGCCTGCTGCGGCCCGCGCTGCTCTGGCCAGCCGCCGCCCTCGCGGCGGCCGTCACCGCAGTCGTCGCGACCCGCTTCGACTACTGGCAGGGCGTCGTCACGAAACGCCTGAACCCCGACACCCCCGGCTCCGCCATCCACACGCAGATCTACGAGACCATCCCGGACGTCCTCGGCGACCAGCCGTTCCTCGGGCTCGGCCTGAACACCTTCGCGCCCTGGTACGAGCAGGTCTCGGGCCGCGCGGACTTCGGTCCTCACTCGTTCTACGTCCAGGTGCTGACGGAGACGGGCCTGCTCGGCGCCACGGCCGTGCTCGTCCTGGCGGCGTTCATCACGCGCTGCCTGCTGCGGACGTGGCGCGCCGGCGACCGTGCGCTCGCCGCAGGGCTCGGCGCCGCCCTCGTCGGGACGCTCGGCGCGAACGTCTTCTACCTCACGACCATCTACCCGTCGTGGTACGCACTGCTCGCGCTGTCGGCGGCGAGCGCTGCCGTCGCGACGAACACCGCCTCGTCGTAGCGGAGCATCACGAGACCGTCGCGCCACGTGTCGACGATCGTCGAAGGCCGGCCGAGGACCTCCTCGATCGTCCACTCGGGTAGGTGCGCGCCGGCCTCGTAGGCCAGGGGGAAGCCGCCGCCGTAGCGCGCGTTCAGTTCGATCACGCGGAGATCGTCGCCGTCGACGAAGACCTGGAGATTGAGGACGCCGTAAGCGTCGGGCAGGGCCGCGGCCGCGCGCCGGGCGAGCGCCTCGAGCGCGTCGTGGCGGACGGTGACACCCTTCGACACCTCGCCGGCGCGCACCTCGAGCCGACGGCGTGGCACGACGATCGGGCAGCTGCCGTCGCGGCGGATCAGCAGGTCGATCGTGTGCTCGACACCGGCTGCGCACTCCTCCACGATCAGGTCGGGCTCGTCCTCGATCCGCCCACCCGCCGCGATGACGCGCACGCCGATCGCGGCGGAACCGGCGCGGGGCTTGACGATCAGCGGCCAGCGCCAGCTGTCGGGCTCGGCGAGCACGTCGGCCGGTGTTCCCTGACGCACCGTCGGCAGATCGTTCGCGACCAGCCAGTCGTGCGTCGCCCGCTTGTCGCGGCCGATCGCAACCGTCTCGGGCCCCGAGACCGAGATCGTGCAACCGACCTCCGCGAACCGCTCGCGGGCCGCGGCGTACAGGGGCAGTTCGGCGTCGTGGGTCGGCACGACGAGCCGGACACCCTCGCGGACGCAGATGGCGAGGACGGCGTCGACGAAGCCGGGATCGTCATGGCGCGGTACGAGGTGCCGCCGGTCGGCGAGACGCAGGGCGGCCGCGTACGGGCTGACGTCGCAGGCGTGGACGGCTCCATCGACACCGACGCGGGCGAGCGCGCGGCGCAGAATCGCGACCAGGGCGCCGCGCCGACCAGCGCTCGAGACAAGGATCGGGAACGCCGACACGCCTTGAATCGTACGATTGTGCGCGTGCTGGCCAAGCACCTGCTCGATCGGGTCGCCGCGGCGTTGCTCCTGACGCTTCTCGCACCGCTGCTCGCGCTGATCGGCTGGAGCATCCGCCGCGAGGACGGCGGCCCGGTCTGGTTCCGACAGCAGCGGGCCGGTCGGGGCGGCGCGACCTTCGATGTCTACAAGTTTCGCTCGATGGTGATGGGTGCCGATCGCAGCGGACTCGGGCTCAACGTCGAGCAGGGCGACGCGCGCATCACGCGAGTCGGCCAGCGGCTGCGCGACTGGTCGCTCGACGAGCTGCCGCAACTGATCAACGTCGTCCGCGGCGAGATGTCACTGGTCGGGCCCCGGCCGGGCCTGCCGGATCAGGCCGCGCGCTACGACGCCCTCCAGCGCCGCCGGCTGGAGGTCCGGCCAGGCTTGACGGGGTGGGCACAGGTCAACGGCCGCAACCGCCTGACCTGGGAGGAGCGGATCGTCCTCGACGTCTGGTACGTCGACCACCGTTCGCTCGCGCTCGACGCACGCATCCTGGCGCGGACGATCGGCGTCGTGCTGCGCCGCGAGGATCTGTTCGGCGAGGGTGGCGCGAACGCCGATCTCGGCGGCGATCGTGGCGCGAAGGGACCGGTCACCTAGTGGACGTGGAGGAGCGCGACGTCGTCATCGTGGGCGGCGGCATCGCCGGGCTGGTTGCGGCCGACCGGCTGCGCGATCTGCACCCGGTCGTCCTCGAAGCGTCGGATCGCGCCGGCGGACGGATCTGGTCACGGCAGCGCGGCGACCTCGCGCTCAGCGTCGGCGCGCACATGTTTCCGCCGCCGGACTCCGTGATCGGCGGGCTCGTCGCACGCTACGGCCTGCAGGTGGAGGCGATCACCGGCTCGATGCTGAACATCTTCCTCGGCGGCCGACTCGTCCGCGACTGTCGGCCGGAGCTGCTCCCCTTCCGGCTACCGCTGTCGCTCGGCGGACGACTCTCGTTCGCGCGGGCGGGGCTGCGCGTCAAGCGCGACGCCGCCGCCTACATGCGGCTGCTCGAGGCGCGCGCGGGTGACACCGAGGCGGCCGTTCGACTGCGGGCACTGCGGCACCGTGGCGACGAGACCTTCGCCCACTTCCTCGGCCACGTCCACCCGGATGCCTACCGGATCTTCGAGGCGCTCGCGAACCGGACGATCGCCGACCCCGCAGAGATCTCCCAGTCGGCGATGGCGGCCCTCCTCGGGCACGTCTGGGACTCCGGCGACCTCGGCCGGAACATGCGCGGCGGCTCCGGACAGCTGCCGGCGGCGCTGGCAGCCGACCTGGGCGACGCGATCCGCACGGGGTGCCGCGTCGACCGTGTCGAGCTGGCGGGCGCCGGCGTCACGATCCGGTACACGGGCGCGGCTGGCCAGCGGACGATCCGCGCCCGCCGCGCCGTCATCGCCGTACCGGCACCACTGATCCCGCCGCTGCTCGGCGACGCGGCGCCCGCGGAACTGGCGCGCGTCGCCTTCGGGCCGATGGTCGTCCTCAGTATCCGCACCAACGAGGCGGAGCCGATGCCCTGGGACGACCTCTACTCGATCCTGACGCCGGATCTGCACTTCAACATGTTCTTCAACCACGCGAACTTCCTGAACGGGCGCGGCGGCAGCAAGCCAGGGAGCGTCCTGATGATCTACGGCGGCGGGCGGCGGGCGCGTGAGCTGATGGGACGACCCGAGGCCGAGATCGAGGCACTCCTGCTCGCCGACCTCGACCGGCTCTACCCGCAGGTGCGACCGCGGATCGCCGAGACGTGGCTGCAGACGTGGGAGCACGCCGGGCCGTACGCGCCGCCCGGTCGCTGGCGCGCGCAGGCGGCGCTGGAGGCGGGCGTCGCCGACCGCATCTTCTTCGCCGGCGACTGGGTGAGCGAGTTCGTCTCGATGGAGACGGCGGCGAGAACCGCAGTCGACGCGGCCGGACAGGTGCGCGAACGATGACGACCGGAAGCCCGCACCAGTTCGTCAACCGGATGCCGCGCTACGAGATCCTCTCCGCCGATGCGATGGCAGTGCTGGAGGGCGGCTGGCGGCGGCTGATCTCGGAGGTCGGCGTCCGCTTCGACCACCCGGAGGCGTGCCGGCTGTTCCGCGCAGCCGGCCAGGACGTGGACGACGACGGCGTCGTCCGCTTCGATCCCGACTTCGTGCTGGAGCAGGTCGCGCTCGCGCCGGAGTCGTTCGCGGTGCGCGCGCGCAACCCGGCCAGGAGCCTGCACTTCGGCGGTGACCACATGGTCTTCTCGAACGTCGCAGGCCCACCGTTCGTGCTCGACGGCGAGGCCCGGCGCGAGGGGACGCACGCGGACTTCGAGCGCTTCCTGATGCTCGGCCACGTCTTCGACGAGCTCGACAGCCACGGTGGCTGGCCCTGCGAGATCGATGACCGGCCGATCGACTCACGCCATCTCGACGGTGCCCGTGCCGCGTGGCTGCTGTCCGACAAGCCACCGCTCGGGACCGTGTTCGCCGGCGAGAAGGCCGAGGACGGCATGGCGCTCGCGGCGATCGTCTTCGGCGGGCGCGACGAGCTCGAGCGTGGCCCCGTCCTGCACGGCGTTGCGAACGTCAACTCGCCGCTGCGCTACGACATCGCGATGACCGACGTCCTGCTGGCCTACACGCGGGCGAACCAGGCGATCGTCGTCACACCGTTCCTGCTGATGGGCGCGATGGCGCCGGTGTCAGTGCCGGCGGCGCTCGTGCAGCAGACGGTCGAGGCGCTTGCCGGCATCGCCCTCGCGCAACTCGTGCGACCGGGGGCGCCGGTGATGCTCGGCTCGTTCCTCTCCCACACCGACATGCAGTCGGGCTCACCCGGGTTCGGCGGGCCCGAGTCGGCGCTCGGCCTGCTCTGCTCGGGACAGATCGCGCGGCGCTTCGGGCTGCCGTGGCGGGCCGGCGGCGGCGGCCTCACCTCCAGCCAGCGCGCCGACGCGCAGGCGGCCTACGAGGCCTTCAACACGATGCTGCCTGCCTTCCTCGCCGGCGCCAACCTGGTGCTGCACGCGACCGGCTGGCTGGAGTCGGGCCTGACCGCCGGGTACGAGAAGTTCATGATCGACGTCGAGATCCTCCGCGTCCTGCGCGCCGAGTTCACGCCGCTCCTGGTCGACGAGGCCTCGCTCGCCTTCGACGCGCATCTGGAGGTGGGTCACGCCGGCCACTTCCTCGGCGCGGCGCACACGCTCGAGCGCTTCCGCGAGTGCTTCTACCGGCCGCTGCTCTCCTCCACGGCAAGCTACGAGCGCTGGCGGCGCGACGGCAGCCTCGACACGACGGCGCGGGCGGCAGGCCTCTGGCGAGCAGCGCTGGAACGTTACGAGCAGCCGCCGTTCGACGACGCGATCAGGGCCGAGATGGATGAGTTCATCGAGCGCCGGAAGCGCGAGCTCGGCGACTGAAGCACCCCTCGATGTGGTCGTCGACGAGGCCCATCGCCTGCATGAAGGCGTAGGCCGTCGTCGGCCCGACGAAGCGGAACCCGCGCCGCTTCAGGTCGCGGGCGAACCGCGTCGAGGCCGGCGTGACGGCGTTCGCCATCAGCCACTCGTAGGTGACGCGATCCGGACGCTCGCTCGGCGGTGGCTCGAACGACCAGACGTAGTCGGCGAACGTCCCGGCCTCGGCGATCACGTCGAGCACGCACTCGGCGTTCATGATCGCCGACTCGATCTTGCCCCGGTGACGGACGATGCCGGCATCCGCCAGCAGGCGCTCGACGTCCTCGGGCCCGAACGTGGCGACGACGGCCGGATCGAAGCCCGCGAACGCGCGGCGGAAGTTCTCCCGCTTGCGCAGGATCGTCAGCCACGACAGCCCTGACTGGAACCCCTCCAGGCAGAGCTTCTCGAACAGGCGCCGGTCGTCGCGGACGGGAAGGCCCCACTCGGTGTCGTGGTAGTGCCGGTAGTCCTCGTGGTCGCCGCCGCCCCAGAAGCAGCGGGCGCGACCATCCTCACCGATGACGAGGCCGTCGGTCACGGCGCCGCCAGCTCGATGCCCTCCCGCCGGAACGGGACAGCATCGCGATCGGCAACACGCGGATCGTCGAGCTCTTCGGCGTACCGTCGGCCCTCCCAGACGGCGTGCGCGATCGTCCCCGGGGCCAGCGCATCGCCGATGCGGCGAACGCCCGCCAGGCCGTCGAGCTCGCCGGCGAGCGCATCGTCCGGTAGGCGCGCCGTCACCGTCACCAGCGCGTCGCACGGGAGCGATCGGGTGCGACCCGTGTAGGAGCAGGCGATCTCGACGCCCGCAGCGCCGACCACCGTCACGGCGTGGGTGGGGACGATCTCGACGCCGGCTTCGAGCAGGCGCGCCTGGATCCGGTGCTGCTCCATCGTGTTCTCCGTCCAGACCGAGACGCGCGCCTCCGGCGTCACCAGGGTCAGCTGGAAGCCCTCGCCCGCGAGCAGCTCGGCGAGGGCACCACCGAGGTAGTAGTGGTCGTCGTCGTAGAGCACGACCTGCTGGCCCGGTGGCCGCGCGCCGGCCAGCACGTCGTCCGGTGTCAGCAGCGGCAGCGCGCCGTCTCGCCTGAAGCCGCGCAGGCCAGCCCGGCCGACACCGTCTGCACGCCAGCGGGCGCCGGTCGCGACGGCGACGTGGTCGAAGCCGAAGTCGCGCACCTGGTCGGCGGTGACGACGCTGCCGCGGGCGATCTCGACCGTCGGCAGCCGCCGCAGTTGAGCGAGCCGGTAGTCGACCACCCGGATCCACGAGGCCAGGCCGGGTAGGCGGGCCTCGCGCGCCACCCGGCCGCCGAGCTCGGTGGTCGCCTCTGCCAGCACGACCTCGTAGCCGCGCCGGCCGAGCATCATCGCCGCCTCGAGGCCGGCCGGCCCGGCGCCGACGACGAGCACCTTCGCGTCGCTCCCGCGTGCGCGGATCCGCTCCGGATGCCAGCCGCGCCGCCACTCCTCGCCCATCGACGGGTTCTGGGTGCAGCGGATCGGCGTCTTCGTGAAGTCGCCGGAGACGCAGATGTTGCAACCGATGCACTCGCGGATGTCCTCGAAGCGGCCCTGCTCGATCTTGACCGGCAGGAACGGGTCGGCGATCGACGGTCGGGCCGCGCCGATCATGTCGAGGACACCCTCGGAAATCATCCGCACCATCGTGTCGGCGGACGTGAAGCGGCCGACGCCGACGACTGGCTTCGTCGTCAGCGCCTTCAGGCCGCGGACGTACGGCTCCTGCGCGCCCTCGTCGCCGAACCGAGCCGTGAGGGAGTCGAAGTCCCAGCCGCCGACCATGAAGTCCCACAGATCCGGCAGCTCGCCGATCAGCCCGAGTAGCTCCTCGGTTTCGCCTCGCTCGAGCCCGTCGGCGCCGGCGAGCTCGTCGACGCAGAGCCGACAGGCGACTGCGGCCCGGCCGTCAACCTCCTCCAGCGTGTCCTCCAGGACCTCGCGGAGCAGCCGCGCCCGGTTGGCGAGGCTGCCGCCGTACCCGTCCGTGCGATCGTTGTACGTCCGGGACAGGAAGTGCTGGAGTGTCGTCAGGCCGTGCCCGGCGTAGACGTAGACGAGGTCGTAGCCGGACCTGAGCGCGCGGCCGACGGCCTGGCGGTGCCAGCGGCGGAGGTCGTCGATGTCCGATCGGCTCATCCGACGGGCCTGGACCGGATCCGTGCCCGGGACGGCCAGGTGCGACGGGCCGATCGGCGCCGTGCGGGTGTAGAGGTTCGCGGTGATCATCCCGGAGTGCGTCAGTTCGCAGCCGGCGAGGGAACCGTGCTCGTGTACCTTCGCGACGAGGAGTTCGTGGGCCGGGATGTCGGAGTCGTCCCAGAGCAGCCCCTCGATGTGCGGCGCGACATCGGCCGAGTGATGAATCTCCACCTCCTCCGTGCAGACGACGGCCCAGCCACCCTCCGCCTTGATGCCCCGCATCTCGGCGTGGGAGGACGGATGCCGGTAGCCCATGCCGTTGCAGTGCGGCACCTGGAAGAAGCGGTTGCGCGCCGTCACCGGCCCGATCCGCACCGGTTCGAACAGCAGGTCGTAGCGTGAGTCGCGCATCGCGGTAGCGTACGAGTTACACCACCGTGACGGTGATCACCCGGCTCACGACCGCGCCCGCGGCCTCCGTCAGCCGCAGGGTGAACGTGAACGCACCGGCGGTCGTCGGCGTGCCGGTGACGCGCACGAGCGGGCCGTCCGGGTTGTCCTGCACCAGCGACATCCCCGGCGGCAACGCACCGGCGGTGACGGCCCACCGGTAGGGCCGGGTGCCGCCGCTGCCGTCGATCCACAGGTTCGAGAAGCTCCCGACGACTGGCGACCAGGGCAGCTGCAGATTGATCACGAGCGTCAGGGCCGGGTTGACCGTGATCGTGTAGGTGCCGGTGCGTGAGATGCCATTCGCGTCCGTCAGCGTGACGCTGAACGTGCTCGTCCCGACCGTGGTCGGCACACCGACGACGCTGACCCAGGTGTGC
>VFJZ01000030.1 GCA_009885805.1 Actinomycetota bacterium
GACGCCGACCTGCCCGTGCTCGGCATCTGCCGCGGGTTCCAGTTGCTCAACATCGCGTACGGCGGCGACCTCGTCCAGCACGTCGCCGACATCACCGACCCGGCGCCGCACCGGCCGCAGCTCGGGACGTTCGGCAGGCACGACGTCGTCGTCAGTGGTGGCCGCCTGCGCGCCATCCTCGGCGAGCACGCGCCCGAGATCCACTCCCACCATCACCAGTCGCTGGGCCGCATCGGCGACGGGCTGGTCGTGACGGCGCAGGCGCCCGACGGCCTGATCGAGGGAATCGAGGATCCGGCCCGCAGCTTCTGCGTCGGGGTGCTCTGGCATCCGGAGGAGGACCCCCTCGGCGCCGGCGCGCCGCTCTTCCGTGCCCTCGTGGACGAGGCGCGCGCGTATCGCGAGCGCGCTACCGTGCCCGCCTGATGCGCTCCTTCAGCGTCAAGACCCTCGCCATGTTCCTCGGTGCCTTCGCGGTACTCGCGGGGCTGTACCTCGTGCTGTCGCTCACCGTCGGCTCGATCGTCGCCGCGATCGGCCTGATCGGCTTCCTCGTCGTCCTGCTGCTGTTCACGCTGTGGCTGTCGCGCACGAAGCGCGGCAACAAGGTGGCGGAGAAGATCATGCTGCGGCTGATGAAGACGCGGTTCGGCCCGCGGCTCCGGCGCTGGCAACTGCGCACGTACGCGAAGCAGCAGGGAGTGTCCCTGACCGACGCGAGCGGCCGCGAGCGTACCGAACTCGAGCTGATGCTCGAGGTCTCGCCGGAAGCCGAGGGCATCCGGCGCCAGCTGAAGACGATGAACCCCCAGCAGCGCGCGCAGGCGATGCGGATGCTGCAGGCGCAGCAGACGCTGATCGACAAGGGCGAGATCGATCCGGAGAACCCACCCGACTGGACGCAGCGTCAGCCGCGCCAGGCCGGGATGGGCGGCGCCCCGCGCGACGGCTACAAGTCGCGTGGCGCCGCCCGCAAGCGCAAGCGGCGGTAGTGAGGACGGCGGCGCGCGCGACGGCGCTGGCGACCGTTGACGCGCGCGCGGACGAGCTGTCGACCTGGACGCGCCACATCTGGGAGCTGGCCGAGCCGGCGTGGCGCGAGTATCGGTCCTGTGCCTGGTACGTCGAGCGGCTGCGCGCCGAGGGGTTCGCGGTCGAGGAGGGGACAGGTGGGATGCCGACCGCGTTCCGGGCCCGCTTCGGCGCGGGCTCGCCGGTCGTCGCGACCTACGTCGAGTACGACGCCGTGCCAGGGAACTCGCAGGACGCCGTGCCCTACGAGACACCGCGGCCCGGCACGACGCGGCACGCGGCCGGGCACACCGACCCGCACTCGGCCCTCGGCGTCGGCGCCCTCGGTGGTGCGCTCGCCGCGAAGGCCGCGATGGAGCGGCACGGCATCGGCGGCACGCTGGTCGTCTTCGGTGAGCCGGCCGAGAAGGTGCAGGGCTCGAAGCCGGTGCACGCCGCGAAGGGCTTCTACGACGACCTCGACGCGGCCGTCTCGTTCCATCCGGCGTACATGCAGCCGTACACGAACACGACGCGGCTCGACACGCATTGCGGCGCGTACGGCTCGATCGTCTACACGTTCACGCCGGACGCGCCCCAGCGCTGGGCGGCCGCGGGCGGTGGCGGGCCGATCACCGAGGCGCACGCCTCGGCGCGCGCGCCCGGCGCGATCGACGCCGTCTGCCTGATGTACGGCATCTCCAAGCAGCTGCGCGAGCACGTGCTGGCGCACACGGGGTCGTGGTCGATCAACGAGGCGATCCTCGCCGCCGGGCAGGCGACGGCAGACAACCTGCCGCCCGACATCGGCCAGATCCAGTACTCCTGGCGGGTGCCGACGCTCGCGATGTCGGACCGGCTCGCCGCTGCGCTCGAGCGGAACGCCGGGCACGTCGCCGGCCTCACCGGGTGCCGCGTGGAGCCCCGTTGGGTGTCGCGCACGCGTCCCGGTGTGCCGAACCACGTCCTCGCGGAGCGGACGTACGCGAACCTCGTCGAGGCCGGCCCGCCCGTGTGGGACGACGCGGCCCGTGCGTTCGCCAACGCGGTGCGTGCGACGCTCGGCCTGCCGCCCGTCGCCGACCCGCTGCATGCGGGTATGGCGGAGCTCATCGCGCCGGAGGAGGCCGAGCGGCAGCTGCGCCTGAACCTGCCCTCGTGGCAGCTGCACTTCACGAGCGACGACTACGTCGAGTACACCTGGCACTGCCCGACGGTGCGGCTCTACGTGGGGCGCTGCATGCTCGCCGCCGATGCCGCCGCCGGGCCGTATCCGGCCTGGGTGGCGAATGCCTTCGGTGGGCATCCGGCCTGCATCGACCCGACGGTGCGCACCGCGGCACGGACGATCGGGCTGATGCTCGTCGACCTGTTCTGCGACGCCGACCTCCTGGCAGAGGCGACGGCGGAGCATCGGCAGCGCACCGGCGCTGGCCGCTGGGTGGCGCCGCTGCTGCCGTCGGACTTCGAGCCGCCGATCGAGCTGCGCTGGCCCGAGTACATCGAGACGGCGCGCGGCCGCGGCTGGTGGATTCCGTGACGGTCCGTGACGGGGCCTGGCCCCGAAACGGCCATCGTCGCGCACGAACCCGCATTCCTGCGTGGGCCGTGGCCGTCTGGGAGCCAGGCACCGTCACCGCGCCGCGACCGATCGACGCGGTTCAGGCGCACCGCGACGCGGGGCCGTGACCGGACGCGGCGGATCGGGCGCCGTACGTGACGGAGGCGTTACGCCTGGGCCGTGTCGTCGCGCCGCTCGACCGGCTGCGCGACCTGATCCTCGTCGCCCTCGCCCTGCAGCAGCTCGTCCTTGAAGCCGCGGCCCGCGTCGACGAGGCTCTCCTTCGTCCTGCGCAGCCGCCGCCCGCCGCCGCGCCCGACCTTCGACAGGCGAGGCCCGCCGAACAGGACGACGAGGATCACGAGCACGATCACGATCTGCCAGGGTCCGACGGTCATACGTTCACCATCGTAGCGCGCCGCCGCACCCGGGCGGACCAGGTGAACGCGGCGACGCAGACGAGGACGTCGAGGGCCCACGGCGCGCGCCGGTCGACGTGGTCGTCGAGGAGGCCGGCGACGACCGGGCTCACGATCGCGAGGACGCCCCAGAGCGCGTTCGCGAGCCCGAGCACCGAGGCGCGACCGACGCCGACCCGTTCCGCGCCGAGCGCGGTGAGTGGCACCGCCATCGCGAACAGGGTCGCCAGCGGCACGCCGCGGGCACCGAGGAACGAGTAGAGCGCCATCGGCTCCGCGGTCACGAGCGGGATCACGCACAGCAGACCGAGCACGCCGCAGGCGGCGGTGCCGAGGCCGATCCGGACGGCGCCGGCGCCGACGCGCGTGATCACGACCGACGTCACGAGGAACAGCCCCGCGCCGACCGTCAGACCGATCCCGATCGCGGCGTCCGAGCTGCCGGCATCGCGCAGATCGAGGGGCACCAGGAGGTGGATCGTGTTCGCCACGAACGTCGGTACGGCCATGAAGACCAGCCCGGCGACCGCGCGCGGATCGCGTGCGAGCACGCGGACGTCGGCGAGGAGGCGAGTCGGTGCCGCGAACGAGCCGGACCGGTCGCGCAGCCCGACCAGGAGCAGCGTCACCGTCAGCGTGACGCCAGCGCAGATCGCGAACGGCGCCGCGACCGACAGCCGTTCGCTGAGGAGGCCGCCGAACGTCGGCCCGATCATCGTCGCGGCGCCGGCGACGATCATCGCGCCGGTCAGGACCCGCGCGCGCTGCGCGGCGGGCAGGACCTCCTGCAGGTAGGCGAGGCCCGCCGGCCAGATCGCCCCGAATGCGAACCCCTGCAGCGCCCGCGTGACGAACAGGGTGGCGAAGCCGTCCGCCAGGGCCTGCCCGGCACAGCCGGCGGCCAGCAGCAGCCCCATCAGCGTCGTCACGCGCAGCGGGCCGATCCGGTCCGCCAGACGTCCGGCCGGGATCGACACGACGAGCACCGCGACCGGGAACGCCGCGAACAGCACCCCGACCTCGGTCGAGGTCAGGCCGAGCGCGTCCCGGTAGGCCGGCCCGAGCGGGAACATCGCCGACCAGGCGATGTCGCCGAGCGCGAGAAGTCCGTAGACGGCGACGAGGGAGCGGCGCACCTCCGTAGAATGGGCTTCAGTGACCGCGGATGCGTCGTCCACGATCGGCCTGATCGGTGCCGGCAACATGGCCGGCGCCATGATCCAGGGCTTCGTGCGCGCCGATCCGGAGCGCGCGGGCCGGATCTTCGCGACGGACCGCGGCTCCGGCAGCGCCGCGCGCCTCGCCGCCGAGCACGGCATCGCCGCCCTACCGACCAACGAGGAACTCGTCGATCGCTGCGACGTGATCCTCCTCTGCGTCAAGCCGATCGACGTCGAGCGGGTGCTCCGCGCCGTCGGCGGGCGCGTGACGCGCGACAAGGCGCTCGCGAGCGTCGCGGCCGGCGTCGCGACCGTGACCATGGAGACGATCCTCGACGAGGACGCACCCGTCTTCCGCCTGATGCCGAACGTGCCCGTCCAGGTCGGAGCGGGGACGATCTGTTTCGCGCCGGGGCGCTTCACCGACACCGCCGCGGAGGAGCGCGTGCTCGACTGGCTGCGCCTGCTCGGCACGGTGGTGCGCCTCGAGGAGCGGCAGTTCGACGCGGCGACGGCACTGTCCGGCTCGGGCCCGGCCTTCATCGGCCTCGTCATCGAGGCGTTCGAGGATGCCGGCATCGTCGCCGGCCTGTCGCACGCGCAGGCGCGGGAGTTGATCCTGACCACGATGCTCGGGACGGCGACGATGCTCGACGTCAACGACCTGTCCTGCTCCGAACTGCGGCGCATGGTCACGTCGCCGGGTGGTACGGCAGCGACCGGTCTCGCCGCCCTGGAGCGCGCGGGCGTGCGTGGTGCGATCATCGACGGCGTCCTCGCCGCCATGCGGCGGGCTGCAGAGCTCGGCTAAGGAGAAACGTTGGACATCATCATCAGGATCGGTGACGGTTTCATGTTCGTGGCGTGGGCGCTGACGATCGCCTACATCGTGATGAGCATCCTGCCGCTGCCGTCCAACCGCACGATCGCTGCGATCCGCGACTTCCTCGAGCAGACCGTCGGCCCGGTGTTGCGCTTCGTGCGGCGGTTCGTGCCGCCGCTCGGCCCGATCGACCTGTCGCCGATGATCGCGCTGATCGGCCTGTCGCTCATCTGGGGCGGTGTCCTGAAGCCGCTCCTCGGCGGCTGAGGGGCAGGACGCGCCGCTCGGGCGGCGAACTCGGTGACCTCCAACGACGAGCGGGGGCACCGATGTCGATCAGCCCGGCCGAGATCCGTCATGTCCGCCTGCGCCGGCGGCTTGTCGGCGTGAAGAAGAGAGACGTCGAGCGCGAGCTCGACCGGATCGCCGAGTCGTTCGGCGAGGTCTGGCGCCAGCGCCAGGACCTCGAGGAGCGAAACCACGAGATCGCCACGCAGCTCGCCCGGCACCAGGAGTCCGAGGCGATGCTCCGCAAGACCCTGATCACGGCCGAGCGCTCCGCCGACGTGATGCGTGCGGACGCGCGTCGCGAGTCCGAGCGGATCGTGCGCGAGGCAGAGCAGCGGGCGCGCGAGATCGTCGGCGAGGCGCACCACGAGCGCGAGCGTGTGCGCATCGAGATCATCCGCCTGACAGAGCAGGAGCGTTCGTTCCGTGCCCGCTTCCGCGCGATGATCGGTGCTACATCGTCCGTCATCGAGTCCTACGAGGAGGACACCGGCGAGGCCGATGCGCTGGTCGAGTCCGACCAGACCACGCACGCCGAGTGATCACCTACGACTTCTCGGGCCGCAGCGCCGTCATCACCGGCGGTGCGAGCGGTATCGGCCTCGCGACGGCGCGCCTGCTGGCCTCGTCTGGCGCCCGCGTGGCGATCCTCGACGTCGACGGTGCAGAGGCCGAGGCGGCGGCCGGCGCAATCGGTGAGAACGCGCTCGGCGTGGGAGCGGACGTCCGCGCCTCTGCCGACGTGAACGCCGCGGTCTCTCGGGCCGCGGAGCAGCACGGGCCGGCCGACATCCTCGTCTGCTGCGCGGGCATCGCCGGGCGGTCGCTGCGCACGGTCGAGGTTGACGACGCCGAGTGGGAGCGCGTCAACGCCGTGAACGCGAATGGGACGTTCTACGCGATGCGGGCGGTGCTCGGCGCGATGCTCGAGCGCGGCTACGGCCGGATCGTCAACGTCGCGTCCGTCGCCGGCAAGGAGGGCAACCCGATGGCGGCTGCCTACTCCGCCTCGAAGGCCGCCGTGATCGGCATGACGAAGTCGGTCGGGAAGGACGTCGCCGGCTCGGGCGTGCTCGTCAACTGCATCGCCCCGGCTCCGGTCGCGACGCCGATGGTCGCGGGATTGACCGAGGAGCACGTGACGTACATGCTGTCCCGCGTCCCGCTGGCGCGGCTCGCGACACCGGAGGAGGCGGCGATCGCAATCTGCTGGCTCGCCAGCGACGCGATGACGTTCTCCACGGGCGCGGCGTTCGATCTCTCCGGCGGCCGCCTGACCTACTGAGCGACCGGCCGTGTGCTGCGCTCCGCGCACACGATGCCGAAGACTGCGCTGACGACGAGGACGGCTCCGCCGATCTCCGCCGCGGTCAGCGACTCGCCGAGGACGAGCGCGCCCAGCGCCAGCGCCACGACCGGGTTGACGTACTGGTGCGTGACGACGGTCGCGATCGGCAGGTGCGCGAGTGCGTAGTGATAGGCCGCCAGCGCCAGCGTGCCCGCGATGACGAGGTAGGTGAGCGCCGCGGCGGAGCGTGCGGAGACCTCGCCCGGGCGTTCGCCACTGGCAAGGCCGACGCCGATCATGACGACGCCGGCGACCGCCATCTGGATCGTCGTCGCCGCCCAGATCGCGCGCGGCGAGGGCAGGCGGCGCCCGTAAAAGGAGCCGCTCGACCACAGCAGCGCCGAGACCAGAATCAGGGCCATCCACGCCACCGGGGCACTCGCGCCACCCGGTCCGAGCAGCATCAGCACGATCCCACCGAACCCGACGGCGACCCCCGCTCCGGTCAACGGTGACAGTCGCTCACCTGCCACGAGCCGCCAGAGGCAGATGGTGATCGACGTCGTCGAGGCGAGCACGGCGGCGATGTTCGACGGCACCTCGGTCTCCCCGATCGTGAGCAGGCCCGGCCCTCCGATCAGGAGCCAGAGGCCGAGCAGGGAGGCGCCGGCGACCTCGCGCCACGGCGGCCGGTTGCGCAGCACGATCGGCGCCAGCACGACGCCTGCGATCGCAAAGCGCAGGCCGGCGCCGAGCAGCGGCGGGATCGTCTCGACCATCACGCGGATCGCGAGATACGTCGAGCCCCAGACGGTGTAGAGCATGCCCATGGCGGCGACGATGCGCACCGCGACAGCATGACTGCGGCCCTCGGCCGTGTGGTACGGTGCGCCCGCGAACCATCACGAGCGGGGGAGGGAACTGGCCCGATGATCCTGCAGCAACCGGGGCCGATGCCCGTCAGGTGCTACATCCAGCGCAGAGCCGATCCGTCCCGGGCGGCCGAGCGGAAGATGGAACGTCGCCCTGCGAAGCGCACGGGCGTTGAGGGCCCTCCGGGACATCTACCGAGAGGGCCTTCGTCGTTCCCGGGGCAGGATCGCGCCACCCGGCGCAGGGAGCACGGACATGAGCGGACATCGACCGGAGACCGTCGCGTTGCACGGCGGCTACGTGCCCGACCCGACCACGAACGCGCGGGCCGTGCCGATCTACCAGACGACGTCGTACGTCTTCGACGACACCCAGCACGCCGCCGACCTCTTCGCACTGAAGGTCCCAGGCAACATCTACACGCGCATCATGAACCCGACCTGGGACGTGTTCGAGCAGCGCGTCGCAGCGCTCCAGGGCGGCATCGCGGCGCTCGCGCTCGCCTCCGGGCAGTCGGCGGTGGCGTACTCGGTGCTGAACATCGCCCGCGCCGGCGACAACATCGTCTCGGTCTCGACCCTCTACGGCGGCACCTACAACCTGTTCGCCCACACGCTGCCGCAGTTCGGCATCGAGGTGCGGTTCGCCGACCCGGACCGGCCCGAGTCGGTCGCGGAACTGACCGACGCCAACACGCGCCTGGTCTTCGCCGAGACGATCGGCAACCCGAAGCTGAACGTCGTCGACATCGCCGCCTGGGCGGAGGCCGCGCACGCGCAGGGCCTGCCGCTGATCGTCGACAACACCGTGCCGACGCCGCTCGGCTGCGACGTCTTCGGCCTCGGCGCCGACATCGCCGTGCACTCCGCGACGAAGTACATCGGCGGCCACGGCACCTCGATCGGCGGCGTCGTGATCGACTCCGGGAAGTTCGACTGGGTCGCCAACGCCGATCGCTTCCCGGGCCTCACGAAGCCCGACCCGTCCTACCACGGCGTCGTCTGGGCCGACGCGCTCGGGCCGGCCGCCTACATCGGGCGGGTGCGCACCGTGCTGCTGCGCAACCTGGGAGCGGCGCTGTCGCCGTTCAACGCGTTCCTCTTCATCCAGGGCCTCGAGACGCTCCCGCTGCGCATCGAGCGGCACTTCCAGAACGCGCTCGCCGTGGCCGAGCACCTCTCGGCACATCCGCAGGTGCGTTGGGTCAACTACCCGGGGCTGCCGACGAGCGAGTCGTACGAGGTCGCGCGCCGCACGCTGAAGATCGGCGGCGGTGGACTCGTCACCTTCGGGATCGACGGCGGGCAGGAGGCCGGTCGCGCGTTCATCGAGGGGCTCGGCCTCTTCTCCCATCTCGCGAACATCGGCGATGCGCGCTCGCTCGCGATCCACAACGCCTCGACGACCCACTCGCAGCTGAACGCAGAGGAACTCGCGAAGGCCGGCGTTACGCAGGACACCGTCCGACTCAGCGTCGGCATCGAGCACATCGACGACATCCTCGAGGACATCGACCAGGCGCTCGCGAAGACGCGCGCGCTCGCCACCGCGTAGGTCGCCTCGGCATGGCCACCGCCACCGGCCCGTTCGGCTCGCTCGGGCTCGTCGAGACCAGGCGGGTCGTCCTCTTCACCGAGGACGACCCGCTCGTGCTCGACTCGGGCGAACGGCTGGCGCCGGTGGAGGTCGCCTACGAGACCTACGGCACGCTCGACGCGGCGGGTGGCAACGCGGTCTTCGTCTGCCACGCGCTGACCGGTGACGCGCACGCGGCCGGCCACCACGGCGATCCGGCCCGCCCTGGCTGGTGGGACACGCTGATCGGGCCCGGCAAGCCCGTCGACACGGATCGCTTCTTCGTCATCTCCCCGAACCTGCTCGGCGGCTGCCAGGGCACGACCGGCCCCGGATCGCTCGAGCCGGGCACCGGGCGTCCGTATGGCCTTCGCTTCCCGCTCTTCACCGTCGCCGACCTCGTCCGCGTCCACCGGCGGCTCGCGCGGCACCTGGGCGTGAACCGTCTGGCGGCCGCGATCGGCGGCTCCCTCGGTGGCATGCAAGTGCTGCAGTGGGCCCTCGACCACCCTGACGATCTGCATGCCGGGCTGCTGATCTGTGCGAGCGCCCGGCTGACGGCGCAGAACATCGCCTTCTCCGCCGTCGCGCGCGAGGCGATCATGCGCGACGAGCACTTCCACGGCGGCGACTACTACGAGACCGGCGAGCGGCCGGAGGTCGGACTGACGATCGCGCGGATGATGGCGCACATCACGTACCTGTCCGAGGAGTCGATGCGCGAGAAGTTCGGCCGCCGGATCCAGGACGCATCGGCGCCGCGGTTCCGGTTCGGCGTCGACTTCGAGGTCGAGAGCTACCTCCAGCACCAGGGGGAGAGCTTCCTGCAGCGGTTCGACGCGAACTCGTACCTGTACCTGACGCGGGTGATGGACTACTTCGACCCGTTCCGCGACCTGCCCGCGGCGCTCGTCCGGCTCCAGGCCGTGCGGACGAGTTTCCTCGTCGTGTCGTTCGACACCGACTGGCGGTTCGACACGAAGCACTCGCTCGATCTCGTCCGCGTGCTGCAGACGGCGGGGGTGCGCGTGACGTTCCGCGAGATCGCGTCGCCGTACGGTCACGACTCGTTCCTGCTCGAGGTGCCGGAGTATCACCGCACCGTCGCCGCGTTTCTCGCGCGGGTGGCGGAGGAGGCCGGCGTCGCGCCCTGACCTCGACATCGTGGCGGCGCTCGTACCGCGCGGCGCCCGCGTTCTCGACCTCGGCTGCGGCGACGGCGAGTTGCTCGCGAACCTGGCCGCCGAGCGCAGCTGCGTGGTCTCGGGGATCGAGTCCTCGGACGAGGGCTTCCTCGCCTGCGTCGCACGCGGCGTTCCGGTGCTGCAGGCCGACATCGACGGTGGGCTGGCGGACTGGGACGACGCGTCGTTCGACGTCGTGATCCTCAGCCAGACCCTGCAGGCGACGCATCGGCCGGCGCTGGTGGTCGCCGAGATGATGCGGGTCGGCGCCGCGGGGATCGTCTCGTTCCCGAACGTCGGGCACTGGCGGCATCGGCTGACACTCGCACTCCGCGGGCGGATGCCCGTCATGGAGGCGGCGACGCTCCCGTGGTTCGCGACGCCCGACATCCACCTCTGCACGGTGCGGGACTTCGAGCGCCTCGTCGGCGGCCAGGGCCTGCGGGTCACGCGGCGCGTACTGCTCGACGAGCGCGGCGGCGACGCCTCAGGCGGCGCTGCGCGGCTCAGGCCGAACCTCCTCGCGGCCGGGGCGGTGTACGGGCTGGCCGCACGCTGAAGGGGGCTACCCTTCGCGACGATGGACCTCGTCGCCGTGCGCACGCAGTTGGAGTCGGAGCGCGCTCGGCTCGAATCCCAGCGCGATCGTCTCGATGGGGCGCTTGGGGACGGAGCGGTCGCCGACGCGCCGGACGGCGCCGTCGATCTCGTGCTCGCGCAGATCGCCGCCGCGCTCGCGCGGATGGTCGACGGCGCGTACGGTGTCTGCGCCGCCTGCGGCGCGCAGATCGCACCGAGCCGCCTCGCCGCGCTTCCCTACGCGACCCGTTGCGTCACCTGCGCGGATCGCCGTGACTGACGACGGGGCTCCGCGCGCGCACAGGTCGCCGATCCACGAGTTGCCGCCCGGCCTACGGCCGCCGGCGCACGGTGCTGGGGCGCTGGAGTGGGTGGGGTTCAGCGCCGTCGCGACGGTCGCCGTGGTCGCGGATCAGCTGACGAAGTCGATCGCGACCCGGGCGCTCGAGCGCGGCGAGATCGTCGAGCTGCTGCCGTTCTTCGATCTGCGCCGGATCAGGAACACCGGCATCGCGTTCGGGCAGTTCACCGACAGCCAGGGGATCGTGATGGCACTGACCGTCGTCGCGCTGATCTGGATGCTGGTCTTCTTCAGCCGCGCCGGCGCGCGCAGCGCCCTTCTGCCGCCAGCCCTCGGCATGCTCGTTGGCGGCGCGTTCTCGAACCTCGTCGACCGCATCCGCGCCGGGTTCGTGACCGACTTCCTCCACATCCACAACTGGCCGGTCTTCAACCTCGCCGACATGTTCATCGTCGCCGGCGTCGCGATCCTCCTCCTCAGTCTCGGGCGGCACGAACGCGCGCGGTCACTGCAATGATCGTGGCGACGGTGTCCGATGCCCGCCGCGGCGCCCGTCTCGACCGGTTCCTGGCGGGCGTCGAAGGGATCGGCTCGCGGACGACGGCCGAGCGCCTCCTGGCCGAGGGTCTCGTCACCGTCGACGGCACTCCCCGCCACAAGTCGTTCCGCGTCCTGCCTGGCATGGTCGTCTCGATCGACGCGGAGCCGGTCACGCCCGTCGCCCTGCAGGCGGACGACACCGTGCCGTACGCGATCGTTTACAGCGACGACGATCTGATCGTCGTCGACAAGCCGGCCGGCGTGGTCGTGCATCCGGCGCCGGGGCGCCGCGACGGGACACTCGTCCACGGCCTGATCGCGGAGGGCATCGCCGGCGGCGACGACGCCGATCGTCCGGGTGTCGTGCATCGCCTCGACCGCGAGACGTCGGGTCTGCTCGTCGTCGCCCGCTCTGCCGAGGCGCACGCCGCGCTCGGTCGCGCGATGCGCGCGCGAGCGATCACCCGCGCCTACGTGGCGCTGGTGCATGGGCGGCCGGCGGCCCGGGCCGGGCGCATCGAGGCCGCCATCGGCCGTGACCGTGGCCGGGGGCGGATGGTGGTCGACGGTGTCGCCGCCCGACCGGCGGTGACGCACTTCACCATCGCCGAGCAGCTGACGACGACGACGCTGCTCGACGTCGAGCTCGGCACCGGCCGGACGCACCAGATCCGTGTCCACCTGGAGGCGATCGGGCACCCGGTCGTGGGCGATCCGTCGTACTGTCCGCCGGCGATGGATCGGTTCGGTGTGACCAGGCAGTTCCTGCACGCTGGCCGGCTCGTGCTGCCGCACCCGCGCACCGGGGAGGAGCTGGATGTCCGCAGCGAGCTCCCGGACGATCTCCTGGCAGCGCTGGAGCGCGCGCGCCGCCTGTGAGCGCGTGGAACAAAGGGGCGAGGCCCCTCTGTTCCACGATCCCCCTCACACACGGGCGGCCATCCCCCCAGCGCCACCTGCCACACAGATCCCCCGCACCGGACGCCAAGGGTGGTCGGCGTCGGTGCACGGCTGTCCCGATCCGCGTGTGCACCCAGTCTGCACCGGGATCTCACCCCGGGCAACCCGACCTTGGTCGTACGACCAAGGTTTCAGTAGATTTTGCAGTTTCTCGCAGTGACGGTACCGGTGGCGGCGCGCTGGTAGAGTCCGGCCTGTCAACCCCGACCCCGACGGCCTTCCGCGTAGGGGGTGCCGGCGCCCTGCGTCGGTCCTACGCGTCCCGTCGGGCATCCGTTCGTCCAACCGAACCAAGGAGACGCCCGTGGCCTCTGCCACGATGCGCGAGTTGCTCGAGGCCGGTGTGCACTTCGGCCACCAGACGCGCCGCTGGAATCCGAAGATGCGCCGCTTCATCTTCGGCGAGCGCGCCGGAATCTACGTCATCGACCTGCAGAAGACGATGGGGCTGCTCGCCGACGCGCACGATCGCGCCCGTGACATCGCGGCCAAGGGTGGGTCGGTGCTGTTCGTCGGCACGAAGAAGCAGGCCAGGGACGCGGTCGCGGATCACGCGCGGCGGTCGGGCATGCCGTACGTCAACCATCGCTGGCTCGGCGGACTGCTGACGAACTTCCGCACGATGTCGACGCGGATCGACCACCTGCACGACCTCCGGAACAAGCGCGACGACGGTCAGCTCGACCTGCTGCCGACGAAGGAGCGGATCGCCAAGCTCCAGGAGCTCGAGAAGCTCGAGATCAACATCGGTGGCGTCGCCGACATGCGTCGCCTGCCACAGGCCGTGTTCGTGATCGACCTGAACTCCGAGGAGCTGGCCGTGCGCGAGGCGCGGCGGCTGGGTATCCCGCTGATCGGCCTCGTCGACACGAACTGCGATCCCGACCAGGTCGACCTGATCGTCCCCGGCAACGACGACGCGATCCGGTCGTGCGACCTGATCTGCCGGGTCATCGCCGACGCCGTCATCGAGGGTCGCAGCGCGACGGCTGCTGCCGCTGCGGCGGCTGCTGCCGCTCTTGCCGAGGCCGAGGCCGCCGAAGCGGCGGAGGAGACCGACGCGATCGAGGAGGCCGTCGCCGAGGCACTCGCCGTGGCCGGCGTCGACGCTGAGCCGGACGCGCCGAGGCAGGACGGAGCGTGAGCGACTACAAGCCGACGCCGGCCGAGATCAAGGAGTTGCGGGAACGCAGCGGAGCGGGGATGCTGGACGTGCGCAACGCGCTCGCCGAGGCGGGCGGCGATCGGGAGGCCGCGCTGAGGGCGCTGCGCGAGTCCGGGATCGCCAAGGCCGCCAAGCTCGCCGGTCGCGAGACGAGCGAGGGCCGGATCGGCTCCTACATCCACCCGGGCGCCCAGAAGGGCGTGCTCGTCGAGGTCCGCTGCAACACCGACTTCGTCGCGAACAGCGAGCCGGTGGCGGTGTTCGTGAAGGACATGCTGTTGCAGATCGTCTCGACGGAGGGAACGCGCTGGATCGCTGTCGATGATGTGCCCGCCGCTGCGCGTGATGCAGAACTCGACATCTACCGCAGCCAGGCCGCAGCAGAGGGGAAGCCGGAGCCGGTGCAGGAGAAGATCGCCGAGGGTCGGCTGCGCAAGTGGTACGAGGAGGTCGTCCTCCTCGAGCAGCCGTACTTCAGGGACGAGAAGCTGAAGGTCGAGGAGGTCCGGGCCGCGCTTTCACGGGAGACCGGCGAGAACATCGAGATCGCCCGCTTCGCCTCGTACACCGTCGGCGGTTCGTGAGCCTGGCCGGTCCACTACACTCGCCCTGGTGTCTGCGCCGGCCCTCTTCGTGACCGAGCCCGCGGCCTTCGGCCGTGTGCTGCTGAAGCTCTCGGGCGAGGCGCTGATGGGCGATCAGCATTACGGGCAGGATCCCGGTCGCATCAGTGCCATCGCCAGCGCGATCCGTGACGTCGTCGACCTCGGCGTCGAGGTCGCGATCGTCGTCGGCGGCGGCAACATCTACCGCGGCATGGAGGAGGTCGTCAGGCTCGGCATGGACCGCGCCTCGGCTGACTACGCGGGCATGCTCGCCACGGTCCTGAACGCACTCAGCGTGCAGGATGCGCTCGAGCGCAACGGCGTCTACACGCGCGTGCAGTCGGCGCTCGAGATCAAGGAGGTGGCGGAGCCGTACATCCGCCGCCGTGCGATCCGCCACCTCGAGAAGAAGCGCGTCGTGATCTTCGCCGGTGGCACCGGCAACCCGTTTTTCACGACCGACACGGCCGCCGCCCTGCGGGCCTGCGAGATCGGGGCGGAGACGATCCTGATGGGCAAAAACGGCGTGGAGGGCGTCCTCGACGCCGACCCGCGCGTCGACCCGACGGCGAGGCTGATCCCCGAGATCAGCCACCTCGAGGCGATCGAGCGGGGTCTCCGTGTGATGGACACGACCGCGCTGTCGCTCTGCATGGAGAACGACATGCCTCTCCGCGTCTTCAACCTCGACGACGAGCGCAACATCGTTCGCGTCACCCGCGGCGAGGCGATCGGCACGCTCGTGCGGACCCGTGCGGTGGTCGCCCCCGGCGCGCCGCGCGAACCCGCCGCCTGACACCCGAAGGAGGGACGATGCTCGAGGATCTGCTGAAGGACGCCGGCCGTCGGATGGCGAAGTCGGTCGAGGCGACGAAGCACGAGTTCGCGTCGATCCGCACCGGGCGGGCGTCGGCCGCCCTGCTCGACCGCATCCACGTCGACTACTACGGCACGCGGACGCCGCTGAATCAGCTCGCCACCGTCGGTGTGCCCGAGGCGCGGATGCTGACGATCACGCCGTATGACAAGTCGTCGCTGAAGGAGGTCGAGCGCGCGATCATGGAGTCCGACCTCGGCATCACCCCGTCGAACGACGGCGCGATGATCCGGCTGCCGATACCGGCGCTGACGGAGGAGCGACGGAAGGACCTCGTGAAGGTCGCGCATCGGATCGCCGAGGATGGCCGGATCGCCGTCCGCAACGTCCGCCGTGACGTGTTGCATCACACGAAGGAGATGGAGAAGAACGGCGAGGCTGGCGCCGACGACGTCCACCGCGCGGACGCCGGCGTGCAGAAACTGACCGACGAGCATGTCCAGCTGATCGACGCCGCTCTGAAGCACAAGGAAGAGGAGATCATGGAGGTCTGATGGCCTTCATGTCCCTGCCGCGATGACCGTCCTCGACCGTCTGCTCCGCGCACGCCGGCTGCGCGCCCAGCAGAGGGAGCCCGACCTGCCGCAGGCGGCGCGGGCCGTCGCGATCATCATGGACGGCAATGGGCGCTGGGCGCGCCGGCGCGGCCTGCCGGTCGCAGCGGGACACCGGGCCGGCACGGCGGCGTTGCGTCGGACGGTGGAGGCGGCGCCCGATCTCGGGATCCGCTCGCTCTGCGTCTACGCGTTCTCGACGGAGAACTGGACGCGGCCTGACGACGAGGTCTCCGACCTCATGGACCTGTTCGCCGAGACGATCCGCGGCCAGTTCGAGGATCTCCACCGGCAGGGCGTTCGGATCCGGTTCTTCGGTCGCCGCGACCGCGCCTCGGACTCGCTGCGCGCGCAGATGGCCGGCATCGAGGAGCGGACGGCGGCGAACGAGCGGCTCGACCTGTGGGTCGCGTTCGACTACGGCGGCCGGGCCGAGATCGTCGAGGCGTGTCGTGAGATCGTCCGCTCGGGCGTCACTGCGGAGGGAGTCGATGCCGCGCTCATCCGGCAGAGTCTCGCCGCGCCCGACCTTCCCGATCCCGACCTCGTCATCCGCACGTCCGGCGAGCAGCGGTTGTCGAACTTCTTGCTCTGGCAGTCCGCCTATGCCGAGTACGTCTTCACGACGACGCTGTGGCCGGACTTCGGCGCGGACGCTCTCCGCGACGCACTCGCCGAGTATGCCCGCCGCCGCCGGCGCTTCGGCGGTCGCTGATGTCGAACCTCCTGAACCGCGTGCTGATCGCGGTGCCGCTCGCGGCGGTCGCGCTCGCCGCCGTCTACCAGGGCGGCTGGGCGGTCGCCGCCTTCGCGGCCGTCGTCGGGGCGATCGGCTGCCACGAGTTGTACGGCATGGCGCGCGTGCACCGTCCGATGGTGATCGCCGGCCACATCGGGACGTTGGTCGCGATCGTCGGTGCACAGGCGGCGGGCGTCGAGTGGGCGCTCGCGGCGCTGCCGATCACACTCGTCGTCTCGTTCATCCTCGCTGCCGGTGTCTCGATGCGAGAGTCGGCGATCGTCTCCATCGCCGTCACGATGCTCGGGCCGGTCTGGATCGGCCTCGGTCTCGCGTCGCTCGTCTTGCTGCGCGAAACGGGCAGCGACGACCTCGGCTTCAACCTGCTGCTCGCGGTCCTGCTCGGCACGTGGGCGTCGGACATCTTCGCCTACTTCGGCGGGCGCCTGCTCGGTCGTCACCGTCTCGCTCCGGCGATCTCGCCGAAGAAGACCGTGGAGGGCTTCGTGATCGGCGTGGTGTTCGGCGCGGTCGTCGTCTGGTGGACGCTGTACGAGGTGCAGGACGTGATCACGCTCAGGCAGGCGGCGGTGCTCGGCGTGGTCGTCGCCTTCGTGGCGCCGTTCGGCGACCTGTTCGAGTCGTTCCTGAAGCGCGACCTCGGCGTCAAGGACTCCGGGCACCTGCTCGGCGGGCATGGGGGCGTTCTCGACCGGGTCGACGCGATGCTGTTCGCCTGCCCGGCGGCCTGGATCACGCTCGACCTGATGGCACGGATCTGAGCGTGGCGGCCGCTCAATCGCTTTACCGAGTCCTGATAGAGTAAAGGGCTGTGAGTGCGATTTCCCGGAAGAACCAGTTGACGATCCCGGTCGACGTCCTTCGCGAGGCGGGCTTGGAGCCCGGTGATGACGTGCGGATCTCGAGCGTCGGTGCGGGACGGATCGAGCTTGTCAAGACCGCCGAATTGATCAAGGCGTT
Source organism: Actinomycetota bacterium (assembly GCA_009885805.1). Taxonomy (GTDB): domain Bacteria; phylum Actinomycetota; class Thermoleophilia; order Gaiellales; family F1-60-MAGs149; genus VFJZ01. Next base: position 17,484 of record VFJZ01000030.1, read on the forward strand.
CGCCGGGTGCCTGGATGAGGAGGTCTTTCCGCCGGGGTACCTGGATGGGGTGCGCCGCGGGTGGGCGTAGTCGTCTTCGACAGCGATGTCCTGATTGGCTTTCTGAGCGCGCACGACCGGCACCATGCGGATGCCATTGCCTGGATGGAGCGCGCGCTCGCGCCTGGCACGCGGCGCCTGTTGTGTGCGGTGAACTACTCGGAGATCCTGATCGGCCCGTTGAAGGTGGGCCGCCAGGAGCCGGTCAAGCGGATGGTGGCGCAGTTCTCGATCGACATCGTCGTGGTGGATCGATTGCTGGCCGAGCGCGCGGCGCTTGTGCGTGCCCGCACGGCGTTGAAGCTACCGGACGCGTACGCGGTCGCGGCCGCGCTCCAGGCGGAGGAGCGGGCGTCGGACGATGTCGCTCTCGCGAGCTTCGATACCGCTGTCGTCCGCGCTCACTCGCGCCTCCGCCAGCACGGCACCTGATCGCGGCCGTAGGCGGTGATCCCGTCCGGGCAAGGTCGGCGGCTCCGGCGGTGGTGGCGGGCGGCCTCGAACCCGGGCTCATCCGGGGATGCGATTGACCGATGGCGTCGCCGCTCACCCGGGCACATGCCAATCGTCGCTACTAGCCGAACAGGCTGCCGCCGCGCCCCGCGCACGCGAGCGTCCCGGCTCCGTCGCGCTCGCGACCTCCCGGTTCTCGATCGTGATGAACTCGGGGGGTCTCGGCCGGCTCGGTCTCGCTCGATGATCATGGCCGGAGGCGCACGTCAGCGATCATGCCGCCCCCGCGTGACGGGCGAGCGCCGCCAGCACGAGATCCCAGAACCCGTCTGCGTCGACGCGGGTCAGGACGTGCGCGTTCGGCGGCTGCCCGAGCCGCCCGTAGACGTCGACGACCGTCATGCCGCGCGTGTGCTCGCCGGTCGTCTCGACCGTGACGAAGCGATCGTCGCCGCCGAACAGGTGGGGTGCGATCAGCCAGGCGATCGTGGCGGGGTCGTGGACGGGCGGGTGGGGGAGGCCGAACACGGCGCGGTAGGCGGTCTCGAAGAAGCGGAGGAGGCCGAGGACCGCATCCGCGACGGGTGTGCCGATCGCGGCGATCCGCGCCTGCACCGCCGGTGTCGCGCACAACTGGTGCGTGAGGTCGAGCGGCACCATCGTCACCTCGACGCCCGCGGCCAGCACCGCCGCCGCCGCCTCGGGATCGACGTAGGCGTTGAACTCTGCGGCCGGCGTGACGTTGCCGAGGGCGATCGCGCCGCCCATCCAGACGATCCGGCGCGGCCGGGCGCCCTGCTGCAGGGCGGCGGCGACGTTGGTCAGTGGGCCAGTCGCGACGATCGTCGTCTCCGGCCCAGCACTGGCGAGTACGGCGACGCCGTCGCGTCCATCCGCTGCCGCGAGCGGCGCCGGTAGTTCGGCACCGTCGAGGCCGGTTTCGCCGTGGATGTCTGCCGCGACGACGAGCGGCCGCACGAGCGGTTCCGCGCGTCCGGCCGAGACCGGCACGTCCGTCCGCCCGGCGAGTGCGAGGACGCGCAGGGCGTTCGCGGTCGTCCGGGCCAGCGTCTGGTTGCCGGCGCAGGTCGTGATCGCCGCCAGGTCGATGCTCGGGTGCTCGAGGGCGAGGAGGATCGCGACCGCGTCGTCGTGGCCCGGGTCGCAGTCGAGCACGACCCGCGTCACGGGTACAGCCCTCGCAGCATCCGCAGCCAGTTGCCGGCCAGCACGCCGTCGACGTCGTCCGCGCTCCAGCCGCGCTCGGTCAGTGCCGTGCCGATGACCCCGAGGTCGCCGACGGTGTCGATCTCGGGCGGCATCTGCTCGGCGCCGAAGCCGCCGTCGAAGTCGGAACCGATCGCCACGTGCCTGGCGCCACCGGCGATCTCGGCCGTCACCTCGATCGCGTCGCAGACGGCAGCCAGGGTGTTCGCGGGGAGCGCCCAGCCGGCCGGGATCACGCCGATGACGCCGTCTCGCGCCGCGATCTCCCGGATGGCGAACTCCGGCAGCCCCGACGCCTTCCCGGTCACACGCCGCGGGATGGCGTGGCTCGCGACGATTGGCCCGTCGAAGCGGCGGACCGCCTCCCCGATCGCCGTGTCGCTCATGTGCGACAGGTCGAGGCACATCGCCAACCGCGTCAGTTCGTCGAGCAGCGTTCGGCACGACTTCGTCAGACCGTTGACGACGTACTCGTTCGGCGCCAGCCACGCCGGCCCGACGAGACGAACGCCGGCCTCGTGGAACAGCGCGACATCCTCCGGATCGCGGATGCAGTCGGCGTTCTCGATCAGCAGGGCGACGCCGACCCGGCCCTCGGGTCGCTCCACGTCGGCGGCCGTCGCGACGAGGTCGATCTCCGGCCACGTGGCCGCCCAGCGGCGGTAGATCCCGAGTTGCGCGAGCGCCTGCTCGTGCGCGCCGTGCTGGTTGACGTAGCCGCACTCGCCCTTGCCCGCCTCGGAGCGAGGCATCGCGAACAGCGTCGTGACGATCAGCCGCACGTCGCCGGCCAGCAGCTCCGGCAGGCCGACCATGCAGGCACCGTTTGACTCGGAGATCGGCCCGCCTGCCTCGTCGGCCCTGATCGCCAGTGCCGACCGCCGGTAGTCGCGGCCGTCGACGAGCGCGTTGTAGGCGAGGTCGAGGTGTCCGTCGACGATCACACGTGGACGGTAGCGGCCGGCAGCGCCGGGAGGTCGAGCGTCGCGGCAACCTCGAGCGCCGTCTCGACGAAGGCGACGGCGGACGGTGAGCGGTAACGGTCGCGATGCCAGACGATGCCGATGCGGCGCGAGAATGCCTCGGCCCCCGCGATCCGGAGCACGGTCACGGCGGCGTCGGGCACGTGCTGCTCGACGGCCAGGAGCGGCACGATCGCCACGCCGATGCCGGCGGCGACGAGGCGCTGCAGCGTCAGGTTGTCGGAGCTGCGAAAGACGTTCACCGGGCGCACGCGGGCGGCCTCGAGCGCTCGTTCGACGCGGATCGTGCAGGCGTCGACGACCGTGGACGAGATCATCCGGGCGCCGTGCAGCTGGCCGAGATCCAGCTCGCCGACTGCGGCGAGGGGGCTGTCAGGCGGCACGATCGCGACGTACGGGTCGACGAGGAGTTCGGCGCTGTCGAGCGTGTCTGCCGCGCCCGACAGGTCCGAGAACGCGACATCGAGCTGGCCCGACTGGACGAGCGCGTCGATGTCGCCGCAGCTCATCTCGTTGCGCAACTCGACGGCGACCCGCGACCACCCGTCGCGGAAGCGCGCGATCGTGGGCGGCAGCAGGCGTGTGCTCGCGGACTGGAAGGAGCCGACGCGCAGCGTCCCGGCCTCGCCGGCGGCGAGTGCGTCGAGGTCGGCACGCACGGCGCCGAGCCGTGCCGTGATCTGGGACGCATGCCGCAGCAGCAGCTGGCCGGCCTCCGTCAGCGAGACGGGGCGTGGGCCGCCGGGCCGCTCGACGAGACGATGCCCGACGACGCGCTCGAGGGTCGCGATCTGCTGCGAGACCGCGCTCTGCGCGTAGCCGAGCTCGGCGGCAGCCTGCGAGAACGAGTGGGTGCGGGCGATCGCATCGAGCGCCACCAGGTGGCGGACCTCGATGCCGAGCGGTAAATCGCGTGAAGTGATCGACTCAGACATGAATACGTATTTTCCTTATCAATCGCTATGAACGATAATACGAGTGTACAGAATCAAGAAAGGGGATACAAGATGATCATCGCATTCGCACTCCTGCTGTTCGTGCTGCTTCCCGTGCTCGCCGTCCGGTACGGCGCCGAGACCCGTCCAGACTTCGTCATCCGCCCCGACCGGCGCGCCCGCAACGCCTGATGTAAGCAACCTGTTCGGACTCCGCCACCCGTCATAAGGCGGGTGGCGCGCCAGGGTCACGCCGGTGTCCAGCCGCTCCTGAGGAGGAGACACCATGTGCACTACCCTGACCGCCCTCGTACTGTCTCCGGCATCGTGATCCCGAAGGTGGGGACGGCGACGATGAACGTGCGCACGACGGTCAGGGCGACCCTACGGGTGACCGTCCGCCGTGCTGCCGGCGGCGCGCTTGTCGTCCGGCGCCGTACGCACCTGCGCCGGAAGCTCCACCAGTTAGGCGCACGGGCACGTTCCGCACCCGCTCGATCCAGACCGTCGGCTTCGACGCCTCGTCGAGCTTGGCCGCTGACACCGGCTGCGCGACGCAGTGCATCCAGACGGCGTCGTCGTCGCCCGACCTGACCGGCTCGCTGCTCGAAATCCGCACCACGACCGCTGCCTTGGTCGAGGTCGAGGCCGACACGTCCGCACCGCAGCTGGTCGGCGGCGCGCCGTATCACCTGGGCGGTGCCGAGCGCCAGGTGACGCTGCCGACGCAGGACAACCGCCTCGTCTTCCGCCTGGGCGCACTCGAGGCGGGAACGCTGTACCACGTGATCCTTCGCGCGACCGACACGAACGGCCACGTCGCGTGGCGGACGGGAACGATCCGGACGCTCGCGCGGCGCGTGGAGGTGCGATTCACCCACGTCGAGGTGATCGCCGACGGCGACAACGGCAGCTCCAACCGCGGCGAGCTGCGTTTCCAGGCGGGCATCCCAGGTGCCACGCTGTTCGCGACGCCGTGCCAGCAGCGGAAGGGCGGCACCTGGTTCGTCCCGCCGCAGAACTCCCTGATCGACACGAACCACGGCCGCTACCTGCACCTCGGCGCGCTCGGGACCGATTGGGACGAGCCCGGCGCCGATCGTTGCTCGCACGACCTCGTCGAGGCGCCCGGCTTCGATCCCTGGGCTCTGGCACCTTTCGGGCGCATGGACGCTGGGGTCTACGACGGCAGTCGCGAGTCCGGGAGTGGACTCACGACCCTCGACCTCGACGCGATGATGCCGGACGGAGCGACGGGATACATGATCGGCGTCGAGGTCGGGCAGACCGATCCCGACGCGCGGGTCCGGTTCCGGGTCGTCGGTGAGCTGCGCGTGACAGCCGTTCAGTAGAGCCCGTCGCCGCGGGCGTACCGTTCAACGCGGGCCCGATCATACGCCTCGGCGTCGAACTCGCGCTCCTGGAGCGAGCGGAGGATCTCACCGGAACTCGGGAGCTCGGAGCGGTCGATGTGCCGCTCCGGGCTCCACAGCGCCGATCGGATCAGCGCCTTCGCGCACTGGGTGTAGGCCTCCTCGATCGTGACGCACACGGCGAGACGAGGCACGGCGCCGTTGACCGCCGACGGTTCGAGCAGTTCGGCGTCGTCGGTCAGGGTCGCCGTGCCGTTGACGCGGAAGCTGTCGCCGACGCCGGGGATCAGGAACAGCAGGCCGACGCGGCCGGTGGCGAGGATGTTGCGCAGCGAGTCGGCGATGCGGTTGCCAGGCCGCTCGGGTAGCAGCAACGTCCGCTCGTCGAGCACGCGCACGAACCCGGGTGGGTCGCCGCGAGGGCTGACGTCGACCGAGCCGTCGGCGCCCGTCGTCGCGATGCAGACGAACGGCGATCGCTCGACGAACTGGCGGGTGAGGGCGTTCAGCCGGTCGGCCTGCTTCGCGAGCACAATCTCCTGCGGCTCGCCGAGGAGCGCGCGGAGTTCCGCGACCGTCGAGATCTGCCCCATGGCGGGACACTACCCGCGGCGGGGCTATCGTTCGAGAGAGATGAAGCGCGTCGCCATTCTCGGCGCCACCGGTTCGATCGGCGTGCAGGCGCTCGAGGTATGTGCGGCCAGTCCCGAACTGCAGGTGGTCGCCCTCGCCACGGGTCGTGACCGCGACGGACTCGCCGCCGCCGCCGCGGCCCACGGCGTCGCCCGTACCTGCGTCGCCGCCGACGACGGTCCCGATGCCGTCGTGCGGCTCGTCCGGGAGTGCGGGGCCGATGTCGTCCTGAACGGCATCGTCGGCGCCGCCGGACTGGACGCCTCGCTCGCCGCGCTGGAGTCGGGCGCCGACCTCGCGCTCGCGAACAAGGAATCGCTCGTCGCGGGCGGCCCGCTCGTCCTCGCGGCGCTGCAGCGCTCCGGACGGCGCCTGCTGCCGGTCGACTCGGAGCACTCGGCGCTGATGCAGTGCCTGGCGGGCGAGTCGCCCGACGCCCTCGTGTCCGTCGTCCTGACGGCGTCGGGTGGGCCCTTCCGCGGTCGGACGGCTGCGGAACTGGAGCACGTCACGGCCCGCGATGCCCTCGCGCATCCGACCTGGTCGATGGGAGCGAAGATCAGCGTCGACTCCGCCACCCTGATGAACAAGGGCCTCGAGGTGATCGAGGCGCACTTCCTGTTCGGCCTGCCGTACGACCGCATCGAGGTCGTCGTTCATCCGCAGTCGATCGTCCACGGGCTTGCCAGGCTGCGCGACGGCGCCCTGATCGCGCACCTCGGGCATCCGGACATGCGCGTGCCGATCTCGTACGCGCTGACCTACCCGGAGCGCGCCGCCACCCCGGCGCGGCAGCTCGATCTCACGCAGTTGGGGACGCTGTCGTTCGAACCGCCCGACACGGCGACCTTCCGCTGCCTGGCGCTGGCGCGCGCCGCCGGTGAGGTTGGCGGCACCGCGCCGTGCATCCTCAATGCGGCGAACGAGGAGGCGGTCGCGGCGTTCCTCGCCGGGCGTGTCCGTTTCCTCGACATCGCGGCGCTCGTCACCGACGCGCTGGACGCCGTGCCGGTCGCGGTCGTGGACGACATCGAGGTCGTCCGCGCCGCCGACGCCGCCGCCCGCACGGCCGTCGGTGTCCGGATCGGGGCGGTCGCATGAGTTATCTCGTCGGCATCCTCGGTCTGCTCGGCCTCGTGTTCGTGCACGAACTCGGTCACTTCCTCGCGGCGAAGGGCGTCGGTGCGCGCGCGACGAAGTTCTACGTCGGCTTCCCGCCAGCGCTCCTGCGGTACCGACGCGGCGACACGGAGTACGGCCTCGGCGCGGTGCCGCTCGGCGGCTACGTCCGCATCGTCGGTATGGCGCGTCCGCAGGCCGTCGATCTGTACCGCGTCCGCGACGCCGCCGACGAGGCGCAACTGCGGCGGAGCCCGGACGATCCGGACGATCTGACGCCGGCGGTCGACGCGCTCGAGCGGGAGCTCGCAGCCGGTCGGCTCGACCGCGCTCACCCGCTCGCGCACGTGACGCTGGCGGCGATCGAGGCGGACGCGGCGCTCCTCACCGATACCACCCTCCGGCAGGCCGTGAAGGACGTGCGACGGATGACGGAGGACCTCGACCCGCGCGCCTACTGGGCGCTCGCCGTCTGGCGCCGGATCGTGGTGATCGCCGCCGGCCCGATCGCCAACGTGCTCGCGGCCGTCGTCATCCTCGCCGGCTTCTACATGATCGGCGAGCCGACCTTCGCCTCGCGGATCGGCAAGGTCAGTGCCGGTTCGCCGGCGGAGGCAGCCGGCGTCCGGCCGGGCGACATCATCGTCGGCGTCGGCGATCGCGCCGTCGACGGGCCGGCCGATGTCCGACCGGCGACGCAGGCGACGGGCGGCGCCGCGGTCGTGGTGCGCGTCGTGCGCGGCGAGCAGACACTGTCGCTCGGGCCGGTCGCACCGCGCCTCGATGCGGCGTCGCAGCGCTACCTGTTCGGTGTCCAACTCGACCCGGTCCGCGACGGCACCGTGCGCTCCGATCCGATCACCGCCACCGGCCGCGCCGTCGCCGAGACCTGGCTCGTCACCCGCGGCACGGTGGAGGGGATGAAGAACATCGTCACCCCGCAGGGCCGTGAGCAGCTGACGACGCCAGTTGGTATCGTCGAGGCGTCGTCGGACGCGGTCGGCGCCGGGTACTACCCGGCGCTGCTGGCGTTCATCTCGCTGGCCCTGGCGATCTTCAACCTGCTGCCGTTTCTCCCGCTCGACGGTGGCCACATCGTGTTCGCCCTGATCGAGAAGCTGCGTCGCAAGCCGGTGCCGCGAGCCGTGTTCGAGCGCGTCTCGATCGTCGGCATCGTCTTGATGCTGATGCTGTTCACGGTCGGGCTGAACAACGACATCGGGCGGCTCGGCGAGCCCTGACCGGCGGGGACGGCGGCAGGACCCTCGCGCTACGCTGCCGCGCGATGGGATCGTCCCGCCAGATCAGCGTCGGTGGTGTGCCGATCGGCGGTGGCGCACCGATCGCCGTGCAGTCGATGACGACGACGAAGACGCACGACGCGGCGGCCACTCTCGCCCAGATCGGCGCGCTCGCCGAGGCCGGCTGCGAGATCGTCCGCGTCGCCGTCCCCGGACTCCCCGACGCCGCCGCCCTGCATGAGATCGTCGCCACCAGCCCGATCCCGGTGATCGCGGACATCCACTTCAACGCTTCGCTGGCGCTGAAGGCGATGGACGCCGGTGTCGCCGCCGTCCGCATCAACCCGGGCAACATCGGCGGCGCGGAGCGCGTCGAACAGGTCGTGCGCCGTGCCCTGCAGACGTCGACCCCGCTGCGGATCGGCGCCAACTCCGGTTCTCTCCCCGAACATCTGCGGCCGGCCGCGACCGCGGACCCGGCCGGAGCGCTCGTGCAGGCGGCGACCGAGGAGGTGGAGATCCTCGAGAGGCTCGGTTTCCACGACTTCAAGATCTCCGTCAAGTCGACGTCCGTGCCCGTGATGATGGAGGCCTACCGGCGGCTGTCGGAGGCGGTGCCGTATCCGCTCCACCTCGGCGTCACCGAGGCCGGCACGCTCGTGACGGGCGCCGTCAAGTCGGCGATCGGGATCGGGGCGCTGCTCGCTCAGGGCATCGGCGACACGATCCGCGTCTCGTTGTCCACTGACCCGGTCGAGGAGGTTCGCGTCGGGTTCGAGATCCTGAAGGCGCTCGGCCTCCGCCAGTTCGGCCCCGAGCTGATCGCCTGCCCGTCCTGCGGCCGCACCAACGTCGAGGTGCACGGGCTCGCGGAGACGGTCGAGACGCGCCTGAAGGCGTACCGCGAGCACTTCGAGGTCGCTGTCATGGGCTGCGCCGTCAACGGGCCGGGCGAGGCGGGGGACGCCGATTTCGGCATCGCCGGCGGGCGCGACGCCGGTCACATCTACGCCCACGGCGCGGTTCTGCGCCGCGTGCCGCAGGACCGCCTCGTCGATGAGTTGTTCGCTGAGATCGACCGCTGGATCGCCCTCGGTATGCCCCGGCCCGAACGCGGTCGCCGCAAGCTGGCGCTGCCCGTCGTCGGTGCGGGCGCGTGACGCCGGCGAGGCGCAAGGCCGCCGCAGCGGCCGCGGCGGCCCTGCTCGGCACCGCCGTCCTCAAACACTCGCGTCTGGCCCGTCTCGCCGTCGTCGGTGGCCTCGCCGCGGTGGCCTACACGCGAATGCGCGGCCGCGAGCCGGAATGGCACGACGTGCAGCGTCCGACGTGACGGTGGTGACGCTCGACGAGGTAGAGAACCGCCTCCGGCCGCTCGCCGAGGCGTCCGCGCGCGCCCACTGGCAGATGGCGGGCGCGGCGACCGACGCGCATCGGGCGGTTGCGGCCGAGAAGGAGATCGCACTCGAGGCCGCGCTGTCGGATCCCGCCCTGGTCACGCCGGCGCCGGGGGAGGGGCCGTTCGACGCCCGCCGCGCCGAGTTGCTGCGGCTGTGGGTGGCGCCGCGCCAGCGTCCGGCGCAGCTCGCGGAGCAGATCATCCGGCTGGAGACGGAGCTGGCCGGTCGCTTCAGCGCGCACCGCGCTGTCGTCGGTGATCGCGAGGTCGACGACAACGAGCTCGACCGGATGCTCCTGCGGTCGACCGACGAGGCCGAGCGGCGCGGCGCCTGGCGGGCGTCGCGCGCGGTCGGCGGAGCCGTCGCCGACGAGCTGCGCGAGCTCGTCGCCCTGCGCAACACCTCCGCCGAGCGCCTTGGCGAGCGCGACCACTACGCGCTGTCGCTCCGCTACGACGAGCTCGACGAGGCCTGGCTCTACGGCCTCCTCGACCGGCTCGACGCCGGGCTCGCCCCTGCGTGGACAGCGGAGCGTGGCGCGATCGACGGCGACCTGCGCGCCCGCCTCGGACTCCCGCCCGGGACGCGCATCGAGGCCTGGCACGCGACCGACGCCTACTTCCAGGACGCCCCGCCGCCGGTCGACGACCCGCTGCTCGACGCCGCCGGCGAGATCGACCCGGTCGCCGCGTGCCGCGCCTACTTCGCCGATCTCGGCCACGATGTCGACGCGATCCTCGAGCGGTCCGATCTCCAGCCGCGGCCGCTCAAGGACCAGCACGCCTTCCAGACGACGATCGTACGCAATGCCGACGTGCGCATCCTCTGCAACCTCGCGCCCACCCTGCGCTGGCTGGAGACGTTGCTGCACGAACTCGGGCACGCCATCTACGACGCGGCGGTCGATCCGTCGTTGCCCTGGCTCCTACGCACGAACGCCCATACCTTCGCGACCGAGGCGATCGCCATGGTGCATGGTCGGCGTGGGCGCGACGCGGCCTTCCTGACGCGCTACGCCGGCGTCCCGGCGGCGATCGCCGAGCACCCGGCCAATGCGGCTTCGTTGCGGCGCGAACTCCTCGTGTTCACGCAGTGGGTGCAGGTGATGGCCCGCTTCGAGCGTGGCCTGTACGCCGACCCGGGGCAGGATCTCGACGCGCTCTGGTGGTCGCTGGTCGAGCGCTATCAGGGGCTTCCGCGCCCGGCCGACGCACCGGCGGGCGCCTGGGCCGCCAAGATCCACCTGACCGTGGCGCCGGTCTATTACCACAACTACCTGCTCGGGCAGATCCTCGCCTCGCAGCTCGACGCGACGATCGGCTGCGGTGCGGAGCTGACCGAGCGGTTCCTGTGGCCCGGTGCCTCGCTGCGCTGGGACGCGCTGATCGAGCGTGCGACCGGCGAGCCGCTGACGACGGACGCCTTCGTCGCGGACATGGCGATGCGGGCGTAGCCCGTCCGCGTCGCAAAGGTGCCTGGCACCATTGCGACGGCTAGAGCGTCAGCAGCATTCGCGTGTTGCCGAGCGTGTTCGGCTTCACGCGCTCCAGATCGAGGAACTCGGCGACACCCTCGTCGAACGATCGCCGCAGCTCGGCGTAGACGTCCGGCGTGACGGGCGTGCCGTCGATCGGCTGGAACCCGTGCCGCTCGAAGAAGGCGACCTCGAACGTCAGGACGAACACCCGCGAGATGCCGAGCTCGCGCGCGTCCTCGACGAGCGCCATCATCAGCAGGTGACCGACGCCGTGCCCCTTCGCGGAGGGTGCGACGGCGAGCGTTCGGATCTCCGCGAGGTCCTCCCAGAGCGGGTGGAGCGCTCCACAGCCGACGACGTCGCCGTCCAGTTCGGCGACGCGGAAGTCCTGGATGTCCTCGTACAGCTGGACCGTCGCCTTCTCGAGCAGGATGCCGGCAGGGACGTAGTGATCGACGAGTCCGCGGATCCCTCGAACGTCGCCGGTGCGGGCACGGCGGATGAGCGGCGAGGCGGTCACGCGGCGGCCATCGTATCCGACCTCGCCGGAATCGACCGGCGGTCGCGAGCGTTGCACAAGGTACGTTACAAAGAGCGCTCAGTTTCCTGCAATACAAACCGATAACGCTGTTACATACTTCGTTACAAGGAGTTCACCATGTTCCATCACCCGCTCGTTCACATCGTCGATCAGCTGAGCCGCGGATCGGTGCAGCCCGAATCCGAGCAGGCGTACTTCGAGCGTCTCTCGCGCGAGGCCATTCGCGCGCAGCGGCGCAGCCGGCGGGCGCGCCCGCAGCGTCGGTTCGTCGCGCCGGGGAGCCGCCGCGTCGCCGTCTGACCCCGGCCCTACAATGGGCGTCCCGTGCCCGACACCTTCGTCCACCTGCACTGCCACTCCGAGTACTCGATCCTCGATGGGGCGTGCAGGATCCGCGAGGTCGTCGAACGCGCCGTCGAGTTCGAGATGCCGGCCGTCACGGTCACCGATCACGGATCGATGGCCGGGGCGGTCGAGCTCTATCGGACGGCGACGAAGGCCGGCATCAAGCCGATCATGGGCTGCGAGATCTACCTCGTCGACGACCGCTTCCAGCGCGAGCAGGGCACCCACCGCTCGTGGGCTCACCTCACCCTGCTCGCGCAGGATACGGCTGGCTACCACAACCTCGTCAAGCTCGTCACCGCCGGCTATCTCGAGGGCTACCACTACAAGCCACGGGCCGACTTCGATCTGCTGCAGCAGCACAGCGCCGGACTGATCGCCCTCTCCGGGTGCCTGTCCGGCCGCACCTGCAAGGCGCTCCTGGCGGGCGACGAGCCACGGGCGCGATCCGAACTCGACCGGCTCGTCCAGATCTTCGGGCGTGACCAGGTCTACGTCGAGATCCAGGACGCCGGGCTCGCGGCGCACCGCCAGGTCAACCCGGGCCTGATCCGGCTCGCCGACGACGCCGGCCTCCCGCTCGTCGGCACCGGCGATGTCCACTACCTCCGCGCCGAGGACGCCGACCCGCACGAGGCGCTGCTCTGCATCCAGACCGGTGACGAGCTCTCCAACCCGAAACGGTTCCGCTTCGAGAACAAGGAGTTCTTCTTCAAGTCGGCAGCCGAGATGGCGCGGGACTTCGCGCCGTACGGTCGCGACCTGCTGCGGCCGACGCTGGAGATCGCCGAGCGCTGCAACGTCGAGATCGAACTCGGCCGGATCCGTCTGCCCAGCTACGACGTCCCCGACGGCGCGGACGCGCTGACCTTCCTCGAGGGCCTCTGTCGGGAGGGGCTGCAGGAGCGCTACGGCGCTGTGGAGCCCGCGCTCGAAGCCCGCCTGCGCTTCGAGCTGCAGACGATCGCCGAGATGGGGTTCGCCGACTACTTCCTGATCGTCTGGGACTTCGTGCGTTTCGCGAGGACGAACGGCATCGGCGTCGGCCCGGGTCGCGGTTCGGCAGCCGGATCGCTGGTCGCGTACTGCCTGCGGATCACGGACGTCGACCCGATCCGCTACGAGCTGCTGTTCGAGCGGTTCCTGAACCCGGGCCGCAAGTCGATGCCCGACATCGACATCGACTTCTCGGTCGACGGGCGCGAGCGTGTCATGAACTACGTCGTCGAGCGGTACGGCCGCGAGCGCGTCGCGCAGATCATCACGTTCGGCAAGCTCGCGGCGAAGGCCGCGACCCGCGACACGGGCCGCGTGCTCGGGCTGCCGTTCGGCGTCGTCGACCGGATCGCGAAGATGATTCCCGACGGCGTCAAGGTCGGCTTCGCCGACTGTCTGAAGCCGGGCCAGGAGCTGCAGGCCGCGTACGACGATCCGGCGCCGATCGGGCATGACGGGCAGGGCCGGCCGGTGACCGCACGGCAGCTGGTCGACATGGCGCGGCCGCTCGAGGGCCTCGTCCGGCAGGACTCGATCCACGCGGCGGCCGTCGTGATCGGTGACCGCGACCTGTCCGAGTACCTACCGCTGCAGCGCAAGGGCGCCGACGAGCCGATCGTGACGCAGTACGCGATGGGCGATGTCGAGGCGCTCGGCCTGCTCAAGATGGACTTCCTCGGGCTGCGCAACCTCGACGTGATCGACGAGGCCGTGCGGCTCGTCGGCGAGTCGACCGGCATCCAGCTCGACATCGACACGTTGACGCTCGACGACGAGCGGACCTACGAGCTGCTGCGCCGGGGTGACGCGACCGGCGTCTTCCAGTTCGAGTCGGCGGGCATGCGTGATGCGCTGCGCCAGGTGCGGCCGACGGAGTTCGACGACCTGATCGCCCTCGTCGCCCTGTACCGGCCCGGCCCGATGCAGAACATCCCGGTCTATGCGCGGCGCAAGAACGGGCAGGAGCCCGTCAGCTATCCGGAACCACGGCTGCAGGAGATTCTCTCGCGCACGTACGCGGTGACGGTCTACCAGGAACAGAACATGCAGATCGCGAAGGTCCTGGCCGGGTTCACGCCCGCCCAGGCCGACGATCTGCGCAAGGCGATCGGCAAGAAGGATGCGACCCTGATGGCGTCGCTGAAGGATCGCTTCATCGCCGGCGCGATCGAGAACGACGTCGTCCCCGCGCTGGCGGAGTCGCTGTGGCTCGAGAACGAGCGCTCCGCCGACTACTCGTTCAACAAGAGCCACGCCGCCTGCTACGCGCTGATCGCCTACCGCACCGCATACCTGAAGGCGAACTACCCGGCCGAGTACATGGCAGCGCTGATCTCGTCGGTGATGGACACGAAGGACAAGGTGCCGTACTACGTGGCCGAGTGCGCTGACATGGCGATCGACGTCCTGCCGCCTGACGTGAACGTCTCGCAGCGCGACTTCGCCGTCGTCGACGGCAAGATCCGCTTCGGACTGTCTGCCGTGAAGAACGTCGGCGACAACGCCGTGCGGGCGATCCAGAGCGCCCGCGACGAGGGTGACCGGTTCACGTCGATCTGGGATTTCTGCGAGCGCGTCGACATGCAGCTGGTCAGCTCGCGGGTGCTCGAGAGCCTGATCCGCGCCGGTGCCTTCGACTCCACCGGCGCCCGCCGGCGCGGGCTGCTCGAGGTCGTCGAGCAGGCGATCGGCAACGGTCGCAAGCAGCAGGCCGATCGCCTCGCCGGCCAGGGCTCGATCTTCGATCTCGAGCCGACCGAGTCGGTCACGGCGGCGCAGATCTCTCACCCGCCGATCCCCGATGTCGAGTTCGACCAGAAGGAACTGCTCCAGGCCGAGCGCGACACGCTCGGCCTGTACGTCTCCAGCCATCCGCTCGCCGGTGTCCGCGACCAGCTGCGCCGCAAGGTGGACTGTGGCATCCGCGAGCTGGCCGGTCGCCGCGAGGGCGAGCGCGTCACCGTCGGCGGGCTCGTGTCGTCGGTTCGCCAGCACCTGACGCGGAAGGGTGACCAGATGGCGTTCGTCGTCCTCGAGGACCTGACCGGGTCGACCGAGGTGACGGTGTTCACCCGTACCTATACGCAGGCACGCGACCTGCTGGTGGCGGATCGGATCGTGATCGTGCGCGGCCGCATCGATGGCAGGGCTGGTGGTGAGGCGAAGCTCGTCGCGGAAACGGTGCTCGGGTTCGAGGCGGTCGCCGAGATCGGCATCGTCCGGTTGGCGATCGACGCGCGCACGGCTGCCGGTAGCGCGATCGATGAGCTCCGCGCGCTCGTGCGTGAGTTCCCGGGAGACCATCCCGTCGTCGTCGAGTTTGCGACCTCGCGGGGACCGAAGAGCCTCCGTCTCGGTGCCGGCTATCGCGTGCGGCCCGACTCGGCGTTCTTCGCCGAGGCCAAGGCTCGGCTCGGCGACGCCACTCTCGCCTAAGGTAGACGGCGTCGTCTGCCGATATCGGAGCATCGACCCCGGGAGCTCCACGTGATTGATGCACCGCTGCATGTCCTCGTCGTTCGCGTCGGGGAGAGTCAGCTTGCCCTGCCGATGACCCACGTCGAGCAGACGTTCCGCCTCAGCGGCCGCCGCCTCTTCAACGTCGCGGGCCAGCTCTGCCTCCTGTTCCGGGGCCGCACTCTGGCGGCGCGGTACCTGGGCGAGGCGCTGGGGTTGCCGGGTGACGGCGCCGAGGGCAAGGCGGTCATCGTCTGGTGCGGCGGTCGACGGATGGCGTTCGCCGTCGACGATCTGGTCGGCCAGTTCACGCTGCAGCGGTATCCCTTGCCGCCGCTCGCCTTGAGCCCGTTCTGCTCCGGCGCGCTGATCGGCGACGAGGGCGAGATCGTGCCGCTCCTCGACCCGCTCGTCGTCGCCGGCATCTCCGAGGAGGGACGCGCGGCGGTGGTGCTGACTGCGATGCAGCAGTCGGCGCTGCGCGAGGTCGGCAACATCGGCTCCAGTACCGCGGCGACCGCGCTCGCGGGCATGCTCGGCACCGAGGTGCGGATCGACTACTCCGACTCCCTCCTCGTCACCGTCGACCAGGTCGCCGGCCTGATCGGGTCGCCGCTCGAGACCTCGGCGATGGTCGTGACGCCGATCACCGGCGGTCACGGCTCGGTGTTGATGCTGTTCGCCGGCGCTGCGCCGCGGAAACTGTGTGCGCTGCTCGGCGTCTCGCTGGACGAGGACATGGGCCGGTCGGCGCTGTGCGAGGTCGGCAACATCCTCTCGTCGTCGTACCTCACGGCGCTGCAGACCATGACCGGGCTGGCGCTCGACCCCGAACCGCCTCTGCTCGACGTCGACGTCCTCGGATCGCTCCTCGGCACCCACATCGACCCCACGACGAGCGCTGGCGACCTGATCGTCCTCATGCGCTCGTCGCTCGGCGTCGGCGACGGCGACGAAGGCTTCTCCTTCTCCTTCGTCCCGCAGATGACCGACGTTCAGGAGCTCCTGGGCCGGCTCGAGGCGTCGCTCGGGATGGCCGCGTGATCGGGCCGCGCGCCCGCTTCGACGTCCGACCCGATCGGTAGCCTGCGCAGCTGGTGGCGACGCCGTCGGTCTTCTCACTCGAACTCGACCTCGACCTGTTCGCCGGGCCGTTCGACCTGCTGCTCGCGCTCGTCCTGCGCGACGAGGTCGACCTCGCCGAGGTCCCGGTCGCGGAGGTGTGCGTCGCGTATCTCGAGCGCCTCGGCGCGACCTCCGACCTCGATCTCGAGGCGGCCACGGAGTTTCTCGTCCTCGTCGCTGCCCTCGTCGAGATGAAGAGCCGCCTCCTCATCCCCGGTGCGGAGGACGACGAGCCGCTCGACGCGCTCGAGGCCGCTGACGAGCTGGCGGCCAGGCTTGCCGAGTACGCGCGGATCCGGGCGGCGGCGGCCTGGCTCGGCGATCGACGCCACGACCTCGGGCGACGGCTGTTCCGCGTCGGTCCCGCGCCGCTCGCCGCCCCGCGACCGCCCGACCGCGAGGTCATGAGCTCCGATCCGGCGGCGCTCGCCGCCGCGATCACGCGTCTCCTCCGGCCGGCGCTGGCCGTCGACCTCTCCCACCTGCCGCGTCGCCTCGTCCCGGTCCGCGACTTCCTGGCGCGTTTCCGTCGCCTTCTCGACGAACGTGGCTCCTTCACGTTCGACGACGCGGTCAGCGGCCTCGACCGGATGGGGATCGCCGTCGCGTTCTGGGCGCTGCTCGACCTCTATCGCCGCGGTGAGGTGCTGCTGGCCCAGCCCGAGGCGTTCGCGGCGATCGAGGTGGCAGCGGTGACCGCGTCGTTCCGCCGGGAGGCCGTCGCATGACCGAGTTGACGCACGTCGTCGAGGCGCTTCTCTTCATCGCCTCCGAACCGCTCACCGTCGCCGAGCTCGCCGAGGTCGCCGCCGCACCGCCCGAGCGCGTCGAACGAGCGCTCGATGCGCTCGCCGAGCGGCACGCGGAGGGTCGTAGTGGCGTCGTTGTCGAGCGCGTCGCCGGCGGCTACGGCCTGCGCGCGGCCGCCTCGACGACCGACGTCTGCGCGCGCCTCGTCGCACGCTCGCCGGACCGCCCGCTGTCGCAGGCCGCGCTGGAGACGCTCGCGGTGATCGCCTATGCCGGGCCCCTGTCGAGGCCCGAGATCACGCGCGTCCGAGGCGTCTCGGCCGACGGCGCCGTCGCCGGCCTCGTCGATCGCGGCCTGATCGAGGAGGCCGGACGCGGGGGCACGCCGGGCGCTCCCGTCCTGTATTGCACGACGACCGTGTTCGACCGGGTGTTCGGGTTGGAGGAGGGCCTCGCGTCGCTCCCGTCGATCGAGTCGCTCGCGCCCGACGAGGCCCGATCCGATGCTCTCCGGGAGCGGCTCGCGGTCGTCGCCGCCGAGCGTGGCTGACGCCCGGTGCGGGAACTGCGCCTCGATGGCCGCAGCCTGACCGTCGTCGACCTCGTGCGCGTCGCCCGGGAGGGCCACCCGGTGTCGATCGACCCGGGTGCGCTGCCGGCGATGGCGGCGGTACGCGACCTGGTCGTCCGGATCGCTGCACGCGGCGACGCCGTGTACGGACTGACGACGGGCGTCGGCGTCCGCAAGCTGCGGGCCGCACCGACCGGTGCCCGGCTGCTGCGCGAGCACCGAACCGGGATGGGCCCGCCGCTCGCCCCCGACGTCGCCCGCGCGTCGGCGGTGCTCCTCGCGAACACGATCGCCGCCGGGCGGACCGGTGTCCGCGCCGAGGTCGCGGAGCGCCTGTGCCGAACGATCTCGGCGGGGGTGACGCCGCACGTCCGCCGCTACGGCTCGACCGGGATGGGGGACGTCGTACCGCTCGCCGATCTCGTCGCCGATCTGCTCGCGGAGGAGCAGATCCTGCCCGACGAGGCTCTGCCGCTGATCGCCCAGGGATCGGTCGCGACCGCCGCGGCCGCGCTGGCGCTGCACGACGCGCTGCGGCTCCTCGATCGCCTGACGGAGACGGCTGCGCTCGACCTCGAGGCGTTCGCCGCCAATCCGTCGCCCTTGCACGAACTGGTGCCGATCGTGCGCCCGTACCCGGGCCTCGGGCGGGCGATCGCCGACCTGCGAGCTCTGCTCGCGGGCAGCCGTCTCTTCCAGGAGGAGCCGCGCCACCTCCACGCGCCGCTCGCCTTCCGCTGCGCCGCCCACGTGCTCGGCGCGGGCAACGACGCGCTCGCGTTCTGCGACCGCCAGGTGACGATCGAACTCAACGCGCACCAGCAGAATCCCCTGCTCGTGATCGACGCCGACCGGGCGGTGCCGGTCGCGAACTTCGACCTCCAGCCGCTCGCCCAGGCGATGGATATCGCCCGACTCGCGCTCGCTCCCTGCCTGACGACGCAGCTGGAGCGGACGATCACCCTGCTGCAGGCGTCCCAGACGGGTCTCACGGACGGTCTCGAGCCGTACGGCGACCCGGGCGGACACGGGCTGTCGGAGCT
Source organism: Actinomycetota bacterium (assembly GCA_009885805.1). Classification (GTDB taxonomy): domain Bacteria; phylum Actinomycetota; class Thermoleophilia; order Gaiellales; family F1-60-MAGs149; genus VFJZ01. Next base: position 36,192 of record VFJZ01000030.1, read on the forward strand.
CGCGTGGACGGCGCAGGCGATCGCCGCCGAGGCGCGGCTGCTCGTCCAGCCGGTGTCGGCCGAGATCGGGTCGTCGACGCAGGCCGAGGGGATCGAGAACCGCATGACGCTCGCCCCGCTCGGTGCCCGGCGGCTCGCCGAGATGACGGACCTCGGGCTCCGGCTCGGCGCGATCGCAGCCGTCGTCTCGTGCCAGGCGATCGACCTCCGTGGCGTCGAGCGCCTCGGCGCGCCAGCGCGGACGCTGTACGACCGCGTCAGGTCGGTCGTCGCCTCGCTGGCGCCCGGCGAGCCGCCCCCGGCCGATCTCGAGCCGCTCGTCGCGCTGCTCGCCCGCGCCTGACCATCCCGGCGCGCGCAGGATCGTCCCGCGTCGGTCGCGGTCAGCGAATCTCGGTGCCGGTCGCGCCCGGATCCGGCTCGTCGACCGCGTCGGCGAAGCGCGTCGCGGCTCTGACGCCACCGGTCACGCCGGCGACAGCCTCGGCGATCACGTGCTCGCCGGCGCTCACCGATGTCGAGCCGCCAGCGATCGCTACGCGATCGCGCCCGGCCTCCTTCGCCTGGTACAGGGCGGTGTCGGCAAGACGGGTTACCGCGTCGATCGTGTCGGCCTGACCGGAGTCGGCGACGCCGAAACTCGCCGTGAACGGGGGCTGGCCATCCAGGTGTGCCGCCGCGAGCTGGGTGCGAATGCGATCGAGTATGGTGGCGGCGAAGTGGCGGTTGGCTTCGGGCAGGACGATCACGAACTCCTCGCCGCCGTGGCGGGCGACCAGGTCACCGTCGCGTACCGCTCCGCTCACGACGCGGGCGAACAGGCGAAGGGCGCGGTCGCCCATCTCGTGGCCGTAGGTGTCATTCAGCTTCTTGAAGTGGTCGAGGTCGCACATGGCAAGGGCGAACGACCGACCACCCGCGCTCATCTCGCGGAGCCGGTTCTCGAGTGTGCGCCGGTTCATCAGGCCGGTCAGTGCGTCCGTCGCGGCCTGGAGCTGCGTCTTCTGGAAGGCCCGCACCGTGCCGATCCGCGCGCCAGCCTGGGTGGCGAGCGTCGTCAGCCGGTCGAGTTGGTCGTCTCCAAGCGGTTCGTGCTCGGGCCCCGTTGCGTGCAGGACGCCGAGCGCTCGACCCATGAACGTGACCGGGACGCAGGCGGCAGAGCAGGCTCCCTGGGGCCGGTCGCGCAGCGCCGGACACGCATTCAGCGCCTCGCTGGTCTCGAACACGACCGGAACTCCGCGCCGGACAGCGACGCAGGAGAACGGCGACTTGACCGGGCATCCCGGCGCGCCAGCCGAGCTCACGACGACGGCCGCGAGCGATGCCTGACTCGAATCCGAGAGCAGCAACTCCATCGGTCCGTCGGCGACCTCGGCCATCGCGCGCTCGACGACTGCGTGGGCAGCCTCCTCCTCGTCGGCCATCTCGAGCGCGTCGAGGAGGCGCGTTCCGAAGCCGTCGCGCTGTGCCTCGGCCTCGAGCTGATCGACGAACGCCGTGAGGGAGTCGGCCATCTCATTGAAGGCGGTGGCGAGCCGTCCGACCTCGTCGCCGGCGCCAACCTGCGCGCGCGCCGCGAGGTCGCCGGCGACGACGCGGTGGGCAACGTCGGCGAGCGACTGAAGGCGACGGACGATCGCGCGGCCGAGCAGCAGTGTGAGGAGAAGGAGGCCGAAGCAAATGGCGATGGCGCCGATGACCTGGTTGCGGATCGCGGCGTCCTGGATCGAACTCTCGGTGCTCCGCGCCATCGCCTGGCGACGTTCGAGTGCGGCGATGGCAGCGTCGTTCAGGTCGCGGACAGCGAGGAACGATCGCTCGAAGGCGGGGAGCGCCGCGGTTGCTGCGTCGATGTCGACGGGCGCGAGGTCGGTCACCGCCGGGGCCGAGGCGACGTAGGCCTCGAAGCGCGGTCTCGCGTCTGCGAGTATCGCTCGCTCCGCGGGATCGAGATCGATGGCGAGCATCGCGTCGAGGTCGCGTATCAGTCGACTGCCATCGTCGCGACCATCAGCGTCGATCTCGTGGTGCACCGCCGGCGACGCCCTCGGACTTCGCCGCGAGCACTCCCCGGTACGTATCGCCGCGCAGGGCATCGTGCGCCAGGTCGGCGTCCTGGAAGAGCGCCCGCGCCCGGGAGAGTGCCGTGGCCTTCCCCGAGGCGTCGATCATCTGTTGCATCCCCACGACGGCTGCCAGGCTGAGGGCCATCGTGAACAACTGGCCCACGATCGCGATGCCGATCAGTCTCTTCCGCAAGGACAATCGACCGACGAGCGACCGTCGGTGTGCGCCCACAGGCGTTTCTGCAACGTCGAGCGCCACAATTGACAGCATCGACAGTTGATCGACCGGGCTTGACCGCCAACCGTCAGCGGCAGGCGCCACCGCCGATCGTCCGCGGGTCGCCCGGCTCCGGGGGACGGCGGATGGCATCCTTGACGGCTCGGCGGATCGCCGGCACGTCGGGCATCGCCGCGCCGCGCTTGGTGACGCCGGCGGTGAACTGCGGCGGCGTGAAGCCGATCGAGACTGTCTGGTTCATGCGGATCGATGTCGCGAGTTTCGCGAGGTCGGGTAGGTGCTTCGCCGGGATGTCGGTGCGGATGTTCTCGCGGAACGCCTTCGTGAGCTTGCGGAACGAGCGAAGGACCGTCGTCGGCCCCGTCTGGGATGCGATGCCGGCGATCACGCAGCGCTGCCGCTTGATGCGGTCCCAGTCCGATGAGGTCGAGCGTGCGCGGACGTAGGCGAAGGCCTCGTCTGCCCCGAGATGATGGCGGCCCGGTGCGAGGTCGATGCGGATCCACTCGCCGCCCGACTCGTACGGCGAGACGCGGTCGAGCACACGGCGCGGCACGTCGACGTCGACGCCGCCGAGCGCATCGACGAGCGCGTGAAAGCCCCGGAAGTCGACCAACACGTAGTAGTCGATCGGGAGTCCGACGAGCTGACCCAGGGTCTGCTTGAGGGCGGTCACGCCAGGATCCTTGCCGCCGGGGAAGAGATCGGGGTTGCGCGAGCCGAACTGGTGGAGGGCGTTGAGGATCGGCTCGAAGCGTGGAGTACCGGCGCGTGCCGCCCGCGGCGGGAGGGGCACGCCGCCCATGTTGCGCGGAACGGAGAAGAGCGCCGCGCGGCGCGTCTTCAGATCGATGGTCGCGACCATCATGGTGTCGGTGCGAAGCCCGGAACGGCCCGGCCCGGCGTCGGCGCCGAGCAGCACGAGGTTGAGGCGGCCCCGTCGCTTCCAGGCCGGCGGCTTCCCCGCCGGCGGCGGTGCGGCTGCCGCGGGCGTCGGCGTGCGCCCGACGGCTGACGGCTCGACGGACGCGGGCTCGGCGACGTCGAACTCGTCCGGCAGCGGCTCGAGGACGTCGGTCGGCTCGACCTCTTCGAACACCGCCGTCACCGTGTCGTAGGCCGTGTAGGCGTACCAGGCTGCCGCGCCGTGCGGGATCGCGACCAGCAGCGCCAGCACGGCCACGGTCATCGGCGTGCCGCGGGCCGGGCGGCCGAGCCGCGCTGCGGCGACGATCGCCGCGACCCGCGTGAGGGCGATGAGGGCGTTGCCGACCAGGCCACCGACGAGGACGCGCGTGTTTACGGCGCCGCCGATCAGATCATCGCGGTCGCCCAACGCGAGGATGAGCAGGGCGCCGAGTGCGAGGACGAGCGCGCCGCCGCTGATCGCGAGGCCGCGTCGACGCGCGCCGGCGTGGAGGTGCCCGAGGCCCGGCCAGAGGAACGAGAGCAACGCGCAGCGCGCCGCCAGGGGCGGACGGCGGCCGTGATCGCCACCGTCTGGCGGCTCGGACGAGTGAGTGCGGACGGGGCGCTGGCCGACAGTGGCCATGGCTCAGAGTACCTCGCCGAAGAGGTTTTCCCTGGTAGCAGGAGTTTCTACGCGCCGGCCGCAAGCACGACGAGCGCAGCGAAGCCGACGGCGACGCCGAGCGGCACCGCGTAGCGTGGGCGCACGCCGCGGGAGGCGACCTCCGCCGCGAGACCGCCGGCGATCGCTCCGGCGACGGGGGCCGGACCGGCGATCAGGGCGACGATCGCCACCAGCAGCGCGGCCGTGCGGCCGGGGCGTGGCCCGAACAGGTAGGGAAGGGCGGCGGCCAGCGCCCACGGCGCCCACCAGGCTGCCACTTCGGTGCCCAGCCCGAGGGCGAGCGCCTGCAATGTGGCCGGCGCGCCGACGATCGACGCGATCAGGATCGGCGTGACGATCGGTCGTGCCTGCGCGGCGCGGTCCATGAGGCGCCAGGATACGCCCGTGCAGGACTCCGACGCCACCCGCCTCAACCGCCTCCTGGCCGCTGCCGGGGTCTCGTCGCGTCGCGGGTCGGACGTCCTGATCGCTGCGGGCCGGGTCACGATCGACGGTGTGGTCGCGGAGGTCGGGGCGCGGGTCACCCCCGGCCAGAAGGTCGCCGTCGACGGCCGGATCGTCCACGCCCAGCGACAGATCTACCTCATGCTCCACAAGCCCGGGGGTGTCGTCACGACTGCGAGCGACCCCCAGGGCCGCCCGACGGTTATCGACGCCGTGCACGTCAGGGAGCGGGTCTTTCCCGTCGGTCGGCTCGACGTCAGCACGACCGGTCTGCTGCTCCTCACGAACGACGGTGCCCTGGCGGACCGGCTGATGCACCCCCGCGGCGGCATTCGCAAGACCTACCACGCGCTCGTCCGTGGCATCGTCTCGGACGAGACGGCCTCGCGCCTCGCCGCCGGGGTGGATCTGGACGACGGCCCGACGGCGCCGGCCGAGGTGCGCGTGGCAGGGCGCGACGCGTACGGCAGCGTCCTCGAACTCGTCCTGCGCGAGGGTCGGAACCGCCAGGTGCGCCGGATGTGCGAGGCCGTCGGCCATCCGGTTCGCGCGCTGCGTCGGACCGGCTACGGTCCCCTGCGCCTCGGCGAACTCGCCGAGGGCGCGTCGCGCCGACTGACGGAGCGGGAACTGACCGACATCCGCCGTGTCACGGGACTCGACGTGGAGGTGCGATCGGCGCACGCACGCCGGGGGAGGCAGGCACGGTGATCGGAGAGTTCCGGGACTTCCTGATGCGAGGTACCATCGTCGAGCTGGCAGTCGCCGTGATCGTCGGCGTCGCGTTCGGTGCGGTTGTCACGTCGCTGAACGACAACCTCCTGACGCCGCTGATCGGCATGATCGGCGGCACGCCCGACTTCAGCGGCCTGCGCTTCACGATCAACGGCTCACCGTTCCTGTACGGGAAGTTCGTCAACGACGTCATCTCGTTCGTACTGATCGCCGCGACGGTCTTCTTCTTCGTCGTCAAGCCGATGAATCACCTGATGACGCGGCAGCGGGCAGCGGAGACCGAGGGAGCGCCCGCGACCCCGGAGGACATCCAGCTCCTGCGGGAGATTCGCGACGCCCTGCGCGCGCGCTGACCGCCCGGGTGGCGGCACGCCCGCTGGCATGATGGGCCGGTGCGCGTCACGATCGTCGGTCTCGGGCTGATGGGTGGATCGCTCGGCCTGGCGCTCGCCGGCCGGGCGGGCGCCCGCGTGGTCGGCTACGACCCGGATCCGGCCGCGGGGGCCGCTGCCCTCGAGCGCGGCTGCGTCGCGCTCGTCAGCGCCGACATCGCCGACGCCTGCGCGGAGGCCGACCTCGTCGTCGTCTGCGCTCCGGTGGCTGATCTGCCGGCGGTGGTCGGCAGGGCTCTCGCCGCGGCGCCGGCGACCGCAACGGTGACGGACGTCGGTTCGACCAAGGCGAACGTCGTGCGCAGCGTCGCCCCGCACGACCGGCACCGTTTCATCGGCGGCCACCCGGTCTGCGGCTCCGAGGCGCGCGGTGCGGCCTCCGCGCGCGCGGAGCTGTTCGACGGCGCCACCTGGTTCCTGACGCCGGTCCACGACTCCGACCCGGCGCGTTTCGCGGCACTGCACTCGACCGTGACTGCCGTCGGGGCCCGGCCCGTGGCGATCGATCCCGGCGCGCATGACCGCCTCGTCGCGCTCACCAGCCACCTGCCGCACGTGATCGCGAACCTGCTCGCCGGCCAGGCGGGCGCCGGGACGATCGACGGTCACGATCCGCTGGCCGCGGTGGGCGGCTCCTTTCGTGACATGACCCGGGTCGCCGGAGCCAATCCGCGCGTCTGGATCGACATCTTCCTCGACAACCGTGACGCGCTCCTTGCTGCCGCGCGCGAGCACGCACGCCGGCTCGACGACGTCATCGTCGCCCTCGAGCAGCGCGATGCCGGGTATCTCGCCCGTTTCATCGGCGAGGCGGCGGGCGCGCGGCGTCGAGCGCTCGAGGCCGCCTTCGCGGGCGTCGCCGGCGACCTCCACGTCGTGCGCGTGCACGTGCCGGATCGGCCCGGAGCGATCTCGGGCATCGCCCAGGCGCTCGGCGCCGCGCGTGTCAACATCGAGGACTTCGTCCTGCACCACGTCTCGCCGGAGCAGGGCGGAACGGCCGAGATCACCGTCGCCGGCGAGGCGGCTGCGGATCGCGCCGTCACCATTCTGGACGAGCAGGGATACGGCGCGATCGCCACCCGTCTCGAGCCTGGCGCGCCGGCGTGACCCGGGATCTCGACGTCGCCGCGTCCGGACCGCTCGCCGGCGAGATCGCCGTCAACGGCGACAAGTCCGTCTCGCATCGCGCGCTGCTCGTCGGCGCAGTCTGCGACGGCCCGGTGCGCGTGTCGGGGTTCGGCGGCAGCGCCGACACCGGCGCGACGCTCGCGGCGGTGCGTGCGCTCGGTGTCGCGGTGGACGAGGTGTCGCCGACCGAACTCGTCGTGCACGGCGTCGGGCTGCGCGGCCTCCGCGAGCCCGCCGCCGTCATCGACGTGCTCAACTCCGGCACGCTCCTGCGGCTCCTGCCGGGCATCCTCGCCGGCCAGCCGTCCGGCCGGTTCACGCTCGACGGCGACGAGTCGATCCGACGGCGCCCGGTCGATCGTATCGCCCTGCCACTGCACCGGATGGGCGCCCGGATCGATACGACGGACGGGTGCGCCCCGATGACGATCGACGCCGGGCACGTCCTCACCGGCATCACGTACGAGCTGCCGGTCGCCTCGGCCCAGGTGAAGTCCTGCCTGCTGCTCGCGGGTCTCTACGCCGCTGGCGAGACGACGATCGTCGAGCCGCTCGCGACGCGCGACCATACCGAACGGCTCCTGCGCGCGGCCGGAGCGCGGATCGAGCGGCACCCCGGCGCGGTCACCGTCCGTCCGGCGACGGCGCTTCGGCTCGACGAACTCGTCGTGCCGGGGGACTTCTCCTCGGCGGCCTTCTTCATCGTCGCCGCGACACTGGTGCCGGAGTCGCACATCTTCCTCCGCGGCGTCGGCGTGAACCCCGGGCGCGCAGGCCTCCTCACCGTGCTCGAACGCATGGGCGCGCGCGTCTCGCTCTTCAACCGCCGGACGACCGCCGCCGGCGAGCCGATCGCCGACATCGAGGTGCGCCACGCCGAGCTCGTCGGCACCGACGTCGAGCCCGAGCTCGTGCCGACGATGATCGACGAGCTGCCGGTGCTGGCGCTCGCCGCCGCCCGTGCCCGCGGGACGACGCGGATCCGAGGCGCCGAGGACCTCCGCCGCAAGGAGTCCGACCGCATCGAGACGACGGCCGAGGCGCTCGTCGCGCTCGGCGCGCGCGTCACGACGACCGACGACGGGTGGCAGCTGCGCGGCACGCCGGCCCGCCTGCGTGGCGGCACCGTCGATCCGCACGGCGATCACCGCATCGCGATGATGGGCGCGATCGCCGGTCTCTACTCGGAGGGCGGCGTCCGCGTGCTCGACGCGGACTGCATCGACGTCTCTTTCCCCGGTTTCCGCGACCTGCTCGCCGGGATCGAGGCGCCGTGGTCGTGACCATCGACGGTCCGGCCGGCGCCGGCAAGTCCACCGTCGCCTGCGCACTGGCAGAGCGGGTCGGCTTCCGCTACCTCGACACCGGAGCGATGTATCGCGCGGTCACCCTGGCCGTCCTGAGCGGGGCCGGTGAGGCGCCCGAGGCGGCTGCCTCCGGCGCCTGGCGCTCCTACCTCGACGATCCCCGGCTGCGCTCGCGAGAGGTCGCCGAGGCGGTCTCCGCGGTTGCGCGTCAGCCCGGAGTCCGCGAGGCGATGCGGGCCGCGCAGCGTGCGTTCCTCGAACAGGGCGACGCGGTCGCGGAAGGCCGTGACATCGGCGACGTCGTCTGGCCCGACGCCGAGCTGAAGATCTGGCTCGACGCCGCGCCGGCGGTGCGGGCGACGCGCCGTGGCGGCGAGGATGCCCTCGAGCGCGATCGCCGCGACGCCGCCCAGACGCGCGTGCCAGCCGACGCCGTGCTCGTCGACACGACGTCGCTGACGCCCGCTCAGGTTGTCGACGTGCTCGTGGCGCTCGTGGAGGAGCGTCGATGACCGCGGCCCCGGGCGACGACCTGCGCCACTGGCGACCCGAGGCGACCTGGAAGCTCGCGCGGATCATCCTCCAGAGCTGGTTCGCGCCGATGATGCGTCTGCGCGTCTACGGCCGCGACCGCGTCCCGGTCACAGGGTCGGCGGTGCTCGCGGCGAACCACATCTCCGCCGACGACCCGATCGTCCTCGGCATGGCCTGTCCCCGCTCGATCCGGTTCATGGCGAAGGTGGAGCTCTGGCGCGTCCCGATCCTCCGCCGCGTCATGCCGCACACCGGGGCCTTCCCCGTCGTCCGCGGCGCATCCGATCGCGGTGCGATCCAGAACGCGCGGGCCGTCCTGCGCAGCGGCAACCTGCTCGGCATCTTCGTCGAGGGCACGCGCCAGACATCGGCGGAGGTCGGCGCGGCCAAGACCGGCGTCGCCATGTGCGCGGTCCTCGAAGGGGCGATGATCATCCCGGCCTGCCTCTACGGCACCGACGCCCATCGGCGCAACCCGTTTCGCCGGGCGGCGGTCGCGTGGGGGACGCCGATCGACGTTTCCGGCGTCGGGCGTGGCGCCCGGGCCTACCGCCTGATCGCAACCGCGGTGGAGGAGGAGTTGCGCGCGTTGCGCGACTTCCTCATCGCAGCCGAGAAGGCAGGCTTTCCGCGGGACGCCGCGCCGCCGACTTCGCGCACCCGAGTGGAGGCTCCGACATGACCGACGACAGGGACGAGCGCGACCGTCGTCGCGAACCGCCACGCGCGCGTCAGCAGCGCGGCCGCGACGTTCCCGAGGGCGATGAGGATGGCGTTCGGCCGATCGCGGGCACCGTCGCCGTCGTCGGGTATCCGAACGTCGGCAAGTCGACGCTCGTCAACCGGCTGGTCGGACGGCGCGAGACGGTCGTCCACCAGCAGTCCGGGGTCACGCGCGACCGCAAGGAACTCGAGTGCGAGTGGAACGGCAAGACGTTCCGGATCGTCGACACCGGTGGCATCGACGTCGGCCTGGAGGGCGACCCGATCGGTCGCCAGGTCTCGGAGCAGGCGCGGTTCGCGCTTGCCGAGGCCGACCTCGTCCTCTTCGTCGTCGACGTCCAGACCGGCGTGACCCCCGGCGACCACGAGGTGGCCGAGATCATCCGCCGATCACGGACACCGGTCATCCTCGTCGCCAACAAGGCCGACCATCCGAAGCGCGAGGCACAGGACTCGGCGCCGCTGTACGAGCTCGGGCTCGGCGATCCGTTCCCGGTCTCGGCGATCCAGGGAACGAACGCCGGCGACCTCCTCGACCACGTGCTCGAGCGACTCGCGGGCATCGAGGGCGCGGCGCGCACGGAGCGGGCCGCCGACGAAATCGGGGTCGCCATCCTCGGCCGCCCGAATGTCGGCAAGTCGAGCCTGCTCAACGCCGTCTGCGGGCAGCCACGGGCGATCGTCTCCGACATCCCTGGCACCACGCGTGACACCCTCGACACGCGCGTCACCGTCGGCGAGACGACCTTCCGCCTGATCGACACCGCCGGACTGCGGCGCAAGCGCAAGCACCGCCAGGACATCGAGTACTGGTCCGAGGTGCGTGCGCTGCAGGCTGCGCAGCACGCGGACGTCGCGCTGATCGTGATCGACGCCGGGCAGGGAATCGTCGACCAGGACCTCTCGATCGCGGACGAGGCGCGGAAGGCGGGCTGCGCGACGATCGTCGTCGTCTCGAAGTGGGACATCCAGGAGGTCGATCTCGACGACGTGCGCGAGCGGCTGCAGATCAAGCTGCGCCACCGCCCGCCGGTGATCACGACGAGCGCCGTCACCGGACGTGGCGTCGAGCGTCTCCTGCGCACGGTCGAGGAGGTGTTCGGCCGCTACACGAGCCGGATCTCGACCAGTGAGATGAATCGCCTGCTGAAGGAGGCCGCGGAGCGTCGGCAGGCGCCGTTGATCAAGAACCGCCGCCTGAAGCTCATCTACGGCGCTCAGGTGCAGACGCGTCCGCCGCGCTTCCGGGTGACCGTCAACGATCGTCGGCTGGTGACGGCCGACTACGCGTACTACCTGGAGAACCGGATCCGCGAGGCGACGGGCCTCGAGGGGTGCCCGGTGATCGTCGACTTCATCGCGCGTTAGCCGATCGCGAACGTGAACATCGACGCGATGTACGGCGAGTCGGCGGCCGGCGAGTACGTGAGCCGCACGCACTGATCGCCGTACCGTCTCGGCAGCGTCGTCGTGAAAGCGAGTTTCGACGTCAGCGCGAGCGTCCGCAGCGTGATGTAGCCGCCGCCGGTGCAGGCGCCGGCGCGCTTCGCGCGGCGCCGGAGGCGGACCGTTCCCGTCGAGCGGGCGACCCGCTCCGCGAGCAACTGTCCGGTGATCTGGTAGCGACCGCGTCGGATCGGAAACGGCTGGGCGACCCGCCAGTCGGGAGCGACCCACAGATACGCCTGGGAGCCAGTCGTTCCGCCGATCGTCGGCACGTCGACGTCGATCAGTTCGCTCACGAGTGGACGTCCCACACGCGTCGCCCGCCCCGCGGCGTCGGTGGTCCTCTCGACCGCGTCCGGAGGGAGCCCGGCGAACCGCACCCTCACGCCGACCACCGGCAGCGCGTCGTCGAGAAGCGATGCCGACAGCGTCGTGCGCCGGCGATAGAAGACGCTGAAGCCCGGGATGCCATGGAACGGTGGTGCGAAGACGAGGCCGGGCGCGTTGATGGTGACGGCGAGCACCGGTGCCGCGACGACGTCGATCGCCACGGTGTGCCGCGTCACGGCACCGTCCGACGCATCGAGGATGACCTGGTCGGCGCCGGTCGCGGCGCCGGCCGTGAACGTGAACGCACCGGTGGCGTCGGGCGTCGTCGCGGTGCCGCGGCTGCCGTTCGTGACGATCGTGTACGTCATCGGTGCGCCCGGCACCGTCGGCGCGCACGTCACCTGCAGGATTCGCGCGGAGCCGGCCCACGCTCGCTGCGGGGTCGTCAGCGAGCAGTCCGGGGCCGCGCTGGCGGCGGCAGGGAGCACGATCAGGACGGCGGCGGCGGCGACGGTCACCCGTCGGATCCTCGTTGCGATCACCGGCGGATCCTGACCGTCACGCGGGCGCCGTTCCGCAGACTCGAACCGGCGCCGGGGGTGGTGCCGAGCGCGAGGCCAGGCAGGACACCGATGCCGCCGGCGCGGACGGTGCGTGACCGGCAGCCGCGCCGAGCGAGCGCGGTACGGGCGTCGAAGGCCGGCAATCCCAGCACGTACGGCACGACACACCGCCCGGGAATGGTCAGTCGCGCGTCGACGATCGTCGACGCACTGCCGCTCGCGGCAGTCGCGCGGCAGGTGAGGCGCCGGCCGAGGTCGGCGGCGCGCACCCGACGGCTGCGGCTGCGGGCGCCGGCGATCGTCCGCGCGCCGCGCAGCCAGCGGTACCTGACCGAACTCGCTCCGACGAAGCGCGGACAGCGGACGGTGGTGCCGACGATCGGCGATCCGGTCAGCGACGACGACAGTGCCCGCGGTGCGATCCGGACGAGCGGTGAGTCGGCCGTCGTCGTCGCGATGGCGTTCGTGGCGCTGACCCGGCAGAACAGGTCGGCGCCGGCGTCGGCGGCGACGACGCGGCGGACCGGTTCGGTCGCGTCGGCGATCGGCACGCCGTTGCGGAGCCAGGCCGTGGCGCTCGCCGTGACTCCTTCGCCGTCGACGGGCGCGGGCCCGCAGGTCAGCGTCCGGCCGACGCGAGCCGTGCCCGTCAGCGTCGGTGCGTGCTCGTACGCCGGCGCGGCGAACGACGCCTCGTAGACGTCGACGGCGGCGTCGCCGTCGCCGCTGCCAGCGACGGCGGTCGTCGTCGTGACGAGCAGCCGCGAACCATCGGGCGTCAGCGTGATCGGCAGCGCGCTCGAGCCGGCGGCGAGTCCGCCCGCGGCGGGCCGGAAGCTCTCGGCGCCGATCTCGTAGGCGTCGGGTTGGCCGTTCACGTCACCCGACGCGGGCACGTCGACGTCCAGGTCGAGTAGCAGCCGGGTCGCGGCGACGTTCCTCGACGTCGCGAAGATCGCGGTGAAGGAGCCGACGCCACCCGTCAGCAGCGTCGGCGGGCCCGTCACGCCGAACCGGTAGAGATCGGACAGTCCGTCGAGGTCGTCCGGCACCAGGGCCTCGGTCGTGGCGACGACGACGACGCCCTCGCTCGTCGCGCCGCGGAACGCCGGCGCCGCGGCCGTGCCGGGCGTCGCCAGCCTGAACGTCCCGTCGATCCTGCGCTCGTACACGTCAGGCTGCGCGTCGCCGTCGTTCGCCGGGTCGAGCGCGGCGGTCGTCTCGATGAACAGGCGCCTGGCGTCGTCCGTCGCGCCGAGGATGGTCGCCGCGGCGATCAGCGTCACCGCGCCGCCGGAGGACACGTACGTCGATCCGCCGACCGTGAACCACGTCGTCACGAGGTCCGGCGTCGAGACGTGCGCCTCGACCGGACCCGTCTCGTCCGTGACGAGCGTGTACGCCCCGCCGGCGATCGGCACCGAGTAGCGGTCCGCCGCTGGATCGTCGTCACCCGGGGCGAGGACGTCGTTGGTCGTGAACTGCACCCGACTGCCGTCGGGAGCGACCTCGGCCGCGATTGTCGGTGCCGCCGTGTCGGCCGTGAGCAGGGCGACGACGCCGTCGGCGCGGCGGACGAACAGGTCGACCATGCCGTCCATGCCGTCCGGGTCACCCGTGCCGGGGACGGCCTCGGACGTGGCGAAGACGACGATCGAGCCGTCGTCGGCGCCGCCGACCAGGGCGGCGTCGAGCGCTCCGTTGCCCGCGCTGATCAACCGCAGGCCGGCCGGCCCGCGCTCGTACACGTCGGCCGCACTGTCCGTGTCGGCGACCGGGAGGAGTTGCTGGCGCGTCACGAACCAGGCCCGGGCGCCGCTGGCGCTGATGCGCAGATCGGACGGGGCATCGGATCCGGTCAGGCCGTCGCTGATCAACGCGACGACACCGTCCTGGTCGCGGGCGTAGTAGTCGAGCCGCGCGTTCTGGTCGTCGCCGACGAGCGACTCCGTGGTCGCGAAGAAGGCGCGTTCCGCGCCCGCCGAGATTGCCACGATCGAGGCATCGACGGGCCCCAACCCGGCCGAGACCAACCGCAGCGTCCGCGGTGGCGCCGCGTTCGCCGGCGCTGCGCCCAGGCAGCCGAGGACGACGAGCAGGAGGAGGATCCGCGCCACGCTCTCACCCTACTGCGGCCCGTCTGCTACAAGGTGCGAATGCCGACCATCCGCGGCGCGTGTCCGCATGACTGTCCCGACACCTGTGCGCTGCTCGTCACCGTCGAGGACGGCCGCGCGACGGCGATCGCCGGCAACCCCGACCATCCGATCACCCGCGGCTTCCTCTGCGGCAAGGTCTCGGACTACCTGGAGCGGGTGTACCACCCCGACCGGCTGCTGCGGCCTCTGATCCGGACCGGGCCGAAGGGCGAAGGCGAGTTCCGCGAGGCGTCGTGGGACGAGGCGCTCGATCGTGTCGCCAGCGGCCTCGGCGGTGCGATCGACCGACACGGCGGCGCCACGGTGCTGCCCTACAGCTTCATCGGGACGCAGGGAGCCCTGCAGTACAACGTGGTCAGCGGGCGGCTCTTCAACGCGATCGGCGCAACCGAGCTCGAGCGGACGATCTGCGACGCGGCGGCGATGGCCGGCGTGATGATGACGCACGGCGCCGATCCCGAAGTCGACCCGGACGAGTGGCACCACGCGCGGCTGATCGTGCTGTGGGGGTGGAATCCGCTCTCGACGGCGCCGCACCTGTGGCGCCGCGTCCTCGACGCCCGAGCGGCTGGCGCGCGCATCGTCGTCATCGACCCGTTTCGGTCGCGGACGGCCCGCGTTGCCGACGAACACGTGCAGCCGATCCCGGGCACCGACGGCGCACTCGCTCTCGGGTTGATGCGCGCGATCGTCGACGCCGGTCTGGCCGACGAGGAGTGGTGCCGCGCGCACGCCGACGGCTACGACGACCTGCTTGGCCGCCTGGAGCAGTACCCCGTCGGCCGTTGCGCCGCGATCACCGGCATCGACGAGGCTGCGATCCGCGCGCTCGGCGAGGCCATCGCCGCCGTGCAGCCGTCGCTCGTGCGGCTGGGCGTCGGAGCCCAGCGACACGCGGGTGCCGAGATCGCCTATCGGACGATCGCCTGCCTGCCGGCCGTCGCGGGCTCGTGGCGGCACCGCGGCGGCGGCTTTGCCTACTCGCCGATCGCGACCTTCCTGGCCCTCCCGCAGGAGGCGATGGAGCGACCGGATCTGCGCCCGGGCGCGGTCCGCTCGGTGCCGATGGGTCAGCTCGGACGCGCGCTGACGACGCTCGACGATCCCCCGGTGTCGGCGCTCGTCGTCTGGAATGCGAATCCGCTGATCGGTGAGCCCAACGAGACGGCGGTGCGAGCGGGGTTGGAGCGCGACGATCTCTTCTGCGTCGTGCTGGAGCAGTTCATGACGGATACCGCGCGCTACGCCGATGTGATCTTGCCGGCGACGACCGGCCTCGAGCATCGCGATGTCGTGCCGTCGTGGGGACACCACTACCTGACGTGGAACGAGCCAGCGATCGCGCCGCGCGGCGAGTCACTGCCGAACAGCGAGATCTTCCGGCGGATCGCGTTGCGCCTCGGGCTCGACGGCGACGTGTTCAGCGTCAGCGACGACGACCTGCTCGAGCAGCTGCTGGCCGGCAGTTCCGTGCCGGTCGACCGGTCTGCGCTGCGTGCGCAGGGCTACGTCAAGGTCGATCTCGGTCAAGGCGCGGCGCCGCACGCCGCCGGTGACTTCGCGACCCCGAGCGGGCGGCTCCGTCTGCGCAACGACGACCTCGACGATCCGCTGCCGTTCTACGACCCGCCGGCGGAGATCGCCGACGAAGCGCTCGCGGCGCGCTTCGGTCTCTGCCTGATCACGCCGAAGACGCACCTGTTCCTGAACTCCTCGTTCGCGAACGGTCGGCGGCAGACCGCGGCCCAGCCGGAGCCCTACGTCGTCCTGCACCCGGACGACGCTGCCGCCCGCGCCATCGTCGATGGCGGCACCGTCCGCGTCTTCAACGATCGCGGCTCCTTCACCGCCCGCTGCCGTGTGTCGGACGACGCTCGCGTGGGCGTCGCCGTCGCGCCGCAGGGGTGGTGGCTGAAGGCATGGCGCGGCGCCAGCTGTCAGGCGACGACGCCGGACGCCGTCACCCGCTTCGCGCACGCGCCGACCTTCAACGACAACCGCGTCGAGGTCCTACCCGAAGGTCGCCATCCCGGCCACGAAGCATTCGCCGACGAGTAGTGTGGTCTGGTCGGAGGCGGCGAACGTGACGGCGGCCTGGCGGCCTGTCGTCGTGTCGACGTAGACCAGCTGCCCGGTCACGTCGGGGTCGATCGCGTTGACGATGGTCGCCGCCTCGCCGATATCGAGATCGTAGTCGCCGGTGATGCCGTGGCGGATGATGGCGTTGTTGACTGCCGAGCTCGCCGTGATCGTGAGTTGGTCGATCGCGCTGCACGACGCCGTCAACGACAGCCCGACGGCCTGGAAGATGACGACGGGGCCCGTCGCGGGCTCGCCGCGGTAGATGATCGACTTCATGCTCATGCCGTCGACGGCGTCAGCCGTGCCGGCGGTGCCGGCGACACCGGCCGAGTCGGCGGAGTCGGCGACCGCGGCGAACGGCACCGTTCCGAGCGTCGCCTCGTTGATGTCGGCGCCGCTCAGCGAGTCGTCGCGGACGCGCGCCGAGTCGACCGCGCCGTGGCTGAGATCACGGCCCTTCACCTGGCCATCCCTGATCGACGTCGAGACCACGCTGTCCCGCGTCGCGACGTGCGTTGCATAGCCGACGCCGGACGCGCCGAAGACGAGGGCGACGGTCGCGATCACGAGTGCAGCGCTGGGTCTCCGGATCGCCACGGCGCCATCGTACGTCTCGTTTCACGTTCCGCCTACCCTTTGCGGCCATGGACGCCTACCTGATCGACGCCGCCCGAACGCCGTTCGGGCGCTACCGCGGCGGCCTGTCCGGCATCCGCACGGACGATCTCGCCGCGCTGCCGATCCGCGCGCTCGTCGAGCGCACCGGGGGCCTCGACCCGGCCGCGATCGACGACATCTGGTACGGCAACACGAACGGCGCGGGGGAGGAGAACCGCAACGTCGCCCGCATGGCCGGTCTCCTGGCGGGCCTGCCGACGAGCGTCCCCGGCGTGACCGTCAACCGCCTCTGCGCCTCCGGATCGGAGGCGATCCTCGGCGCCGCACGGGCGCTCGCCGCCGGCGACGCGCGGCTGGTGATCGCGGGCGGCGTCGAGTCGATGAGCCGCGCTCCGTACGTCCTGCCGCGGCCGGATGAAGCGTTGCCGCGCTCGATGCAGTTGGTCTCGACGGCGCTGGGCTGGCGGCTCGTCAACCCGCTGATGCGCGACGAGTGGACGATCTCGCTCGGCGCGTGCACGGAGCAGATCGCCGCGCGCTACGGCGTCTCGCGGGCGGAGATGGACGATTACGCCGCCTCGAGCCATCGGCGCGCGCACGCCGCGTACGAGGCGGGGTTCCACGACGGGTTCGTGTTGCCGGTCGAGGGGATCACGCGCGACGAGTCGATCCGCCCCGACACGACCATCGAGTCGCTGGCGGGGCTCAGGCCCGCATTCACGCGGGACGGCACCGTCACGGCCGGGAACTCGTCTCCGATCAACGACGGCGCGACGGCCGTCCTGATGGGGACGGCCGCGGCCTGCCTCGAACTCGGCGTCGAGCCGCTCGGCCGGATCGTGGCGTCGGCGACGATCGCCGTCGATCCGCAGGACTTCCCGATCGCGCCCGCGTTCGCGATCCGGCGTCTGCTGCAGCGTACGGGTGGTGATCTCGACCGCTTCGCCGTGATCGAGATCCAGGAGGCGTTCGCCGGCGTGCCGCTCTCCTGCTGCAAGGAGTTGCCCCGCATTCCGCTCGACCGCCTCAACCCGAATGGCGGTGCGATCGCCCTCGGGCACCCGCTCGGCGCATCGGCGCCGCGTGCCGTGATCGACCTCGTCCGCGAGTTGCGTCGGCGCGGTGGCGGCCGCGGCCTGTTCGCCGTCTGCATCGGCGTCGGGCAGGGGCAGGCGATCGAGGTGGAGGTCGACGGGAGGTAGCCGCGTTCCACCATGTAGGATTCGGCGCAGCGCGCAGTGATTTGGCAAGCCGCTTGCAAGCGCGCGTTCCCTCGCGAGAGGGGCGAACCAAAAGCTAAAG
This sequence comes from Actinomycetota bacterium, assembly GCA_009885805.1. Classification (GTDB taxonomy): domain Bacteria; phylum Actinomycetota; class Thermoleophilia; order Gaiellales; family F1-60-MAGs149; genus VFJZ01. Next base: position 53,859 of record VFJZ01000030.1, read on the forward strand.
AGCCCAGGAGGCTGCTGCGTTGCCCGCATCCGATCCGAACGGCTACCTCGACCTCGTGCGGTCCCGCACCGTCGTCAAGGACGGCGCGATGGGAACCCAGGTCCAGGCTGCCGACCTCCCCGACACCGCCTATGGCGGCCACGTCGGCAACATCGACCATCTGACGCTGTCGGCGCCCGAGGTGATCACGGAGATCCATCGCTCGTTTCTCGACGCCGGCGCGGACTACCTGATCACGAACTCGTTCCAGTCGACGCGACTGCGCCTGGAGGAGTGGGGGCTCGCCGACGCGACCTTCGAGCACAACCGGGCGGCGGCCGCGCTCGCCCGGGCGGCCGCGGACGAAGTCTCGACGCCGTCGTGGCGCCGCTACGTCGCCGGCTCGGTCGGGCCGACCGGGATGCTGCCATCGGGCAACGACCCGACGCTGTCGGCCATCACCTACCCCGAACTGGTGGAGCTGTTCCGCGAGCAGGTCGTCGGCCTCCTCGCCGGCGGCGTCGACCTGCTCCAGATCGAGACGATGCAGGACATCCTCGAGACGCGCGCGGCGATGAACGGCGCCCGCCGTGCCTTCGTCGAGACGGGTCGACCCGTGCCGCTGCAGGTCTCGGTCGCGCTCGACGTCACCGGCCGGATGCTGCTCGGCACCGACATCGCCGCCGTCGCCGCGATCCTGCGCGGGCTGAAGGCCGACATCATCGGCACGAACTGCTCCGTCGGCCCCGAGCATCTGCGCGAACCCGTGCGCTACCTCTGCCAGGAGTGCGACCTGCCCGTCGTCGTCGTCCCGAACGCCGGGTTGCCGCTGAACGTCGACGGCGAGACGGTGTACCCGCTCGGGCCGTCCGAGATGGCCGAGCAGATGGCGGCGTTCGTCCGCGACTGGGGCGCGAACGTCGTCGGCGGCTGCTGTGGGACGACGCCGGAGCACATCCGCCAGCTCGGCGAAGCGGTCCGGAGCGTCACCCCGCGACCGCGGCACCCCGTGTTCCGGCCGGCGATCGCCTCCGCCATGGCGGCCGTCGCCCTGCACCAGGAGCCGCGCCCGATGATCGTCGGCGAGCGCGTCAACACCCAGGGCTCCCGCAAGGTCAAGGAACTCGTCCTCGCCGACGACTACGACGGCATCCTCGGCGTCGCCCGCGACCAGGTCGAGTACGGCGCCCACTGTCTCGACATCTGCCTCGCGCTCACCGAACGTGGCGACGAGGCCGACCAGATGGTGCACGCCACGAAGAAGCTGTCGATGGGCGTCGAGGCGCCGCTGATGTTCGACACGCTGGAGACCGACGCGCTGCGCAGGGGCCTGGAGACGTATCCCGGCCGCGCGATCGTCAACTCGATCAACATGGAGAACGGCCGCGCCCGGATCGAGGAGTTCGTGCCGCTCTGCGTCGAGCACGGGGCGGCGGTGATCGCGCTCACGATCGACGAGGCCGGCATGGCGAAGACGCGCGCCGAGAAGGTCCGCGTCGCCCGCAAGATCCACGACATCTGCTGCGACGAATATGGCCTGGCACCGTCCGACCTGATCTTCGACGCCCTCACGTTCACGCTCGCGACCGGTGACGCCGAGTGGAGCGACTCGGCCGTCGAGACGATCGCGGGCATCCGCCTGATCAAGCGCGAACTGCCGGGCGTCCTGACGTCGCTCGGTGTCTCGAACGTCTCCTTCGGCCTCTCCCCGAAGGCGCGCGCCGTGCTCAACTCCGTCTTCCTGCACCACTGCGTCGAGGCCGGCCTCGACCTGGCGATGGTCAACCCGACGCACACCGTTCCGTACATGGAGATTCCCGCCAACGAGCGCGAACTCGCCGACGACCTCGTCCTGAACCGCCGGCCGGACGCGCTGCAGCGGCTGATCGCGCACTGCGACTCGATGCCGCTCGACGACCCCGGCACCTCGCTCGCCGACCGCTACGCCGAGCTTCCAGCCGACGAGCGCCTGCACCAGAAGATCCTCCACCGCATCAAGGACGGCATCGAGACGGACATCGAGGCGGCGCTCGACGGGCGCGGCGGGCGCGGCAACGACGAGGCCGTCGCACTGCTCAACACCGTCCTTCTGCCCGCCATGAAGGACGTCGGCGACCGCTTCGGCCGCGGCGAGCTGATCCTGCCGTTCGTCCTGCAGTCGGCCGAGGTGATGAAGAAGGCGGTCGCGAAGCTGGAGGGCTACCTCGACCGCATCGACGGCCAGTCGAAGGGCAAGGTCGTGCTGGCGACGGTGTTCGGCGACGTGCACGACATCGGCAAGAGCCTCGTCAACACGATCCTCTCCAACAACGGCTTCACGACGTACGATCTGGGCCGCCAGGTGCCGATCCAGGTGATCCTCGACAAGGCGGTCGAGGTCGGGGCCGACGCGATCGGGCTGTCCGCGCTGCTCGTCTCGACGTCGAAGCAGATGCCGCTCTGCCTGCACGAGCTCGACGCGCGCGGCCTCGACTTCCCGGTGCTGATCGGCGGCGCCGCGATCAACCGCTCGTTCGGACGGCGGATCTGGCACCTCGAGGACGGGCGGCCGTACGGCGGCGGTGTCTTCTACTGCCAGGATGCGTTCGAGGGCCTCGACACGATCGAGCTGCTGCAGACGGACGAGGGTCGTGCCGAGCTGAAACGGTCGCGGCAGGAGGAGGCCGACCGGTACCTCGCGGAGGTGGCGCGGGCTCGCGCCGTGCGACCGGCCGTCGCGGCCGGGCAGCGAGCCGACCTACCGCGGGTGCGCGTGCCGGAGGCACCCTTCTTCGGCGCCCGCATTGCCGACGACGTGCCGATCGACGAGGTCTGGGCGGGGATCGACCTGCGGACGCTGTACAAGTCGAGCTGGGGCGCGAAGAACGCGAAGGGCGCCGAGTTCGACCAGCTCGTCGCGACCGACTTCGAGCCCCGTCGCCTGCGCATGCAGGCCGAGGGTGTCGCGGCCGGTTGGCTGCGTCCCCGCGGCGTGTACGGCTACTTCCGCTGCGCCGCCGACGGCGAATCGCTGGTGCTGTTCGACGCCGACGGCGACAGCGAACTCGGCCGCCTCGCCTTCCCGCGCCAGGAGCGGCACGATCGGCTCTGCATCGCCGACTACTTCCGTCCGATCGACGACGCCGAACGCGACGTGGTCGCCTTCCAGGTCGTCACGGTCGGCCGCGAGGCGCAGGATCACGTCGATGCGCTCTACGCCGCCGAGGAGTACGCGGAGCAGTACTTCGCGCACGGCCTCGCGATCGCCGCCACGGAGGGGATGGCGGAGGCGCTGCACACGCGCATCAAGCGCGAGCTCCGCATGGAACCGGATCAGGGCCGACGCTACTCGTGGGGGTACCCGGCCTGCCCCGACCTCGAGCACCACGCGCTCGTCTGCGACCTCCTCGGCGCGTTCGACGCGATCGGCATCGGCCTCACGTCGGCCTTCCAGCTCGACCCGGAACAGTCGACCGCGGCGATCGTCGTGCACCATCCGTCGGCGGTCTACTTCTCCGCGCTGCGTTCGGAGCGCGCCACCGCCTGAGCGCCGCTGGCGGGTTCGCGCCAGCCGCGCCGGTATACTCGCTGGATCAACCGCCAGCTCCGGGCCTGCTTTCCGCGGTCCGTGGCGCCTCAGCCGTGTCGACGACGAAGCCACCCGAAACTCCCGTCGAGTTCCCGGCCCGCACGAACGGCAGCGGGCCCGTGCGCCCCTCGATGCGTGTCTACCGGGCCGGCAACGGCAAGGCGCCGAAGAAGAAGCGCCGCGCGCTACGCATCGTCGGCTGGATGATGCTCGTGCTCGTGATCATCGGCGGGGCGGGTGCCGGCGCCTTCTACCTCTACGTGCAGGACGTCGTCGCCGAGATCGCGACGCCGCGCGCGGGCGATGAGCCGGCGTTGGAGGCGATCGCTCCCGTTACGCCCGGCGCCGGACCCGTCGCCTCCCGCCCGGCGGTGTTCCTGTTGATCGGCGAGGACCGGCGTGGCAACGAGGGGCGTGGTCGGTCCGACACCCTGATGCTGGTGCGTGTCGACCCGCGCAAGAAGATGATCTCGTTACTGTCCGTCTCCCGCGACTGGATCGTCGACATCCCCGGGTACGGGCCGCAGGCAATCACCGAGTCGTACATCCTCGGCGGGCCCAAGCTCGCGATCGAGACCGTCTCCGGCGCCACGGGTGTCGACATCAACTACTACGTCTCGGTCGACTTCAACGCTTTCCAGCGGATCGTCGACGCCTTCGACGGCGCCTACCTCGACGTCGACCGGCGCTACTACAACCTCAATCGCAACACCGCCGCCACCGACTTCGCCTCGATCGACCTCGAGCCCGGCTACCAGCTGATGCTCGGCGACAGCGCCCTGTCGTTCGTCCGGCACCGCCACGACGACGACGACACGTTCCGGCTCGCCCGGCAGCAGGCGTTCCTGCACGAGTTCAAGCACAAGGCCGACCCGGTCACGGTTTCACGTAACATCCTCGACCTGCTCGACGTCGCGAAGAAGAACCTGAAGATCGTCGGCAAGCCCAAGATGGGGAAAGATCAGCTGGAGGAGTGGGCCAACGCCCTGCGCAGCACGCCGAAGAACAACATCGTCAGCCTCCGGCCGGAGATGTCGCGGCACCCGCTCGACGTCAACCGCATCACCGTCGCGCCAGCCGAGATCGAGAGGGTCGTGGACGAGTTCCTCGATCCGGACCCGACCGTCCCGGCGCGTGCCGCCGACCAGGCGGCCGGCAAGAAGCCGAAGGCCCCCACCTTCACCGCCGCCGAGGTCGGCGTCGAGGTGAGGAACGGCAACGGCACGCCGGGCCTCGCGTTCGTGGCCGAGCAGGACCTCAGGGCGCGCGGCTGGGCGAAGACGGCTGCGAACGGCGACGCGCCGGAGACGTTCAGCTCGGTGATCTACCACGACGGCCGCAAGGAATCGCTGGCGGCGGCGAAGGCGCTGCAGGCGGTGATCCAGCCGAGCGAGCTGAAGCCGCTCGACCAGGCCGCGATCGACGGCCTCAACGCTGCGGCCGCGTCGAAGCACAACGACGACGGTCTCGACGTCGGCGTCACCGTCGTCCTCGGGCTGAGTTTCAGCCAGCTGGCGCGGGAGAGGGAGACGGCGCTGCCGGACGCCGTCAAGGCCGAGGTGATCAGCGACCGCGGCCGCGATGTGAAGGAATGGCAGAAGGCGGAGAAGAAGGTCGGCTACGCGTTGATGATGCCGACCCGGTTGCCGTCCGATGCGGTGCTCGGCGACCCGAACTTCCGCTCCTACCAGGACTTCCGGGTGTACAGGCTGCGCGGCAAGAACGCGCTGCACGTGACGTACTACCGGCGCTCGAACCCGCGCTCGGCGAGCTTCGGTTTCCAGGCGCTCGACTGGGAGGAGCCGCCGATTCTGAAGTCGCCGAACGAGATCCGCAAGTTCGGTGGGCGCGATTACAAGCTGTACTTCAACGGCGCGAAGCTCCATCGCGTCGCCTGGCGCGCCCAGGGGAAGACCTACTGGCTGTCCAACTCCCTCGTGGACGGCCTCTCGAACACGACGATGTGGGCGATCGCGACCGGCTTCAAGTCGGTCCCGAACTAACAGGCGGAGGCGGTCAGCGATGAGTCGTGAGCCGATCGGCGTGATCGGAGTCGGATACGTCGGTCTCGTGACGGCCGCCTGCTTCGCCGACCTCGGTCACGAGGTGATCTGCCGCGACATCGACGCGGCCAGGGTCGACGTCCTGCGCGGCGGTGGCGTGCCGCTGCACGAGCCGGGACTGGAGGACCTGCTCCGCCGCAACCGTCGGCGCCTGCACTTCACGCTCGACCTCGACGCCCTGTTCGCGCGCGCCCGGCTGGCCTTCATCTGTGTCGACACGCCGCCGATGCCCTCCGGCGATGCGGACCTGTCGCGGGTGCAGGCGGTGATCGATGCGATACCGGTCAGCGCCGAGGGCGCCGGCCTGGTGATGAAGTCGACGGTGCCGGTCGGCACGGGCGAGAAGGTGCGGCGGGGGCTCGACGCCCGTGGCCTGCACGGCGTCGCGTACGTGTCGAACCCGGAGTTCCTGCGCGAGGGCTCGGCGGTGTCGGACTTCATGGCTCCCGACCGGGTCGTCGTCGGCGCCGCCTCCAGCGACGACGCCGATCGCGTCGTGCGCCTGTACGACGGCATCGACACCGAGATCGTGCGCACCGACGTCGCCTCGTCGGAGATGATCAAGCTCGCGGCGAATGCATTCCTCGCTACGAAGATCTCGTTCATCAACGAGATCGCCAATGTCTGCGAGGCGGTCGGCGCCGACGTCGCCGAGGTCGCGCGCGGGATGGGCCTGGATCGCCGGATCGGCGCCAGCTTCCTCCGTCCCGGCATCGGCTACGGCGGCAGCTGCTTCCCGAAGGACGTCCGGGCGCTCAAGCAGCTCGCCGGCAACTCCGGCTACCACTTCCAGCTGCTGACGTCGGTGATCGAGGTGAACGAGATCCAGAAGCGCAAGGTCATCTCCAAGCTCGAGCGTCACCTCGGATCGCTGCGCGGCCGGCAGATCGCGTTGCTCGGCATCGCCTTCAAGCCGAACACCGACGACGTTCGCGAGGCGTCGAGCCTCGTGCTCGCCTCGCGGCTCGTGGCCGAGGGTGCCGAGGTCAGGGCGTACGACCCGGTCGCCGACGGCGCCGCCGTCGCAGCCATCGGCGCGCGCGTCGTGACCACCCCCGGCGAGGCGCTCGACGGCGCCGACGCGGCCGTCATCGTGACGGAGTGGAACGAATTCCGGGCCGTGCTCGATCCGGCGATGCGGGACCGGATGGCGCGCCCGCTGCTGATCGACGGCCGGAACCTGCTCGACCCGGCCGAGGCCGCGGCAGCCGGGTTCGAGTACGAGTGCGTCGGCCGGCCGAGCCTGACGTCGCCCGTGACCGCCACGTGATCGCGATCATCCTGGTCGGCGGTGAGGGGACACGGCTACGCCCGCTCACGATCGACCGTCCCAAGCCGATGCTGCCGATCAACGGTCGCCCGTTTCTCGCACACATGCTCGACCGCGTCGCCGCGACCGGCGTCACGGACGTCGTCTTCTCCTGCGGATACCTGCCCGACGCGATCGTCGCAGCCTTCGGTGAACGGTACGGCTCGCTCGACCTCTCGTACGCGCTCGAGCCGACCCCGCTCGACACTGCCGGCGCGATCCGCTTCGCCGCTGAGGGACGGGTCGACGGGCCGTTCCTCGCCCTGAACGGCGACGTCCTCGCGACCGCGCCGCTGCAGGGCCTGATCGACCGGCACCGCGCGGTGGGCGCGCGCGCCACGATCACGCTCACGGCCGTCGCCGATCCGAGTCGCTACGGCCTCGTCACGTGTGCGGACGACGGCGCCGTCAGGGCCTTCCTCGAGAAGCCCGCACCCGACGCGCTGCCGCCCGGGCCGGGGCCGCACTGGATCAACGCGGGCGCGTACCTGCTCGATCGCTGGTTCCTCGACGTCGTCCCGTACGGCGTCCGGCGCAACATCGAGCGCGATGTCTTCCCGGCTCTCGTCGGCAAGGGGCTCCACGCCTGGCGCAGCGACGGTTACTGGAACGACATCGGCACGCCCGAGACGTACCTCGCCGCGAACATGCACCTCTCCGGGGGTGCGAGCGTGCTCGCGGACGGGGTGCAGGTGCATGACGGCGCGGTCGTCGAGGGAAGCGTCATCCTCGAGCGCGCCGCGATCGGCCCCGGCGCGACCGTCCGTGACTCGGTCGTCGGCCCGGACGCCGTGATCGGCGCCGGCGCGGTCGTGGAGGACGGCTGCATCGTCGGGCCCGGCGTCGCCGTCGCCCCGCGCAGCCGGCACAGCGGCGAGCGCCTGAACGGCGAGGTCGTGACGTGATCGTGCCGGCGACGATGCACGGGCAGGCGCTGGCGTTCGGTCGCCAGCTGCGCGAGTCGGCGGCGCTCGCGACCGGGCTCGTCGCCGGGCCGTTCGACGGCGTCGCTCTCTGTGGACTCGGCGGCTCGGCCGCCGGCGGCGCGCTCGCGCGCGGTTTCCTGCACGACCGCCTGCGGCTCCCGGTGACGCCTGGCCTGCCGGGCCATGTGGGGCCGGGCAGCCTGGTCGTCGTCACCTCGTACTCGGGCGCGACTGCCGAGGCGCTCGACGCCTTTGCCGAGGCCGGGCGGCGCGGGGCGCGTCGCGTCGTGATCACCTCCGGCGGCGCCCTCGCGCAGCGCGCCGCCGACACCGGCGTGCCCGTCGTCCTGATCCCGGGCGGTTGGCAGCCGCGCGGCGCGCTCGGCTACCTGCTCGGCCCGCTCCTCGTGCTCCTCGACGAAACCGGAGCGGCACCCGGCGCGGCCGGGCTGATCGGCCCCGGCGCCGACGCCGCCGATCTCGCCGCCGGTCGCGACGACGAGGCCCGCGACGTCGCGGCAGCGCTCGCCGGAACGGTCCCGGTCCTCTACGGCGCCGGCCTCCGCGCGCCCGTCGCGGTGCGACTGAAGGCGCAGATCAACGAGAACGCCAAGGTCGCCGCGTTCGCCGGCGAGCTTCCCGAGGTCGCGCACAACGAGGTCCTCGGCTGGTTGCAGCTGCGCCGCACCGCGCACCGCCATACGGCCGTCTTCCTGCGCGACGCGAACGAGCCGCCGGCGCTCGCCGCGCTCATCGCCGCCGTCGCCGCCGAGGTCGCCGGTGACGGCGCCCAGGTACTGTCGCTGACGGCGGCCGGCGCCGACGAGGTGTGCCGCGCCTTCGGGCTGCTCGCGTTCGGCGATCTCGTCTCGTGTCACCTCGCCGTGAACGAGGGCACCGATCCGCTCGACACGGCGCGGCTCGACCGTCTCAAGGCGCGGCTGGCGCTGGCGCGGGAGTAGACTCCGCGGACTGTGGACGCCCACGACGTCACCGACCTCGGCCTCGCCGCCGACGGGCGTGGCCGCATCGAGTGGGCCGACCGCGAGATGCCGGTGCTCCGCCTGATCCGCGACCGCTTCGCGCGGGAGCGACCCCTCGAGGGGATCTGCGTCGCGGCCTGCATGCACGTGACGCCGGAGACGGCGAATCTGATGCGGACGCTCGCGGACGGCGGCGCGCGGGTGCTGCTCTGCGCATCGAACCCGCTTTCCACCCAGGACGAGGTCGCCGCGTCGCTCGTCGCCGACTACGGCATCGCGACGTTCGGCCGCCGCGGCGAGGCTGACGAGACGTACTACACGCACATCGACCGCGTGCTCGACCGGCGGCCCGCGATCGTCATGGACGACGGCGGCGACCTGATCAAGGTGCTCCACGCCGACCGGCGCGACGGTCTCACGGACGTGATCGCCGGCACCGAGGACACGACCACGGGCGTCATGCGGCTCAAGGCGATGGAGGCCGACGGCGTCCTCGCCTTCCCGATCATCGCGGTCAACGAGGCGCAGACGAAGCACCTGTTCGAGGATCGCTACGGCACCGGCCAGTCGACGATCGACGGCATCGTGCGGGCGACGAACATCCTCCTCGCCGGGCGTTGCATGGTCGTTGCCGGCTACGGACTCAGCGGCCGCGGCATCGCCGACCGGGCCAGGGGGATGGGCGCGCACGTGATCGTGCTCGAGGTCGACCCGATGCGCGCCCTGCAGGCCGTCATGGACGGCTACCGCGTGATGCCGGTCGCCGATGCGGCGCGGCGCGGCGATGTCTTCGTCACCGTCACGGGTGACATCCACGTCCTGCGTCGGGAGCACTTCGAGGTGATGCGTGACGGCGCGATCATCGCCAACGCCGGGCACTTCAACGTCGAGGTCGACGTGCCGGCACTCGAGGAGCTCGCGGTCGAACGGAGGTCGCCGCGCCCGGGCCTCGAGCAGTTCCGCCTCGCCGATGGCCGCAGCATCGCTCTGCTCGCCGAGGGACGCCTCGTCAATCTCACGGCCGGCGAGGGACATCCGGCAGCGGTGATGGACCTTTCCTTCGCGAACCAGGCGCTGTCGACGGAGTATGCGGTCCGCCACGGCGCCTCCCTCGAGCGTCGTGTCTACGTCGTGCCCGACGCGATCGACTCGGAGATCGCCCGCCTCAAGCTGGCCACGCTCGGCCTCGAGATCGACGTCCTCACCGACGCGCAGTCGCGCTACCTCTCGACCTGGGATCACGGGACGTAATGGTTCGACGCAATGGGGCCTGGCCCCTTAGGTGATCGCGCCCGAGGCGATCATCCGGCTCGAGGACGGCGCCGTCGTGCTGCTCGACCAGACGCGCCTGCCGGGCCAGCGCTGCGAGCGGCGCTGCACGAGCGTCGCCGAGCTGATCGAGGCGATCCAGGTGCTGGCGATCCGCGGTGCGCCGGCGCTCGGCATCGCCGGCGCGATGGGCGTTGCGCTCGCCGCACACGCGGCGCCCGACCATCTCGCCGGTCTGCGCCGCTACGTCGCCGAACAGGCGGCGCTCCTCGCCGCCGCGCGCCCGACCGCCGTCAACCTCGCGTGGGGCGTGGCGCAGGCGCAGGCCGAGCTCGATCGCGACTTCGGAAGCCCGCAGGAGGCCCGCGGTCGTGTCGTCGCCTGCGCACGCCGGATCCACGCCGACGAGGTCGCACGCTGTCGCGCGATGGGGCGGCACGGGGCCGGCCTTCTCGGCGCCGACGCTCGGCTCGTCACGCAGTGCAACACCGGCGGTCTCGCCACGGGCGGCTACGGCACGGCGCTCGGCGTCGTGCACGCCCTGGCGGAGCGCGGCGATGTCCCGCACGTCTATGTGCCGGAGACGAGGCCGCTACTGCAGGGCGCGCGTCTGACCGCCTACGAGTTGGCGGAGGCGGGGATCGGGCACACGCTCCTGACGGACAACGCCGTCGGCGTCCTCTTCCGCGAGGGAGTGGTCGACGCCGTCCTCGTCGGCGCCGACCGGATCGCGGCGAACGGCGATACGGCGAACAAGATCGGCACCTACAGCCTGGCGGTGCTCGCCGCGCACCACGCCGTGCCGTTCTACGTCGTCGCGCCGACGTCGACGATCGATCCGGCGACGCCGTCGGGGAAGGCGATCCCGATCGAGCAGCGGGCGGCGGACGAGGTGGCGGCATTCGCCGGTGTGCGCACGGCACCGGCCGGAACGCCGGTGCGCAACGACGCCTTCGACGTGACGCCGGCTGCGCTCGTCACGGCGATCGTCACCGAACATGGCGTCTTGCGGCCGCCGTACGCGCTCGCGGGCGAGCGGCCGTGAGAAACGTCGTCGCTGGCGAGGTACGCCCGGCGGCTGCAGGCGACGTCACGCCGCTGCCGGCTGCGGGCTCCGTCGAAGCGGCCGCACTCGTCGCAGTCGGGGAGGCGGCGCTCGCTGCGGGCGAGGTCGGGCTCGTCGTGCTGGCAGGCGGCATGGCGACGCGGATGGGGGGCGTCGTCAAGGCGCTCGTCGAGGCGGTCGACGGCCTCACGTTCCTCGACGTCCGCCTGCGCGAGATGGCTGCGCTCGAGCGTCGCGTCGGACGGCGCCCACCGCTCTACCTGATGACGTCGCACGCGACGGACGTGCCGATCCGCGAGCGGCTCGGCGCCAGGCTCGACGGCGACGCCGTCGCGACGTTCGTTCAGGGCGTCGAACGGCGACGAACGCCGGCGGGCGACGTGTTCCTGGACGACGCCGGGCTGCCGTCGGAGTACGCGCCGGGCCACGGCGATCTCGTCGACGCGCTGCGGGACTCCGGGCTCCTGGCACGCTTCATCGCCGGCGGCGGACGGCAGCTGATGCTCGCCAACCTCGACAACCTCGGCGCCACCCTCGACCCGCTGCTCGTCGGCTGGCACCGGTCGCACGGCCAGCCGCTCAGCGTCGAGTGCGTCGATGCGGCCGGAGACCGGGGCGGTTGGCCGGTCCGCTGGAACGATCGCCTCGTGATCCTGGAGGACTTCCGGCTCCCCGCCGGCTTCGACCGCGCACAGTCGGGCGTCTTCGCGACGAACACCTTTCACGTCGATGCCGGTGCCCTGGCGGCCTACGACGCCCCCTGGACCTGGTTTCGCGTCGAGAAGGTCGTCGACGGACGGGTGGCCGTTCAGCGTGAGCGCCTCCTCGGCGAGCTGACGAGCCATCTCGACGTCCGCTTCGCGCACGTGCCGCGCGACGGTGAAGGGTCGCGCTTCATCCCGGTCAAGGACACGGCGCAGCTCGCAGCCGCGCGCCCGCGGCTGCGTCAGGCGCTCGGTGCCCGCGGCATCCTCTGACGAGCGTCGTCTGCTCGCCCTGCTATGGGTGACGACGTTCGTGGTGATGATGGACGGGCGGATGATCGTCACCGTCCTGCCCGACGTCGCCCGCGACCTCGGCGAGTCGGTCCCGGCGACCGGCCTGATCTTGACCGCGTATCTGGTGCCGTACGGGGTGTTCAGCCTCGTGTACGGCCAGCTGGCGGATCGGATCGGCCCGCTGCGCGTCGTCGCCGGTGCCAGTGTGGCGTTTGCCGCGGTGACGGCGGTGGCCGTCGTCGCGCCCGACCTGCCGACGCTCGCCCTGGCTCGCCTCGCGACCGGCGCGATCGCGGCCGCCTTCTTCCCACTGGCGCTGATGACCGTCGGCGCGCTCGTCCCCTACGCGCGCCGCCAGCACGTGATCGCGACGCTCACGGGCGCTGTCGCGACCGGCACGATTGCGGGTGCTGCGCTCGGCGGGCTGCTCGCGGAAGTCGCAAGCTGGCGGCTGATGCCGGCGCTGGCGGCGCTGCTGATGGCAGCGCTGATCGTGCCGCTGCGGCGGGTGCGGTCGGCGGTTGCGCCGACCGCACACCCCGGTGGACTGGCGGCGCAGCGAGCGCTCCTGCGCGATCGGCGTGCGCTGGCCTTCTACGGCGTCGTCGGGATCGAGGGCGCCCTGGCCTTTGCCGGCCAGGGCTTTCTCGGTGCCCTGCTCCACGAGCGAGACGGCCTGCCGTACGGCGAGATCGGCGTCATCCTCGGACTGGAGGCGGTCGTGACCCTGATCGTCAGTCGCCAGATGGGACGGCTGCGCCGCATGGTGTCCGAGGACGCGGCGATCGTGCTCGGCCTCGGCGGGCTGGCGCTGTCGTTCGGTGCCCTGCTCCTCGTGCACGGCCGCCTCGCGGTGCTACCGCTCGCCCTGATGGGAGGCGCGTTCGTGCTCTGCCACACGACCTTCCAGACGCGCGCGACCGAGATCGCGCCGGATCGGCGCGGTGCTGGCGTCTCCCTGTTCGTGCTGGCGCTGTTCCTCGGCTCGGGTGGCGGGACGGCGCTCCTCGCCGCGCTGCTCGGTGCCGCCGGCTACACCGCGGTGCTCGTCACCTGCGGGGCCGGCCTCGGAGCGCTGGCGCTCGTGGCACCGCCGCTCACCCGTCTGCGAGCAGCACCAGTTGCCGGCGCTGATCGAGGAACGCGCTGATCGCCGCCACCAGCCGGTCGTGGTCGGCGGCCGTCAGCGGGAGGGACAGGGCCAGGAACCCGCGCCGACCGTACGAGCAGCCCTGCTCGAGGCAGTGCAGGTGCAGGAGCGCCTTCAGGGCGGCACCGATCGCCGCGTCGGTCGTGAGATCGGCGGTGCTGCGGATCCTGCCGCGCTGGAAGTGCAGGCCGATCATGGAACCGCGTCCGGTCGCCTGGAAGGGAAGGTCGCGCGCCGTCCCGAGCGCGGTGAGGCGCTCCCGCAGGGCATCGCCGGACGTGTTCAACGCGTGAGCCGCGGCCGGGGTGTAGACCTGCGTCAGTCCGGCCAGCCCGGCCGCCATCGTCAGGACGTTGTTGTTGAAGGTGCCGGCGTGCGGCAGGGCGTCGGAACGGGACGGATCGAAGCGCGCCATCAGGTCGGCGCGGCCGCCGAAGGCACCGAACGTGAGGCCGCCGCCGATGTACTTCCCGAGCGTCGTCAGATCGGGCGTCACGCCGGTTGCCTGCTGCAGCCCGCCCGGCGACAGGCGCGACGTCATCACCTCGTCGAAGATCAGCAGCACCCCGTGCGCGGCGGTCGCGGCACGTAGGGCCTCCAGGAACGCGGGCTCCGCCGGGATGCAGCCCGCCGAGCCCTGGAGCGGCTCGACGACGACCGCGGCCAGCCGGTCGGCATGCTCGGCGATCAGGCGGGCGGCGCCGTCGGCGTCGTTGTACCGACCGATCGTCGTCGGGAACGGCGCGTTGATCGGCGATCCGGCCGCCGTGGCATAGAAGAAGACGCCGCCGTGGTAGCCACCCTCGAAGACGAGTATCCCTTCCCGACCGGTGCAGACGCGGGCCAGCGAGATCGCGAGCAGGTTCGCCTCCGTCCCCGAGTTCGTGAACCGCACCAGGTCGACGGAGGGGAACCGCTCGACGACTGCCGCCGCGAGCCCAGCCTCGTACTCGTTCGGCGCGCCGAAACAGATGCCGTCGGCCAGCGCCTCGCGCACCGCCCCGAGGACGATCGGGTTCGAGTGTCCGTAGAGGCCGGCGGTGTACTCGCCGAGGAAGTCGACGTAGTCGTGGTCGTCGACATCCGTCAGCGTCGCGCCGGCCGCGCGCGCGATCGTGAGCGGGAAGGGATCGACGTGGATCACCGTCCGCGTGTTGCCGCCGGGCATCGACGCGCGGCGCTCCTCGTGCCGCTGCCGGCTGCGCGGGTTGCCGCGGACGTAGCGTTCTTCGGCGCTGGCGAGCGCCGCGCCCAGATCATCGGTCACCGTAGTACCTCCCAGTGGCGCGCCAGGACGGCGCGGACGTGCGTCAGGGCCGCGGCGGCATGCTGCGGCGGGTCCGGCAGGAACGACAGCGGCTCGGCGAACGCCGGCTCGAGGTCGAGCAGTCCCTCGACCGTCGCCAGCAGGCAGGCAGCGGAGTAGGTGCGGGCGTAGCCGCCCTCCTGCACGAGCACGAGGCGACCGTCGGAGCAGCGGTCGGCGAGGGTGCGGGCACGCGCGCCGAGAGCGTGGAAGCCGGCCATCGTCAGGCACTGCCGGCCGTTGGGGTCGAACTGGTTGGCGTCCTGGCCCGAGGCGATCACCAGCAGCTCCGGCGCGAACGCCTCGACGATCGGCGCGACGATCTCGTCGAACGATGTCAGGTAGGCGTGATCGCCGGATCCGAGCGGCAGCTCGACGTTGACGTTGTAGCCGTCGCCGTCGCCGGCGCCCGTCTCCTCCGGGGCGCCGGTCTCCGGATGGGATGCCCCCCACGAGCCGTGCGCCATGTGCCAGGACACCGTCAGGACATCGCGGCGGCCGTAGAAGAGCGTCTGGGTGCCGTTGCCGTGATGGACATCCCAGTCGAGGATCGCCACCCGCGCGGCGCCGCCCCGCCGAGCCCGCTCGGCCGCGAGGGCCGTGTTGTTGAAGAAGCAGTAGCCGTCGGCCGTCCTCGCGCTGGCGTGATGGCCCGGGGGGCGGACGAGGGCGTACGCGAGGCGGGCGTCGCCGGCGAGCACGAGGTCGGCGGCGGTGATGGCGCAGCCGGCGGCGGCGGTCAGCGCTGGCCACGAACCGGGCCCGACCAGCGTCGTCTTCGTGAACCGGCGCCCGTCGTCGCAGCTCGCCCGGACCTCCTCGATGTAGTCGCGATCGTGCAGGATGGCGAGGTCCTCGACCGTCGCGGGCCGGCCTTCGTGGAGCCCGATGTGGGCTGCGTGAGGCCCACGCGTCAACGCGGCGTGCATGTTGCGGACTCGTTCGGCGTTCTCGGCGTGGAGTTCGGGGACGGCCAGCCAGCCGGGATCGGGCGTATCGAACAGCCCGGTGCCGGTGTCGTGTGCGAGGACGTCGTCGTTCCAGACGAGGGTCAGCGGTTTCGTCACACCCGGCGTTGTACGTTGCGCGCGGGCCGCCGTCAACTCCGCAGGATCGCCGCTCTTGTGATCGGACACGTAGTTGCCGATGATCGGCAGCGAATGAGTCTCGAGCCCGAAGATCTGCAGTCGACCGAGGAGTCGCTGCTGGAGATGCTCGGTCGCGTCCTCAAGGCCGTGCCGGACTACCTCTTCTCGTGGCAGCTCGAGGCCGACCACGATGCGACACCGCTGTTCGAGAGCCGCCGTCTCGGCGGTCTGCTCGGACACGCACTGCCCCTCGGGCCGATCGACTCGCTGCGCGCCGTCGTGGCGGGCGAGGATCGGGACGTGCTGGAGCGGCTGATCGCCGACCTCACTGACGGCGCCACGCGGGTCGAGGGCGAGTTCCGGATCGATCCGCCCGGTGACGTCAGCAGGGCACTCCACCTGTCCTGCCTCGTCACGCCCGCGGCAGCCGGCGGCGTGCGCGTCGACGGCATCCTGAAGGACCTCGGGCCGCCCTCCGTCGCGACCGACCAGGCGACGCAGATGCTGGCCGAGTACAACACGATGAACGCACAGCTCGAGTACACGCAGGCGGCGCTGACCGAGTCGATGCGCAAGGTCGAGGAGCAAGCGCGCGTGGATGGCCTGACCGGCGCCTACAACCGCCGGCACTTCATGGCGGTCGGCCAGATCGAGGTCGCCCGGTCGGCTCGCAGCGGTGTCGTGCCCGCCGCCTTGATGCTCGACATCGATCACTTCAAGTCGATCAATGACACCCACGGTCACGCGGCCGGTGACGCCGTGCTCGTCGAGGTCGTCAGCCGCCTGAACGCCGCCGTCCGGGAGTACGAAACGGTCGCGCGGTTCGGCGGCGAGGAGTTTGTGATCCTGATGCCGGGGATGCCCGACGACACGACCCTCGCCAGGCGCGCCGACGAGATCAGGCGGACCATATCCAGCTCGCCGATCGACCTGCCCGACGGCGGGACCATCACCGTCACGGCCTCCTACGGTGCCGCGCGCTGGGCGCCGGGCTTCACCCTGCAGAATCTGATCGACGCCTCCGACCGTAACCTCCACGCGGCGAAGCGGGGCGGACGCGACCAGACCCGTCTCGCCTCGACGGTGTCGGAAGACGCGACCGAGGTCGCGGAACCAAAGGTGTTCCACCTCGCGCGCGGGCTGGCGCTCGCCGTGACGATCCGCGAGGCATCGCCGGAGAATCACTGCGAGGAGGTGGCGGAGCTGGCCGGCGCGACGGCCCGCGCGCTCGGCCTGCCCGAGTCGGTCGCGTCACGCTGCCGCGTCGGTGGGTTCCTGCACGACGTCGGCAAGCTCGCGATCCCCGACCGCGTGCTGGCCGCCGCGGTTGCGCTCGACGACGAGCAACGCGCGACGCTCCGCGCCCACGTCGAACTCGGCGCCGACATCGTCGGCCGCATGACGGTGCTGCGCGACTCGGCCCCCGCTGTCCGGCATCACCACGAGCGGTTCGATGGCACCGGGTACCCCGACGGCCTCGCCGGCGAGGCGATTCCGATCGACGCGCGCATCGTTGCGGCCGCCGACGCCTGGTCGGCAATCACCGCAGGCCGGAGCTACCAGGCGGCGCTGACACGTGACGAGGCCGTGGTCGCGCTGCGGCGCAGCGCCGGCCGCAGCCTCGACCCGGCGGTCGTCGACGCGCTGATCGGCATCGTCACCGCTGCCGCGTGACGATCCGCGCGCTTCCGGTCACATCCCGATCGACATGCTGCGGCCATGGACCTGCGCGACATCGTTGCGCCGCGGCGCTGCCTGGCCTGCCGAACGCCCGGTCGAGAGCTCTGCACCGACTGTGACCGGGCGTTGCAGCGCCTCGACGGGCCCTGTTGCGCGCGCTGCGGGTCGCCGGTGCTGAGGCCGGTGGCATGCTGCCTGGAGTGTGATCATCGACGGCTGGCCTTCGCCGCCGCGCGTGCCGCCGTCGCCCTCGAGGGGCCGGCGCCGCGCCTGCTGCACGCCTGGAAAGACCGCGGCCTGCGCGCAGTCGTCGATCATGCGTGCGCCCTGGTCGTGTCGGTCGTGCCGCAGCCGACCGCGGGCCTGATCGTCCCGGTGCCATCGCTCGGGCGGCGCGCAGCCTGGCGTGGCGCGGATGGCGTCGCCGACCTCGCGCGTCGGCTCGGAGCCGCCTGGGAGATCGAGGTGGCCGTTGCCTTGCAGCGTTGCGGCGCCGCGCCGCAACGCGGCCTCGACCGGATCGAACGGCGCCGCAACGCCGCCCGGTCGTTCCGGTCGACAACCCCTGTCGGCGGGACGGTCGTGCTCGTCGACGACGTCTACACGACCGGCGCGACCGCCGATCAATGCGCCCGTCTGCTGCGTCGCGCGGGTGCCCGCCGGGTCGAGGTCGTGACGTTCGCCCGCGCGGTTAGGCGGACGTGATGCCGCCGAGGCTCCGGAGGGCCGCGATGGCGTGCCCCGGTACCGGCGCCGGGTCGCCGAGGCCGCGGGCGAGGAGGTAGATCCGCGCCGCCTCCTCGGTGGCAAGGGTCGCGGCGAAGGCGCTGGCGAGGTCGGGGCCGACGCTGAAGAGCCCGTGGTTGCGGATCACCACGGCCCGGACGCCGTCGCGGAGCGCCGCCGCCAGCGACAGCGCCATGTCGGTCGAGCCCGGGACGGCGAACGGGATCACGGGCGCCGCCGCGCCGGCGCGGACGGCCTGCTCGGCGAGGACGAGCGGCACCTCGTCCAGCACGAGGCCGATCGCGGTCGCGTGCGGCGCGTGGGTGTGCACGACGGCACCGTGGCCGGCGTTGAGGAGCGCGAGATGGCTGGCGAGTTCCGAGGTCGGAGCCGGGCCGGAGCGGTGAGCGCCGTCGGCGAGGCCGACCTCGGCGATGCCGGCGGCAGTCGCCTCGGCGGCGTAGAGCCCGGTCCCGGTCAGGAAGGCCGATCCGCTCGAGCGTTCGGCGACGGAGACGTTCCCCTCCGCCCCGAGGACGATGCCGGCGCGCCCGGCGGCAGCGTAGGTGGCCGCGACCACACCCTTCAGTACGTCGATCATCGTGACCGAATTGAATCGCATCGACCCCCACGAAGCGCCGCCCGACCGGTACTGTTGGGGCGGGTCCGTCGAGGAAAGGAGCGAGGATGCAGATCGATGTCCACGGTCGCAACCTTGATGTCACGCCGCCGCTGCGCGAGTACGTGAACAAGCGGCTTCACCGGCTCGAACGGCTGTTCACGCGTGACTGCACCTGCGACGTCGAACTGGCCGTCGAGCGCAACCCGCGGATCGCCGAGGCGCAGGTCGCGGAGGCGACGCTCGTGACGCGTGGTCAGACGCTCCGCGCCCGCCACGCCGCCGTCGACATGTACGCCGCGATCGACGGCCTCGCCGACCGTCTCCGGCGCCAGGTCGCCGACCTGCTCGAGCGCAGCGCGCCCGGGCGGCCGCACCACGGGTTCGAGAAGCCGGCGGCGCCGGAGCCGGTCGACGACGTCGCCGTCTAGGAGTCGTCCGTGCGGCTCGTGATCATCGAGTTCGTCAGCCTCGACGGCGTCGTGCAGGCGCCGGGCGGGCCCGACGAGGACACCGACGGCAGCTTTGCGCACGGCGGCTGGTCGCCGCACCTGGCAGACGATGGCCGCGGCGTGGCCCGGGCGAGCCGGCGACCCCTTCGCGGATCGGATCAACGCGATCCCGAAGTACGTCGTGTCGACGACGCTGGCAGAGGATGAGCTGACGTGGGAGAACACGACGTGCATTCGCGGCAGCGAGGCTGTCGCCAGCATCCGCGAGCTGCGCAAGACCGACGGCGGCGACCTGCTGGTGATGGGAAGTCCAACGCTCGTCCGCACCCTGCTTCGCGAGGCTCTGTTCGACGAGCTGCGGCTGATGATCGAGCCCGTGCTCCTCGGCGGCGGCAAGATGATCTTCCCCGGCGACGGCGGCATGCGTCCGCTGGCGCTGGTCGCCACTCTCACCAGCGGCACAGGTGTCCACGTCTCGACCCATCGGCCCGTCGCCGGCCACCAGGACCAGGACGCGCGTTCAGGCGTCCGCGCCGCCGACGACGCGGTCGACCGCGCGCCCGTACGCTTCGAGCGCCAGCGCGAGGTGCTCGCGCGGCGTGTCCTCCTCCTTGGCGTGCGAGATGCCGTTCGTCGAGGAGGAGAAGATCATCACCGTCGGGATACCGGCGCGGGCGACCTCCGCCGCGTCGTGCAGCGGCCCCGAGGGCAGCGCGCGATCGGTACCGGTGACGTCGCGGACGGCGGCGCGGGCGATCGCGATCAGGTCGTCGTCGAAGGGGATCGGATCGATCCGCCAGATCGGCTCGAGGACGACACCGCACCCCTCCTCGGCCGCGATACGGGTCGCCGCCGCCGCCAGATCGGCCTTCATCACGGCGAGGACGGAGGCGTCGAGGTGGCGCTGGTCGATCAGGATCTCCGTCACGCCCGGGACGGCGGTGACGATCCCTGGGGTGCAGGTCGCGCCGCCGACCGTGCAGACGCCGCCGTGGCGGAGGGCGATCTCCCGGAGCTCGAGCGCGGTGCGCGCGGCGGCGAGGAAGGAGTCGCGGCGCTGCCGGATCGGCGTCGAGCCGGCGTGGGCGGCCTGGCCGGTGAAGCGCCCGCGGGCGCGCTCGACGCCGACCGTGCCGAGCACCGTGCCGACCGCGAGTCCTTCGGACTCCAGCACCGGC
This sequence comes from Actinomycetota bacterium, assembly GCA_009885805.1. Lineage (GTDB taxonomy): Bacteria > Actinomycetota > Thermoleophilia > Gaiellales > F1-60-MAGs149 > VFJZ01. The sequence goes on from VFJZ01000030.1 coordinate 74,219, forward strand.
CCCTGCTCGATGTGGAGCTCGAGGTAGGCGCGGATCCCCTGCAGCCGACTGCCCGCCTCGAGCACCCGCGCGAGGTCGACGCCGCAGGCGGCGACGACGTCTTCGAGGCGGTTGCCGTCGCGGTCAAGCAGGTCGGCGAGCTCGGCCGGAACCATGTGGCCAGAGGCCGCGGACGACCCGAACAGGCTCCGGCTGAAGCGCGCACCCTCCTCATCGGCCCAGTCAACGAAGGCGATCGTGCACGGCGGTGTACCGCGATCGGCCGCGGCGCGCAGCACCTCGAGCGCGCCGGCGATGCCGAGCACGCCATCGAGCCAGCCGCCGTTCGGCACCGAGTCGACGTGCGACCCGACGGCGACGATGCCGTCGCCATCGCCGCGGAGATAGGCCCAGAGGTTCCCGGCCTCGTCGGTCGCGATCTCGACCGGCAGCTTCTCGAGTTCCGACCGCACGTAGGCGCGCGCCGCCAGCCACTCGTCGGACCAGCAGAGACGGCGGGCGCCCCCGTCGTCGAGCCCGCCGGTGCGAGCGGCGATGATGTCGAGGTCGGCGAGGGCGCGCTGCGGATCGAAGGCCATGGACGAGATGCTACAACCGGTCGAGGGCGTGGCGGGCCGCCGTCAGACCCGACTCGATGGCACCGTCGATGAAGCCGGCCCAGCCGTTGGCGAGGTCCGATCCGGCGAGGATCACGCGGCCCTCCGGTCGGCGCATCTCGGCGTGGAAGTGCGTGTACCAGCCGGGCCGGTGGATCGCCCACGTGCCGCGCGCGTACGGGTCAGCCAGCCAGTCGTGCGCGATCGCGTCGACGGCGGTGTAGCCGGGGAGGATGCGGTCGAGCGCCGCCTGGACGGCGCCGAGGTCGGTCGCGTCGATGGCCGCCGCGTCAGGTCCGAAGCCGATCAGCGTCTGCGTGCCGTCGTCGTACGTCCACTCCGTGGCCAGGTAGCCGAACGGATGGCCGGCGCGAATCGCGTTCTGGGTCTCGCCACGGCCGCGCACGCGGATGAAGATCTTGACCCCTCTCGACGCCTGCCCCCGGCCGATCGCGTCGCGCTTCACGGGGGAGAGCGCCGGTGTGAAGGCGATGGCGCCGAGCGTGTTCAGCGGCACCGCCACGATCGCCGCGCGCGCCGTGATCACCTCGCCGCTCGCGGTCGTCACGGCGACGCCGCCGACTTCGGCGGCGACGGCCGCGACGGGCGTCGCGAGCCGCGTTTCGACCGTCGCGGCGGCCGCGATCGCGCCGAGCAGCGGCCCTGTGCCGTCGCGCAGCGTCACGCGGCCGCCGGCGTACTGGGTGAGGGCGAGGCTCGAGCCGCTGAGGACGTGCCAGCGGATGATCGCCATCGCGCCGGCCTCCTCGAGCGGACCGTGCGCGACCGACTCGCACTCCGCCATGAGGACGGCGCGCTCGGTGTCGTCGAGATCCAGGGTGGCGATCCGCTCCGCGACCGTCATCGCATCGAGGCGGCGCATCGCGGCCCCACCCGCGAGCGGGTCGTACGGGTTCGGCAGGACGGCGTCGGCGTCCGCGACGAAGGCATTCCAGCCTCGTTCCGCGATCGCGTCGCGTCCCGCGGCGGTGCCGGTGGCGCGCCGGTCGCCGACCCACCAACTCGCTTCCCGCTCGACGTCCGAGAGCTCCACCGCGAGGCCAGCGCGCGTGATCTCCGACCAGGTGTGCGGCTGGTGCCAGTGCACCCAGCCGCCGCCGTACTCGATCTGCTGGCCGTTCCAGTCGGCCGTCCACGTGCGACCGCCGAGGCGGTCACGCGCCTCGACGAGCAGCGGCCGGCGGCCGGCGAGTGCGATCTCGCGGGCGGCGGTGACGCCCGCGAAGCCGCCGCCGATGACGACGACGTCCGCGTCCGGCACGTCAGCGGAACCGCGGGATGATGTGCTCGCCGTACGCCTTCAGCGTCGTTTCCTGCGACCCGGTCATCAGATAGATGTTGAACTCCCGTACGCCGAGCTGTTCCATCTGCCGCAGCTTCGCGATGTGATCGTCGATCCCGCCGAGGATGCAGAAGCGGTCGCACGTCTCGTCGTCGACGAAGGCGCCGTGCTTGGCGCCGACGCGGGAGTGCTCCGAGTAGTCGTAGAACTCGCGCGCCTTCAGATACGCCGTCAGGGAGGGCGGCAGCAGCGCCTGGTCGTAGCGCTTGAGGAGGTCGACGACGTGGTTCGAGACCATCGCGGGGAACCAGCGCACCAGCTCGCGCGCAGCGGCGCGGTCCTCGTCCAGCACGACGGGCGCGCAGACGATCGGTTCGAGGCGCGACGCGTCGCGGCCCGCGGCGGTCGCCGCCGCCCGCGCCTGAGCCATGATCCACTCGATGATGTCGAGGTCGGCGAGCTGGATGATGACGCCGTCGGCCTCCTCGCCGGCGACCGCGAGCACCTTCGGGCCGTAGCCGGCGACGTAGATCGGGATCTCCGGCTGACCGGCCGCCCACTCGAGCCGAATCTCCTTGTCGTTCAGCGTGACGGTGCGGCCATTCATGAGGTCGCGGATGAGGGCCGTCGAGCGCCGGAACTCGCCGACCGGGACCGGGTCGTAGCCGATCGTCCGCCGCGCCGAGTCGCCGCGGCCGATGCCGTGCACGATGCGACCGGGGAACGTGCTGTTCAGCGTCGCGTGGTAGCTCGCGGACGTCGTCGGCTCGCGCGTGCCGGGATTCGTCACGCAGAAGCCGAGTCGAATGCGCTCGGTCGCGGCGAGGGCCAGCGGCAGGAAGACCGAGCCGTCCTGCCAGAGGACGTGCGAGTCGTAGGTCCAGGCCGAGTCGAAGCCGCACTCCTCCGCCAGTTGGACGAGCTCGACGAATCGCGACGCCGGCGGGTCGGGCAGGATGGTCGCACCGATTCTCAGCATGGGAAGCCCTCCAGGGTCAGATCTCCGATGTAGGAGCGCCACGCGCGCTCGGCCCCTGCCGCATCGTTCGCCAGCGCGGCGGTCAGGTCCTCCGGCGTGTCGAGGTCGTTCGCGAGGCCCGGCCGGTCGACGACAACGGCAGCGAAGCCGGCGGCACTGGCACGGGCGGTGTGGACGGCGGCGCTGCGCGCGGCGCCGAAGGCCGGGACGATCGCCGCCGCCGGGCGGAGGGCGAGAGCGTTCGTGCCGCCGTCGTGGGCGCGACCGATCGCGATGCCGGGCGACGGGCAGGCGGCGATCATCGCGGTCACGTCCGCTGCGGTCAGCGCCGGCAGGTCGGCCGACAGGAAGAGCACGCCCGCGGGTGCCGACGGCACCCGTGCGAGAGCGGTCAGGAGTCCCTCGTTCCAGGGGAGACCGGCGTCGTCGATCACCGCGACGCCCTGTCCCTTGGCGACCTCGGCAGCGGTGCCGTCACTGGTCACGACCGCCAGGGCCGTCACGCCCTCGGCGCCGCTCGCCGCCCGCAGGACGTCGGCGAGCAGGCCGAGCATCAACAGGCGCCGCTCGCCGGCATCGAGGATGCCTGCGAGCCGCTGCTTGCACCTGTCGAGCTGTTTGACCGGGACGAGGACGTGCACCGACCGGCTCGGTCAGCCCCGGTAGGCGGCGTCGGCCACGCCGAGGGCGTCGTCGAGCATCTCGAGGCCGAGACGGGCCTCCTCGGGCGTGATCACGAGCGGCGGCACGACCATGATCACGTTCCAGTGGATCATGGTGGCGAGCCCCAGTTCCCAGCACCGCTTCTGCAGCGCGCCGACGGCCCCCATCTGCGCGCCGGAGGCGTTGAATGGCGCCAGCATCTCGCGCGTTGCGCGATCCGCGACCAGCTCGACGCCCCAGAAACAGCCCTTGCCGCGCACCTCGCCGATCGACGGGTGACGATCCTGCAGCTCTCGCAGGCCCGGCCCGAGGACGTCGGCGCCGATCATCCGGGCGTTACCGAGGATGTCCTCCTCCTTGTACGCCTCGATCGAGGCGACGGCGGCGGCGCAGGCGAGCGGGTGGCCCGAGTAGGTCAGACCACCCATCCAGGCGCGCTCGCGGAACGTGTCGGCGATGCGGCGGGAGATGAGCAGGGCGCCGAGCGGGACGTAGCCGGAGTTGATGCCCTTGGCGCACGTGATCAGGTCGGGCTCGACGCCCCAGTGATCGCAGGCGAACCACTCGCCGGTGCGGCCGAACCCCGCCATCACCTCGTCGCAGATCATCACGATGCCGTGGCGGGTGCAGATCTCGCGCACGCCTTCGAGGTAGCCGTCCGGCGGCACGAGGATGCCGTTCGTGCCGACGACCGACTCGATGATGATGCCGGCAACGGTCTGCGGGCCCTCGTAGAGGAGGATCTCCTCGAGGTGGGCGAGCGCGCGCGAGCACTCCTCCTCGGGCGTCGTCGCGTTGAACGACGAGCGGTACAGGTACGGGCCGCAGAAGTGCACGACGCCGGCCATGCCGGGCTCGGCGGCCCAGCGGCGCGGGTCGCCGGTGAGGACGATCGAGCCGCCCGTCGCCCCGTGGTAGGAGCGGTACGTCGCGAGCATCTTGTGACGTCCGGTGTAGATGCGCGCCATCCGCATCGCGTTCTCCGTCGCCTCGGCGCCGCCGTTGGTGAAGAACGCCATGTCGATGTCGCCCGGAGCGATCTCGGCGACCATCGCCGCGAGCTCGGCGCGCTTCGCGTTGGCGTGCTGCGGTGCGACGGTGCACAGCAGATCGGCTTGCTCCTTGATCGCCGCCACCACCTTCGGGTGCTGGTGGCCGATGTTCGTGTTGACGAGCTGGGAGGAGAAGTCGAGGTAGCGCTTGCCGTCGTGGTCCCACATGTACACGCCCTCGGCGCGCTCGACCGGCAGCGGGCTGATCAGCCCCTGGGCGCTCCACGAGTGGAAGACGTGGGCCTTCTCGAGCTCACGCAGCTCCTCGTTCGACATCCGCGCGGTGGTCGCCATCAGTGCGTGTCTCCCTGCTCGACGAAGAACTTGCCGGTCGGGCCGCCCGAGAACCAGCGGCTGGTGGTCGTCTTCTTGCGGGTGTAGAAGTCCACGGCATCGCCCGCCTGTGCATGCATGTCACCGAAGAACGAGTTCTTCCAACCCGTGAAGGGGAAGTAGCCGACCGGCGCGGCGACGCCGATGTTGACGCCGATCATGCCGACCTGGACGTCTTCGCGGTAGCGACGGACGGCGGCGCCGGACTCCGTGAAGATCGACGTGCCGTTGCCGTAGCGCGTGTTGTTGACGATCTCGATCGCCTGCTCCAGCGAGTCGGCGTGGATCACGGACAGCACGGGCCCGAAGATCTCCTCCTGCGCCGCGTCCATCTCCGGCGCGACGTCGTCGATGATCGTCGGGCCGACGAAGGCGCCGGCGGCGGCGGCGTCGGGCGAGCGGCCGTCGACGGCGAGCTTCGCGCCCTGCTCGAGGGCGCGGTCGATCATGCCCCGGATGCGGTCGCGGGCGGCGGTCGACACGACCGGGCCGACGTGGACGCCCTTCTCCATGCCGTCGCCGACCCTGAGCGCCTCGACCTTCGGGACGAGCTCGTCGAACAGGGCCCGCTTGGCGTCGCCGACGGCGACGACGACGGAGCCGGCCATGCAGCGCTGGCCGGCGGCGCCGAACGCGGAGCCGATGATGTTGTCGGCGGTCTTGTCCATCAGCGCATCGGGCATCACGACCATGTGGTTCTTCGCCCCGCCGAGCGCCTGCACGCGCTTACCGGTCTCGGCCGCGCGCCGGTAGATGTAGTGCGCCGTCGTCGCCGAGCCGACGAACGAGATGGCGTCGATCTGCGGCGAGTCGAGCATCGCGTTGACGACGTCGACGGAGCCGTTGACGAGGTTGATGACGCCCGCCGGCAGGCCGCCGAGGTCGTGCATGATCTCCCACATCAGCGCCTGCGTCATCGGCACCTGCTCCGACGGCTTCAGGATGTAGGTGTTGCCGCACGCGATCGCGTATGGCATGAACCAGAACGGCACCATCGCCGGGAAGTTGAACGGCACGATGTTGCCGACCACGCCGACCGGCTGGCGGATCGTCTCGCAGTCGATCGCGGTGGCGACGCCCTCGAGGTTCTTCCCCTGCATCATCGTCGGCACGCCGCACGCCGCCTCGATGTTCTCGATCGTCCGGGACACCTCGGCCTGCGCGTCCGGGAACGTCTTGCCCATCTCGCGGGTGATCGTGGCGGCGATGTCGTCGATGCGCTCGCTGAAGGCCTGGCGGAGGTCGAACAGCCAGCGGGTGCGTTCGATCACCGGCACCTTGCGCCAGCGCGTGAAGGCATCGCGGGCGACCGCGGCAGCCTCGTCCAGTTCCTCCTTCGAGGACAGCGGTACGCGGGCCAGCACGTCGCCGGTCGCCGGGTTGGTGACGTCGAGCAGGTCGCCCGACGTCGACGCGACCCAGCGGCCGCCGATGTAGTTGCTCAGGACACGGACCCCGGTCTTGCCGGGGGCGGGGACGGTGGCGCTCATGCCCTGCATGGTGGCGCGGAACGCCCTCGAGGAAAAGGTGACACTGTGTCGCCTCAGGCTCGATAGAGTTGTCGCAACGGATGCTGCGACTCGTCGACGTCCTCACCCTGCCGCCGGTGGCCGCAGGAGCACCCCGCGTCCTGGCCGGCGCCGGCCGCCTCGATGCGGCCGTGCGCTGGGCGCACGTGTTCGAGAACCGCGAGGTGGCCGGCGCCGTCGAAGGTGACGAACTGCTGCTCACGACCGGCGTTTCGCTTGTGGCGATGGCCGACACGGCCATCGGGCAACTGGTCGACGAACTGTCAACTGCGCGCGTGTCCGGCCTCGCACTCGAGCTGGGCTCCGTCTACGCGGAGGCGCCGGACGTCCTCGTGGCCGCCTGCGCGCGCGTCGGGCTGCCGCTGATCGCCTTCGGCCGACGCGTCCGCTTCGTCGAGATCACCCAGGCCGTCGCGGAGCTGCAGCTCGCCGCGGAGCTCGCCCGGCTGCGTCGGTCGGTCGGCGTGCAGGCGCGCCTGCGGGAGGCGGCACGCGATGGGCACGGGGCGGCGGCGCTGCTCGCCGGGCTGGCCGAGGCGCTCGACGCCGAACTGCTCGTCGAGCAACTCGACGGCGCGCCGATCCTCGCCGCGCCGGCCGACCGCGGGCTCTCCACCCGGTTTCTGGAGGCGCTCGCCGCCCGACGCGCCGGCCGCGACTCGCCCCTCATCACCCAGAGCGTCGTGATCCCGGGGCGCCGCGCGGCACGGCTGCACGCGCTGGTGCCCGACCCGACGGAGCTGGAGGAGCTGACCGTCTCCGAGGGTGCCTTCCTGCTCGGTGCCGCGCTGGCCGCCGAGCCGCGCCTCGACGAGCTGCTGGCCGACGACCGCGCCCGGCTCGTCCGCTCCCTGGCCGACGGCCGTGGGACGTCGGCCACCGACGCGCGCAGGCGGCTTCGCTCGGTCGGCGTCGACGTGGCCGACACCGTCACCGTGTTCGTGGCGCGCGGCGTCGAGGGCCCGGCACCGGCGCTCGCAGAGGTACACGGACGCCGCGCGCGCGGCCTCGTCGCGGCCGGAATGCCGTTGCCGGTCGCCGCAGCGACCGGCCTCGCGACTGCCTCGCTCGAGCCGCACGTGCTGCGCCAGGCGTTCGAGGACGCGGAGCGCGCGTCGCTGATCGCGCACGCCCTCGGGCGCGCCGTCGTCTGGGCGGACCGGGCCGCACCCTTCGATCCGGTCGCCGCGGCGGTGCTCGCCGGTCGGCGATTCGGGCCGGCGCTCTCGGCGCGAGACGAGCGGCTGCTCGACGCTCTCGTCGGCACCGGCTTCGGGGTTGCCGCGACGGCGCGGCGGCTCGGCGTCTCCCGGCAATCCGTCTACAAGGAGCTGCCACGTGCCGAGCGGCGTCTCGGCGTGCGCCCGCTCGACCCCGGCGCCAGGGCCGAGATCTCCCTACGGCTGATCGTCCACCGCATGCAGGGGGCGGTCGAGGCGGACGGCGCGGGCTGGTAGGGCATCCTTTCGGCGTGCGCATCACTATCCTCTCCGGCGGTGTCGGTGGTGCGCGCTTCACGCTCGGCGTCCTCGCCGCCCTGCCCGACGCCGAGGTGACGGTGATCGCGAATGTGGGCGACGACCTCGAGCACTGGGGCCTGCACGTCTCGCCGGACGTCGACACGGTGCTGTACACGCTCGCCGGCCGCGTCGGTGCCGCCGGCTGGGGGGTGCGGGACGACTCCCGCCACGCCCTCGCCACGGTCCGCGAACTCGGGGGCGCCGACTGGTTCATCCTCGGCGACCACGACCTCGGCCTGCACGTCGTCCGCACGCAGCGGCTGGCGGCCTCCGAACCGCTGTCGGCGATCGTCGCGGACGTCGCCGCGCGCATGGGCGTCGGCGCCCGCATCCTGCCGGCCACCGACGCTCGCCTGCGCACCGTGATGATGACGGACGAGGGTGAACTGGCGTTCCAGGACTGGCTCGTGCGGCGCCGCGCGGAGCCCGTCGTCCGCTCGATCCGTTTCGACGGCGCCGGCGCGCCGGCGGCGCCCGGCGTCCTGGAGGCGATCGCGACCGCCGACCGCGTACTGCTCGCGCCGTCGAACCCGTTCATCTCGCTCGACCCGATCCTCGCTGTCGCGGGCGTCCGCGAGGCCCTCGAGTCGCGCCGAGCGACCGTCGTCGCGGTCTCGCCGATCATCGCCGGCCGAGCCGTCAAGGGGCCGCTCGGTGAGCTGCTCGACTGGCTCGGGCACGAGCGGTCGACGGTCGGCGTCGCCCGCTACCTGGCGCCACTCGTGGGGACGTTCGTCCTCGATGCCGCCGACAGGGCGCGTGCCGCCGACGTTCGCGCACTCGGGCTCCGGCCGGTCGTGACCGACACGCTGATGGCGGACGCCGCCGCCCGCACCGCGCTCGCCCACGTCGCGCTGACGACGTGACGCCGCTCGCCGTCACGCCGCTGACCGGGGTGCCGCAGATCGCCGCTGGCGACGATCTCGGGGCGCTGCTCGCGGCGGCGATCGAGCTCCTGCCTGCGGACGTCGTCGTCGTCGCCCAGAAGGTCGTCTCCAAGGCGGAGGGCCGGGTCGTCGACCTCGCCGGGGTCGAGCCGTCCGACGAGGCGATCGCGATTGCGGGCGCCGACGAGGATCCGCGCTACATCGAGGTCGTGCTCCGGGAGACGGTGCGGGTTGTCCGTCGACGTGGCAGCCTGCTGATCTGCCAGACCCGCCACGGCTTCGTCTGCGCCTCGGCGGGCGTCGACCGGTCGAACGCGTCGCGCCCGGACCAGGCGATCCTCCTGCCAGTCGACCCCGACGCCTCCGCGCGGGGCATCCGCGACGCCCTCCCGGTCGGTGTCGCCGTGATCGTCTCGGACTCGTTCGGACGGCCGTTCCGGCAGGCCATCTGCGGCGTTGCGATCGGCTGCGCCGGCATCGCGGCCGTCGACGATCGGATCGGCGCGCCGGATGATGCCGGGCGGCCGTTCGCCGGGACGACGGTGCACGTCGCCGACGAGCTGGCGGCGATCGCCGACCACGTGATGGGGCCGGCCGGTGGGATCCCGGCGGTGCGGATTCGCGGCGCGAGGTTCAGGCCCGACGAGGGCGGTGTGGCCGCGACCGTGATGCCATCCGGGCGCGATCTGTTTGCCTGATTGATCAGTCAGTCAGATACACTGGCACGATGCTCCAGACGTTGCCAGGCGCCGACTACCACGATTCCGCCGTCTACGAGGTGGAGCGGGAACGGATCTTCCACCGCCAGTGGTTCTACGCCGTCAGGGCGGACCGGATCGCGGCTGCCGGCGCGTACGTCACGGTGGATGTCGCCGGCGAGTCCGTGCTCGTCGTGCGCGGCGAGGACGGTCTCGTGAGGGCGTTCTACAACGTCTGCCGCCACCGCGGCTCCAGGCTCTGCGACGACGACCAGGGCAGCGTCCGCCGGGCGATCAAGTGTCCGTACCACGCCTGGTCGTACGGCCTCGACGGCGCCCTCATCGGTACGCCGAACGTCGCGCCCGACGAGATCGACCGGGCGACACTCGGTCTCTGGCCGGTCGCGTGCGACGTCTGGGACGGCTGCGTCTTCGTCTGCCTGGCCGCCGAGCCGCCGGCGCTCCCGGCCCCGGAGTCGTTCGAGCGCTTCGGCCTCGGCGGCCTCGTCACCGGGCGCCGGACCGTCAGCGAGGTCCGCGCGAACTGGAAGATCCTGATCGAGAACTACAACGAGTGCCTGCACTGCCCGACGGTCCATCCCGAACTGGTGCAGCTGATTCCGTCGTACCGCTCCGGCTCGGTCGTCGAGGCGGGTCGCGACGACGGCGGCGTCAGCCTGGCGAACCGGGGCGTCGCGTTCACCCTCAGCGGCGCGACGAGCCTGCCGCTGCTCCCCGACCTGACCGAGGCCGACCGCACGGCCTACTTCGGCGCGGTCGTCTTCCCGAACATGTTTATCGACGTGACGGGCACCTCCGCAATCGTCACGGCGTTGCTGCCGGTCGCCGCCGACCGGACGACGATCGTCACCGAGTACCTCTTCCGGCCGGAGACGGTGGGCGCGCCGGACTTCGACTGCTCCGACGTCGTCGACTTCTCGGAACTCGTCGCGCGTCAGGACTACGTCGTCTGCGAGCGCGTTCAGCGCGGGGTCTCCTCGCGGGCGTTCGGCCACGGTGTGTACGCGGCCAAAGACGAGGCCCTGCGGGAGTTCAACGACAGCTACCTGGCGGTCCGCGGGCCACTCTGAGCATACGCTGCCGGCATGGCTCTCACCGACAAGCTCCAGGCTCTGCTCGACAACCCGCGCGTCTACGCGATGCTCGGCACGGTCGCGCCCAGCGGCTACGCCCAGGTCAACCCGATGTGGATCGACCGTGAGGGTGACCTGATCACCTTCAACTCCGAGATCGGGCGCGCCAAGGTGCGGCAGCTCGAGGCCGACCCGCGCGTCACCGTCACCCTCTTCGACCTCGACGAGCCCTACAACTACACGCAGCTGCAGGGCACGGTCACGACGGTCACGGGGCATGAGGCCGAGGATCACATCGACCGGCTGGCGAAGAAGTACCTCGACAAGGACCAGTACCCCTGGCGCGAGGAGGGTGCGCACCGGATCAAGTACATCTTCACGCCCGTCCGCACCTCCGGCATGTAGCCTGCGGCCGTGGATCGCGGTGAGGTCGGAGAGCTGTGCGCGCGGGCCCGCGAGGTGCGCGACCGCGCGCGCGGCAGCGTCGTCACCTACTCGCCCAAGGTCTTCATCCCGCTGACGGCGCTCTGTCGCGACGTCTGCCACTACTGCACGTTCGCGCGTCCGCCGCGTCGTGGTGAGCGCGCCTACCTGATGCTCGACGAGGTCCTGGCGATCGCGCGCGCCGGGGCCGCCGCGGGCTGCCGCGAGGCGCTCTTCACGCTCGGCGACAAGCCCGAGTTGCGCTACCGCGTCGCCCGTGACGAGCTCGCCGCGCTCGGCCACGCGACGACGGCGTCGTACCTGGTGGAGGCCGCGCGCGCCGTGCTCGAGGAGACGGGGCTGCTCCCGCACGCCAACCCCGGCGTCCTCGCCGACGACGAACTGCTGGCGCTGCGCGAGGTGTGCGGCAGCCAGGGGATCATGCTCGAGACGGCCTCCGCCCGGCTCTCGGAGCGGGGGATGCCGCACTTCGGCTCGCCGGACAAGCACCCGACCATCAGGCTCGACGCGCTCGCCCGCGCCGGGCGGCTGCGGATCCCCTACACGAGCGGCATCCTGATCGGTATCGGCGAGACCCGCGCGGAACGTGTCGAGGCGCTCGAGGCGCTGCGCGACCTGCACCTCGCGCACGGGCATCTCCAGGAGGTGATCGTCCAGAACTTCCGCGCGAAGGCCGGCACGAAGATGGTCGCCGCACCGGAGCCGTCGCTCGACGACCACCTCTGGACGATCGCGACCGCCCGGCTGATCCTGCCGCCGGACGTGTCGATCCAGGCACCGCCGAACCTCGCCTACGACGACTTCCCTCGCCTGCTGGAGGCCGGCATCGACGACTGGGGCGGCGTCTCGCCGGTGACGATCGATCACGTCAACCCCGAGGCGCCGTGGCCGGATCTGGAACGCCTCGAGGCGGCAACCGCTGCGGCGGGCATGACGCTCGTGCCGCGGCTGTGCGTCTATCCCGACTTCCAGGGGCCGGAGTGGCTGGCGCCGCCCGTACGGGCCGCCGTGCTCGCCGCCGCCGACGGCCATGGCCATGCCCGCGGCGACGCGGACTGGTTCGTCGGCACGACGCCCGGTCTCCCGCAGCTGCCGGAGCGGCCTCGGCGCGGCGGCAGCTCGCGGGCGTTCGGCGAGGCGCTCGAGGCGCGCGGGCCCGACCTTGCCGCGGCAACCGCGCTGCTGGCGGCGCGCGGGCCGGAGATCGACCGCCTCGTGGCCGCCGCGGATGCGCTGCGGCGGGAGCGCAACGGCGACGACGTCACGTACGTCGTCTGCCGGAACATCAACTACACCAACGTCTGCTACTTCCGCTGCGGCTTCTGCGCCTTCTCCAAGGGCAAGCTGGCGGAGAACCTGCGCGGCCCGGCCTACCTGCTCGGGCGGGAGGAGATCCTGAGGCGCTGCCACGAGGCGTGGGAGCGCGGCGGCACCGAGGTCTGCCTGCAGGGCGGCATCCACCCGGGCTTCACCGGGCGCTGGTATCTGGAGCTGGTCGAGGCGATCCGCGGCGAGCTGCCGGAGCTGCACATCCACGCCTTCTCGCCGCTCGAGGTCTGGCAGGGTGCGCACACTGCCGAGATGCCGCTCCGCGAGTACCTGGAGCGGCTGCGCGACGCCGGCCTCGGCTCGCTGCCCGGCACGGCGGCGGAGATCCTCGATGACGAGATTCGCGCCGTGCTGTGTCCCGACAAGGTCAATACCGCGCAGTGGCTCGAGGTGATGCGCACGGCCCATGCCGTCGGCCTGCGGACGACGTCGACGATCATGTTCGGGCATGTCGAGCGCCCCGTCCACCAGGCGCGGCACCTGCTCGCGCTGCGCGACCTCGCCGCCGAGACCGGCGGGTTCACGGAGTTCGTGCCGCTGCCGTTCGTCCATGCGGAGGCGCCGATCGGTCTCAAGGGTGGCGCGCGGCGGGGACCGACGTTCGAGGAGTCGATCGTGCTGCACGCCGCCGCGCGCCTGATCCTCGATCCGCACATCACGAACATCCAGGCGTCCTGGGTCAAGCTCGGCCCGGAGGGAGCGGCCGCGCTGCTCGCGAGCGGCGTCAATGACCTCGGCGGCACGCTGATGAACGAGTCGATCTCACGCGCCGCCGGGGCCGCGCACGGGCAGGAATGCCCGCCGGAGCGGATGGAGCAGGTGATCCGGGCCGCCGGGCGTGCGCCGGTCCAGCGCACGACGCTCTACGGCCGCCCCCCCGTCGCCCAGGTGGCGCGGTCGTTCGGCGCGCCACCCCTAGCCGATACGCCGCCGCCGCCGTACGACGACTCGGGCCTGGTGCGGCCGGCGAAGCTGCACCGGCCGGGCCTCGCGGTCGGCTGACCGCGACGGTCAGCCGAAGCGGGCGCGCAGGCGCGGTAGCACGTCGCGGCTGAACAGCTCCAGGAACCGCGGCTGGTCCGGCCCCGGCGCATGGAACACGAGCTCCGTGAAGCCGAGCGCGACGTACGGTGCGATCCGCTCCACGACCTCGTCCGGGTCGGTCGAGACGATGAAACGGGTATGTGCCCGGTCGATCGCGGCGTCGGCGAGGCGTTCCATCTCGATCGGGTCCTCGACGCCCAGCTTCTCCTCGGGCGCCAGCGCGAGCGCCGCCCACCAGTCGCACGCGCGCAGCGCGGCCTCGGAGTCCGTGTCGTAGGAGACCTTGATCTCGATCATCCGCCGTACCGTCGCCGGATCGCGGCCTGCGGCGACAGCGCCCTCGGCGACGGCGTCGGTCAGCTCCGTGTAGAGCTCGGGGCGCTTCCCGGAGGTGCAGATGAAGCCGTCGCCGACACGCCCGGCGAGCCTGGCGGCGAGCGGGCCCGAGGCAGCGACGTACACCGGCACGGGCACCTCTGGCCGGTCGTAGATCGTCGCCCGCTCGGCGCGGTAGAACTCGCCGCTGAACTCGACGCGCTCCTCACGCCAGAGCCGGCCGATCAGCTCGATCGCCTCCGCCAGCCGGAGTCGCCGCTCCTTCGCGCCCGGCCAGTCGGCGCCGGTCGCGGGCGTCTCGTTCATCGACTCGCCCGTACCGACGCCGAGGAACACGCGACCGGGATAGAGAACGCCGAGCGTCGCGAACGCCTGCGCCACGATCGACGGGTGGTAGCGCATCGTCGGCGTCAGGACGCTCGTGCCGAGCGTCAGCCGCTGGGTCGCCTGGCCGGCGGCTCCGAGCCACGCGAGAGCGTTCGGGGCGTGGCCGGACGAGTGCCGCCACGGCTGGAAGTGATCAGACAGCCCGGCGAGCTCGAAGCCGCGGCGCTCCGCCAGCTGCGTCCAGGCGATGAGATCTCGCGGGCCGAACTGCTCGGCCGACGCCTTCCAGCCGTACCGCATCAGGCCGCGCTGTCGGCGAAACCGAGCGCGCTCGACGCTGCCCCGGCGAGACCGGCGATGTCGCCTCGGGCCCAGCGCAGCGCGTGCGGACGCCAGTCGGCCCAGCGCGTGCGGAACGCACCGGCGAGGAACACGCGCGCAACGGCGTCCCAGCCGTCCGCGTCGAGACGGGGTGCCAACCGCTCGAGGAGCGCCGCGGCGCGCTCGGCCGGCAGCACCGTGAGGAACGACGCCGCGGCGGCGGCCGGCGAGCGTCCGTCCTCGAGGCGTGCGAGCGGCAGACAGCGCTCGAGGACTCGCTCGGCGATGCGCCGATCGCCACCGGCGACGAGGGAGAGCTGACGGGCGGCGTGCCAGAGCAGTGCCGGCGCATCGGACTCGAGCAGGCGCTCGCCGACGACGCGCACGATCTCCGTGTACGGCGTGTCGTCGTCCAGCGACTCGACCGTCACCTCGCCGACCCACTCGTCGGTGATCCGCGCCCGGGCACGGCCGGACGGCAGCATCTCGGTCTCCCGGACGAGCTGGTCGACCAGCTCGGCCAGCCCGGCGAGATCGCCGAGCGGGACGTCGAGCGTGGTCGCCGAGAAGGCGGCCGGGTCGACGACCGCACCGTCGAGCCAGCGCGCGGCCGGGTCGAGGTCGCCGCCGACCAGGGCTCTCAGTGCAGCGCGCCCACCCGGCGTCCCGAGCATGACGCGGCAGCCGGGCCGGAGGATCGTCTGCGGCACGGCCTCCCCCCGTGCCTCACGATCGAGGATCGCCGCGAGGACGGGCCGTCGCAGCGACAGGGCCAGGAGCGCAGCCTCGATCGCGGGCAGCCGATCGTCGGCCAGTGCGAGCAGAACGAGATCAACGACCGCCGCATCGGGTGCGCGACGGGCACCGACCGGAAAGAGTTCACGCAGGGTGCTGGCAGAGACGCCGTCAGCGCGGGGGCACCGCGTCTCGACAGCGGCGACGGCCTCGGCGAACGTCACCTGGCGATCGCGGTACGCGGTCAGCAGGGCCCGGGCGAACCCGGCCGTGGCGGACGTGCGCGTCATCGCGACGAACCGTACACCTGGCCTGGCGGCATGGCGCCAGCAGGCAGCGGCGGTCGCGGCGCCAGGCGGTAGGCTTCGAGTCATGTCGAACCTGCTGAACCGGGTCCTGCGACTCGGCGAGGGACGCCGATTGAAGGGTTTGGCAGAGGCGACGCGCCTCGTCAACTCCCTCGAGCCCGCGACCGCGGCCCTCAGCGACGCCGAGTTGCGCGCCCGCTACGCCGACCTGCGCGCCAGCGTGGGCGAGCGGATCCTCGCCGGCGAGGACCCGGAGACGCCCCTGCGCGATGTTCAGGCGGAGTGCTTCGCCCTCGTCCGTGAGGCTGGCCGACGCTCGCTCAAGATGCGCCACTTCGACGTCCAGATCATGGGCGGCTATACGCTCGGCGACGGCATGATCGCGGAGATGAAGACCGGCGAGGGCAAGACGCTGGTGGCGACGCTCGCCGTCTGCTTCCGGGCCCTGGCCGGCCTCGGCGTCCATCTCGTCACGGTCAATGACTACCTCGCGCGCCGCGATGCGACCTGGATGATGCCGCTCTACGACATGCTCGGCGTTTCCGTCGGCGTGATCCAGTCGAACATGCCGCACGACCCGCGGCGTGCCGCCTACCACTGCGACGTGACGTACGGGACGAACTCGGAGTTCGGGTTCGACTACCTGCGCGACAACCTCGCCGTCGAGGCCGGTCAGACCGTCCAGCGCGGCCACTACTTTGCGATCGTCGACGAGGTCGACTCGATCCTGATCGACGAGGCGCGGACGCCGCTGATCATCTCCGGCCAGCCCGAGGAGGCCGCCGGCACCTACTACGAGTTCGCGCGCATCGCCAAGCGCCTGACGATCCCGGACGACTATGAGGTCGACGAGAAGCGAAAGACGGTGTCGCCGACCGAGCAGGGCGTGCACAAGGTCGAGCAGGCGCTCGGCATCGACAACCTGTACGCGCCGGGCAATGGTCAGATGGTCAACCACCTGATCCAGTCATTGAAGGCCGAGTCGCTCTACAAGCGCGACGTCGAGTACCTGGTGTCGGACGGCGAGGTGCACATCATCGACGAGTTCACCGGCCGGGCGATGCTCGGGCGGCGCTGGTCGGAAGGCCTGCACCAGGCGGTCGAGGCCAAGGAGGGCGTGAAGATCGAGGCCGAGAACATCACGGTCGCGACGGTCACGATCCAGAACTACTTCCGCATGTACGAGCGCCTGTCGGGCATGACCGGCACGGCCGCGACCGAGGCGAATGAGTTTGCGGAGATCTACAAGCTCGAGGTCGTCTCCATCCCGACGAACGTCCAGATGGTGCGGAAGGATCAGAACGACGTCGTCTTCAAGACGCGGACCGAGAAGTTCAAGGCCGTCGTCGAGGATATCGCCGAGCGGCACGCGACCGGGCAGCCGGTGCTCGTCGGCACGATCTCCGTCGAGGTGTCGGAGATGCTCGCCCAGCAGCTGATCGAGAAGGGCGTGCCGCACAACGTCCTGAACGCCAAACAGCACGAGCGCGAGGCCGAGATCATCATCGACGCGGGCCAGCCGGGCGCGGTCACGATCGCGACCAACATGGCCGGCCGCGGCGTCGACATCAAGCTCGGCGAGGGCGTCGTCGAACGCGGCGGCCTCTACGTGCTCGGCACCGAGCGCCACGAGTCGCGTCGTATCGACAACCAGTTGCGCGGTCGCTCCGGTCGGCAGGGAGACCCGGGCGAGACCCGCTTCTACCTGTCCGCCGAGGACGATGTCGTGCGCCTGTTCGCGGGCGACCGCATCTACCGCATCCTCGACCGGCTACGGGTGCCCGAGGGCGAGCCGATCGAGCACGGAATGTTGACGGGGCGCATCGAAGGTGCGCAGAAGCGCGTCGAGGAGCACAACTTCGAGATCCGCAAGAACGTCCTCAAGTACGACGACGTGCTGAACACGCAGCGCGGAGTCGTCTACGAGCAGCGCCATCGCGTGCTCGACGGCGAGGACATCTCGGACCTGATCGGCGAGTGGATCGACGAGACGGTCTGGGCGGTCGTGGAGGCGCACACCGACGAGTCGTTCTCCGAGGAGTGGGACCTCGAGGGGATGATGGTTGGCCTGCGGGGCGTCTATCCCGTCTCCTTCGGTCTCGCTGACTTCGGCGATCCGGAGACGGTCGCGAAGGAGGACCTGCTCGATCGCGTCGCGGCCGATGCGCAGGCCGCGTACGAGCGCAAGGATCAGATCGTCAGCCGGCTCGAGCCCGATCTGATGCGGCGCGCTGAGCGTTCGTTCCTGTTGCAGTCGATCGACTCGCACTGGCGGCAGCACCTCGATGACATGGAGTACCTGCGTGAGGGCATCCACCTCCGTGGATTGGCGCAGAAGGATCCGCTCGTCGAGTACCGCACCGAGGGCCATGCGATGTTCGCGGACATGATGGCGAAGGCGCAGGAGGAGGTTGTCACGAGCCTCTTCCGCTTCACCATCCAGGTGGAGGGGCCCGACGGCCGGCAGGCGTTGCTCGACGCCTTCGACCCGGCTTCGCTGCAGGCGATCGACGGTCTGGTCGCGCAGCACGAGGAGCACTCGGCGCTCGAGGATGCGCGCCACGGCGGCGTCGCCAACGGCGAGGCGCTGGAGTCGATCGACGTCTTGCCGGAACCGGTCGAGCAGCGACGGGTCGAGCAGGTCGTGGGTCGGAACGATCCGTGCTGGTGCGGTAGCGGCAAGAAGTTCAAGCGCTGTCACGGCGCCTGAGCACCACGATCTCGTCTGCCGCGCGCGCGACTGCCTCGTCGTAGCTCCCGCCGAACAGGCGCCGGACGAGATCGGTGTCGAGCCAGGCCGGCGGCTCCTCGACGCCGGCGATCGCGGCGTGTGAGCTCCAGCGGTAGTCGAGCGGGTCGTCGACGATGCCGGCGGCGACCGGGTTCAGCGCGATGTATCCCGCAACGCGGATGAGGGAGTCGTGCGTCGCCAGTGCGCTCGACCCGAAGCGTCCGGCGACGACGTGTCCGAACCGATCTCGTCGCCGGTTCAGCCGGCGGGCGATGTCGCCACCGATGAGGTGCATGCCGCGGACGAGGTCGTCATGCGGTGCCTGGACGGCGCGGTGGTAGTGCGTCCGCATCAGGCAGTAGCCGTGGACGCGCAGGTGGTGGCGGGTCGCTGCGGTGCCGACGCTGTCCAGGTATGCCAGACAGTCCTCGTCGTCGGCGAAGTATGCGAGTCCACCAGTGCCGCGGCTGTAGACGTGGTAGAAGCGGATCGGGGACACCTCGCGTGGTCGGCGAGCCATGGGTCGACGGTACGTGCCGCGCGGGTGGCGTGCCGCGCGCGCTTCGTGACGACTTCGAGTTCGCGGCGCCTCGTTCCGCGAGCCCCTGTCACCAGGGAGTGCCGCTTCGGGACGGGCGTGCGCCAGAAACCCGGGGCCTGTCCCCATGCCGGCCGTGCGCGGGGCCAGGCCCCGGGCTGGCCCGGGGTGGGGCCAGGCCCCGCCCGCTACCCTTCGCTGCGAGATGGCCGACGCCGAACCCGTTCAGGAACCCGAAGATCTCGCTGCGGCCGTCGAGGAGTTGAGGGCCCGGCTCGTCTGGGTCCGTGATTACCTTTGACCCGGCGCGACTGAGCGACCGTGTCGGCGCCCTCGACGAACTGATCGGCGCCACCGGCTTCTGGGACGACACCCGCGCGGCCGGCAAGGTCAGCGCCGAGCGGGCGCGCCTGGCCCGCGAGTTCGATCTCTACCAGCGCCTCGCCCGCGACCTCGACGACCTGCCGACCATGCTCGAACTGGCCGAGGACGACGCGGGCATGGCGGCCGAACTGGCCGACACCGTCCGCCGCGTCCGCGACGAGATCGACACCCTGCAGGAGGCGGCGCTCTTCACCGGCGAGTACGACGCGGGGCCGGCGGTCGTGTCGATCAACGCCGGCGCCGGCGGCACCGACGCCCAGGACTGGGCTGAGATCCTGCTGCGGATGTACCTGCGCTGGGCCGAGCGCCGAGGCTTCAAGGCGGCGCTGATCGAGGCGACGGCTGGTGACGAGGCGGGCGTGAAATCTGCCACGTTCACCCTGGAGGGCGACAACGCCTACGGCATCATCCAGGCCGAGAAGGGCGTCCATCGCCTCGTCCGGCTGAGCCCGTTCGACAAGGACCACCGCCGGCACACGGCGTTCGCCAGCCTCACGACCGCACCGTGGCTCGACGAGGACGTCAACGTCGAGATCGACGAGAAGGACCTACGCATCGACACGTACCGCGCCCAGGGCGCCGGCGGCCAGCACGTCAACAAGACGGATTCGGCTGTCCGCATCACGCATCTGCCGTCCGGACTCGTCGTCCAGTGCCAGAACGAACGCTCACAGCAGCAGAACCGGCAGGTCGCGATGCGCGTGCTCAAGAGCCGGCTGCTCGAACTCGAGATCAAGCGTCGCGAGGCCGAACTGGCGAAAGAACGTGGCGAGGCGCAGGACATCTCGTTCGGGAGTCAAATCCGCAGCTATGTCCTGCACCCGTACACGATGGTCAACGATCACCGCACGGGCCTCAAGAACGGCAACGCGACCGCCGTCCTCGACGGCGATCTCGACCCCTTCATCCGATCGTTCCTGCTGGGTAGCGCAACCGGGGACGGCGCCAAGAACTAGCCTCGTTAGCAGGCATATCACGGCGAACCGCCATGACCGTCGGGCGTCGTCGGTTACCCTGGTGCCCAGGGCATGCTGAAGCGTGAGTCCACCAGCCGGACGGAGTCGGCCGCTCCGAGCGCACCGATCGAGCCCCTCGAGACGTTTGCGTTCGAGACGGTGCCGGCAGCCTCTGCCGCACCGGTCACTCCCGTCGTTCTGAGCGACGCGGAGCGGCTCGCGATCGACCGTGCAAACGAGGAGGCCCGCCGCCGGCGCCTCGAGGCGTACGAGCAGATGGCGCCCGCCACGGGTGAGTACGAGCGGCCGGTCGCGCCGAAGCAGAGCGCGATGATCCTGCTCGAGAACGTGACGAAGGTGTATCCCGGCAACGTCGTCGGCCTGCGCGACGTCTCGCTGCAGATCGACAAGGGCGAGTGGGTCTTCCTGGTCGGCGCGTCGGGCTCGGGCAAGTCGACGATGATCAAGCTGCTGCTGAAGGAGATCGACGCCACCCGCGGCAACGTGATCCTCGGTGGCCGGTCGCTGTCGAAGCTGCGTCGCTCCCGGATACCGCAGCTGCGCCGCAACATCGGCTGCGTCTTCCAGGACTTCAAGCTGCTGCCCAACCGCACCGTCTTCGACAACGTCGCCTACGCGCTCGAAGTGCAGGGGCAACGACGTGCCGACATCGAGCGGAAGGTGCCGGAGATCATCTCGCTGGTCGGGCTCGGCGACAAGGTCGAGAAGTTCCCGCACGAGCTGTCAGGCGGGCAGCAGCAGCGGGTGTCGATCGCCCGGGCGTTCGTGAACCACCCGCCGTTGCTGATCTGTGACGAGCCGACCGGCAACCTCGACCCCGACACGTCGATCGGGATCATGCAGCTGCTCTACCGCATCCAGCGCACCGGCACGACCGTGCTGATGGCGACCCACGATCGCGAGATGGTCGACAAGATGCGGCGCCGTGTTGTCGCACTGGAAGACGGCCGCATCGTCCGCGACGACCGCCGCGGCGGGTACATCTCGGAGGACGTCGCGTGACCAGCGGACGCTTCAGATGGTTCTTCGCCGAGGCGGCGAAGTCGCTCCGGTCGAACTTCTCGACGACGCTGGCGGCGGTCGTCACCGTGCTGATCGTCCTGTTCCTGTTCGGCGTTGGCGCCGCGCTCGGGTCGTACATCTACTCCTACACGGAGAAGGTGCGCAGCGACGTCACGATCAAGGTCTGGATCAGCGACAAGGCGACCGACTCCGAGAAGAAGACGATCCAGGATCGCCTCGTCGCGGACGACCGTGTGGAGCGTGATTCGCTTCTGTTCTTCACGAAGGAGGAGGCGCTCGCCGAGGCCAGGAAGCGCTTCTCTGCCGAGGCGATCCGCATCCTCGTCGGCAATCCCTTCCCGGCGCGCTTCGAGATCAAGGCCAAGGACCCCGACCAGAGCGCTGAGATCGCCGCGGCCGTGGCGGGGATGAAGGGCCTTGAGAAGTCAACGTCAGAGCTCCCGAACCCGGACTACGGATCGCAGACTGCCGACAAGGTGCTGTCGACCGCCGGGGTGATCGAGGCCGTGATCGCCGGCATGGCAATCATCCTCGCGATCGCCGCCGTGCTCCTGATCGGCAACACCATCCGCCTCTCCATCTTCGCCCGGCGGCGTGAGGTCGAGGTGATGAAGCTCGTCGGCGCGACGAACTGGTTCGTACGCTGGCCGTTCGTGCTCGAGGGCATGATCTGCGGCGTCGTCGGCGCGCTCGGGGCCGTCATCGTCCTACGCATCTCGTACGCCGCCATCCGTGGGTACTTCCAGACCGAGACGCTGTCCGGACAGGGTGGGACGGTCAGCGCGATGGCGTTCTGGCAACTGACGGTCCTCCTGCTCGTTGCCGGACTCGCCCTCGGCGCGGCCGGTTCGGGCCTGACGATGCGCAAGTTCCTGCGCATCTGAGACGGCCATGATCTGCTGCGAGGTCGTCCGCCGCGGACGGTTCCTCGTGGCCGAGTCGTTCCTCGCGCCCGGCGTGCCGCTCGCGCTCGGCCGGCGCGGATCCGCCGTTGCGATCGAGGGCGAACTCGTCCTCGTCGAGCCGGCGCCCGGTGGCGGGCGCGCACGCGTCGTGGAGCGGCTCGGCTCGCCGTTCCAGATCACGGCGCTGCTGCACGGGCTTGCCGGCGAGGCCGGTGTCACGGAGCCGCTCGACGGAGCCGCCGCGGGGGAGGCGGCTTCGCTGCCGGCCGATCCGCCGGCCCCGGCCGGCGACCGCAGCGACCGGCGTGGACTGCCGGCCTTCACGATCGACCCCGGTTCGGCGAAGGATCACGACGACGCGCTCACGGTGGAGCGGGTCGACGGCGGGTTCGTGGTCGGCATCCACATCGCCGACGTCGCCGCCGTCGTCGCGGAAGGCTCCGCCATCGACGCGTCCGCGAGCCGTCGCGGCTTCTCCTCCTACCTGCCCGGCCGCGTCGATCCGATGCTGCCACCGGCGCTGTCTGCCGGCCTCTGCAGCCTCGTGCCGGGACGCCCGCGTGACGTCATCACCGTCGAGGTGCCGTTCTCGGCCGATCTGACGCCTGGTCCCGCGTCGATCAGCCGCGGCCAGATCGTGTCCGTCGCGCGGCTCAGCTACGACGAGGCACAGCGGATCCTCGACGGCGCCGACCATGCAGTGGCGGATCCGGTCCGCGACGCGGCTCGCATCGCGATGTCGCTGCGAGCCGCCCGGTCGGCGCGCGGTGCGTTGCAGATCGTCTCCCGTGAGCTGGAGATCACCCTCACGGGAGACGAGATCGGAGAGATCAGGATCGCTGCCGAGCACGCGGCCCACGCGCTGGTCGAGGAGTTGATGATCCTCGCCAACGTCGTCGTGGCCGAGTTTCTCACGCGCCGCAGGGCACGAGTGCTGTACCGCGTCCACGAGCCTCCGGACCCCGACGCCGTGCACCGCCTGCAGGCGCAACTCGCCGACCTCGGCGTGCCGACACCGCCGCTCCCGGACGTGGTAGCGCCTGCGGATGCGGCGGCGCTGATCGGCCGTATCGCCGCCGCGGTCGCCCGCTACGCGACGGCACACGGCCGCGGCGCCGAGGCGTGGACATCGCTCGTCCTGCGAGCCCTGATGCAGGCTCGTTACGACCCGGTCGACATCGGGCACGCCGGCCTGGCCTCGCCGCACTACTGCCACTTCACGAGTCCGATCCGGCGTTATCCCGACCTCCTCGTCCATCGCGCGCTGGCGGGAGCGCTCGGCTGGTCGGCGGTTCCGTCCCGGGAAGGCCTCGACGACCTCGCGGTCGATCTCTCGCTGCGCGAGCGGGTGCTGTCGACGCTCGAGCGACGAGGCGATGGCATCTGCCTCGCACACCACCTCGACTCGGTGCGCCGGCCCGGTGACGACGACGTGTACCCCGGCGAGATTACCGGCCTGATCGGTGGTGGCGTCTTCGTCCGCTTCGCCGGCGTCTACGACGGGATGATCTCGGCGCGTCGACTGGGCCGGGAGGAGTTCGACGTGTCGGAGCTGCAGACGGCGCTGGTCGGCCGTGACGGCCGCCGCTACCGCCTCGGCGACCGCGTCGAGGTCGCGGTCGAGCGCATCGACGTGCCGCGTGGCCGGGTTTCCCTCGACCTCATGTCACCGTAACGGGGATCGCACCGAAACGGTCAGGGCGTGGCCGGGGCCGGTGCGGACGCCGGTGCGGGCGCGGTGCTCGGACGCGGGAGCAGCAGCGCGCCGACGAGCGCGGCGGCCGCGAGGACGACGGCCGCGACGGGCATCGCCAACGTCGGTCCGCCGAGCCGGTGGAGGAGCGGCGCGACGGCGAAGCCGACGAGCATCCCCGCCGAACCGACGGTGTGGGCGACGCCGAACACGCGACCCTGAACGTGTTCCGGCGCCGCGCGCTGCACGAGGGTGTCGAAGACCGTCTCCGTGACCCCGTCGAACAGCCCGATCACCAGCAGCGCGAGGAGCAGGGTCGTCGCGATCGCCGAATCGCCGGCGAGTGCTGCGGCCCCGGCCATGCCGAGCAGGGCAACGGCGATCGTTCGGCCCCGTACGTGCTCGGCCGGGATGATCGCGCCCAGCGCCTGCCCGAGGAGGAGGCCGACCCCGATCGTGCCGATGCCGATGCCGTACGCCAGCCCCTCGTCGACATTGCCCAGTACCTGTGGCAGGGCGGCGTTGACCAGTCCGGTGGCGAGGCACGCGACCGCGAACATCGAGATCAGCGGGATCGCCAGAGCGATCCCCCAGGTCGATGCGGGAACGGTGGTTGCAGCGTCGCCCGCCGACGCCGGGGCGGGTGTCACGAGGTCGCGGAGATGCGCGTAGCCGATGGCGGTGAGGCCGCAGACCACCGCGGCGCCGACGACAACCGGCACGACCTCGCTGACGATGGCGAGCAGTCCGGCGCCGAGTGCGCCGCCCGCCATCGCCAGTCCGCGGGCGGTACCGACGAGGCCATTGGCCGCCGGCAGCTGCCGGTCATCCCGATCGATCGTCGCGGTGACGATCGATCGGGCGGCGGCGTCCGACGACGCGCCGGCCAGCGATCCGAGGGTGAAGAGCGCGTAGGCGGGCACGGCACTGTCGAGCAGCAACGCAACTGCCGTCGCTGTGAGCAGGGCCGCCTGGGCCAACTGGGTGAGGAGGAGGAGCCGGGCCGGGCCCCAGTGATCCGCCATTCGCCCACCGACCCACGGCGCCGCGATCCCCGCCAGACCGCGGAGCAGCAGGACCGTCGTGGACGCGACGAGGCCGCCAACGTGGCCGTAGGCCCAGCCGACCATGGAGGCCGCGACGAGCCAGCCGGCGGCAGTCGACAGCAGCTGGAGCGTCAGGAACAGGCGGAACGAGGCGTGGCGCAGAGGTGCTCGCAGCGGGTGCCGCTCGCCTGCGGGATCGGGTGGGCGACAGGCGCGGTAGACGATCACGAACGCGCCCGCGAACAGCAGTACGTCGCCGACGCTGATGGCGGTGGTGACGGGAGACGCCGGCAGGGCGAAGATGTCGCCGAGGAACGCGAGGCGCGTGTGTGCGTCGATCAGGACGGTGTTGTTGTACACGCCGTCGGACCAGAGGCGGAGCGGCCAGCCTGACGCCACCGCCGCCTCCGGGCCGACGGGCATCAAGCCGCCGTTGACCGCGATCACCAGCGTGTTGGAGCCGACGCCAGCCGCCATCAAGGCCATTCCCGCGATCCGGCGGTTGACGACGAGGAAGACGAGGACCAGGACGTACGAGACGATGTGGCCGAGGCGGACGAGCTCGTCGTTGCCCGGCGCGAGCGGCGTGAAGATGACCAGCTGGATGGCGAGAGCTACGCCGATCACCGCCGAGGCACGGAATTTCAGGCCGGCCAGGCCCGACAGCCTGCCGCCGAGCGCCCACGTCAGGAACACCGCGATCACCGTTGCGAGGAGCAGCGTCATGCCGCAGCCGCATCCGTCGGAGCGACGTACAACGCCAGAGCGATCGACGGTGGTCCGGGAGGGCTGGCGATGGCGTCCGCGATGCGCCCCGGTAACGCCCGCTCGGTCGCGATGCCGATCCATCCGGTGGGTGACGGGACGACCCGAACGTGGAGGTGGTCGACATCGCCCACCCAGCCATGACCCGGCCGGAGGTCAGCGGCGACCCGCACCAGGCGCTCTTCCAGCGCGGAGACGAGATCCGCGGCCGTAGCGGCTCCCCGTGACTCGCTGGAGCATAGAACGAGCGAGCCGTCGCGGTCGGCCGAGATGGCACCGGCCCAGATGACTCCCGCGACCGGATCGAGGATGTCGGCGAGTGCGGTAACGGTCAGATCAGGGTCGGAGTCGGCGAGACCGGCGAGAGCGGTGTCGATCCTCCTGCGCCGACGCGCGGTCATGATCGCTGCGGCAGAGGCGAGTCCGACCGCCACCGAGATGAGGCTCGCCGCCACCTCGGGCAGGATGGCGGCAACGACGACGAGCGCAGCTGCGGCCGCGGCGAGGAGCCGCGCGCCAAGGCGCCGCAGCTCGGACTGCGCCCTCGTGACGGCACCGCGCGGGTCTGCGGTCGTCGCATCGCGCAGGCCAGTGCGAAGGTCGGCGATCGTCCCGGCCTCGAGCACCTCTTCGATCGGGCGCCCGGACTGGACGGCGAGAAAGGCCCGGCCCAGATCCGGATGAAACTGGCTGCCGAGGCCGTCCGCGATACGACCGGCCGCCACCTCGGCCGTCATCCCGTCGCGGTAGGGACGGCGTGAGGTCATCGCATCCCAGCTGTCCGCGAGAACGAGACAGTGCGCGGCGAGGGAGACCTGGGCGCCGGGGACGGCGTAGTACCCGGCCCCATCGAAGCGCTCGTGGTGCAGGGCGACCGCCTGCGCCTCCCGCCGCGCGAAGCCGAACGCCGCGAGCAGCCGCGCCGACACCCGGGGATGCTGGCGCATCTGCTCGAACTCCTCGTCGTCGAGGGGCCCGGGTTTGCCGAGGACCGAGCGGTCGACCATGATCTTCCCGAGATCGTGGAGCCGGCCCGCCCGCGTCAGCGTCTCGACGTCGTGGTCGGGGAGGCGGAGGGCCGTCGCCAGCTGTCGGACGAGCTCCCCGACGCGGTGCGAGTGGTCGAACGTGGCCGGATCGCGCTCGTCGACGATGCTGGCGAGGCGAGTCAGCGCGAGTTCCGTCTCGCGGTGCAGCGCCGCGGCTCGCGCGTGCGCCCGGAAGACGGCGATGAGGAGTGGTACGAGCAATGGCGTGAAGAGGGGCGCGGTGGTCGCGAGACCCACGAACACGATGCCGAGCGAGTATTCTGTGATCTGTGGCGCGGTCGCCATGGATGCGTAGCCCGAGATGCTCGCGAGCAGCGAGGCGCCCTTCGTCGAGCCGACCACCGAGCCGACGACGATGATCTGCACCGCGAGGTGCACGGCGACCAGGACAGAGAGCGCCAGGAGGCCACGCAGGTCGACAGGCGTCCCGGTCGAGACCAGGTCGTGGGCGATCGCACCCCAGACGCCGGCAATGCCGTACGCGGCGGCATTGAACAGGTACCGTACGGCCTCCTCGCCCCGGACGAAGTCGACGACGGCGAGGGCGACGAACGCGATTGCGCCAGCCGGCGCCGGACCGAACAGGGCTGCCGCCGCAACCAGGATCGAGGTCGAGAAGGTGAACGTCGGCATGCGCGCCGTGCCGTCGCCCCGGACGCTCAGCAACTCCCCGAAGACCGCGACCGTCGCGACTGCGATCCAGGCGAGCGGCTCTCCTCGGGCTGGCTCCTCAACGGCGACCGCCGCCGAGACGAGCGCGGCGGCGGCGGTCAACCCGAGGAGGACCCGCGTTCTAGCGGGAAGGCGCGACATCATGCATGGCGCGGGGCGTCAGTTTCCCCACTTGCCGCCAGCTCCCGAGGCGAGCAGGAGGGCGACGAGCGGAGCGAGGCGGAGAACAAGGCACTTGATGCGCATCGGGGACTCCTTCGTTGGGGAGGTCGTGAGCCGGGGCTAACCAGAGTTATGCCGGAGCGCCGCCGCTTCTTCGCCCCCTGGGAGGGGGATTCGCCACCTACGGCACGAGCAGGTCGGCAATGCCGCGCACGATCCGGTCCGGCAGCACCGGCACGTCCTCCGGCACGCCGGTGCCGTGGACGTCGACCCAGATCGCATGGAGGCCCACGGCCTGCGCGCCGCCGACGTCGAAGCGCAGGCTGTCGCCCGCCATCCAGGCGTCGTCCGCTGCGACCTCGAGCGCCGTCAGCGCCCGCTCGAATGCCTCCGGCTCGGGCTTGCCGACGCCGACCTCACCCTCGATGCCGATGTAGGCGAACCACGCCTCGAGATCGAAGCGGGCGAGCTTCCAGCGCTGATGGCGTGCGCTGCCGTTCGTGATCAGACCGAGGAGCGTGCCGGCAGCGCGAAACGCGCGCAGCGCCTCGAACGCGCCCGGAAGTGGTGCGATCGCCTCGTCGCGCAGCACGTCGTGGCGGGCGGCGACGCGGGTAGCCAGCGCCGGGTCGTGCAGACCGAGGTCGTCGAGCGCCGCGGTCACGATCGCGCGCCGCGCGGCAGCGAGGTCGGCGCGGCCGGCGCGGTGCCGGTCCGGGTCGGACCAGAAGCGGGCGCCCGCGGCACGGATCGCCCCACGGAGCGACTCGGGCGCGCCTTCCTCAAGGCACGCGCGCTCCCAGGATGCCGCCGATCCGCCGGTGTCGTCGAGGATCGTATCGTCGAGATCGAGGAGGAGGACCCGCGGGAGCACAGCGGGCAGGGTACGGCTACGCTGCTCCGGTGAACGCTATCCGGCCGCCCGAGATCCTCCTCGTCGAGGACGACGAGGTGATCCGGGAGGCAACGGCCGAGGGACTCCGGCGGGACGGCTTCGAGGTCCGCAGCGCCGGCACCGGGCCGGACGGGCTGGCGGCGTTCCAGGAGCGCGAGCCGTCGCTCGCGATCCTCGATGTGATGCTGCCGGGGCTCGGTGGGGTCGAGTTGTGCCGTGAGATCCGTCGCGACTCGCAGGTGCCGATCGTCTTCCTCTCGGCCCGCACGGACGCCGTCGACATCGTCCTCGGCCTCGAGGCGGGCGCGGACGACTACGTCACCAAGCCATTCGAGCCGGCCGTCCTGGCGGCTCGGGTGCGAGCGGCGCTGCGCCGTACGCGGCCCATACCGATGCCCGATGGCGGCCTGGAGCGCGTCGGGGCGATCACGATCGACCGTGCCGGACACGTCGTGGCGAAGGACGGCGAGGTCGTCGCACTGACGCCGACGGAGTACCGCCTCCTCGCGGAGCTGATGGACAACCCGGGCGTCGCACTGGACCGGGCGGCGCTCCTCGAGCGCGTCTGGGGGTATGGCTGGGCCGGCGATGCGCGCCTCGTGGACGTCCACATCCAGCGGCTCCGTTCGAAGATCGAAGACGACCCCACGAGCCCGCAGCTCGTGACGACCGTCCGTGGTGTCGGCTACAAGCTGACGCGGGCCTGAGCCGGCCGCCGGCGCCCGCTACGCTGCGCCCATGAGCTTGCGCCTCAAGCTCGCCCTCGCGATCGCGACCATCGCTGGGCTCGTCGCTGGCGGCACCGGCGTCGTCGTCTACGACCGCGAGAAGTCCGACCGCTACGACCGCGCCCGGAAGGGCGTCGCGCAGACCGTGCGGATCTTCGCCCGCATCCTCGACGACCCCGAGTCCACCAGTTCACCGCGTGGCGCCGCGGTCGAACTCGAGGACGGTGATCGGATCCCCCAGATACCGGCCGCTCTCCGCGTCCGTCTCATCGACGAGGGCGTCTACTCGATCGTCAGCGAGGTCGCCGGCTCTCCGTTCGTGTACGCCGGTACGCGGCTCGACTCCGGTGACC
This sequence comes from Actinomycetota bacterium, assembly GCA_009885805.1. Taxonomy (GTDB): domain Bacteria; phylum Actinomycetota; class Thermoleophilia; order Gaiellales; family F1-60-MAGs149; genus VFJZ01. Next base: position 103,638 of record VFJZ01000030.1, read on the forward strand.
GCGTCTTCGCGAGAAGCCCGTTCCAGGCCGACATGGAGGCGCTCGCCGACCTTCGCGTCGCGCTGATCCAGGTCGGCATCGGCGCTGCCATGCTCGGTGCGCTCCTCGGGCTCGTGGTGTCGATGCTGCTCGGCCGTCCGCTGCGACGATCGGCGACGCTCGCACGCCGGCTCGCCGCGGGTGACCTCGACGCCCGCCTGCGGCCGCGCGGTCGCGACGAGATCGCACAGCTCGGGCGGGCGCTCGACGAAATGGCCGAGGCGCTGTCGCGCAAGCTCGCCGAGCTCGACGAGGCGGCGGAGCGCGAGAAGCGCTTCTCGAGCGACGTCGCCCACGAGTTGCGGACGCCCGTTACGGGGCTGATCGCGGCCGCGGCGCTGCTCGACGACTCCCGCCCGGCGGCGATGGTGCGGGAGCGGGCGGCCGCGCTCGCGGCGCTGGTCCAGGACCTGCTCGAGGTCATGCGACTCGAGGCCGGTGAGCTGCCGCGCGCCGATCCGTTCGATCTCGCCCGGCTCGTCCGCGATGTCGTCCAGGCGAGGGCGCCCGTGGCCGAGCTCGAGGCACCCGAGCACCTGCACGTCCTGAGCGACCCGCGACGCGTCGAGCGGGTGGTCGCGAACCTCCTCGACAACGCCGGTCGGCACGGGCGGCCGCCGGTTCGTGTGCGACTGGCTGCCGACGGCCTCGACGCGGTCGTCCAGGTACGCGACCACGGCGACGGGTTCGGTTCGTTCCTCCCCCGGGCCGGTGAGCGGTTCGCGCTGGGACGGCCGGCGCGCGGCGGCGGCACCGGCCTCGGGCTGGCGATCTGCCGCGGCCAGGCGCGGATCATCGGCGCGACACTCGATCTCCGCGATGACGACGGCGCGGTGGTGACGCTGCGTCTGCCGGGCGCCGTGACAATCGCGTTGCGGCCGGCCAGCGAGCCGGCGGAGGTCAGCGGATGAGGCGAGTCGTCGCTCTGATGCTGGCGGCGTTCCTGGCCGGCTGCGGCGGCATCGATGGCGTCCGGGCAGAGGGCGGGAAGGAACTGGAACTGGCTGACCCGATCGCGGCGCAGGGAACGGCCGAGCGGACGATCAGCGTCTACCTGCTGCGGTACGGCAAGCGCGTCACGGTCGAGCGCACGGTGAGTGGCACGCCGAGTCCCGAACAGGCTGCGCTCCAGTCGCTCCTCACGGGACCGACGCCTGTCGAGGTTAAGGAGCGGTACGTCACGGCCATCCCCGCCGGCGCCAAACTCCTCGACTTCGCGCTCAACAACGGTGCCGTCGAGATCGATCTGGGCGGACCGTTCGAGACGATCCAGCGCAACGCTTCGACCGACGACATCGAAGCGCGGCAACGGCAGAAGTTGCTCGAACAGATCGTCTACACCCTGACCGAGTTCGACACCGTCCGCTCGGTCGAGGTGCGGGTGAACGGCGCCACGATCCCGCTCCTCAACAACCAGTTCGGCGGCCCGGCGCTGACGCGTGATGTGTTCGACCAGCCCGCCGTTGCCGCCTGGCACGACCAAACGCGGTGCACCGGTAACGAGAAGGTCGGCGGCCGAAAGAGCACTCGCGCGCTGCGCGTCGCCAAGCCCGTGGTCGGCGCCGGCGTCGTCAGCTTCGCGGGTGAGACGGACGCCGAGCGCGGGGCGATCAGGGTCCAACTCGAGCAGGACGGCACCCTGCTGCGCTCGCTCGAGGAAGGAGCCACCTACAACCGCCCAGCGGACGGCGGTACCGAGCCCTGTGCACAGTTCGAGGGCCGCGTCGAGATACCGTGGGGCGTCACCGGCGAGGTCCTTCTGCGCGTCAGCGTGCAGCCCGTCGATGCAGGTGCCGAGCGGCAGCCGGTCGAACTCCCTCTCGACATCGGAAACGAGGCCGACCTTGCGACGTGAACGAGCCATGGCGTTGATCGCGGCCCTCGTGGTGACCGCATGCGGTGGCGCCGATCCGCCGGCGGCCGGTACGGCGGCGTCGACCGCGCCCGCACCGGCCACCACGGCCCCGCCCGAGCACGACGTCGCCGTGTGGTTCCTCGACGGTGGCGAGCCGGTCCGTCTCGTCGTCCGGGCACCGGTGACCGAAGGCGTTGCGCGACAGGCGCTCGAGCTGGTGCTGGCGGAGCCGCCGGCCGGTTACGAGACGGCCGTCCCGGAGGGTCTCGCGCTGGAGGACATCGCGATCGCCGACACCGTGGCCACGGTTGGGGTGGCCGACGAGGCGCCGACCGGTGCCGCGCTCGTCCAGATCGTCAACACGCTGACCGAGTTTCCGACGGTGCGTTGGGTGCGGTTCGGGGACGACCCTGGCCTGGTCAACCGGACGATCGCCGCCACCGGTCAGGACGCACCACCGTGGCTGGAACTGACCCGCGTCGACGTCGTGGCCGAGAACGTCTCGTTCGCCGGCACCGCCGATGTCTTCGAGGCCAATGTCCAGGTGCGCCTCGTTCAGGGCGAGACCGTTCTCGCGGAGTCCTTCGTGACGGCGACCTGCGGCACCGGGTGCCGCGGCTCGTTCGACGGCGCGATCTCCGCGCCGGAGGGGACGTCGGGCGCAGCCCGCCTCGAGGTGTTCACCCTCTCCGCCGAGGACGGCTCCGTGCAGGACGTCGTCGCGCGGGACGTGACCCTCGGGTGAGCGAGGGCGAAAAGACCGTCGCGTCGAACCGGCGGGCCTTCCACACCTACGAGATCGACGAACGGTTCGAGGCCGGCATCGAGCTCCTCGGTACCGAGGTCAAGTCCCTGCGTCTCGGCCGCTGCAGCATCGCGGAGGCCTTCGGCGTGATCCGCGACGGCGAGTGCTATCTGGTCGGCTGCACCATCGAGCCGTACGCCCAGGGGAACCGCGCGAACCACGCCGCCGCCCGCGACCGCCGGCTGCTGCTGCACGGCCGGGAGATCGAACGGTTGCGCCAGAAGACGGCCGAGAAGGGCCTCACGATCGTCCCGCTGCGTGTCTACTTCAAGGTCGGACGGGCGAAGGTCGAGATCGCCCTCGGCCGCGGCCGCAACGTCGTCGACAAGCGGCAGTCGATGGCGGAGCGCGACGCCCGCCGGGAGATGGACCGCGCGATCCGCGGCCAGAAGGCCTGATCGGCGTAGTACACTGTGGCTGTCCCGGGGGCGACCTGGTTTCGACACGGTTTGCTACACGGGGCGAACTGCAAGCCGAGGATCCCGGTTGGCCTCGTTAATCACCCGGGAAACCAGAACTGCGAAGTCCGATACGGATCTCGCTTTCGCTGCCTGAGTCTAGGTAGCGAGCTGTCGACCGGAGCTCGGCCCGTGGCCCCGGATCGGCATCAACCAACGGGCTCGTCCGCCGCCTGAGCGCCGCTGCAGGCGTCGGAGACACCTAGTGCGGCTGGCTCCGGGTTCGTACTGCCCTCGCGACAGGCCCGGGGCGAGATCCAGGCGAGGGACAAGCTTGTAGACGTTCGTCTCGGGCGGTCGTGGACGCGGGTTCGATTCCCGCCGCCTCCATCCCACAACCATGCGGTACGAAGATCGTGGCAATGGTCACGCAGCACGGGTAATCGAATCGCAGGAGCATCAGACGGGATCCGTTCGGAGACCCGATCCTACAGCGTTGCCGCCGTCCGCGCCGGGCTCATCGGACCGGCGCCCTCGCCGTCTGGTGGACGCTGTACGCGGTCGAGAAGCACATCTCCCACACCGAGGCGGCCGTCCTCGGCGTCGTCGTCGCGCTGGTCTCGCCGTTCGGTGATCTCTTCGAGTCGTTCCTGAAGCGCGACCTGGGCGTGAAGGACTCCGGCACGCTCCTGGGTGCGCACGGCGGCGTCCTCGACCGCATCGACGCCCTGCTGTTCGCCGGGCCGGCGGCGCTGATCGTGCTCGACCTGATGGGGAAGCTCTTAGTTATGTGAGGCTATCAAGAAGGGGGGGGGCTATGGCACGATGTGTCGGTGGACGACCCCCACCAGCGACCGGAGCGCGACGAGCTCACGGCGTCCGGCGGACCGACCGGACCGCCTGGTGCGGACGCGTGGGTCGTGCGGACGCTCGAGGCGACCACGGCCGAGCGCGCCGTGTTCCTCTTCCACGGCGAGGTCGACGCCGAGAACGGCTTCGTGATCCTGCACCGCGGGCCTGGCCGTGACCGGCTGATCGGCGGCACCGCCGAGGGCGCTCTCGCGATCGACTGGGCGGTCGCGATGCACCCGAACGACCGGTCGATCCACGCTGAGGCGGAGTCGTTCGAGCGCCTCTCCCGTGGCGCTCCGGTCGAGGTCGAGTTCCGGCTCGTCGGCGTCGACGGCGTCACCCGCTGGCTGAACGAGCGGCTCGTGCCAAGGTTCGAGGACGGACGCTGGCTGGTTGACGCGGTCGTCGTCGACGTCAGCGCGCAGCACGCCGCACGCGTCGAGGCGATCACTGCCCGGGATCACCTCGAGAACGTGCTGCGCGCGTCGTCGATGCTCGCCTGGTCCGCCGTGATCGGTGTCGACAACGTGCTCCGACCCGCCTACTTCGGGCCGGGGTTCCGGAAGCTCCTCGGTCTCGACAGGCCGAGCGAGGACATCTTCGCGGCCTGGCGCGAGCAGGTGCACCCCGACGATCGCCCCGGCTGGGACGCGATGCTTAAGGACAACGCCGCCGGGAAGTCGGTGACGGCCGAGTACCGCGTCGTCCGAGACGACGGCGACGTGCGGGTCCTTCGCGATACCACCTTCGTGTCGCCGGGCGTCGAGGAGGGCACGATCGCGATCGTTGGCGTCCTCGAGGACGTCACCGCGGAGCGGGCAACGCTCGACGCGCTCGCCGCCGCGGAGTCCGCCGCGAACGAGCGTGGCAGCTACCTGGCGGCGATCGTCGAGTCGATCCCGACCGCCGTCTGGTCCTACGACGGTGACGGTCAAGAGGTGCAGATCAGCCGTCACTGGCAGGAGATGACCGGCCAGGACGTCGACGACTGGTTCGTCCGCGGCTTCACCGCGGTGCTGCACGACGACGACCGCGCCCGCGTCGTCGCAGCCTGGGAGCGGATGGTGCGCGACGGCGAGCCGTTCGTCGAGACGTACCGGATCCACCGGGCCGACACCGGTGCCGAGGCGGTGCTGCACGAGCGCGGGCACGCCGTGGCGGGGATCGGCTTCGTCGGGATGACCGAGGACGTCACCGAGCGCATCCGCCACGAGGAGGCGCTCGCCACCGCCAAGCGGTACGCCGACGAGCGCGCTGACGAGGTGGGCGAGCTCCTCGCCCAGACCTCGACCCTGCAGGCGATCGCCGAGCAGGCGCAGCTCGAAGCCGAGGATCGGGCGGCCGACCTCCAGCGCGAGCGCGACTTCACCGCGGCCGTCCTCGCCGCCTCGACCGACTACGCGATCATCTCGACGGACCGCGAGGGCATGATCAAGGTCTTCAACACCGGTGCCGAGCTGCTCCTCGGCTGCACCTCGGCCGAGGTCGTCGACGTGACCACTTCGGCGTCCTTCCACCTCGCCTCCGAGGTCGTCGAGAGGGCGGCCGAGCTCGGCATCGAGCCGGGCTTCGGGGTGTTCGTCCACGCGATCATGGAGGGCGGGGCGGAGACGCGCGAGTGGACGTTCGTGCGGACCGATGGCAGCCACGTGCCGGTGTCGCTCACCGAGACGGCCATGTTCGACGAGACCGGCACCCCGATCGGGTTCCTCGGCATCGCCGTCGACATCTCCGAGCGCAAGGCGCGCGACGCGGCGCTGGTCGATGCAGCGGCCGAGATGAAGCGGATCGCGACGACCGACGCGCTCACCGGCCTCGTCAACCGCCGCCACGCGGCCGAGCTGATGCGCGCCGTGCTGGCGGACGGCGAGGGGGTCGGCATCGCGATGCTCGACGTCGACCGCTTCAAGCGCGTGAACGACACGTACGGCCACGCCGGCGGCGACGCCGTCCTGGTCGAGGTCGCACAGCGGCTCCGCGACGTCCGGGCCACCGACCTCGTCGCCCGCTGGGGGGGCGAGGAGTTCTGCGTGCTGCTGCGCGACGTCACCGACGACGAGTCGCTGCTGATCGCCGCCGAACGGCTCCGCGCCGCGATCGCGGTCACGCCGGTGGTTCTCCAGGACGGCTCGCCGCTGCCGGTGACCGTCTCGATCGGGATCAGCCGGGTTGAAGCCGGGAACGAGCGCCTGGAGGACCTCGTCGACCACGCCGATCGAGGGCTCTACAGCGCGAAGCGCCGCGGCCGCAACCAGGTGCGGAAGGTCTGTGCCGCGGCGGACGAGGAGGCTGCCGACACGGACCTGTTGCGGCTCGTCGAGGCGATCGGCCTGGCCACCTCGATCCGCGAGCGGACGAGCGCGCTGCACTGCCGCCAGGTCGCCTCGCTCGCCGCCGATATGGCCGTCGCGCTCGGGTTCCCGGCGGCAACGGTGCAGCGCTGCACCATGGGCGGCTGGGTGCATGACGTCGGCAAGCTCGCGTTGCCCGATCGGATCCTCGCCAAGCGCGGCCCGCTCGACGACGAGGAGCGGGTGCTGATGGAGAGCCACACGACGATCGGCCACGCCCTCGCCCAGCGCATTCCCGGGCTGGAGGAGACGCTGTCGGTGATCCTCCACCACCACGAGCGGTTCGACGGCGGCGGCTACCCGGCGGGCCTCGCCGGCGAGCAGATCCCGATCGAGGCGCGGGTCGTCGCGGTCGCCGATGCCTACGCGACGATGACCAGCGAGCGGCGGTACCGCCGCTCGCTCGAGCACGACGAGGCGCTCGCCGAGATCGACGGTCTCGCCGGCGCGCAGTTCGATCCACAGGTCGTGGCGGCACTGCACCAGGCCCTCGATCGTCGCCTCGCCCGTTAGCGACCTCCACTCCAACGTGTAGCCGACCCGTTGCGGCGCGTTGCGAGCCGTTGTCGTTCTGCGTCCCGGACTTCGTCGCGCGTCGACGACGTCCGATGGTAGCATCAGAGGTACTACCTCTGGTAGGATCCTGGTATGAAGCTCAGCGTGAGCCTCCCCGACGACGATGTCGCGTTCCTCGACGAGTACGCGTCAGATCACGCGCTGGCATCGCGATCGGCGGTCGTCCAGCGAGCACTCGATCTGCTGCGCGCAATGGAGCTCGGGCCGGCATACGCGGCGGCCTGGTCGGAGTGGCAGGCGGATGCAGCGCTGTGGGATGCGACGGTCGCTGACGGTCTCCAGCCGGGCTAGCCGTGGAGCGCGGAGAGATCAGGATGGTCGACCTGGAGCCGGTACGTGGATCCGAGGCGAACAAGCAGCGTCCTGCGGTCCTGGTCTCAAACGACGGGGCGAACAGCATGGCCGCGACGCTCGGTCGGGGCGTCGTCACGGTCGTGCCGATTACCTCCAACGTCAGTCGTGTCCACCCCTTTCAGGTCTTCCTGTCCGCGACGAGCACCGGGCTCGAGCGCGATTCCAAGGCTCAGGCAGAACAGGTGCGGTCGGTTTCCGTCGAGCGTGTAGCCGACGCCGTGGGACGGCTCGAGCCGCGGGAGATGCAGGCTCTGGAGGCCGCGCTCCGGCTCCACCTCGGCCTCTAGCGCCGCTCGCCGCGGCAGGTCATGCCACGATCATGGTACGATCGTGGCATGGCTCGTACGAGGATCAGTACGACAGTGGATGCGGGACTGCTCGAGAACGCGCGGCTCGCACGGGCGGGGCTCGCCGACTCGGCGTTGATCGATGAGGCTCTCGGTGCGCTGCTCGCTCGCAGTCGTTCGGCGGAGATCGATGCTGCCTACGCGGCCTACGACGGACACCCGCTGGACGAGGCCGACGAGTGGGGCGACCTCGCGTCGTTCCGGGCCGCCGCCGGCTCGTCGTGACGACCCGGCCGGCGCGAGGCGAGGTGTGGTGGTGCGAGCTTCCGGCGATCGGCCGCCGACCGGTGGTCGTGCTGTCGCGCGATGCGGCGATACAGCGGCTCCGTCGGACGTTGATCGGGCCATGTACCACCGTGATCCGCGGGATTCCCACCGAGGTCGTGCTCGAACCTCCGGATGATCCGATCCCGCGTTTGTCGGCAGTCAACCTCGATTCCGTTGAAAGCGTCTCGGTCGGAACGCTCGTCGAACGCCTCGGGCGACTCGGCGACGATCGCATGCTCGAGATTTGCCGAGCCCTCGCCATCGCCGTCGACTGCGGGACGTAGGCGTCAGTCCCCGCCGTCCGCGCAGGTCGCCGTGACAACGAGGCGCCACGGTGCCGACACGACGCCGACTTCCTCGGCAGCCGCGACCCACGCCGTCGCCGAGGCCGGGCCGCTGCGCGTGATCGCGACCCCCGTCGTGGAGCCCTCGCTGGCCGCGCCGCCGCCGCCGATGCGGGCGCCATCTGGACATCGCGCCGTGACCGGCCCCTTCAGGCTCGTCCAAGTGGCCCTCGTCGCCGTGTCGACGAGCGTGACGTTGGAGAGCACCGCCGTCCGCGTGAGGCCGTCGAGCGACCCGGCCGACGCGGCGGTGTCGGCACGCGTGGCGCGGATCGCGGTGTCGGCGCTGTCCGCGCGCGTTGTTCGCCGGACGCGGCCGATCGTGCCCTCGTCGATGTCCGCGCCGACGAGCGCGTTGGTCGCGACGTGCGCCGAAGTCACCGCACCCGCGGCGAGTTGCGGCGACGAGACGGCCCCCGGGACAAGGTGCTTCGTCGCTACGGCGCCCGGTGCGATGGCGTCCGGCCCGACGGCCGCGGGCCCGACCTTCGCTGCGACGGCCGCTCCGTCGGCGATCTGGCCGGAGCCGACAGCGCCAGGCGCGAGCTTCGAGCCGGTCACGCCATCGTCCTGGATCGCGGCCGGTCCGACGCTGCCGTCCTTCGGCGTCGCTCGCGCCACCGCCTCGACGTCGCGGTTCAACGCCAGCAGGCCGATGACCAGACGTCGGTCGTCGCGACAGCGCGCCCGTCCGCTGGCGCGGGCGCAGGGGGTGGGTCGAGCAGGATCGCTCCGTCTCACTGAAGCTCGAGGTGGCCGAAAACGCCCGGGTTGCGGGCGTCGCCGTTCAGGTCCACGGTGGCGAGGCGAGTTCGATCTGGCGGCTGCCGCTGCTCCGTCCATCGCGACGATCCCCCCGTGCGGGGGACGAGGAACGCGCGCTGCGACCGATGCTTGGAGAGTGATCCCGCCCGGCGCCACCAGCGAGGAACGACGTCGGGCCCTGCTCGGGTTCGTCGCGTCGATGCACGACGCCCACGAGCGGCGACAGACCCGCGCCGAGCAGGTGCAACGTGCGCGGATTGCGACCATCGGCGACGATCGGCTGTCGCGCACCGAGCTGGCGCAGATCGCGGCCACCGTCGGCGGCGAGGTTGTGCGGCTCGACGACAAGCCGACGCTCGTCGTCCGCCGCGGCCGGTTCCTGATCGGCGAGACCGAGGCGCTCCGCAATGCCGGCGTCAACGTCATCGATGTGCCGGAGCTGGACAAGATGCTCGAGTCCTACGAGGCGGTGTTCCGCTCGACGGCGCTGCGCGCCGCCTGCCAGCGGGCCGTTGCGGTGGCCGGCGGCCGCCGCCTGGTCGAGCGTCCGTTCGATCCGCAGCGCCTCGTCGAGGTGGCGCGTTCGGGCGGGTTCGCGACGCGCGACGGCCGTCGCGCGGCCTGACGCGAACGTTCGTTTGACATCCGTCGGCGGAGCCGTCACCGTGCAGCGCCGTGGGGCTCTCCGACGCGACTCGCCAGCGCCTCGCCGTGATCGCCGAGGCACTGATCCCGGGCGCCGGCGAGATCGACGCGACCGGCCGCTGGCTCGATCGCGTCCTCGCGGCCGACCCGGACCGGCTGCCGGCGCTCCAGGCGCTTGCCGCGCGGCCCGAACCGGACGGCTGGGCAGCGGCCGCCGGGCTGTTTGCGGACGATCCGACGACCTTCGAATACGCCGCCGACGGGCTGATCGCCGCGTACCACATGCACCCGGGCGTGCGACGGCGGCTCGGCTACCCGGGGCAGAAGGCGACGCCGTCGCTCGAGGGAGAGGCCGAGCACTACCTGCCTCACGACGCCCTCGACCAGGTCCGCAGCCGCGGCTCCATCTACGTTCCGACGCCCGATGCCTGACGCGGACGTCCTCGTCGTCGGCGCCGGCGCCTCGGGCTCCGTCCTGACGCGACGGCTCGCCGAGGCCGGCGTCGATGTCGTGTGTCTGGAGCAGGGCGACTGGGTGCAGAGCCACACGTTCCCCGGCGAGGCGCCCGAGTGGGACGTGCTGCACCAGTCGCGCTGGGCGACGAACCCAAACACGCGCCGGCTACCGGCCGACTACCCGATCAACACGGACGACGCGGAGATCCATCCGCTGATGTTCTCGGCGGTCGGCGGCGGCACGATCCATTTCGCCGCGAATTGGCCGCGGATGACGCCGTCCGACTTCTGCGTTCGCTCACTCGACGGTGTCGCCGACGACTGGCCGTTCACGTACGAGGATCTGGCGCCGTACTACACGCAGGCCGAGCTCGACTGGGGCGTTTCCGGCGTCGGCGGCGACCCGGCCTTCCCGCCGGGCATCACGTATCCGATGGCGCCGCCGCCGACCGGACGCCTCGCGCGCAAGGCCGCGAGCGGGATGGATCGGCTCGGCTGGCACTGGTGGCCGCACCCGAACGCGATCGCGTCCGTCCCGTATCGCAACCTCGTCCCCTGCGAGCGGCGCGGCACGTGCATGACCGGCTGCATCACGGGTGCGAAGGCGAGCGCCGATATCGTGCACTGGCCCGAGGCCTTGAAGGCAGGGGCGCGTCTGATCACCGGCGCCCGCGTCCGCGAGATCACCACCGATGCGCGCGGTCGTGCGACCGGCGCGATCTGGGTCGACCGCGCCGGCGCCGAGCAGCGCACGACGGCAGCGACCGTCGTCCTCGCCTGCAACGGCGTCGGAACGGCGCGGCTGCTGCTGCTGTCGGGCATCGCGAACTCGAGCGGCCTGGTCGGCCGCCGGCTGATGATGCACCCGACGGCTGCGGTCGCGGGTGTCTACGACGAGGATCTCGAGGGCTGGCGCGGTCCGGCGGGCAGCCCGCTGCTGTCGATGCAGTTCTACGAGACGGACACCTCGCGCGGCTTCGTGCGCGGCGCGAAGTGGGATGCCTATCCGATTGCGGGTGTGCTCCCGTACATGCAGCTGCTGCACGGCACGCCGCTCGCGGAGCGGTTCGGGCCCGCCATCCACGAACGAATGGCGCGCATGCACGGCCGGTCGTTCCTCTGGACGGCGCAGACCGACGACCTGCCCGAGGAGGAGAACCGCGTCGAGCTCGATCCCGAGCTGACCGACGCCGACGGCATCCCGGCGCCGCGGATCCGCTACCGCGTCCACCCGCAGTCGCACGACAACATGCGCTTCCAGCTCGACCGGATGCGCGAGGCGCACGAGGCGGCCGGCGCGACCGAGACGCACGAGTGGCACTGGATGCCTGATGTCGGCTGGCACACGCTCGGGACCGCGCGCTGCGGCGACGACCCGGCGACGAGCGTCGTCGACCCGTTTGGGTGCAGCCACGACGTCCCCAACCTGTGGGTCGTCGACGGCTCCGTGTTCGTGACCGGCTCGTCGATGAACCCGACCGCGACGATCGCGGCGTTCGCGCTGCGCGCCGCCGAGCGGATGCTCGCGGTCAGCCGCCAGGCGGTGTGATGATGCGGGCGCCGTGCCCGGTCGAGCGGGCGAGTTCGTCGGCCGTAGGCGGCGTTGTAGGCCGTCGAGTGCCTCCTCGCTTCGCCGCACGTTGAGTTCACGGCGGTGCGTCTTCCGGCGCAGCATCGAGAGAATCTCGACGTCGAGGACGAGCCTCAGCGGCGCTCCTTCGCGAGGTCGTCCGCCACCGGCTCGCCGATGACCGGGTCACGCCCGCGGAGCCGCTCGACCATCTCCGGCAGCGTCGGGTGACTCGCGACTCGATCGAACTAGCGCCGGAGGAACTCGCTGAGCGGAAGACCCGCGAGTGCGGCCCGCGCCTTGAGGCAACGGTAGGTCGCGTCGGAGACGTGGTTGACCCGAATCAACGCCATGGTGAGAGGTTAGCCTCGTCCAAGCGCGGCATCACTTGACGGCATGGTGCTGCGCTGCCAGGGTGCCGTCCGTGACCGACCGTCCCGATGTCCTCGTGATCGGCGCCGGTGCCTCGGGCGCCGTCGTCAGCCGGCACCTCGCCGAGAGCGGCTTCAGCGTCACCTGCCTCGAGCAGGGCGACTGGGTGAACGCCTCCGACTTTCCCGGCGACAAGCCCGAGTGGGAGCTGCTGATGTCGCAGCGCTGGCACCACGACCCGAACATCCGGGCGCGACCAGCCGACTACCCGGTGGAGGTGTCCGACGCACAGATCCTGCCGCAGATGTTCGCCGGCGTCGGCGGCTCGACGCTCCACTTCGGCGGGCACTTCCCACGACTGCTGCCGTCGGACTTCCGCGTGCGCTCCCTCGATGGCGTCGCCGATGACTGGCCGATCAGCTACCAGGATCTCCTCCCGTACTACGAGCGAACCGACCGCGACCTCGGCATCGCGGGCCTCGGCGGCGACCCGGCCTACCCGCCCGGCGCGCCGCCACCACTGCCGGCGCATCCGATCAACGCGTACGGACGCACGGCAGCCGAGGGCATGAACGCCCTCGGTTGGCACTGGTGGCCGGCGCCGAACGCGATTGCGTCTCGCGACTACCTGAACCTCGTGCGCTGCGCGCGCTACGGGACGTGCGAGACCGGCTGCCCGCACGGTGCGAAGGCGAGTGTCGACCTGACGCACTGGCCCGAGGCGATCCGTCACGGCGCCCGCCTGGTGACGGGCGCGCGGGTGCGTGGAATCACGACCGACGGCCGCGGCCGGGCGAGCGGCGCGATCTACCGCGACCGCAGCGGCGCCGAGCATCACCAGGCCGCCGATGTCGTCGTGATGGCCGCGAACGGCGTCGGCACGCCGCGGCTCCTGCTCCTGTCCGACCTCGCGAACTCGTCGGGCCTGGTCGGCCGCCGGCTGATGCTCCACCCGTATGGCCTCGTCGTCGGCGTGTACGAGGATCAGATGGACGCCTGGAAGGGACCGGCCGGCCAGCCGATCCACTCGTTCCAGTTCTACGAGACGGACACTTCGCGTGGCTTCGTGCGTGGCGCGAAGTGGCAGGTGATGCCGACCCAGGGGCCGCACCGGATGATCTCCCTGCTCGACGGCCGCCCGTACGACGAGACCTGGGGCGTCCGGATGCAGGAGCACGTCGCGAGCCACATCGGCCGCTGTATCGACTGGGGAGCGATCACCGAGGACCTCCCGGACGAGTCCAACACCATCACCCTCGACGCGACCCTGACGGACTCGGACGGCATCCCGGCGCCCCGTGTCACGTACACGATCGCGGAGAACAACTGGCGGCAGTTGGACTGGCATCTCGCGCGGATCACCGAGGCCCACGAGGCGGCTGGCGCGACCGCCACGTATCCGCTGCGCATCTGCAATGACCAACCGGGCCACCTGCTCGGCACCGCGCGGATGGGAACGGATCCGGCGACGTCGGTCTGCGATGCGTTCGGTCGCACGCACGACGTTCCGAACCTGTACGTCGTCGACGGCTCGCTGTTCGTCACTGCGGGCGGCGTGAATCCGACCTCGACGATCTGCGCGCTGGCGCTACGGACGGCCGAGCACCTCGTCACGACTGCCGGCCGCCAGGAGGTGTCGTCGTGAACCGGGAGGCGTTCGCGCGGCTCGCCGACGAACTGCTGCCCGCGACCGGCGACCTCCCGGCGCCGTCGTCGGTCGGCGTCTCGGAACGCTGGCTCGACCGGGCGCTCGCGGCCCGCCCCGACCTCGCGGCGCCGCTCGAGCGCGCGCTGGCGGCCGGCGTCTCCGCCAGTGAGCTCGCGGACGCCGATCCGGAGGCGTTCGCAGCCCTGGCCCTGCTCGTCCCCGGCGCGTACTACCTGCATCCGCGCGTGCGGCGGCTGATCGGCTACCCGGGCCAGAGGCCGGACCCGGCGGCGGACGACGAGTCCGACCACTGGCTGCGCGACGGGTTGCTCGATCCGGTGGTCGCGCGGGGCGAGATCTGGCGCAAGCCCGGGGCCTGACCCCGCGCACGGCTTGCGCGGGGCCTGTCCCCACTGAATCGATTCAGTGGGGACAGGCCCCGGCCTTTTGGGCGAAGAACGCGCACGCGGGGCGCGCCGCGTGTCACACGGCTGCACGGAAGGTGGCCTACTGCGGACGCGAGGTCAGGAATCGCTCGACCGCGGCGCGGACACCCGCTTGGTCGAGCGCCGGAAACCGATGGAGCGATTCCTCCGCGACTCGTAGGGCGGCGCGCATGCCGGCAGGCGTCACGAGGTCGCAATCGAGAAGCGCCGCGACTGAGGATGCCGTGCTGCGCGACGAAGGGGCTCGCCTCCCGCCAGTCGGCGCGCACGGGGATGAATTCCGCCCGCGACCGGCGACCTCCCGGCGCCGTCGTCGGTCGGCGTCTCCGCCAGTGAGCTCGCGGACGCCGATCCGGAGGCGTTCGCAGCCCTGGCCCTGCTCGTCCCCGGCGCGTAC
>VFJZ01000090.1 GCA_009885805.1 Actinomycetota bacterium
CGCCTTCGAGAAGTCCGAGTCCGGCAGGTCGAACTCGTCGATCAGCTTGCCCGGGAACGCCCCGTTCAGGCCACCGAGGGCGACGAGGATCGCGATCCAGGCGAAGACGGCGCGCCACGGGTTGTGCGCGACCTTGTCGGTGAGGCGGGCGAGCAGGCCCGTATGCGTTCGGGTGGTCACAGCGGCGGAGCGTAGCGGTGCGCGGCCTCCGGACCGCGCACCGCCGCCGTCCCTAGAACGACTCCATGTAGCGGTCGATCTCCCACTGGTGGACCTGTGCCCGGTACTCGTTCCACTCCGCCCACTTCTCGGTCAGGTAGGCCTCGAAGATGTGGTCGCCGAGCGCCTCGCGCAGCACGCTGTCGCCGGCGAAAGCGGTCAGCGCATCCTCGAGGTTGTGCGGCAGCGCCGCGATCCCGAGGTCCTCCCGCTCCACGCCCAGGTGGTAGATGTTGCGGTTGACCGGTGCCGGCGGCGTCAGGCCGCGCTCGATGCCGTCGAGACCGGCGGCGAGCATCACGGCGAAGGCCAGGTACGGGTTGGCCGACGGGTCGGGCGTGCGCAGTTCGGCGCGCGTCGAGCGGCCGCGCTTGGCCGGGATGCGGATCGCGGCCGACCGGTTCCCCGGCGACCAGGCGATGTAGACGGGCGCCTCGTAGCCCGGTACGAGCCGCTTGTACGAGTTGACGATCGGGTTCGCGACCGCGGTGATCGCGGGCAGGTGCTCCATCAGACCCGCGATGTACGAGTACGCCGTCCCGGACAGTTCGAGCTCGCCGTTCGCGTCGTAGAAGGCGTTCTGCCCGTCTTTCGAGAGCGACATGTTCACGTGCATGCCGGAGCCGTTCTCGCCGAAGATCGGCTTCGGCATGAACGTCGCGTGCATGCCGTGCTCGGCCGCGACGACGCGGACGACCCAGCGGAACGTGATCAGGTTGTCCGCGCAGGCGATCGGCTCCTCGTGCCGGAAGTCGATCTCGTGCTGGCCGATCGCCACCTCGTGGTGCGAGGCCTCCAGGTGGAAGCCCATCTGCACGAGCGTGTCCTCGATGTCGCGCCGCGTGTTCTCACCGAGATCGGCCGGGGCCACATCGAAGTAGCTCGCCTTGTCGTGCGTGTCGACGGTCGGGTTGCCGTTGGCATCACGCTTGAAGAGGAAGAACTCCGCCTCGGGCCCGCAGGCCATGGTGTAGCCCATCGCGGCCGCCTTCGCGACGACGCGCTTCAGCGCAACGCGCGGATCGCCGGCGAAGGGTGTCCCGTCCGGATCGGCCACGTCGCAGATCAGACGAGCCGTGGCGCCGGAGTCACGCTGCCGCCACGGGAGGATTGCGAACGTCGACGGGTCCGGGTGGAAGTACATGTCCGACTGCTCGATGCGCTTGTAGCCACGGATCGACGACCCGTCGAACATCAACTCGTTATCGAGCGCCTTGGACAGTTCCTCGACCGGAATCGAGACGTTCTTCAGCTGCCCGTGCAGCTCCGTGAACTGCAGCCGGACGAAGCGCACGTTGTGCTCACGGCACTTGTCGATCAGCTCGCTCTTGTCCACCGCTGACTCCTTGCTCGTGCGTCCACCGCCTCCGGGCAGGGATGCACGCCAGCGGTAGACGCGGCGTTGCGTCGTCGTCGGCACAGCATCGCACCGACAGGCGAACGATACCGGACCGGTTCCTAGACCACGGCCGTGGACGGCCTCCGCGCACCGGCCAACCCGCTCGATCCCGCCGTCCGCAGGTACTGGGGCGGTCTGCTCGTCGTCGGCGCCGCGCTCCTGGCGGCGGCCGCCGGCTTGGTGGCCAGCGCGACCGGTTGGCACGACACGAAGGCAGCCGCCCCGGTCGGCGTGTTCGTCGCTGCCGGCCTGTTCGCCGCCGCCGTGCTGCCGACGCGCTGCTACCGGCGACATCGCTGGGAGGTCGACGGGGTCGGGCTCTACGTCCAGCGGGGCGTCCTCGACACGTTGACGACCGTCCTGCCGCACACGCACATCACCGACGTCGCGGTGCACGCCGATCCGTGGCAGCGTTCGCTCGGGCTGGCCGAGTTCGAGGCGAGCCGACTCGTGGCGGAGATCGAGGAGCGCGTCGATGCGGCGGACACGAACCTCGACGGGAACAGGCGGTGCCGGCGGTACCGGCGACGCCGCTCCTGGCTGTCCCCGACCTGGCCGTCGTGCCGCTGGCCGCGGTGTACGCTGGGCCGCCCCTGACCGCCGCGCTCGTGCTCGCGGTCGTCGGCGAGGTCGAACTCGCGATCGCCGCACTCGGCCTCGGCGTCGTCGGCGCGAGCCTCGCCGTCGAGACGCGCCGCCGGCTCGTCTACTCGGTCCGGCTCCCTCGGGTTGCAGTCCGCGGCGGCCTGCTGTCGCGCCGGCTGACGGTGCTCGACGCCTCGACCGTGATCGCCGTCAGGGTTCGGCGTGGACCGCTGCAGCGGCGGCTCGGTCTTGCCACCGTGCTGGCGCGGCGCGCCGGCAGCCGCGCCTTCCGCATCCGCGACGTCGACGTCGCGGACGTCGCCCCGCTGATCGAGGCCCTCGTCCCGGAACTCAGGGCCAGTGCAGAGGCAGCCAGAGAGCGTTCACTGCCAGCAGACCCGCCGACCCGCACGCCAGCCCGACGAAGATCGTCTGCCGGCGCACGATCAGGGCGAGGGCCCAGAACGCCGGAAGAGCCATGAGCCCGTAGCGGCTGCTGCCGGCCATCGTCCCGGCCGAGATCGGGATCAGGATCGCGAGGACGCCGGCGGCGATCCACGGCCACGGCAACCGGCGCCACGCCGCCACCGCGAGCAACGCGCCGTAGCCGACGGCGCCGCCGACGTCGCGGAGTTCCCACGGCACGATCCCGTCCCGCGTCAGGTTCTGGTACGCGAGCCGGACGGCGACGACGAGGCCGTTCGGCCCGGGCGAGGTGCGGTTACGAAACGGCGAGTTGTCGGCCTGCGCGTGGGAGTAGGCGAGCCAGTCGCCGGTCCGCCAGGCGAGATAGGCGACGAACAGGCCGAGGCCGATCAGCGGCCCGCAGGCGACGGCGAGCGCGAGCCGGCGCCGGGGCGAGCGCCAGGCGATCGCGAGCAGCGGCAGTGCGAACACGAATCCCTGCACCCGTGTGAGGCCGCAGGCGATGCCGAGCGCGAGCGCGAGCCAGGGCCGCCCGGCGAGCAGCGCGAGCGCCGCACCGGTCGCGAACGCGACGACGTACGGCTCGGTGTAGGTCATCCCGAGCGTCACCGCGCCCGGTGCGAGCGCGAAGAGCCAGGCGGCGCGGACCGCGACCTCCTCGTCGAAGAACCCGCGCGCAAGTTCCGCGACGCCCCAGATCGCGGCGAGCCCGGCGATGTTCGCGACGATCAGCGCCGGCACGAGATGGTCGCCGAAGACGGCGAAGACGCCGGCGACGAGCGGGAAGAAGCCGTGCAGCGTGGACGGATCGCCCGCCGGGTAGCCGTCCGTCGCGATCGCCAGGTAGTAGCGCCCGTCCCACCAGGTCAGCAGGTCAACGAACCCGCCGTCGTAGCGGGGGTGGCGGTCGAGGTGCCCCGCGGCGGCGAGTTGCGAGCCGAACCAGGCGCCGGCCGCGATGACGAGGCGCGACACGACCCATGCAGCCAGGACCTGATTGCGCAACGGCACAGTGCCCAGAGCGGGACTCGAACCCGCATGTCCTTGCGGACAGTGGTTTTTGAGACCACCGCGTCAACCAGTTGCGCCACCTGGGCCGGTGGGCGAAGGGTAGCGAGGGCGGACTGCGGTCGCCCAGCGCTCGAGTTCGGCGGCGATCGCGTCGAGGTCGGCCGGCTCGACGAGGTGCTGCTGGAACGAGGTCACCAGCATCGGGCCGGCCAACTCGAGGCGCCCGGTCGGCGGGTCGTCGATCAGCCCGGTGATCACGGCCGGCGTGAAGATCCGCCGCAACGCGACCTCGTCGGTGGTGTCGGCCACCCAGAGAGCGAACCGCGTCTCGAACTCGACCGACTCCATCTCAACCTCCCGGTCGGAGGAGAGGAACCCGACGAGCCCGTCGAACAGCGACCCACCGCCGCGTGGCCCGAGCGAGAGCGACGCCAGGCCGTCGCTCGCGGCGATCGACGTGAACGCGAAGGTGGCCGGGTGCTCCTCACGGTTCTTCCCCGAGCCCGTGTAGTAGCTGTAGTGACAGACCCCGCCGGCGGCCCCGGCGAGCGGTCCGGTCAACCCCACCCCGGTCTTCCCGTCGGTCTGGCGGAGCCAGCGCGTGCGTTCGGGGAGCGTGACACGCGAGGCGTAGGTCAGCCCGAGCGGCGTACCCCACTCCCGCAGTGCGCGTTCGACCGCGCGACGGCGGACGCGTGCCCAGACGAACACCGCTCCGATCAGGGCGCCGCCGAGCGTCAGCAGCACGATGTTGTCCGCCGGCGCGGACGAGGCGATCCCGAACGCGAGACCGATCAGCGCCGGGAGGGCGAGCGCCGCGCGCCCGCCCGTGGTACGCAGGCTCTCGCGGAGGAGCGCGTTCTGGTGCCGCCGGAGCGAGGTCACCGACACACCATGCCGCAGAGCGCGCGCGCCGTCGCGGCCACGTTGGCAGCGGCGCCGGTCAGCGCCTCGTCGAGGCTCGCCGGGCCGCTGCCGGCGGCCAGCACCGCCGCCGCGCCGAGCGCGTAGAGGGCGGCCGCGGCACCGTGCTCCACCGCGCCGCCGACGACGGCGGCCGGCACGCCGCGCTCGGCGCAGCGAACGACCACCCGCGCGACCGTCTTGCCGGCGGCGGTTTGCCCGTCGACCTTTCCCTCCCCGGTCAGGCAGAGGGCGGCGCCGTCGAGCACCGCGTCGAAACGCGTCTCCGCCATCACGAGATCGGCGCCCGGCTGCGGGACGGCGCCGACGAAGGCGAGGGCGGCACCAAGGCCGCCCGCCGCGCCGGCGCCGGCGATCGAGGCCGCGGCGCCGTAGAGCGCACCGAGACGGCGGAGGCCGTCGTCGAGCAGCCGCACCTGATCCGGTGTCGCACCCTTCTGCGGCCCGAACACGGGAGCGGCGCCGTCGGGGCCACTGAGTGGGCTGTCGACGTCGAGTGCGACGACGAGGTCGACGGTCGCGAGGCGCGGGTCGAGGGCGGAGCGGTCGATCAACGCGACGCGCGCGACGTCGGCGCCGCGCCCCGCGAGGTCGTTGCCGTCCGCGTCGCGCACGACGCAGCCGAGGCTCCGCAGGAACCCGAGTCCACCGTCGACCGTGGCCGAGCCGCCGAGGCAGACGACGATGCGCCGCGCCCCGGCCTCAAGCGCCGCGCCGACGAGCAGCCCGAGGCCGCTGCTCGAGGCCGCCATCGCGTCGCGTTCGTCCGGCGCGAGGCGCACGACGCCGATCGCCTCGGCCGCCTCGACGATCGCCGTGCCGTCGGCGAGCAGCGCGATCCGCGCCCCAAGCGGCCGACCGAGCGCGTCGGTCGCGTCCACCGTCAGCAGGCGTCCCTGCCGCGCACCGGCGATGATCGCCATCGTCCCCTCGCCACCGTCGGCGAGCGGGTGCAGAACGGGGTCGCAGCCAGCCAGTCGGGCACCCTCGGCGAGGGCGACGGCGGCCTCCGCCGCGTCGAGCGAGCCGCGGAACTTGTCGGGCGCGCAGACGACCTTCATCCGAGCAGGTACAGCCGCGAGAGAGAGACGCTGTCGGCGGGTGGCGAGGAGATCGCCCGGCCGTCGAGCGTGACCGCGTGGCTCACCGGGTCGACCCGGACCGCCCCCGTGGTGCCGTTTCGCACCATGTCGGTCGCGCGGATCGTGCGGCAACCCGCGACGGCCGAGCGGCGCTTGCGGGTCAGCAGCCGATCGGCGCCGCCGTTGTCGATCGACGCGCGCGAAACGAATGCGACGGAGAGCTCGGCGGCGGCACCACCCTGTCCTCCGAACAGCGGCCCGACGAAGGTCGGCTCGCAGAACGCGGTCGACGCGTTCGGGTCGCCGACCACCCCCCACGCCGGGAAGCCGGACTTGAGGACGAGCATCGGCTTCACACCGAACCAGGCCGGCTCCCAGAGGACGATGTCAGCGAGTCGGCCGGGCGTCAGCGAGCCGACCTCGTGGGCGACACCGTGCACTTGCGCGGGACAGATGGTGCACTTGGCGAGGTAGCGCAGCACCCGCTCGTTGTCGTCGTCGCCAGCGGCACCGAGCTCGGCCTTCATCTTCGCGGCGAGCTGGAACGTCCGCCGGACGGTCTCGCCGACGCGACCCATGCCCTGGGAGTCGGAACTCGTGATCGCGATCAGCCCGAGGTCGTGGAGGACATCCTCGGCGCCCATGGTCGTCGCGCGGACGCGCCCGAGCGCGTTCAGGCGGTCGTCCGGGAAGGCGGCGTGCAGGGCGTGCACGGCCGTCACCATCGCCTCCGCCTCGGCCACCGCATCGCGGCCGTACGGGAACGTCGGGTTCGTGGACGAGGCGATGATGTTCGGCTCCCCGAGGAGGCGCAGGACGTCGGGCGCGTGCCCACCGCCGCAGCCCTCGATGTGGTACGCGTGGATCGTTCGGCCGTCGAGCACGGCCAGCGTGTCCTCCACCGAGAGGCACTCGTTGAGGCCGTCGGTGTGGACGGCGACCTGCACGTCGTACTCGTCGGCGACGCGCAAAGCCATGTCGAGCGCCGTCGCGTGTGCGCCGACGTCCTCGTGGATCTTCAGCCCGGCGGCGCCGGCCTCGAGGTGCTCCCGCAGCGGCTCGGGCCGCGACGAGGAGCCGCGCGCCAGCAGCCCGATGTTGAGCGGCCAGGCGTCCATCGCGGCGTGCATCCGGCGCAGCGCGAAGGCGGGGTTCGCGCCGAGGTTCCAGACGGGGCCGAAGTCCTGCGCGATGAACGTCGTGATGCCGGCGGCGAGCGCGGCGTCGACGATCCGCGGCGACAGCAGGTGGACGTGGGTGTCGATCGCGCCGGCAGTCGCGATCAGACCCTCGCCGGAGACCACCGCGGTGCCGGTGCCGACGACGACGTCGATCGGGCCGTCCATCGTGTCGGGGTTGCCGGCGCGGCCGACCGCAGCGATCCGACCGTCGCGGATCCCGATCGCCGCCTTGCGCACGCCGAGCAGCGGGTCGAGGATGACGACGTTCGGGATCACGACGTCGCACGTGTCCGTGACGGCGCGGGCCATCAGGCCGTCGCGGCCGGTCTTGCCGAAGCCGACGAGCAGCTCGTCGCCGGGGAGCGTCGCATCGTCGGTGACGCGGACGACGAGGCCCGAGTCGCCGAGGCGGATGCGGTCGCCCGTGGTCGCCCCGTAGATGCCCGCGTAGTCGTCGCGTCCCAGCATCAGACGCCCTCGTAGCCTCTCGCGCGGGCCCGTTCGAGCGCCGCCTCGCGCGCACCTGGCGCGTCGAGCGGGCCGTCGACCAGTGCCGCGAAGCCGATCACGACGCGGTCGCCTCCGATCGGGGCGAGCTCCACCGTCCGCGCGCTGCCGGGCTCGAAGCGCACGCTGGCGCCAGCGGGGATTGCGAGGCGGCGGCCGTAGGCGGCGGCGCGGTCGAAGCGAAGCCGACGGTTCGCCTCGAAGAAGTGCCAGTGGCTCGTGACGGCGATCGGCACCGGACCGGTGTTCAGGACGTCGAGCGCGACCGTCTCGCGCACGGGGAACGCGATCGGCCCCGCGCCGGGCAGGATCGCACCGGGAGCGTCGGGCCCGAGCCCGCCGCCGCCGATCGGGTCGTGGAGGACGGCGAGCCGCGAGCCGTCGTCGAACAGCGCCTCCACCTCGAGGCGGCCGAGGACGTCGGCGACACCGTCGAGGACGTCCGACGGCTCGAGGGTCGCTCGGGCGGCGGCGATCGCCTCGGCAAGCGTCGCGCCATCGCGGGCCGCCTCGCAGAACGTGTCGGCGATGATCGCGGAGGCCTCCGGGACGTTCAGGCGCAGGCCGCGCGCCCGCCGGCTGCGCGCGAGCTCGGCGGCGAGGTAGATCGTGAGGCGGTCGGTCTCGCGAGGGGTGAGGCGCACCGCGACAGCTTACGCCTGCGCGGTGATGGCGACGACGCCGACCAGCGCCGCGACGACGCCGACGAGCTGCGCGCGACCGAGACGCTCGCCGAGGTGCCGGTGGGCGAGCGCGACGGTCCAGACCGGATACGTCGATGCCAGCACCGCGACGACCCCGAGCAGTCCCGTCGTCGTCGCGATCGCAAAGCAGGCGTTGGCGGCGATGTCGACGAGGCCGATCGCGACGAGTCCGCGCACGTCCGTCCCGGCGAACGACGGCCGCGTGACAGCAGCCGCGACCGCGAAGACCGCAACGGCGACGAGGCGGGCGATCAGGATCGTCCAGAGCGGGTCGTACTCGGCGGCGACGTCGATCGCGACGAGTTGGGTGCCGAACGCCAGGACCGCGCCGGCGGCGAGGAGGATCGAGGCGCGCCAGTGCACGGCGTGCTCGCCGGCCTTCCCCTCCCGCGAGGCGAGCGCGCAGCCGGCGATGGCGAGCGCCATCCCCACCCACTGCAGCGTCGTCGGCCGCTCACCGCCGACGACGCCGACGATAACGGGGATCGCCGCGGAGGTCGCCGTGATCGGCGCGACGACGCTCATCGCGCCGAGCGCGAGCGCGCGGTAGAGGAGCAGCACGGCGGCGATCCCGACCACCCCGACCGTGAGCGACGCAACGAGTTCCGTGCCTCCCGGCGGGCCGATCCCACGGGCGGCGACGACGACGCCGAGGCCGGCGGCGCCGACGCCCTGGGAGATGAGCACGACCACGAGCACCTTCGAGCGGCGGGACTGGAGCCCGGCGAAGAAGTCGGCGGCGCCCCAGCCGATGCTGGCGCCGAGCGCCCAGACGATCGCGATCACGGGCGGTCAGCGGCGCGGACGATCGCCTCGGCGTGCCGCAGGAGCGGCGCGTCGACCATCTTTCCCTCGTACGTGAACACGCCCGCGTCGCCGCTGGCGCCGGCGGCGGCGAGCACCCCGCGCGCCCACTGCACCTGCGTCTCCGGCGGCCGGAACGCCCGACGGATCGGATCGACCTGGGCGGGATGGATGCAGGCCTTCGCGCGGTAGCCGGCGGCGGCCGCGTCCGCCGCTTCCCGCTCCAGCGCCGCCGCGTCGTGCAGCGCAACATGGACGCCGTCGATCGCCGGCAGGCCGGCCGCGGCCGCGGCGACCAGTATCCGCCAGCGGGCGTGCTCGATGACGCCGCGCAGTTCGCCGGCCGCCGTGCGGCTCGTCCAGCCGCCGAGGCTGGCGATTAGGTCCTCGGTGCCGAGGACCAGCCCGGCGCAGGCGGCCGAGGCGGCGATGGCCGTGGCGGCCTCGATGCCGCGCGCGGTCTCGCAGAGGGCGAGCACCTCGAGGCCAGCGAGCCGATCGAGCTGATCCGGAGACTCGGCCTTCGGCAGCATCACGGCGACGCCGGCACCACGCAGCGCCGCGACGTCGTCGTCGTGCCACGGCGTCCCGGCGGCGTTGATGCGGACGATCGTGCGCGCCCGGTCGAGCGCCGGCAGCGCGGCGACGAGCGTCGCCCTCGCGGCCACTTTCGCCTCCGGCGCGACGGCGTCCTCGAGGTCGAGGATGACGGCGTCCGCGCGTTCGAGTGCCTTCGCGAATCGGTCGGGCCGGTCGCCCGGGCAGAAGAGCAGTGCGGGGCCCGGGATCACCGGCGGGATCGTGCCACAGTACGATTGCCGGCCCGTGCCCCTTCCCGTCCGCCGGATCGACCACCTGCCGCTCGCCATGGACGACGGCGTCGTGCTCAGCGCGGCCGTCTTCATGCCCGACGCGCCCGGCCCGTTCAGCGCGATCGTCGACGCCGTTCCGTACCGCAAGGACGACGACTTCCTCTGGTCGGACTGGGACACCTACGGCTACCTCGCGGCGCGCGGCTTCGCGTGCGTCCGCATCGACCTGCGCGGCTCCGGGTCGAGCACGGGAATCCTCTCCAACGAGTACCTGCCGCGCGAGCAGGACGACCTCGTCGCCGCGATCGCGCAGATCGCAGCCACCGACTGGTGCACCGGCGCCGTCGGGATGACAGGCGTCTCCTGGGGCGGGTTCAACGCCGTCCAGGTCGCGATGCGCCGCCCGCCGGCGCTGCGCGCGATCGTGCCGATCCACTTCTCCGCCGACCGCTACCACTCCGACGTCCACTACAACGGCGGCGTGCTGCAGCTTGCCGATTCGGGCGGCTGGCCGGGCGAGATGGTCGCGGAGATGGGCCTGCCGCCGCGGCTCGACATCGTCGGCGCCGACTGGATCGAGGTCTGGCGGGATCGCCTGGAGCGCACGCCGCAGTGGACGTTCGAGTGGCTGCGGCACCAGCGCCGCGACGACTGGTGGCGGCACGGTTCGTGGTGCGAGGACTGGGAGGCCGTCGCCTGCCCGGTGCTCGCGATCGGCGGCTGGATCGACAGCTACCAGGACGCCTGCCTCGCGATGCTCTCAGCCACGCCCGCCCCGAACCGTGCGGTGATCGGCCCGTGGGGACACACGCGCCCGCACCACGGCTGGCCCGGCCCGGCGCTGGAGCACCGCGAGCTGATGTGCCGCTGGTTCGACCGCTTCCTGAACGGCGTCGAGAACGGGGTCGACACCGAGCCGCGCCTCGTCGCGTACCTGCGTGACGGGGTCGCGCCCGAGCCGTATCCCGACGCGGCGCCGGGGCGCTGGCGCGCGTGGCGCTCGTGGCCGCCGGCAACCCCGCCGAGCGAACTGCACCTGACCGTGGAGGGGCTCCGTCCAATTGCACCAACCGTCCCGTGCACTTGGACGATCCCGCCCGGCCCGCAGTGGCTCGGCTCGGCCGCGCCCTGGTGGGGAGCGGGTTCACCGCCGGTCGGACAGTCCGACGACCTGCGCGCGCACGACGCGCTCGGCCTGACCTTCGACACGGCGCCCCTCACCGACTCGCTCGAGATCCTCGGCTTCCCCCGGCTCGAGGTGGCCGTCTCCGCCGACCGGCCGGTCGCGCTCCTCGCGGTCCGGCTGGAGCACATCCACCCGGACGGATTCTCGGCGCTCGTCTGCCGCGGCGCGCTCAACCTGACGCGGCGAGACTCGCACGCCGATCCGACGCCGCTCGAACCGGGACGGATCTATCACGTCAGCGTGCCGCTCGTCTCCACCGGGACGGCGATCCCGGCCGGGCACGTCCTTCGCCTCGCGCTCGCCGGCACCCACTGGCCGATCCTGCTGCCGCCGCCGGAACCGGTGACGCTGACCGTCCACGGCGGCCGACTCGTGCTCCCCGCGCCAGGTGCGGCCGACGAGGTCGCACCGCCGGCGCTGCCTGAGCCGGACGCAGCCGACGCCGTCCCGAACCCCGTCCGCTCACTCGACGGGCCGCCCGCAGCCTGGACGACGACGCGCGATCACGCCGGGACGACCGAGATGCGCGTCACCGGCGGCTGGGAGTCGGTCTGGGACGACGGCCGCACGTTCGGCTCGTCCGACCTGCGCGTCACCGTCGCAAACGACGACCCGACAAGCTGTCGCGTCGTCTCCGACAACGTCGCCGAGTGCGACCACCCGGGCGTGCGCGCCCGCAGCGTCGGCCGTCTGGAGCTGACCTGCGATCGCACTGCGTTGCACGTCGCGATCGACCTCACGGTGGAGCGGGACGGCGAGCCGTTCTACGCCCAGTCCTGGCGCGAGACGTTCCCGCGCGATCTGCTCTGACGCGCCGTCCCCGCGCCGAGCAAACGTGACAACGTCGTCATGTTGATGACCTGAACGTCATTCTCGCCGTACGTTCGTGGCACCCCAAACCGGAAGGACGGAGCGAGATGTCCCCTCGATCCCGCCTGGCTGCAGCCTTCGTAGGCATGGCAGCCGCTGCGGTGGCGCTGTCCGGCGTCGGCGCCAAACCCTCTCACCAGCACGATGCGTCGGCCGCCGCCCCCTCGGCAGCAGGCGCGCCACCGCAGCTCCGGATCTACTTCATCGCCGCCGACGAGGTCGAGTGGGACTACG
>VFJZ01000089.1 GCA_009885805.1 Actinomycetota bacterium
CCTTCGTAGGCATGGCAGCCGCTGCGGTGGCGCTGTCCGGCGTCGGCGCCAAACCCTCTCACCAGCACGACGCGTCGGCCGCCGCCGCCCCCTCGGCGACCGCCGCGCCACCGCAGCTCCGGATCTACTTCATCGCCGCCGACGAGGTCGAGTGGGACTACGCGCCACTCGGGCAGAACACGATCACCGGCGAGCCCTTCGGCGAGGCCGAGAACGTGTTCGTCGGCAACGGGCCCGATCGGATCGGCAGCGTGTACCGCAAGTCCCTCTATCGCGAGTACACGGATGCCAGTTTCAGCACCCTCAAGCCGCGGGCCGCGCGCGACGCGTACCTCGGCTTCCTCGGGCCGGTCGTCCGCGCGCAGGTCGGCGACACGATCCGGATCGTCTTCCGCAACAACACGTCGCTGCCGGCCAGCGTCCATCCGCACAACGTCCTCTACGACAAGAAGAGCGAGGGCGCGCCGTACGACGACGGCACCGGTGCGGCAGCCAAGGGTGACGACGCGGTCGCTCCCGGCACGACCTACACCTACACGTGGAAGGTTCCGGAGCGCGCCGGCCCCGGGCCGGGCGACGGCTCGTCGGTCACCTCGATGTACCACTCCCACGTGGACGAGATCACCGATACCTACGCCGGGCTGATCGGGCCGATGATCATCACGCGCGCCGGCATGGCGCGCGCGGACGGCTCACCGATCGACGTCGACCGCGAGATCGTCAGCCTCTTCGAGGTCGTCGACGAGAACACCAGCCCCCACCTGCAGCACAACATCGACGCGTACACCGGCGATCCGACGTCCGTCGTTGCCGACGACGAGGCCTTCGTGGAGTCGAACCTGATGCACGGTGTCAACGGCTACGTCTACGGCGGCGGCCCGCACCCGGTGATGAGGAGTGGCGAGCGCGTCCGCTGGTACCTGATCGGCATGGGCACCGAGGTCGACCTGCACACGCCGCACTGGCACGGCAACACGCTTCTCAGTGCGATGGGTATGCGGATGGACATGGCCGAGCTCATGCCCGGCTCGATGCAGGCCTACGACATGCGACCCGACAACCCGGGCGTGTGGCTCTACCACTGCCACGTCAACGACCACATCGCCGCCGGCATGATGACGGTGTTCGAGGTCAGGTAGCGGTCAGGTTGCGTTGCGGACGGCGGCGACCGCGACGGTCGCCGCCGTCTGCAGCATCCCGATCTCGGCCGAGTGGCTCATGATGTTGACTCGCGGCGCCCAGCGCACCGCCGAGGAGACCGTGTTCATCTGCAGCGCCGACCAGCGACCGGTGGAGCGGCAGGCTGCTGCGACGCGCTCGATCGCCGCCTCGACCAGCGGGTGGTCGAGCTGCCCGGGGACGCCGAGTGCGATCGAGAGGTCGTTCGGCCCGACGAACAACACGTCGACGCCGTCGAGCGCCGCGATCTCCTCGCAGGCCTCGAGGGCCGACAGCGTCTCGATCTGGATCATCACGATCCGCTCCGCGTTCATCGCCGCCATCGCTTCGGCGACATCGCCGGAGCGGAAGCCGGTGTGGCCGCGGCCCAGCGCGGAGCCGCGGCGACCGGCTGGCGGGTAGGTCGCGATCGCTGCGGCGTCGCGCGCGTCGTCGATGCCCCTGATCCGCGGCACCATCACGCCCTGAGCGCCGCCGTCGAGTGCCTGCGCGATCGGGACGTAGTCCGCGGCGGGCACGCGGACGATCGGCGTGATGCCGTCGGCGAGCGCGGCGCGGCAGAGGTCGGCGGTGGTCTCCGGGCCGAACGGCCCGTGCTCGGCGTCGACGATGACGAAATCGAAGCCGGCGTTCGCGAGGATGCGCATCACCGCCGGCTGACGGAACTCGGCGACCATCGTGCCGATGGCGCGCTGCCCGCCGGCGAGGCGGGTGCGGAGGACGTTTGGCGGAACGATGGGGCTCGACATCGCCCGGAACGATTGCACGGAGCGGCGCGCGCCCCGCCATGGCGGGGCCTGGCCCCCTTGTCGGCCGGCCCGGGGACTGGCCCCGGTCTGGCCGTTTATGGGGACAGGTCACGGCGTACGGCGCGAAACGCGTCACGGACCGCGCGGGTCCCGGCACTGTCGGCGTGTCGGCGGCGGCAGTCCGTGCCGCGCCGTGGCGGAGCGTTGTCGCTACGCGCGCGCTATCACGACGCGCACCTCGGAGCCCTCGCTGCCGATGACCTCGCCGCCCTCCACCTCGCCCTCGCCGAGGCTCGTCGCCAGCACCTCCCCGGCGATTAGCGCCCCGAACGCCGCGAGCACGCGCTGCCCACGCTCGTTCGCGGCGTACGTGACCCGGATGCGATCGGTCAGCTCGAACCCGGCATCGCGTCGGAGACCCTGCAGGTGGTGGACAAGGTCGCGCGCGATCCCCTCGTCGAGCAGGGCCTCGTCGAGCGCCGTATCGATGCCGACCGCCATCCCGCCCTCGTGCGCGACCGCGAGGCCCTCGCGCGGCGTCACGCGTTCCTCGTACTCCTCCGGCGAGAGCTCCCACTCACCGACCCGCACCGTGTCGCCGTCGCGCGTGTAGATGCCCTCGCGCAGCAGGCGCTGCACCTCGGGCACCGCCTTGCCGAGGCGCTTGCCGACGGCGCGGAAGTTCGGAACGAGATCGACGGCGACGATCTCGCCGACGTCGTCGATGATGCGCACCGCCTTGACGTTGAGCTCGGCGGCGATCTCCGCGGCGTGCTCCTCCAGGGCGGCACGCTGGCTCGCCGGCGCGGCGACAACGGCCTCGGCGAGCGGCTGGCGGAGCTTCGATACCGGCGGTCCGGCCTGCGCCCGCGCCGCACGGCCGAGCCGGACCGCGGTCTGCGTCGCCGCCATCGCCTCGACGAGCGCCGGGTCGGCGATCGCGGCGACGTGGGCGGGGTAGCCAGCGAGGTGCACGGAGGACGGCGCGTCCGGGCACTGGTCGCGGACGACCGTCTGCCACAACTCGTCCGCGAGGAACGGCATCACCGGCGCGATCAGGCGGCTCACCTGCACGAGGCAGTACCAGAGCGTCCGGAACGCCGCCTGCTTGTCGGTGTCGTCCGACGCCTTCCAGAAGCGGGCGCGCGAGCCGCGGATGTACCAGTTCGAGAGGTCGTCGATGAACGCCTCGACCTCGCGCGTGAACGCCGGCGTCCAGTAGCCGTCGAGCGCCTCACGCGACGCCGCCGTCACCGCCTGGGCACGCGCGACGATCCAGCGGTCGAGCGTCGAGGCGACCGCCGGGCCGCTCGCGAGGTCGTCGTAGACGGGCTCGAACCGGTCGACCTCGGCGTACTGGACGAAGAAGCGGTACGAGTTCCAGAGCGTCAGCAGGCGGCGCTTCACGTCGGTCGCCGGCCCGTAGCCGAAATTCATGTTCTGGCTCGGCGTCTGCCCGGCGAACAGCCAGCGCATCACATCGGCGCCCATCCGCTCGATCGCGTCGTCGAACCAGATCGCGTTGCCCCACGACTTGTGCATCGGGCGGCCGGTCTCGTCGTGCAGCTTCTCGTACGCGAGCACGCGCCGGTAGGGCGCCTCCCCGACGAGGACGACGCTCATGAAGAGCTGCGAGTAGAACCAGAGGCGGATCTGCTCGCGCATCTCGGAGATCCAGTCCGCCGGAAACCAGCGCTCCCAGTAGGCGTGATCAGGGAGGTCGGCCTTCGTCAGACCCTCCCCCGCGCCCTTCGCGTAGCCGCCCTCGACAAAGGTGTCGCGCTGCCACCCGAGGGTCGAGAACGGGACGATGCCCGCGTCGAGCCAGCAGTCGCCGACCTCCGGGATCCGCTCCGCGATCTCGCCGTCGTCCGTGCGGATGCGGATCGCATCGATCCACGGCCGGTGCAGCTCGGGCAGCGCGTCGACGAGCGCCGGGTCGACGGCGCGCTCGCGCAGCTCCGCGACGGAGCCGACCACGGTCACCTTCCCGGACGGCGCGACGTAGAACGGCAGCGGCAGGCCCCAGTAGCGCTTGCGGGAGATGCACCAGTCCCCCATGTTGCGCAGCCAGTCCTCCATCCGCTTGCCGTAGAACTCGGGCGTCCACTCGACGGTGCGGTTCGCCTCGATCATGCGCTCGCGCACGCCGTCGGCGGCGATGAACCACTCGTCGACGACGCGGAAGATCAGCTCGGTGCCGCAGCGCCAGCAGGTCGGGTAGCGGTGCGTGATCTCCTCGGCGCGCAGCAGCCGGCCGCGCTGGCCAAGGTCCTCGATGATCCGCTGGCGCGCATCCGCCGTCGACGAGCCGTGCAGCCAGCCGTAGTCCGCGTAGAACGCGCCGGCGTCATCGACGGGGACGAGGACGGCGAGACCCTCGTCGCGGCCGACGTTGAAGTCCTCCTCGCCGCAGCCGGGCGCGATGTGGACGATGCCGGTGCCCTCGTCCGCGCCGACCTCGCTCCAGGCGACGACGCGGTGCTCGACGGCGTCCTGCGCGGGCAACTCGTCGAACGGCCCGTGGTAGGTGCGGCCGACCAACTCGGCGCCGCGGGCGGTGCGCGCGACCTTCGCGCCCGGGCCGAACACCGCCTCGACGCGCGCCTCCTGCACCCACGCGACACCGGGCCCGCCGACGACCGCGGCGTAGGTGGCGTCGGGATCGACGGCAGCGGCGACGTTCGCCGGCAGCGTCCAGGGCGTTGTCGTCCAGACCACGAGCGCCTCGTCCGTGCAGTCCGCGAGCGGCAGGTAGACGAAGAGCGACGGGTGCGTGAGGTCGCGGTAGCAGTCGGTCGCCGTCAGCTCGTGCTGGGAGAGCGACGTGCCGCAGCGCGGGCACCAGATCATCGGGCGGTGGCCGGTGAAGAGCCAGTCGGAGTCGGCGCAGCGCTTCAGGAAGCCCCAGATGTACTCGATGTTCGCGTCGGTCATCGTGAAGTACGACCGCTCCCAGTCCATCCACTGCCCGAGGCGCTGCGACTGGCGCGTCTGCACCGCCGAGTACTCGGCGACGCGGTCGCGGCAGGCCCGCATGAAGCGGTCGAGACCGTACTCCTCGATCTCCCGCTTCGAGTTCAGCCCGAGCGCCTTCTCCACCTCGACCTCGACCCACAGCCCCTGGCAGTCGAAGCCGTTCTGGAAGCGCTGGTCGCGCCCCTGCATCGCGTGATAGCGCTGGAACAGATCCTTCAGCGACCGGCCCCAGGCGTGGTGGACGCCCATCGAGTTGTTGGCGGTGATCGGGCCGTCCGTGAACGAGTACGGCTCGCCGCCGCGGATCTGCTCGCGCAGCTGCTCGAAGGTGCCGTCGCGCTCCCACACCTCAAGCATCCGGTGCTCGATCTCCGGATGGTCGGGCTTCTCTGCGACGGGACGGTACGGCGGCATCAACGACCTCTCGGAGGGGCTCCGCAAGGGTGCCACAGTGGTCGATCGACACTCGCCGCTGGGAAACCCATTGAAAACGTTCCTATTCTCCGAAAATCCCCTGGCTATCGCCGCCGCCCCAGGCCGGTAGCATGAGAGTCAGGCACGGATGATCGGGCGTCCTGGCGGACGCGCGACGTCTTCGCTACCCCATGCTCGGACGACCGTTCCTCTACACCTGCGCGCTAACCCTCTGGCTCGCCCCGGGAACTGCCCTCGCGGAGCCGCCCGGGGCCGATCCTGTCGTCCGTCAGGTCGTGGCGAGCGCAACGCTCACTCTCGATCAGGTCGATCCGGCGGTTGCCATGGGACCGTCCGGCGCGCGCCTGGTCGCCGTCGCGCAGGGCGACGCGAATGGCGGCGTCGACGTGTGGCGACGCCTTACCCCGAGCACCTGGGGCCATGAGGCCATCACCGCATCGCCGGCGTTCCAGCCGACGCTGGCCTGGGCGACGGGGACCGACGCGTACCTGGCCTGGGCGAACGAGACCGGTGGCTGCCCCGCCACCGGCAACCTGTACGTCGCGTCGTCCACGGACGGCGGCCATCACTGGGCCGAGCCGGCGTCGGGCGTGTACGGGCCCGTGCCCTTCGCACGGTCGTGGCCGCGGATGGGCTCGTCAACCACTGGCGTCCCGATGCTCGTCTCGCAGCAGACGGACTGCGTGACCGGCGTCAGCAAGGTGGCCGTCGCATGGAAGGCAGCGCATTTCGCCGACTGGGCGAAGACGATCGAGTTCAGTGGCAGCTATCCGGCGCTGGCGAATCTCGGCACCGTCGGCGACCGGACGACGTTCGCGCTGGCCTGGTACGACGCTTCCTCGTCGATCGTCCGGTTCAAGACGTGCTACATCGACCACGGCCCGTTCGACGGATTCAACGACTGGAGTTGCGGCGCTGTCGTCACACTCGGCAACGCAGCCGCCGCTGGCCCGATCACCGTGGGCTCTACCACAACGACGCCCATGCCGGCGCCCGAACTGGCCTGCGGCGGCGGCACCTGCCACGTCGTCTGGGCGACGGACGCCGGCAGCGGCCGCAGCACCGTCCGCTACGCCCGGGCTGACGCGCCGTACACGACGTGGTCGTCGCCCGTCGATGTCGCGGGCTCGGCGCCGTCGTCGGAGTCGCAGTTCCTCCCGGCCGTTGCGGCGGGTCCGGGCGGCCGGGGCGACGTCGTCTACCTCGACACCCGTCCGACCGGAATCTACTACGCCGCCTTCCAGACGTCGTTCTCGGCAACCGGGCGCGGCCGTGACGTCCAGCTGACGGCGGACATATCGCCGCCCACCTCGACGTTCGGCGACCGCATTGCCGCCGTCGGCTACGTCGACGCCGCCTTCCCCGTCGGCGGCACCGCCGCCGCTTACGTGCCGTCATACGCAGGCGACCTGTGGGAGGCCGAGCTGTGGCACGGCTGGACGACGCCGACACTACCGCCGCCGGCCGGCACCGACCAGCCCGTCGGCAAGAACGACTCGCTCGCCATTGATGGCTGGCTCGTCGCCGACGATCTCGACGGCGATCCGGTCACGATCACGACGCCGGACCCGGCCCATGGCTCCGTCTCCGGAAGCACGTACAGCCCGGACCTCTCCTTCGCCGGCCACGACGACGTCGTGGTGCAGGCCGATGACGGCTGGAATCCGCCGACCGCCGCAACGCACGGCGTCGACGTCCAGAACGCGGCACCGGCCCTCGATGCTCCCGGTCCCGTGATCGTCAGCGAGGGATCGAGCATCGACGTGCCGCTGACCGCGCTCGACCCGGATCCAGCCGACGCCATCGGCTTCTCGATCGTCAACCCGGGCTGGCCGCTGAATGTCGCGGGCCGCCTGCAGATCGTCGGCACGAACCTTCGTATCACCGTGCCGAGCGGCGTCCGTTCGCTGAGCCCGGTCAACGTCACGATCCGCGCGACCGACACGACGACGCCGTCCTCGCTCGCGCTCACCGCCGACCAGGGCATCGCGATCACGCTGCAGCCGCAGCTCGCCGTGCCCGAGATCGGCAAGCTGACCCTCACCGGCAATGACCTCACCCGCGCCTTCTTCGCCCCGGTGACCTGGCCCGACGCGGCGGCTAGCTGCCTCGCAGCCGGTACGTGCCACCTCCGCCACGAGTGGACGTTCGACGACGGCACGACGGCGACGGTGTTGGACCGGGCCAGCGTGACGCACGCCTACGCCCGCCCAGGGGTCTACCGGCCCGAGGTGCGGGTGACCGTCCTGTACGGAGCCTGGGCCGTCAGCGCCTCGCGCGCGTTCTCGGGCGACGTCACCGTCGCCGCCGACGGGCGGCGGATCCTCTCCGTCCAGCCGACCGTCCGGGTGAGCCGCAACCGCGCCGTCGTGCGGGTCAGGGTGCGCGGGCGCTCGTCGGGCTCGGTGCTCGTGCGGCTGCGGGTCGGGAAGACGACGATCTCACGACGCGTGCAGCTGAGCGGCGGGTCGGTTGGCGACCTCGGCGCGGCACGCACCGTGACGTTCTCGGTGCCGCGGCTGTCGTCACTGGCGTCACGGCGCGCCAGGCTCGACGTGCGCTACGAGCAGATGCTCGCGACCGACGAGCCGGCGCCGTCCGCCGTGCTCCGCACCCTCATCCTGCGGTAGGCTCGGCGCCGTAGCGCCTGAAGTGGTCGCGGCACCAGCTGTCGAAGGCAGCGTGGCGACCGAGGTAGATCTCGAGCGCGCGCAACCCGGACGCGAACCAGGCGTCGAAGTCGTCCTCGTCGACCAACTCGGCTGTCGAGAGGTCATGCCATTCCTGCCACTCCATGCGGACGCTCAGATTCTGCGCCGCGTGGGCCGGTCCTGCAAGGTGTCGCAATGGTGCCAGGCACGAATGCGACAGGCTTCGCCGTGTCGCATTCGTGCCTGGCACCATTGCGACACGCCTAGCGGCGCGACACCTTCAGGCTGTACTGGCCCGAGAAGTCGCCGTTCGTCGGCGTGAAGACGTCGACGTAGACGCGCGAGGTGTTGGTCTTCAGCTTCACGGTCAGCGTGTCGTCGGCCGCGCCGTTCTGCCGCGAGCAGCGGAGCAGGTACCTGCGACCCGCCGCCGGCGGATCGAAGAAGACCGTCGGCGCGTTCGACTTCCAGAGGCAGACGCCGAGGTCGCCGCCGGCGTGCTTGAGGCGGAGCGACAGCGTCCACCGCTTCTTCTTCGACTTCGGCACGTCGACGCGGTAGACGTCCGAGGGGTCCTCGGCGAAGTCGTGGAAGGCCGTGATCGTCCGCGACTTCTGCGTCGACTTCAGGATGGCGGCGTCGCGCGATCCGAAGCCGGCGCCGCCCTTGATCATGATGATGTCGTCGTTCGGCTCGTTGAGATCAAGCGGCGGGTCCGGCGCGATCGCCGGGTCGAGCGAGCGGGTGATGTCGACGATGCCGAAGCCGAACTTCGGGTCGTACGCGCCGACCTGTCCGGTGCCGGGGCGCGCCCCCGCCCGCAGCACGTCGCCGACCTGCAGCGCCGTCAGATTCGGGCGCGCCGACCAGATCCAGGCGGCCGCGGCGGAGGTCAGCGGGGTCGAGAAGCTCGTACCGGCGACCTTGCACCAGCCCGGCGTTCCCGGCGGCGGGAAGGTCGGAAAGGGCGAGCAGACGTCACCCGTGAAGTCGAATCCGCCGGGGACGGCGGCGTACACGTCGAGGCCTGGCGCCGCGACGTCGTTCCAGTTGTTGAAGTTGGAGAACACGGCCCACGTGCCGTCGGGATTGGTGGCGCCGACGCTGACGACGTGCTCGTATCCGGCCGGGAAGTTGAGCGGATTGCCCTCGGCGGCCTCGTTGCCCGCAGCGGCGACGACGAGGATGCCGGCGTGGACGGCGCGCGCCACGGCGAGGTACTCGGCCGCCGACCCTCCCGGGGAGCCAAGCGACATGCTGACGATGTCGTAGTCGTTCGCGACGGCCCAGTCGATTCCGGCGATCACCTTTGCGCTGTCGACACAGCCGCCCGTGCCGCACTCGGCGGGAATCGGGAAGAAGCTCGCGTCGAACGAGGCGATCGTCGCGTCCGGGAAGAGACCCTCGCCACCGGTGCCGTCGACGGCGGCGCCGATCGTCGAGAAGACGGCCGTACCGTGCCAGTCGCCTGTCCCCTCGAGGCCCGTCACTTCCTGCGTGTTCGCCGCGACCGTGGTGTCGGCTGCACGAAGCGCGATGTCCGGATGCGTCAGGTCGATGCCGGAGTCGATGACGAGGATCTTCCGGTTCGCGACCGGCGGGGGCGTGGCGGGCACCGCCATCTGCGTGAAGGCGTACTGGTCGACCCGCAGCGGATCGGCCTGGAGGGCACGAAGGGCGTTCGCCTCGACCGCCAGCAGTTGACCGGCGGCGCGGAGGGCGGCGACATCGGCTGCGCGGCGGACGCGCCAGACCGAACCGTCGGCGGTCAGGCGCGCCGCACCCGGCGTCGTGACGTCCGTGCCGGCCCGAACCGTGACGATGTAGCCGTAGGGCGCGTGGAACGGCATCGCCAACGTCGCGTGCGGGACGCGCACGTTCGATGCGGCCACGGCGACGGTGGCGAGACTCAATGTGAAGGCGACTCCGAGAGCCGCAGCGATTCCTACTCGGCGAATCATTCTCGAACTGTAGGACAGGGATCAGGCGCACGTCGGACGCCATGCCGAGCGCCGACCTGCGTATAGTACGAGAAATGCGCCGCACCCTGATCGCCGTGCTCGCCGTGCTCGCCTCCACCGGCCCCGCCGGTGCGACGACGATCACGGTCGAACTCGAGGACACACGCGCGGTCACGCCGAAGGGCCAGACCGCCCAGGGCGTCAAGCTCTACACCGCCTACGCGGCCAACGCGGTCACGCTGACCGGGATCGTGCTGGCGGACAACGGCCAACCCGCCGCCGGCGTGACCGTGAACCTCTCGACGGTCGTCCACGCCGGCGACGCGCCGGTGCCGCTGTACGACGTCGTGACGGCCGCCGATGGCACCATCTCGCGTTCATTCGTGCCCGACAGTTCGATCACGATCCTCGCCGCCGTCACCGCGGTTCCCTCGATCCCGGGTGTCGCCGCCGCCGACGCGATCCCGATCGTTCTCGGCGTCGCCCCGAACATCGAGTTGACGACACCGCGGACGCAGCGTGGCCAGCCGTACCGCATCCGCGGCTTCATGGACATCCCGCAGCCGCGCACGGCCGGCCGCATCACCCTCCGCCGCCGGTCGCCGACGGGGACGCGCTACGTCACGATCGCCTCGCAGCGAACCGACGCGGGCGGTCGCTTCAAGTTCGCCGTCACCCACCGGCGGTCGGGTCTGTACCGCTACCAGATCCTGTTCGTGCCGACCGACCCCGACCTCTGGATCCGGTCGCGGTTCGATCTCGGCGTGCGCTTCACGAAGCGCTGACGATCGCCGCGACGATCGCTGGCCACGCGCCGTCGGCGAGCATCCAGCCCGAGTAGGTGCCCCGGTTGCAGAGGAGCGCCGCCGCCATCTCTGCCGCCGGGTCGACGAAGCAGAGCGTCCCCGACGCCCCGAAGTGCGTCGCCGCCCGCGGCGACAGCGCCGCGCCGGTCCAGTGCCGCTCCTTCGTCGATCGCAACTCGAAGCCGATCGCCCAATCGGCCCGCGGCCAGGTCATGAACGACTCGACGCCACCGGCGAGCGCGCCGCCCTGGTTCGTCAGGAGCTCGGCGGCGACCGCGCCGGGCAGGAGCGGCGCCCCACCCCGCAGCACGGCGGCGAGGAACGTCGCGTAGTCCGACGCGGTCGACCAGCCACCGGACTGCGGCAGCGGCTGACGGCGGAACCAGGGATCGTTGAAGAGCGGCACGCCGACGCTGACCAGGCCGGCATCCCGCACCCACGCACCGTCGGCAGCAACCGGCAGGCCGAGGGTCGTCCGCTCGAGGCCGAGCGGCCCGGCGACGGCGCGGACGATCAGGCGATCGATCGGCAGCCCGGCGGCGACCTCGAGCGCGGCGCCGGCAATCGCATAGGCCGGGTTGGAATAGAGCCGCCGCTCGGCCGGGCCGCACACCGGTGCGACGGCGGCGTACGAGAGGCGCAGCTCGGCCCACTCGGCGGGCGCGATCGTGGCGCCCTCGGGCAGTCCCGAGTAGTGGGCGAGCAGCATCCGCATGGTGATCCAGGGGGCGACCGTCGGTAGCAGGAGGGCGATCGGCTCGTCGAGGTCGAGCGTCCCGTCGGCGTGTGCAACGAGCGCCGCGGTTGCGACGAGCGGCTTCGTGAGGGAGGCGAGCGCGAAGCGGGTGTCCGCCGTCACGGGCACGGCGCGGTCGCGATCGGCGTGTCCCGCGAGGTGTTCGAAGCGCACCCCGGACGCGTCGGCAACGGCCAGTTGCGCGCCACCGACGACGCCGCGGGCAATCAGATCGTCGACGAGCGCGGCGGCCCGGATCACCCGACGGCGCGGCCGATCGCCGCGAACACCCGTGGCGCATCGGCCTCGCCGGGGACGCCAATGCGGACGCGAGCAGGGTCCCCGAAGGCGGTCGTGACGCGCACGATGATCCCCTCCGCCGCCATCCGCTCCGCGAAGCGCTCGGGGTCGGGCGGCCCGGCCGAGACGAAGTTGGCCGCCGACGTCCACGGGTCGGCGCCGCAGTCGCCGAGGCAGGACTCCAGCGCGGCGCGCACCGTCGCGTTCTCCGCCAGACGCTCGGCAACGATCGCGTGATCATCGAGCGAGGCGCGCGCTGCGACGTAGGACAGCGCCGACACCTCGAACGTCTCCTGCACCGAGCGGGCGACGCGCTGCAGCGCCGGCGCCAGGATCGCGTAGCCGATCCGGCAGCCGGCGAGACCCCACGCCTTGGAGAAGGTGCGCAGGACGATCACCTCGTGGCCGGCCCGGAACAGGTCGACGCCGGTCGTGCGGGTCGGCGCGTACTCGTGGTAGGCCTCGTCGATCAAAACCAACGCGTGCTGCGAGGCTTCGGCGACGAACGCCTCCAGTCCCTCGGTGACGACCCGTCCCGTCGGGTTGTTCGGCGTGGCGAGGACGACCACGCTCGCCGATCGCGCGGCCGCGAGCAGAGCGTCCAGGTCGTCCGTCCCGTCGCGCCGCGTCGGCACGGGCACCGGGTCGGCGCCGCATCTCCGCGCCGCCCAGCCGAACGTCGGGAAACCGGGCCAGGAGTAGGCGACCCGCGCGCCGGGCCCAGCGCAGATCCGGATCAGCAGGCCCTGGAGGGAGTTCGACCCGGCGCCGAACAGCAGCGCGTCGTCCGACACGGCGAGGCGCTCGGCGAGCGCGGCGCGCAGGCCGTGGCCGCCGTCGGCGTCGGGGTAGCGATTGAGCGACGGCAGCATCGCGGTGATGGCGGCGCGCGCCGACGGCGTCGGGCCGTAGGCGCCCTCGTTCAGGTCGAGCCGCAGGGCGCCGGCCGGGGGTGCGCCGATCGCGAACACCGGGGTGCCGCGCAGGTAGTCCGGAACGTGTCGCAGCACATCGCTCACGGCGCTCGACGCTAGCAGACGGGTGAAAGAGAGGGATCTGATCCCTTTCTTTCACCCGTCAGTAGGTACCGAACCGGCCCCAGACGCGCTCGGCATCGACGCGGCGCCGCTCGGCCCGCGTCGGGTTGCGCGCGACGAGCGCGCCGGCGAGGACCTCGAGGAGGAACACGCCGGGCACGGTCGTCGGAAACGGCCCGGGCGTCTCGTCGGCCGAGATCAGGACCTCGGTGGCCCGGGCCGCGGCCGGCGCCGCGGCGGAGTCGGTCAGCAGCACGACCGGCGCGCCAGCGTCGGCGAAGTACTCCACGACCTCGGTCGTCAGCTTCGCGTAGCGCCGGAACGTGATCGCGAGCAGGCGATCCTCCGGCCCGATGTCGAGCAGGTGATCGGCGAGCGCGCTCTCGCCCGCCTCGACGCGGACGACGTTCGGGACGATCGGATTGAGCAGGAAGTAGGCATACTCGGCGACTGCGGCCGACGCGCGCTGGCCGAAGACGTGCAGCCAGCCCTCGCCGGAGTCGAGGATGGCGGCCGCACGCGCGATCGCCTCCTCCCCGGTCCCGGTCAGCGATCGCTCCAGGTTGGCAACGACGGCCCTCAGCCACCCCTGCGGCCCCGAATCGGCCGCCGCTTCGGTGTCGCGCAGACGCCGCCGCAACCCCGCGACGGCGATCTGCTGCAGGCCGCTGAAGCCGCCGACGCCGAGACGGGCGCCGAAGCGGACGACGGCTGCCTTCGACACGCCGATCGCCGTCGCCACCTCGTCGGCCGACGCGAACGCGACCGCCTCGGTATCGATCAGGACGTAGTCCGCGATCCTGCGGTCGTTGGGTGAGAAGTCGTCGCTGTGACGCGCGATCAGCTCGCTGAGCTCGCCCATGGCTGCGAATGTAGCTCAAGCGGTCGCCGACAGCGGCCGAGAGATCTGAGGCGATCTCGTCTCAGCTTCCGATCCGCGGTACACCGCCGCCGCCACCGCCTCCAGCGCCGAGGCCGCGCCGCCGGCTGCCGGCACCGCCGCGTCTGAGTCTCGGCTGGATCGCCCTGCTCGCTACCGCTGCGCTGGTCGGGCTGGTGGCATACGGCTGGTCGGTCGTGCCGCACGGGCGGGCGGGCACGCTGCGCGCCCCGGTCGCGCGGACGCTGCAGGGCGCTTGCGTCAGCGAGCCGGCGCTCTGCCTGCGACCCTGACGGTACGATCGGCGCCATGGCGCGCGTGTTCTCCGGCATCCAGCCGACGGGTCAGCCACACCTGGGCAACCTGCTCGGGGCGATCCGTCACTGGGTCACCGACCAGGACGAGCACGACTGCCTCTACTGCATCGTCGACCTGCACTCGCTGACGGTGCCGTACGAGGTCGCGGAGCTGCGGGACGCCACGCTCGAGCTCGCGACGGCCCTGCTCGCGTCGGGCATCGACCCGGACCGTGCGATCCTCTTCGTCCAGTCGCAGGTGCGCGAGCACTCCGAGCTCGCCTGGATCCTGAACTGCGTCGCGACGATGGGTGAGCTCGGCCGGATGACGCAGTTCAAGTCGAAGTCGTCGGGTCGCGATTCGATCAGCGTGGGCCTGTTCGACTACCCGGTCCTGCAGGCCGCCGACGTCCTGCTGTACCAGGGCGAGCGCGTCCCGGTCGGCGACGACCAGCGGCAGCACCTCGAGCTGATGCGTGACCTCGCGCTGCGCTTCAACACCCGCTACGGCGAGACCTTCGCCGTACCTGAAGCGTCGATCCCGAAAGCGGGCGCGAGGATCATGGACCTCCAGCAGACGGACGCGAAGATGTCGAAGACGGGCGGCACCGAGCTGGGGACGATCTGGCTCCTCGACCCGCCGGGCCGCCTGAAGAAGAAGATCATGTCGGCGGTCACCGACTCCGGCTCCGACGTGAGGGCGGCACCCGACAAACCCGGTGTGACGGCGCTCCTCGAGATTCACTCGATCGTCACGGCGACACCGCTGCCGGTGCTCGAGGATCGCTACGCCGGTGCTGGGTACGGCACCTTCAAGCGCGACGTCCTCGACGCCCTCGTCGCGTACCTGGAGCCGATCCAGGCGCGCTACGCCGAACTCGCAGCCGATCCGGCCGAGGTGGGTCGGGCGCTGGGGCGAGGAGCGGATCGGGCCCGGTCGCTCGCCGTCCCGACCATGGAGCGGGTACGCGATGTCATCGGTCTGCTCCCCGCCCCGGCCGCGTAGCGGCGAGCCGAGCCACCGTGCCGGGCGCGAGCGCCTGCAGGACGCCGGCGAGACGCCAGAAGGGCGGGACGAAGATCTCGCGGCGATCACGCACGATCGCCCGTTCGATCGCGGCGGCGCAGTCATCGGCGGTCACGGTTGCGTGGCGCCAGAGCCGGTGGCGGACGAGCGCCGTCTGCGGAAACCCGGGTGTCGGCACCGGGCCGGGATTCACCGTCAGGACGCGAACGCCGTCGCGCGGTGCCGCGACCGCGAGCGCCCGTGACCAGGCGACCGCCGCATGCTTCGAGGCGGCGTACGGCGCCGAACTCGCAAGGGCGACGGTGCCCGCGACGCTGCAGACGTTCACGACGCGTCCGTGCGCCGTGACCAGCGACGGCCACAGCAGCCGTGTCAGCCCGACCATGCCGTGGTAGTTGACGTCCATCACGCGGCGGGCCCGTTCGGGCGTGACGTCGAGCGCGCCCGCGCCGCCAGGCATGCCCGCATTGCAGACGAGGAGGCCGATCCGACCGTCGCTGCGGGCCGTGAGCGTCGCTGCGAGTGCGGCGAGTTCGGCCGGGTCGCCGACATCGCACGGGTGGGTCGTCGTCGTGGCGGGGAGTTCGGCAGCAGCCGCCTCCAGACGACCGGCGTCGCGGGCGACGAGGGCGAGCGTCCAGCCGCTGACCGCGAGACGACGCGCGAGCGCCAGACCGATGCCCGACGAGCCGCCCGTGATGACCGCGAGCGGCCCGACCTCCATCCGGGCAGCGTATCGGCCGGGACGTCGCGTACCGTTCCCGTGTGCCGGAAGGACCGCTGAGCCGGACCGAGATCGTCGTCTCCAACCGGACGCTGCTTCGGGTCCTCGTCGTCGCAACGGCGTTCATCGGCCTGCTCTGGCTCGCGTGGCAGGTGCGCGACGTGCTCCAGTTGCTGCTGATCGCCGTCTTCCTGTCGGTCGCGCTGAACCCGGCCGTGACCTGGTTCGAGGCCCGCGGCCTGGGTCGGGGGCCGGCGGTCGCCGTGGTGTTCGCGCTGACCCTGATGCTCGTGGGCGGCATCCTGACCGTGGTGTTCACGCCGCTCTACGAGGAGGTGCGGCGGTTCGCCGACGACGTGCCTGGCTACATCGACGATCTGCGGCGGTCACGCCTGCTGCGCGACCTCGATCAGGACTACGACGTCCTCGCGCGCCTGCAGGAGCAGGCCGAGTCGCTGCCGTCGCAGCTTCCCGGCACGGCGACAGCCTTCTTCGGCCTCGCCGGGGCCATCTTCAGCGCCGTCTTCCGGACGCTGACGGTGATCTTCCTGACGCTATTCCTCCTCCTCGAACTGCCATCGATCGGCCGCTCGCTGCTGACGCTGCTGACGCCCGTCACGGCGATGCGGGTGCGCACGACGACGATCGACGTCAACGGTACTGTCGCCCGCTACGTCGCGGGAGCGGTCGTGATCGCGACGATCGCCGGTTCCACGACATTCCTGTCCGCGACGCTCCTCGACGTGCCGTTTCCGATCGTGATGGCGATTCTCGTCGCGCTGTTCGACCTGATCCCGCTGATCGGCGCGACGATTGGCGGCGCCCTCGTCGTCGGCGTGGCGTTCACGGCCGGGATCGGCCCTGGCATCGCGATGGCCCTGATCCAGCTGACCTACCAGCAGGTGGAGAACAACGTACTGCAGCCGTACGTGATGCGCCGGTCCGTCAACGTCTCGGGCTTCACGGTGCTGCTCGCGGTCCTGGTCGGTTCGTCGCTGCTCGGCGTCCTCGGCGCGCTGCTGGCGATCCCCGTTGCCGGCAGCGTGCAGATCGCCCTGCGCGAGGTGATCGCGGCGCGGCGCGCGCAGGTCGAGGCGCTAGGGGTACCGTAGGTCTGCGGCGCGGCGCTCAGCGCTGCCCGGAGGCGGAGTCCCGCGTCCAGAAGCGGAGGCGCTGCGTTGGGTCTTCGTCCGCCGGCAGCCGGTCGCGCGACTGCTCGCCAACGGCGGCGTCGGC
Source organism: Actinomycetota bacterium (assembly GCA_009885805.1). GTDB lineage: Bacteria > Actinomycetota > Thermoleophilia > Gaiellales > F1-60-MAGs149 > VFJZ01. The sequence continues at coordinate 16,997 of VFJZ01000089.1, forward strand.
GGCCGTCTGCAGTGAGTGCTGCAGCATCTCGGCGAAGGCGGTCAGGTCGGCCTCCTTCCGGGCGAGCGTCCCCTCCATCGAGCGCAGGCGCCCCTCGAGCTCGCGGATCGAGTCCTCCCGCCGATCAAGGTCGGCCTGGCGGGCCTCGATCGAGGCCTGCTTCCGTCGTCGCCGGTCGAGCCAGGCCTGGACCGGGCTGCCGTCCTCGTCGACCTCCGGCGTCCCGTCGGCGACCGATCGTGGCGACTCGGGGTGGTGGATCGCCTCGCGCAGGCGCTCGACCTCCTCCTCGACGCCGTTGATCTCCTCCTCCCGCGTCTTCACCTCGGCCACCCGCTGCTCGAGGTCGTCGGCGCGGCGATCGAGCTGGCGCTCGCGCGTCACGAGCGCGTCCTCGACCCGGCGCATCTCCTCGCGACGGCGCGCGAGCGACTTGGCAATCGTCGTCAGCTCCATTTCGCGTCGTTCGAGATCGCCCGAGACAGAGCCGCGAGACTGCTTCGCCGCCGCCACCCGCTCGGACAGTTCGCGTTCCATCGCGGTCGCGACGGCGAGGCGCTCGGACAGGTCCCGCTCGAGGTCGACGAGGTGCGCTCGCTCCGCCTCCAACTGGTCGGCGACGGCCCGCTGACCGGCGATCTGACCACGGACGTCCTCACCGCGTGAATCGACCCGCGCCAGCTCGGACTGCACCTCCGCCGCACGTTCAGCGATGGCCCGCTCGCGGCCGGCGAGGTCGGCCATCGCCCCCGCCCGGAGGGCATCGTCGCCGCGCAGAGACTCGAGCTCGGCCCGGAGCGCGGCGATCTGCTGCTGCGACGCCGCCTCGCGCTCGGCGAGCACGCGCAGCCGCGACTCGGCGGCAGCCGTTCGCTCGCCGGCTTCGCCTTCATCCCCGTCGGCGGCGTCGTTCCGGCGGGCGAGCTCGGTCTCGAGCGCCGACACGCGATCCTCGGCGGTGCGAGCGCGTTCCTCGAGGGAGACCGCGCGGTCGCGGGCCTCGGTGCGCGCCGCCGTCAGCTCCGACTCCACCTGCGCGAGCTGCGCCGCGCTTCGCGTGGCTTCACTCCGCGCGGCCTCGCGCGCCTCGCTGGCGACCGCCAACTCGCTTGCCAGCGATGCGGACTCGACGACCCGCGCCTCGGCCGCGGCCAGTGCCGCCTGCGTCTCGTCGGACGACGTCTGGAGCGCGGTCACCCGCGACTGAGCCTCGCCGAGCGCTGCGGCGTGCTCCTGCTGCAGCCGCTCGACATCCGCAGCGCGAGCAGCGAGCTCCCGTTCCAACTCGTCGCCCCGGCCGACGGCCTCGGTCTGAGCGACACGAAGCGTCTCGACCTCCTGACGGGCGAGCGCGGCGTCCGCCGCCGCGGCGTCGAGCTGACCGCTCAGGTCGCCGCGGGTCGCTTCGAGCGCCGCCGCCAACGACTCGGCCTCGGCCTTCACTCGATCGTGTTCGGCCTGGAGCGACTCGACCTTCGCCTGCGCCTCCTCGGCGCGTAGTTCGGCGGCAGCCACGGTTTCGCGAGCTTCGGCCAGCCGCGTGTCGCCGCCGCTGCGGGCGGTCGCGAGCTCCGCCTCGAGCACCGCTATCTTCTCCTGCGCGTCGGTGACGGCCCGCTCGGCTGCGGCCGCCCGCTCCTCGGCCGCCGCTGTCGCCTGGCGCTCGGCGTCGATCGTGCGCGCCGCCGCCTCCGGGTCAAGTCGGCCCTTCGCGATCGCCCTGACGTCGGCCAGCGTCCGCTCCAGCTCGGCGCGCTCGGCAGCCGCGTCATCGCGCTCCTTCGTCGCCTGCGCTGTGACCTCGGCTGCTCGCTGGTCGGCGGCTTCCAGCCCGGCTGCGAGCCGCTCAGCTTCCGCCCGCCCTGCCGCGAGCGCCTGCTGGGCCTCGCCGGCGCGCCGCTCTGCCCCCTCGAGCCGGGTGCCCAGCTGCTCGGTCTCTGCCCGCACGGCCGCGGCGTCACGCTCGACCGCAGCCACGCGCTCCGAACCGGTCGCCGCCGTCTGCGCGATCGCCTCACTCGCACGCTGCTCAGCAGCCGCGACCTCCGCCGCCAACCGCCCGGCCTCCGCCCGCGTCGCCGCAACCTCCTGCTCCAGCACCGAGACGCGCTCGTCTGCCACCGCCGCCGCCGCGTCACGCGCCGCCACAAGCGCCCGCTCAGCCTCCTCCAGCCGGGCGCCCAACCGCTCGGCCTCGGCTCGCGCCGCTGCCGCGTCACGCTTGACCGCAGCGACGCGCTCACCCTCTTCCCCCGCCGCCTGTTCGCGTACGCGCGCCGCGTCGGCAACCGCCTCGCCAGCGCGCTGCTCCGCTGCGTGGAGACGGGCCTCCAGATCCTCTGCGTCGGCCCGGGCCGCGGCCATCGCCTGCTCCAGTTCGGCAACGCGCTCCGACCCCGTCACGGCCGTCTGCGCAATCGCCTGAGCAACCGTCTCCGCCACCCGCTGCTCCGAAGCGGTGAGTTCGGCCGCAAGCCGTTCGCTCTCAACCCGCGCGGCGGCGACCTCGTGCTCGGCCTCGGCGATCCGCTCCGCCGCCAGCCGCTCCGCCTCGGCCCGCGACGCGGCGACCGCCTCTTCCAGCTCCGCGACCTGCGACGCGGCCATCGCCGCCGTCTCGCGGAGGACGTCGAACTCGGCGGCGTCGGGTGCGCCGTCCGCGGCCGCGTCCGGTCGTGTCTCGAGCTCGAGCTGGAGCTTGAACAGCGCCTCCTCGAGGATCGCGATACGACCCTCCGCAGCGTCTGCATCGTGCGGGACGGCTGCACCCTCCACGCCGGACGAGCGCTCCGCCGCGGCTGCCCGTAGCGACGCGACCTCGCTCTCGAGCTCCTCCGCACGCAGCGCGAGCACCTCCGCCTGGTCGGCCTGCTTCTCCAGCGACGAGACACGTGCCTTCATGTCCTCCGGGTCGACGAGGCGCCCGGAGGCGGCGCGCAGGTCGGCAATCACGCCTTCGAGTTCGGCGCGCTTCGCGTCGGCGCGCTCGCGGTCAGCATGGACATCGGCCAGTTCGCGCTCCCTGCCGGCGACCTGTTCCTGGAGCGCGTCAAGCTCGGCCTTGAGATCGGCGGCGACGCCATCGAGATCCTGGACGCCGTAGCTCATCATGTTCTCGAGTTCGGCTGCCCGCGCGCGCTCCCGATCGAGCGCCTCGGTCGCGGCTGCGACGAGCTGCTCGTGCTCGGCGAGCTGCGCCTCGAGTTCGCCGACGCGCGCGATCGTGTCGGCGTTGATCGCGGAGAGGTCGATGCCCGCCTCGTGTGCAGCCAGGGCGCGCTCCCGCGCCTCGAGTTGTGCCTCGCGCTGCCCAAGCAGCTGCTCGGCCCCCTTCAGGAGCTTCTGCGACTCCTCGCGGATGCGGTCCTGCAGCGCGTCCTCGTCCGCGGCCGACTGGCGATCGTCGATGGTGCCGCGCAGGCTGCGCGGCGCTCCCTCGCTCTGGGCCAGTTTCTGCAGCCGGGACTGGACATCACGCTCGGTCACGTCCCTTCACCCATCGGTCGCGCAAGCTCAGGAGTTGACGGGCGCGAGGCCGTTTCGTGCTGGCGGAGCCGAATTACCCCCCCGTCGGGGGAGGTCAGCGCCGGTGGGAGCGTCGACTCTGCAGGCAGGCGACAGCTGGGGGGCAGAGCATCGCGCTCGTGGTCATCTCGATGACGATGCTGCTCGGGATGGCGGCGCTCGTTGTCGACGTCGGCCTCGGGTGGTACGCCAAGCGGCAGATCCAGGCAACCGTCGACGCCGCGGCGCTCGCGGCCGCGCAAGAGCTGCCGTCGTCGGCGAACGCGATCGCCCAGGCGCACGAGTACATCACGAAGAATCCGGTGCGCGGGCGTCACTCGGTTGCAGGACACGATCGTCACCAGGTGCCTCTCGACCGCTCCCGGTTGCAGCCCGGTCAACGCCGTCTCGATCAACGCCACCGCCTCGACGCGCACCGGCTTCGCGCGCATCTTCGGTATCAACACGATGACGGTCGGCGCTCGCGCGACGGCGTGCCAGCCCTGTGGCGCGAGGCCGCTCGACATCGTGATCGTGCTCGACCGCACCGGCTCGATGAGCGAGGGCGGCTCGCCCAACAAGCTCCAGAACGCACGAGCCGGCATCATGACGTTCCTCAACTTCCTCGACGCGGGCACGGCCAGGGTCGGCCTCACGGTGCTGCCGCCGGCAAACACGCTCGGCAACAGGTGCGCCGCCGGCCAGAACACCTGGTACGACTCGACGTCGTCGGTCTACACCCTGGTACCGCTGTCAAACGACTTCAAGCTCAACGGCGTCATCAACAACGCCTCGAACCTCGTGCAGACGGTGAACTGCATGGTGCCGGGAGGCAGCACCCACTACTCGCTGGCGATCCAGGCGGCCCAGGCCGAGTTGAATGCGAACGGGCGCGCGAACGTCCAGGACGTGATCGTGTTCCTCACCGACGGCGCCGCCAACACCGGCCCGCACTTCTACGGCTCGACAGCGGAATCGCGTCAGCGGCATCCTCGAATCGCCCGCGATCACGCCGGACCAGGCGCTGTCGCAGATCGCCTCGACGCCGAGCAACTACTACGTCAGGCCGGACGCCGGGCAGCTCAACACGATCTTCACCCAGGTCGCAGCTGACATGTCGGCCGGCACGTCCCGCCTCGTCGACGAGGCCTGGGGATGACGCAGGGCGCCGCTACGAGCCGAGCGCCGTGATATCCACCTCGAGCGTCTGCTCGAACGCCGGTAGGGCGACGCGGCGGCCGTCGCCCTGCAGCACCAGGGCGTCGCCGCCGCGCACCCGTGCGCTGGCGGCGACGAACGGCAGCTGAAGCGTCTGCGGCGGGACGGCGCCGTCGGCCGTGAGGCGCACGATCCAGGACTGCTCGCCCGGCTCGGCCTCCAGGCGCAGGCCGTAGCGGGCCGCGTAGAACGCCCCGTAGGTGCTCGCGTCTCCGACCCAGAGGTCGGTACCGGCCGCCGCCAGGAGACGTTGCAGAGCGAACGTCGTTGTCGTCCCCGCAGCCGGGTCGAGCCGGACGACGGCCGGCGCTCCGGAGGTACGGGCGTGGAGCAGGAGGCCGTCGAGCTCGACGGCGCGGAGATCGGCACGCCCGCCGGCCGCGTCATCGAACCCGACCGGGACGCGCAGGACCGGCACCTCGCCGCCGACGGCGCCCACCGCCGCCGGCCGGTACGGCAGCGAACCGCCGACAGCCGCCGCCGCGACGGTCACGCCCGCCGTGTAGCCGGCGGCTGCAAGCGCTCCGTCGAGGAGGTCGAGTTGCTCGGACGCGGCGAGCAGTAGCGGCGGCGAGAAGAGCGTGGTCTCGGCCTGCGCCGCGACGCCGACGACGTGCCGGCCGACACGCGCTTCGCCGGTCAGCGTCGTGCCGCCGCGCGCGGCCGACGGTGCGTAGCCCGGGTGCGCCTCGCTCCCCGAACCGGCGGTCGCGGTCGCGAGCGCCTCGGGCGCGATGCCACCGGCGGCGACGTCGAACCCGTCGGCGCGCAGCGCCCGCAGGGTCGCGACGGCATCCGCATCGAGGATCGCGTCACCGCTCGCAGCGGTGCGCGTGACCGCCGCGAACGTGGCCCGCACGCCGCGGTCGCGTTCGATCGCCGCGACGTCGGCCGCCGCTGCGTAGGCGTCGGCGCTCGCCAGGGGATGGAGGAGCACGAGCGCAGCGGCGAGGCCGTCGGGCGCCGAACCGAGGCTGACGCCGGTCGGGGTCAGGCCGTAGAGGGTACGGGCGACGAGCGCAGCCAGGTCGCGCGAGCGGAACGCCTCTGGCAGGAGGTCCGTCGGTGCCGCGCCTGCCGCAGTCACGCCCACCAGTTGCTCCAGCCGGACGCCGAGGAGCACGACGACACCCGTGCCGATGCGACGGACGGCAATCGCGGCGCTGCCGTCCACGAAGCGGGCGAGCGCGCCGCCGTCCTTCGTCCAGCCGATCGTGTCCCCCGCCTCGAAGGCGATGGTCGCGGCCGGCACGCCGCCGCCCTCGAGCAGCGTCAACCGGTCACGACGCGCGGCGACGGGTGCGTCGACGCCGGCCAGACTCTCGGCCACCGGCGAACTGCCGTCGATCACGAGCACGCCGCCGGCCTCGACGTAGCGGGCGAGCTGCGCGCGCTGCGTCTGCGCGATCGGGCCGGTCCAGGCGACGAACGGGTGCGTGAGGGCGTCGCCGGCGCTCGCAGCCACGCTCGACGGGACGCCGGCCGACGTCAACCAGGTGATCGCCGCAGTCACGTCCGCGCCAGCCGCGGAGACGAGCGCGGCACCGGTCGGGCCACCCGCCAGCTGTCCCAATGCCACTCTCAGCACCGGCGCGTCGGCCGGCCCCGGCCCGTACCCGATCTCGGGTGCCGCCGGGGCTACCGTCGCCGGCCGCTCGACGCTCCGCGTCGCTGTCGGGAAGCGGCTGACGACGAGCGCCGCCGCCGCGGTCAGGGCGACAGCGGCAATGATCAGCGCCGGGAAGGCGAGGGTCCTCCGCTCGTCCACCGCGTAGGTATCGGCGCGTCAGCCGCCGGTCGTGAGCGCAGCGACGGCGTCGGGTGCCTTCAGCCCGTGCCCGGTGATCGCGCACACCACGAGGTCGCCGGGCCGCAAGTCGCCGGCGCGACGCAGCTCCGCGAGCGCGGCGACCGCGAGCGCGGCGGTCGGCTCGGCGAACACGCCCGCGCGCCCGAGCGTCGCGAGCGCCGGGCCGAGCGCCTCGTCCGGCAGGGCGAGGAAGCGCCCGCCGGATGACCGCACGGCGGCGATCACCTGCGCGCCTCGCGGTGGCCGGGCGACGAGCACGCCCTCGGCGCGCGACGGCTGCGGCGTCACCGCGACGGGGTCCGCTCCCGCAGCGTTCGCCAGCGGGGCGCAGGCGGCGCTCTGCACGGCGTAGACGCGTGGCGGCCGGACTCCCGCCGCCAGCAGCGGCCAGGCCCCGAGCAGGAGCGTGCCGGAGCCGACCGGCAGGACGAGCGCATCGGGCGCGCGACCGAGCTGGGCGACGAGTTCGGTCGCGAAGCCGGCGGTACCGTGGAGGAACCACGGCGACCAGGCATGCGAGGCGTACGCAGCACCGGCCGCGACGGCCTCGAGTGCCGCATCGGCGGCCGCCTGCCGCGGGCCGTCGACGAGGTGGACGGTGGCTCCGTGCGTGCGCGCCTGGACGAGCTTGCCGGGCGCGGCTGCAGCGGGGACGTAGAGGTCGAGCGCGATGCCGGCACGGGCGCAGTGGGCGGCGATCGCGGCGCCGGCGTTGCCGGACGAGTCGGCGACCGCTCGACGCACACCGGCCGCGTGCAGGTATCCGACGAGTGTCGCCGCGCCGCGGTCCTTGAAGGAGCCGGTCGGCGACATACCCTCCAGCTTGAGACGCAGATCGATCCCATCCCACGGGAGCGAGAGCAGCGGCGTCGGCGTCGCCCCGAGGTCGATCGGCTCGACGGCCGCCGCGCCGACGAGATCGAGCACGCCACCGCACGCGCAGCGGAATCGCGACGGATCCGGGTCGCTGCGGGTGCCGCAGACCACGCAGACGAGGCTCGCCGACATCGCTGACAGGGTACCGTGCCGACATGCACGTGCTGATCTGGTCGGACTTCCTCTGACCGTACTGCCGGGTTGCCCAGGAGCGGGCGACGTGGCTCGCGGACGAACTGGGCGCCACCGTCGACTGGCGCGCATTCGACCTGCATCCGGAGTACCCGCCGCGCGGCATTCCCCGTGCCGACCTCGTGCGGCGCTACGGCGAGGAGTCGTTCGTGCGGCTCCGCGAGATGTTCGCAGCCGCGGGCTACCCGTACAACCCGCATCCTGATGTGGTGCCGAACACGCGCCTCGCGCTCGAACTCGGCGAGGCCGCCCGCAGCGAGGGCCTCCACGGCGCGTTCCACGACGGCGTGATGGACGCCTACTGGCGAGCTGCGCGCGACATCGGCGACCCTGTCGAGCTGCGCGCGATCGCCGTCGCCGCCGGCCTCTCGACCGCCGTCATCGACGCCGCGATCGACGAGCGGGCGTTCGCCGCGGCGGTCGACGGCGCGACCTCGTGGGCCCGGTCGGCGGGGATCAACGCGGTGCCGGCCTTCGTCTTCGACGGCCGCGTCCTGGTGCTCGGCGCGCAGCCGCACGAGGTGCTCGCGCAGGCCGCAGATCAGGCCCTCGAACCCTTGTAACCGAACAGGTGTTCGTATAGGGTGTGCCGGTGATCGCCGCGCTCACCGTCCCCCGCTTCGCCTTCGGCGTCGTCGCGCGACGGCTCGGGCTGCGGGATCCGGCGGTCGCTGCGGCGCTCGCGCCGGAACCGGGCGGTCCACCCCGGGTGGGCGAGCCCTCCGCCGCCGCCGGAGCGGCGGGAGTACGGGAGGGCATGCGTCTATCCGAGGCCCTCGCGCTCTGCCCGCACCTCGCGCTCCTACCGCCCGATCCGGTGGCGGTCGAGCAGGCAGCCGAGGTGCTCTGCGCGCAGATCGAGGCGCTCGGCCTGGCCGTCGAGCCGGCCGGGCCGGGCCGGGCGCTGATCCAAACGGATCCGGTCGAGCGTCTCTACGGCGGTCGGCCCGGCGTGCTGATGCGGCTGCAAGACACTGCACCGGACGGCCGGGTGGGGGCCGCCCCCGGTCGCTTCTGCGCCCTCGCGGTCACGCGCCGAGCGCGGCCCGGGCGGCCGGTCTCCGTCACCGGACCGGCGGTGCGTGAGTTCCTGGCACCGCTCGAGATCGGCGCGCTCGCCGCCGACGGCGGCGTCGCCGACGACCTGGTGGAGGCGCTGCGCCGGCTCGGCATCGACCGTCTCGGCGCGCTCGAGGCGCTCGGGCGGCTGCAGCTGCGCGACCGCTTCGGGCCGGCCGGCGAGCACGCCTGGCGGCTCGCGAGCGGTGACGATCCCACGCCGCTGCGCCCGCGCAGCGCGACCGTCGCCCTACGCGAGTCGCTCGCACTCCCAGATGCCGCCGTCACGGAGGGGATGCTGGAACATGCGCTGCGCGTCCTCGTCGAGCGGCTCCTGGCCCGCGACGATCGCCGTGGGCGTGAGCCGCGCACGCTGCGACTCGGTGCCCGCCTCGTCGGCGGCGGCTCCTGGAGCACCGGCGTGACGCTGCGCGAGCCGACCGCAGATGCCGGCCGCCTGCGCCTCGCCCTGCACGCGAAGCTGCAGGGGCTGCCCGCCCCGGCCGAGGAGTTGACCGTCGAACTGACAGCACTCGCACCCGGCAACCATCAGGTGCCGCTGTTTCGCGACGAGGGCGACGCCCGCGCCGCGCGCGTCGGTGCCGCCGTCAGCCACGTGCGGGCCGCGCTGGGCGAGGGAGCGGTGCTGCACATCGTCACCGTCGAGGAGACGAGTCGCCTGCCGGAGCGCCGCTTCGGGTTGGCGCCGCGCTGAGATGGGCCGCCGCACGCTCAGAGCCTTGAAGGCCCCCGCCCTCACGCGGGTCGCGATCGGCGACGACGGGGGGCCGATCACGGTCGACGGCCGGGCCGTCGAGACCGTCCGCGAGGAGTGGCGGGTCGAGGAGGGCTGGTGGACGGATACCCCGGTGCGGCGGCGCTACTTCGAGGTGGTGCTGCAGGGCGGCCTCCTGGCGGTGGTGTTCGAGGACCGGCGATGGCCGGGCCACTGGTACCGGCAGTGAAAGAAAAGGATCAGATCCCTCTCTTTCACCGGTAGCATCCCCCCCATGGCCCGTCGCCTGCAGAACGCCGGCACCGCACTGCACCGCGCGATCCTACGCCTCACGCGCGGTCGCCTGACCGGGCGCGTCGGGCGCGCGCCCGTGCTGCTCCTGACGACGACGGGCCGGCGCAGCGGCAGGCGGCGGACGATCCCGCTGCTCTACGTCGCGGACGGCGACGACTACGTCGTGGTCGCCTCCAACGGCGGTGCTCCCGCGCACCCGGCCTGGTACCACAACCTCTGCGCGCATCCCGACGCGACGGTCGAGGTACGCGGCAGGAGCACGCCGGTCCGCGCCACCGACGTGCCGGCGGGGCCGGAGCGGGAGCGGCTCTGGCAGGGGGCGATGGCGATCTACGCCGGCTACGCCTCCTACGCGACGCGCACGGACCGCACGATCCCGCTCGTCCGGTTGACGCCACTCACCTGAATACGAACATCTGTTCGTATAGACTTGACGGGTGACCGGCTACGTCGAGCTGCACTGCCACTCTGCCTTCTCGTTCCTCGACGGCGCATCGCACCCGGAGGAACTCGTCGACCGCGCCGCCCGGCAGGGTCACGGCGCGCTCGCGCTGACGGATCACGACAATCTCTGTGGCGCCCTCGTGTTCGCCCAGGCCGCCGTGGCGGCGGGCATCAGGCCGATCACCGGCTGCGAGCTGACGGTACGCACGGCGGCGGACGAGCACCGTCACCTGACCCTGCTGGTCGCCGATCACGCCGGCTACGAGCATCTCTGCGAGCTGATCACCCGGGCGCACGCGCATACGCGCGACACGCCGGACCGCTCGCCCTCCCGACCCTGGGCGACGATCGACGACGTCTGCGCGCTGGCGGGCGGGCTCATCTGCCTGACCGGGTGCGCGCGCCACGGCGTCCATGACCGCGAACCGGTCGTGCGCTCACTCGCCGACGCGTTCGGCCGTGACCGGCTGCACGTCGAACTGCAGCGCACCTTCAGTCAGGGCGACCGCAGCCGCCTGCGCGAGCAGCGCGCGCTGGCGCGCCACCTGGGCCTCGGCGTCGTCGCGACGAACGACGTGCACCTGCACAGCCGCCGCCGCGGGCCGCTGCAGGATGCAATGGTCGCGATCCGCGTGCACGCGACCCTCGACGCCTGCGAGGCGGAGCGACGCGGGAACCGCGAGCACGTCCTGAAGTCTCCGGCCGAGATGGCGGCGCTTCACGCGGAGATCCCCGAGGCGGTCGCGGCGACGGCTGCAATCGCCGCGCAGATCACGTTCGACCTGACCCGCGACCTCGGCTACCGGCCGCCGGCCACCGTGGACGAGCCCGACGGCGAGTTGGCGCGGCTCTGCGCGCACCTGTTCGAGACGCGGTACCCGACCACGTCGGCGCATCGCCAGCAGGCCCGCGACCGGCTCGAGGACGAGCTCGCCCTGATCCGCCACCACCACCTGTCGGGCTTCTTCCTGCTGCACCACGAGGTGCTCGAACTGGCGCGCGAGGTTGCGCTCGACGTGCGCGGTGCCGACTCGCCACGGATGCTGCTGCCTCCCGGCCGCGGCCGTGGCTCCAGCGTCGGCTCGATCGTCTGCTACCTGACCGGCCTCTCCCACGTCGACCCGGTCGCCTCGCAACTCTCCCTCGGTCGCTTCCTGAACCGCGAACTGGCCTCGGTGCCGGACATCGACCTCGACTTCCCGCGCGACATCCGCGAGGGTCTGATCCTGCGCGTCCACGAGCGCTACGGCGATCGTCACGCCGCGCTCGTCGGCGCGCTCGCCACCTACCGCTCGCGCAGCGCGATCCGCGAACTCGGCAAGGCGCTCGGTCTACCAGCGGCGGACATCGCGCGCCTCGCGACCTCGTCCGACGGCTGGAACGCCGCGAACGTCGGCGAGGAGATGGCGCGCCTCCCTGGCATCGCCGAACGGGCGGGCGACCGCCGCTTCCGTGCGCTGGCCGCGCTCGCCCGCGAGATCGCCGGGCTACCGCGGCACCTCTCGCAACATCCAGGCGGCATGGTCATCTCCGACCGACCGCTCTCGACGATGGTGCCGCTGCAGCCGGCCGCGATGGCGGGCCGCACCATCTGCCAGTGGGACAAGGACTCCTGCAGCGACGCCGGCTTCCTCAAGATCGACCTGCTCGGGCTCGGCATGCTCTCGGCGGTCGAGGAGTGCGTCGTCACGCTCGCGGGCCAGGGGAAGACCGTCGACCTGTCGCGGATCCCACTCGACGATGCCGGCGTGTACGACGAGATCAAGGCGGCCGATACGGTCGGCGTCTTCCAGATCGAGTCGCGGGCGCAGATGCAGATGCTGCTGCGCACCCAGCCCGAGAACCTCGACGACCTCGTCGTTGAGGTCGCTCTCGTCCGGCCCGGACCGATCCAGGGCGGTGCCGTGCACCCCTACATCCAGCGGCGGCTGGCCCGTCGCGCCGACCCGGACTTCCCGATTCCCTACGACCACCCGCTGCTCGCCGAGGCGCTCGCCGAGACGCTCGGCGTGATCGTCTTCCAGGACCAGGTGCTGGCCGCCGCCGAGGCCCTGGCGGGCTTCACGCCCGGCCAGGCCGAGCAGCTGCGCCGGGCCATGAGCCGACGGCGCTCGGAGGCGGCGATGCGTGCCCAGTGGGACGCGTTCCGCGACGGCGCCGCGGCGAAGGGCGTCGCCGAGCACGTTGCCGCCACCGTCTTCCAGAAGATCCTCGCCTTCTCCGCCTTCGGCTTCCCGAAGGCGCATTCCGCCGCCTTCGCCCTGCTCGCCTACCAGAGCGCCTGGCTGCGACGCTACCACCCCGCCGCCTTCCTCTGCGCGCTGCTGAACGCGCAGCCGATGGGGTTCTACCCGCCCGCCTCGCTGATCCGCGACGGGCTGCGCCGCGAGGTCGCGGTGCGCCCCCCGGACATCGTCCGCTCCGCCGCCGCCTGCCAACTCGAGGGCGACGCCGTGCGCATCGGCCTCGGCTACGTCACCGGCCTCGGCGCCGACGGCGCCGCCAGCGTCGTGGCAGAGCGAGAGACCGGCGGGCCGTTCCGCGACGGTCGCGACCTCGCCGCCCGCCTCCCCCTGAAGGCCGACGCGCTCGAGCGGCTCGTCGCCTCGGGCACCTGCGACACGCTCGGGCCGCGCCGGCAACTGCTGTGGGAGCTCGGTCTCGCGGCGCGTCCACAGGCCGTGCGCGGCGGCCACCGACAGCTCGCGCTCGAGCTCGGGCTCGGCTCGTCCCCGCAGCTGCCCGTACCGGGCGAGTGGGAACTGCTCGTCGCCGACTACGCCCATACCGGCCTGTCGCTGCGGGAGCACCCGATCGCGATCATCCGCCGTGACCTCGCCGATGTCGTCTCGAGCGCCGACCTGAAGGAGCTACCGAGCGGCACCGCGATCGTCATCCCTGGCCTGGCGATCGCGCGCCAGCGCCCGGCGAGCGCGAACGGCGTCGTCTTCCTCCTGCTCGAAGACGAGCACGGCCTCGTCAACCTGATCCTCCTGCCGGCCGTCTACGAACAGCATCGGTTGCTCGCCCGCACCGAGCCGCTGCTGCTCGTGGAGGGCACGCTCGAGCGCCGCGACCGCAACCTCAACGTCCTGGTGGAGCGCCTCCACCCGCTGGAGACGCCCGATCGGCGCGCGATCGGACGCCAGCACCGAGCTCGTGGCCGACGCCCGGCGGCGGTTGCCGACCTGCGCGCCGTCGCGCCGGCCCCTCAGCACTTCGCGCAGGGACGGCGGCGGGCGTAGAATCATCTCGCGGGCGCGCCGTACACGTTGACGGTGCCCGCCGACCTCCGCGTCGCGTCAGTCCCTCGCGAGAGGCTCGGGTTGGCCCCCGGCGCTCGCTTCGTCACGACGCTCGAATCGGATACCGAGGGCAAGGCGCTTGTCGCCATCAGCGCAGTCTGGATGGGTGAGGCGATCACCGACACGCCCGACGCGCTGGCGATGCGCTACTGGCTCATGCTGAGTCCCCCCTACTCGCAGATGACGCATGACCCGTTTGACGAGAGCGTACTCGACGGGCGACCCGGGTTCCGGATGACCACCAAGGGGCCAGGAATTGTATCGGAATACCGTGGGGCGACGGTCGGCGAGTGGCTGGTCACGATCGTCTGCGCCGGCGGAGCCGACCGTCGGGCCTCCGCCTGCGCCGCGGCCGCCGCGGCGCTACGAGTTCGCAATGCCCCACCGCCTGTCCCGGCGACAGGTGGGGTCGAGGTTGCGCCCTCCAGCAGCCCGTTCAGCTTCGTCTCTCCGGCCGGCTTCGACGTCAGATCAAGTCGTGACATCGATCTGCTGTCGACGATGCTCGCGACCGATCACCCGGCGGCGATGTGGCACTCGCCGAGTAGTAGCATCGTGGTGACGGCCTACGCCAACGCGGAGGAGCCCGGTGACCTCATAGCCAGCGAGGAGTTCTGCCGGCTGCCGGCAGCCGAGTACGCGGCGCCGCTCGATACCCCAGCCGATCGACCGGCCGCTCGGTGGTATCGCGTCGGCCGGTTGCGCGATCACGGCACTGCCGTCAGCCCAGCCCGAACAACTCATGCCGGGCGATGTGGTGCGCCTTCACATCACGGCGATTCCAGGTTGGATCGTGCAGGTCTTATGCACCTCGACGTCCGCTCTCCGTGCCGACGTCGATCGCGGCTGCGATCACGTGCTCGACACGATCGCGCTCGGCTGACGACTCCGGGCGGCCCGCCTGGAACACTGCGGGCGGTGCTGCCCGACAACCACAACCACTACCTCGCCTGCGGTGACATCGAGGGGATGGTCACCGCCGCCGCCGCGGCCGGGGTAGCTGAGCTCGTCTTCACGGAGCACATCCACCACATCGACGAGGCCCGGGCGCTGTCGCAGTACATCGAGACGCGGTTCGCGCCCGAGGGTCCGCCGCTGCCGCACGCCGCCTACGTCGCCGACGTGCACGCCGTCGCGGCGACCGCGCCGATCGCCGTGCGCTGCGGCATCGAACTCGACGTCGCCGCCGACAACGCCGAACTGACCGCCGCGACCCGCAGCTTCCGACGGGCGTACGGCGCGGACTGGGATGTCGTGATCGGCTCCGTCCACGTGATCGCGAACGATCACTCGATCGAGGGCGACGGCCCGACAACGGACGCAGACGCCGCCTGGGCCGACTACCTCGAGCGTCTCGTCGCCGCGGCCGCCAGTGGCTCCTACGACGTCGTCTCGCACCCCGTCCGCCTCGCACAGTCGCACCCCGACGCGCCCGCCTTCCTCGACGCACGCCTGCGCGACCTCGCCCGGGCGGCGGCGCACGCGGACGTCGCCCTCGAGGTCAACGGCACCGACTTCGAGCGCTGGCCGGAGCTGGTCGCGCGGCTGATCGATGCCTGCAGTCGCAACGCGACGCCCGTGAGCCTCGGCTCGGACGCACACCGCCCGGCCAAGGCGGGCCGCGTTCGCGCGGCCAGCGATCTGCTGCTCGGCGCGGGCATCAGGCGAGTCGCGGCATTCGAACGCCGCTCACGTCGCGTCGTTGCACTTTAGGCGAATCCACCGATGCGTCCCGGCGCCCGGTGGCCAACGCTGATTGAATGCCCGATCTCGCGACTCGCTACCTCGGACTCGATCTGGAGAGCCCCGTGGTCGCGTCGGCGTCGCCCGGCACGGCAACGCTCGGCTCGCTCCTGCAGCTCGAAGCCGCCGGCGCCGGCGCGGTCGTCCTGCCGTCCCTGTTCGAGGAGCAGATCGCACGCGAGGTGGCGGTCGACGCCCGCGCCTGGTGGTCTGACCTGGAGCAGGCCTCGGCCAGCCTCGGTGCATCGGTCGATCTGGACGCGTACAACGCCGGGACGGTCGAGTACCTGCAACTGATCCGGCGCGCCCGCTCCCGGTTGGATATCCCCGTGATCGCCAGCGTCTCCTGCTCCACGCCTGACGGCTGGCTGCAGTACGCGCAACTCACCGCCGAGGCAGGCGCCCACGCCCTCGAGCTCAACCTCTACGCCCTCGGGGCCGATCCGCAGCGGCCGGCAGCGGCCATCGAGCGCGCCTACAGCCGCGTCGTCACGACGGTCGCGGCGGCTGCCGGGATCCCGATCAGCGTCAAGATTGCCAACGAGTTCACATCGCTCGGCCACACCGTCCAGGCGCTCGGCGACGCGGGCGCGGCCGCGGTCGTGCTGTTCAACCGGCGCCAGTCGCTCGACGTCGATCTCCAGGCCCTCAGCGGGCGACCGGTCGTGCGACTCTCGAGCGCCGCGGAGATCGGCCCCGTGCTTCGTGCCCTGTGGGCGCTGTCGGCGCGCGTGCCGGTCGATCTCGCGGCGTCCACGGGCATCTGGAGCGGCGACGACGCCGCCCGTGCGATCGCCTGCGGCGCTCGGGTCGTCTACGTCGCCTCGGCGGTGCTGCGCGACGGTGCCGCTGCCGTCAGCAAGATCGCCGCCGGCCTCGCCGCGACGATGACCTCGCTCGGGCTTGACGGGGTCGACGCGCTCCGCGGCCGGGCGGCCCTCCCTGCGGGCGAAGACCCGGCAGCGGCCGATCGCCTCGGCTACATCGCCGCGATGCTGCGCACGGCGTCGTCAACCTCGACGGTGGAGCGGCCGATACCGTCCGGGTGACAACGCCCGGACACGACGGCGACGGCGCGACCGCACTCTGCGCAATCGATGCGGACGGCGTCGTCCGTGGCGGCAACGCGAGCTTCGCCGTGCTGCTCGGCAGTCCCCTCGACGAGTTGATCGGCGAACCGCTGGCCGAGCGCCTCGATGGTGCGTTCGACCTCGCCGAGACGGCGCCCCAGGACGTCGTCGGACGCCGGCCGGACGGCGAACGGGTGCGGCTTCGCCTCACGGTCGCTCCGCTCGCGCTGGCAGACGGCCCGCGGCAGCTGATCGCGACGATCACCCAGCGGCTGACGGCTGCCGGGTCGGGGCCGGTCGGCGGGCTCGAGGGTCTCCTGCACGGCATCGGCGATCAGCTGTACGCATTTCTGATCGACGACACCGGCGCCACGACGACCACCTTCGCGGGGCCCGGCGGCGACGCCCTCCTCGGCGGCACCATCCCCGAGGGCACCGACCTCATCACGGCCTGGCGTCGTGCCGCCCACCCGGACGATCGCGCGATCTTCGATCGCCACCTGCGAACGCTGCGGTCGATCAAGCACAGCGAGGAGGCGGTCCGGATCGTCGGCCTCGACGGGAAGGCGAGGACGATCTCGTTCCGCGCCTGGCCGACTACCGCTGGCGGCGTCGTGGTTGTTCACGGGGTCGCGTCGGACGTGACCGCCAGGGTCTCGCTGGAGCGGGTGATGCGTGCGAGCTTCGGCGCCACGCAACGCGGCGCCGAGGCGCTCGATCGGGCCCGTCGCGAGGCCGAACACCAGGCTCGCACGGACGCCCTCACCGGCGTCTACAACCGCCGGCACCTGACCGAGGTCATGGCCGCGGTACTCGCGGGCGCGTTGCACGGCGCACCGGGCGTCGCCGTCCTCCTCCTCGACATCGACCACTTCAAGAGGATCAACGACACCTACGGTCACGCCGCGGGCGACGCCGTCCTCGTGGCCGTCGCCCGCCGGATCCAGACGTCGGTACGCAAAGTCGACACCGTCGCCCGCTTCGGCGGCGAGGAGTTCTGCGTCCTGGTCGACGGGGTCCTCGACGATGACGGCCTGTTCGAGATCGCCGAAGGCGTCCGCCTGCGGATCGAGGCCCAGCCGGTGCTGGTCGAGGGCGTCGACATCTCGGTCACGACCTCGATCGGCGGCGCCCGGGCGATCGAAGGGCTGACGCACGCCGACGACCTCGTCGACGCCGCCGACCGGGCGCTGTATGCCGCCAAGCGCCGCGGCCGAAACCAGACCCGGCTGTACAGCGAGTGGCGCTTCGAGGACCTCATCGCCGAGGATCCCGAGGCCGTCCGGATCGCCGAGGCCCTGTCGCTCACGGCGAGCCTGCGCGAGGGCGTGAGCAGCATGCACCCGATGCAGGTCGCGGACCTCGCGATGCGAACCGCCGAGGCACTCGGCCAGCCGGCTGCAGTCGTCCTGCGCAGTCGGCTCGGGGGCTGGCTGCACGATGTCGGCAAGGTGGCGATCCCGGATCGGATCCTGACGAAGGCCGGGACTCTGACCGAGGACGAGTGGGCGACGATGCGCAGCCACCCCGCGATCGGTGGCGAGATCATCCAGCGCGTCTCCGGTCTCAAGGAGGCGATCCGCGCCGTCCGGCATCACCACGAACGGTGGGACGGCACCGGTTATCCCGACGGCCTCCGCGGCGATGCAATCCCGATCGAGGCGCGCATCGTCGCGGCGGCCGACGCCTGGTCGGCGATGACGTCCGATCGACCCCACCGGGCGGCGCTCGAGTGGAGCGTCGCGCTCCGCGAACTGCAGGGCATGTCAGGCAGCCAGCTCGATCCGGTCGTCGTGCCGATCCTCGTGCGGCTCATCACCGAGGATCGGGCGAGGCTGTCGAGCCGCATCCTGCAGGGCGACGACGGCATCGACCGCCGTTATCGCTCGAAGGACGAAGCCGCGTAGGACGATGGGCTACGGATCGCAGCCGGCCGGCGGGTCACCGACGTCGGCCGCGCAGACGACCACGGTGTGGGTCACCTCCCCGGTGCGGTCGTCAGCACCGGCCCGGTAGCGGATCCGCAGGCCCCTGACCTCGTACCGGCCAGGCGCGGCTGGGGTGAGGCCGACGAGCAGCTCCGCCTGCGGCCGCTCGCTGGTCTCGTCGTACGGGGCGAGCTCGACCGACCCGGGCGACGGCAGGCCAGCCGTCGCCGCCGGCAGCTGCCCCGAGCCGCTCACGGACGGGTTCGGGTCACCGGTCGCGTCGCCGTCGACCCCGAGAACGCGGACGCGGACGCCGGTGACGGCGAGGCCAGCGGCGATCTCCAGCGGCTCGACCGCGACGATCACGAGCGGCTCCGCGCCGCGGTTGACGACCACGACCGAGGCCCACACCGCCTCGCCAGCGGTGGCGACACCGATCGCGACCCGCGTCGGCACGCCCGAGGCCAGCGGACCGTCCGCCGCTCGCTCACTCCCGCAGGCGCCGACGAGGAGCACCGCAACGAGGGCAGCGGCCCGGGTCACGGAGCGAACATGATCGTATCCAGACCGCGCACCAGCCCGACCGTCCCCCGGACGTGGCGGGCGGCGAGCAGCGAGCCGCGCACGAAGATCGCGCCGTCCGGCTCGGAGTCGTGCCGAAGCAGCAGTCGTTCACCTGGCAACCCGAAATGCGCCTCCACTGACGCCGTGTAGCCCGGCAGACGGATCGAGTGGACGCGGGCGCCGCCAAACTCCGCGCCGCGTGCCGCCACCGGGCCGACGAGATCGGCGGCCGGCAGACCCGGCTCGGGCGGCCGTTCGGCACCGAGCAGCTCGGCGAGCTCCCGCGCGGTGCCGCTCGGCACGTCCGGCTTCGACGCCTTGCAGTACTCCACGACCTCCCAGTGCGGGACGTGCCGCGCGACGATCCGGGCGCAATGCTGGAGCAGCGCTGCGGTGATCGAGAAGTTGCCCGTCGCGGCACCGACGCCCGCCGCGCGGGCGGCAGCGTCGATCGCCTGGAAGTCGGCGTCGGACAGCCCGGTCGTACCGATCACCACCGGGACGCGACGGGCGAAGGCCGCGGCGAGCGTCTCGCGGATCACCGCCGGGTGGGTGTAGTCGATCAGGACGTCGGGGCCGGCGTCGAGCGCCGCCGTCAGGTCGTCGGTGATCGCGACACCGACCGCCTCGCCGCCGACTGCCTCGCCCGCGTCGCGGCCGACCTCGCGCCGCGCGATCGCGGAGTGGAGACTGAAATCCGGATCGGTGTGAACGGCCTCGACCAGCCGGCGCCCGACGGTTCCGAGGGCACCGGCGACACAGACCGCGATCGGCATCAGAGGTCGATCCGCGTGCCGGGTTCGACGACGCGCGCGCCGATCGTCAGCGCTCCGACACCCGCGCTGCCATGGGTCGGGGGTCGGGCATTCAGGAGCAGCCCGACGTCTCCCCGCAGGAGTCGCACTTGAGGCAGGTGCCGTTGCGGGCGAGCGTGAACTGGCCGCAGTTCCAGCAGGGGTCACCCTCGTAGCCGCGCAACCGGGCCGCGTCGCGGTCGCTCATCACCAGCGGCGCGACCGGCGTCACGGCCTGGCCGGACCGGATCGGCCCGGTGGTGACGGCGACGGGCGCCGGCTCGAACGGGGCGAGATGCTCCGAACGCGGGTGGGAGCCGATCGTGTCGTGCCGGAGATCTTCCGGCTTGACCTGCGCGAGGTCGTCGCGGCCGAGATAGGAGATGGCCAGCTCGCGGAAGATGTAGTCGATCACGGACGTCGCCATCTTGATGTGGGCGTTGCCGGCGACCATGCCGTTCGGCTCGAAGCGCGTGAAGACGAACGCGTCGACGTACTCCTCGAGCGGGACGCCGTGCTGCAGGCCGAGCGAGATCGCGATCGCGAACGAGTTCATCAGACTCCGGAAGGCGGCGCCCTCCTTGTGCATGTCGATGAACACCTCGCCGAGCGTGCCGTCGGTGTACTCGCCCGTCCGGACGTAGACCTTGTGCCCGCCGACGCTCGCCTTCTGGGTGTAGCCGGCACGCCGCTCGGGCAGACGCCGACGTTCGCGCAAGTACTCGACGACGACGCGCTCCGCCACCTCGACCCCGGACGGCAGCAGGGCGCGGATCTCCTCGGCGGCCACGTCCGTCTCGTCGTCACCGACGGCGAGCGCTTCGGCAGCCGATGACGACAGCGGCTGGGACAGCTTCGCGCCGTCGCGATACAGCGCGACCGCCTTGATCATGCGCTGCCAGGAGACGCGATACACCTCCGCGACGTCGGCGATCGTGGCCGCGTTCGGCATGTTGATCGTCTTCGAGATCGCACCCGACAGGAACGGCTGGGCGGCAGCCATCATCTCGACGTGTGCAAGCGGGCGGATCGCCCGTGTGCCGAGACGCCCGCAGCGGTTGGCGCAGTCGAACACGGGCAGGTGCTCGTCGCGCAGGTGCGGGGCGCCCTCGACGGTCATCGTGCCGCACAGATAGAGGTTCGCCTCCTCGATCTCCTCCTGCGAGAAGCCGAGCGCCGACAGGAGGTCGAACCCGGGGCGCTGCAGGTCGTCGGGATCGATGCCGAGCCGCTCGACGCACGTCTCGTCGCCGATCGTGAAGCGCGTGAACGCGAAGCGGACGTCGAACGCCGCGCGTACGGCGCCCTCGACGGCCTCGATCGCGGCGTCATCGAACCCGAGCCGCCGCAGCTCGGCGGGGGCGAGGTGCGGGCAGCCGGCGAGCGTGCCCGAGCCGACGCAGTAGCGGATGATCTCGTCGGCCTGGGCCGGCGTGTAGCCGAGATGGGCGAGCGCCGGCGGCACCGAGGCGTTGACGATCTTGAAGTAGCCACCGCCGGCGAGCTTCTTGAACTTGACGAGCGCGAAGTCGGGCTCGATGCCGGTCGTATCGCAGTCCATCACGAGACCGATCGTGCCGGTCGGCGCGATCAGCGTCACCTGGGCGTTGCGGAAGCCGTGCGCCTCACCGAGCGCCAGCGCCCGATCCGCCTCGTCGCGCGCCGCGGCGAGCAGCGCCGGCTCGCAGACGGCGGCGTCGATCGGCACCGGGCCGACGGACAGTCCTTCGTACTCCTCCGCGGCGGCCGCGTAGGCGGCGCGACGGTGGTTGCGGACGACCCGCAGCATCGCGTCCGCGTTGCGCTCGTAGGCCGGGAACGGGCCCAGCTCCGCGGCCATCTCGGCGCTCGTGGCGAGCGATGTGAAGTGCATGACCGCCGTCAGCGCGGCGCACAGGGCGGTCGCCTCGGGCGAGTCGTACGGCAGGCCGCGGCGCATCGCGAGCGCACCCATGTTGGCGTAGCCGAGCCCGAGCGTCCGGTAGGCGTAGGAACGCTCCGCGATCTCCCGCGACGGGAACTGCGCCATCAGCACCGAGATCTCGAGCACGATCGTCCAGAGCCGAACCGCGTGCCGGTACAGCTCGACGTCGAAGCCCTCGTCACCCTCGAAGCGCAGGAGATTCAGCGACGCGAGGTTGCACGCGGTGTCGTCGAGGAAGACGTACTCGGAGCAGGGGTTGGAGGCACGGATCGGCCCATCGGCCGGGCACGTGTGCCACTCGTTGGTGGTGTCGTGGAACTGCAGGCCAGGGTCGGCGCAGAGCCAGGCGGCCTCGGCGACGTCGTCCCAGAGGTCGCGTGCGCGCAGGGTCGCGCACGGCGTCGGGTCGCGGCTCTCGTCGCGGGCGCGCACCTTCTCCGTCCGCTCGTACAGACGCCAGCTGTCGTCGGTCTCGACGGCCTGCATGAAGGCCGTCGTCACGCGCACCGAGTTGTTCGAGTTCTGGCCCGAGACGGTCTGGTAGGCCTCGCCCTGCCAGTCGGTGTCGTACTCCTCGATCTGCAGCTCGCGGACGCCCTGCCGCGCCAGGTCGAGCGCGCGCTGAATCGAGACGTCGGGCACGTAGGCGGTGCGGGCCGCGCGGATCGCCTGGGCGAGGGCCGGGTTGGTACGGGCTCCGAAGCGGTCGTCGCCATCGCCCTCACCGGTCGCCGCAACGATCGCGTTCAGATGCCGCGACAGGAGTCGCGAGCCGATCACCATCGCCGCGACCTTCGTCTCCTCGACCGCCTTCCAGCGGACGTACCGCCGGATGTCGGGATGGTCGAGGTCGAGCGTCACCATCTTCGCCGCCCGACGCGTGGTGCCACCGGACTTGATCGCGCCCGCGGCCCGGTCGCCGATCTTGAGGAAGCTCATCAGGCCCGAGGAGCGCCCGCCGCCCGACAGCCGCTCGTTCTCGCCGCGGAGGTCGGAGAAGTTCGAACCCGTGCCCGAGCCGTACTTGAACACCCGCGCCTCGCGAACCCAGAGGTCCATGATGCCGCCCTCGTTGACGAGGTCGTCGGCGACCGACTGGATGAAGCAGGCGTGCGGCGCGGGCCGCTCGTAGGCACTCGTCGAGCGTCGCAGCTCGCCGTCGGCCGGGTCGGCGTACCAGTGACCCTGTGGCGGGCCGGTGATGCCGTAGGCCCAGTGCAGGCCCGTGTTGAACCACTGCGGCGAGTTCGGCGCCGCTGCCTGCCGGGCCAGCATCGCCTGCATCTCGTCGTAGAACGCCCGCGCGTCGTCGTCGCCGAAGTAGCCGTGCCTGACCCCCCAGTATGTCCAGCAGCCGGCAAGGCGACGGAAGACCTGCCGCGCGTCGGTCTCACCGCCGAAGCTGGCGCCGGACGCGGGCTCGGACCGCTGCGCGAACGCCGGCACGCCCTCCTCGGCGATCGGCGCGAACGCGCTCGCGACGCCCGCCTTGCGGCAGTACTTCTGCGCCAGGATGTCGACCGCGACCTGCGACCAGTCGGCCGGCGCGAGGATGGTGGCCTCGAAGACGACGGAGCCGTCCGGATTGACGATGCGCGACGTCCGCTCGGCGAACTCGACGCCGACGTACGGGTCAACCTCCGGTTCGGTGTACCGCCTCTCGATCTGCACCAATGCCTCCTCGGCCGTACCTCTGGGGGGCCGCCGCGCGCCGGGCGCAACGCGGACGGGTTGGGAACCTTAGAGGCCGGATCGGACGGAGCCGACGACGACAGGGTACCGCTTCGTGTCGGTATTGTCCGTCCCCGATGGAGTATCGCGACGAGGTCTACTTCGCCGGCCAGGTCGAGGCCGAGCCGCCCTTCCCGGCCGCCGAGTTCGCCGGTCGCTGCAGCCGCATCCGCGACCGGATGGCGGCAGCCGGGATCGACTGTCTCGTCCTGTCGGCGCCGGAGTCGATGTTCTACGTCTCCGGCTACCAGTGCGAGTGGTACCAGGCGCAGTCGCCGCCGCAGTGGCCGGCGGCGAGCTGCACCGTCCTGCACGTCGACCACGAGCAGCCGCTGCACTTCGACACGGAGCGCGAGGCGGCGCTCGGGCGGATCACGGCGACGGGCGTGGAGCCACGACTCTTCCCGCGGACGGCCCTGCGCGGCGGTGCCGCCTACGTCGCCGACGAACTGGCGCAGGCCGGCTGGCTGCGGGGGCGCGTCGGACTCGAACTGTGGTCGTACCGGCCGAACCGCGTCCTCTCCGAGGCGTTTCAGATCGCGCTCGAGGCGCACGGCGCCCGCGTTGTGGACGCGACCTTCCTCGTGCGGGAGGAGCGGTGGCTGAAGTCGCCGCTGGAGCTGGCCGCGATCCGTGAGGCGGCGACGATCGCCGACGTAGGGATGACAGCGGCGCGCTCTGCGATCCAGGTCGGCGTGACCGAACTCGAGGTCTACGGCGAACTCGTCCGCGCGCTCGCCCGGGCGGGCGGCGAGAACACCGCGATCACCCAGCCGGTCCTGTCGGGCCCGAAGACGGTCGCCGCTCACGCGCTGTCGAGCCGTCGCCGGATCGGCGCGGACGAGGTCGTCACGGTTGACTGCTCCGGCGTCCGGCACCGCTACCACGCGAATCTGGCGCGCACCTTCTTCACGGGCGAACCGCCGGACGACATCGCCGCGGTCGCCGCACTCGCCGCTGCCTCGATCGAGGTTGTCCGGCCGCTCCTGCGACCCGGCCTGCCGTTCCGCGAACTGTCGGCGACGGTGCGGGCGTACTACGAGGACGCCGGCCTGTGGGGATCACGCGGCTGGATTGGCGGCTACGAGATGGGCATCGCCTTCTACGGCGACTGGGTCGGCAACGTCGTCTGGGACCCGCTCTCCGATGTGAACGCCGACCGCGTCTTCGCACCCGGCACGGCCGTCAACATCGAGACGCAGATCTTCCTCCCGCGCCACCAGGGGCTGTTCTTCGCGATCGATACGCTGATCTTCGACGCCGACCGCGCCGAAGTCGCCTCGACCCTGCCCGTGCCACTCGGCAAGGTTGGCTGGTAGGCTCGCCTCCCGATGGGGACGATGATCACGCAACGGGCGCGAGCCCTGCTGTTCTTCGGCTTCGCCTTCGCGGTGATGGCCGATCCGGTCTCGTCCGTCGCCTACGCCATCGAGGCCGCACTCCGCGCGCTGGAAGGAGACCTCGACCTACTGCTGCCCGCGATGGCGATGGTGATCGGCGTCGTCACGCTGATCACGATCAACTACTGGTTCCTCGTGCGCCGCTTCCCGACCGGCGGCGGCGACGCGGAGGCGGCCGGGCGAGCCTTCGGCACGGCCTGGGCGTTCCCGGTGATCGGCGCCCTGATCGTCGACTTCGTGCTGACGATCGCGATCTCCATCGCCGCCGCCTCGAGTGCGATCATCGCGTACGTCCCCGACCTCGACGGCGCCCGCATTCCCCTGGCGCTCGCGCTCTGCACGCTGGTAGCCGGCCTCACCTGGTTCGGGCACGGCAGCCGGGTGCTGTTCGCGACCTTCACGGTCAGCTTCATCGGCGTCACGGCGGTGATGCTGGCGAAGGGCTTTGTCGACCCCGTGACGATGCTCGACCGAGCTGACCTGGTGCGGACGGGCGAGCATCTGTCACCGGCACTGCTGGCCGTCTTCATCGCCTTCCCGGTGGCGATGGCGCTCGCGACCGGGATCGAGGCGCCGCTCACCTCGATCTCGCAACTCGGGCAGATCGACAGCGACGGCAAGCGTCAGTTCGGCCGGGGCACGCTGGTCCTCACCGTCGGCATCGTCGCGGCGATCACGCTGCTGCTGACCGCGCTCGCTGGCAAGCTCAACGTCGGTATCCCGGCCGACTCGTCGACCATGATCGCCGACATCGCGAAGGCCGCCGCCGGCGACGGCGCGATCTTCGCGTTGTTCCAGCTGACGAGTGCCATCCTGCTACTCGCCGCCGCGTCCTCCTCCTACCAGGCAGGCCCGGGCCTGCTGAAGGCGTTGGCCCGCCACGACCGCGGGCACGGCCACGGGCTCGGCATCCTGCCGGTCCGGCTCGGACGCTCGAACCGGCACCACACCCCGTACTGGTCGGTGGTCGTGTACCTCGTGATCTCGTGCCTCGTCGTGGTGGCGGCGCGCGCCGAGGAACAGGAACTCGTGCTGTTCTACGCCGTCGCCGTGTTCGCGAGCTTCATGATGGGACTGCTCGCGATGGCCCGGTTCTCCTGGGTCGAGCGCAACTGGCGGCTCCTCGTCATCAACTGCATCGCCAGCGTGGCGGTGTTCTTCACGCTCGTGATCAACCTCGGCCGCGGCTACCCGCTCGGGTCGTTCGCCGCGATGCTGATCATCGCGTTCGGCCTTCACCGCGCCTGGATCCGGGCGGGGCGCCCGGAGGGCGTGACCGAACTCGAGCAGCACATCGCGGACGAGGACTGACCCGCGACCGATCCGTCGCGGATCGTCACAGCCGCCGCGCGGTCAGAGCCGGGCACGTGTGAGGGCCTGGCTCCGTTTCGGCCACGCGAGCCCGCAAACCCGCATTCCTGCGTAGGGTGTGGCCGAAACGGGGCCAGGCCCGCGCACGGGTTCGCGCGCGAAACCGTCACAGCCAGCGCGCGCGCCGCAGCAGCAGCCAGGCGCCGAGGCAGAGCGTGGCCATGATGCCGAGCGAGAACAGCTCCCCGTAACGCCAGTCCAGTCCGACCATGTGCCGGAAGTTCTGGCCGAACCAGCTCGTCACGATCGTCGGCACGAGCAGCACCGCCGCCCACGCCGACAGCGTCTTCGTGATCTCGTTCTGCCGGTACGCAACCATGGCGAGGCGGGTGTCAGCCAGCGCCGACATCCGGTCGTGCAACATGTCGAGGTCCTCGTGCGCGCGGACGACGTGGTCAGCGATGTCGCGCAGCTCGAGGTCGAGCTCGTGCGAATGTGCCGTGTCGAGCAGCTCGCGACGCACGAAGACGCCGGCCACCTCGCGCAGCTGGCCGACGGACCGGCGTACCTCCGCCACCGCCGTCCGCGTCGCCGACGCACGCCGCAGGCCCGGCACCGGATCGCCGTCCGCGCTCAGGGCCTCGGCCTCCTGCCGGACGACGAGCCCCTCGAGCTCGTCGATCGACTCCTCGTAGCGGTCGGCGACGGACGCGAGCACCGTCACGACCGCCGCCATCGCACCGTGGGCCGCGAGATCCGAGCGGTGCGCGACCTCCGCGCCGAGCCGATCGATCCACTCGTCGATGCCGTCGTGGACGGTCACGATCGCACGCTCGGAGTGGACGACGTGCAGCTCCCTCTGTCCCGTCGATCCGACCGACGGCACGCGCAGCACCGCGAACACGTGCCCGGGGAACTGCTCCGCCTTCTGCCGCTGGCCGCGGTGCTCGAGGTCCTCCCGCACGAGCGCATGCCAGCCGAGGGCATCGCCGAGCGTCCCGAGTTCGTCCGGGTCGGGAGCGGTCGCGTCGATCCACAGCAACGGCGACCGGCCGGCCGCCGCGACGAGCGCCGTCACTCCGCCGGCCGTGACGGCGCGGAACGCCGCCTCGTGGCTGCCTCCGTACTCGAGCGCGCGTAGCACCCCGCCGTGTTCGACGACGGCTGCCGGCCCCCTGCGCCCGGCGCACCTCAGCCCGGCAGGACGGCCTTGCCGAAGGCGAAGCTAGTCGCGTGCCAGCCGCGGTTCCACTCCTTGATCGCGACGCCCTGCGACGAGGAGTGGATCATCAGGCCGCCGCCGAGGTCGATCCCCGAGTGGCCGATCTGCGCGACCTTCGAGCGGCGCCCCGCCGAGCCGAACAGCAGGATGTCACCCGGCCGCACGCGTCCCCGGCCGAGTCGCCGCGGCCGGCTGGTCGTGCGCGCCATCTCGAACGTCGTCCGCCCACCGATCCGCCGCGCCGTCCCGGGGGGCGCGGCCGGGTCGAGGATCATCACGCGCCAGATGAACCCGGAGCAGTCGAAGCCGCCGTGGCCCTGCGGCTGCTTGCCCTCGGTCGTGCCGCCCCAGACGTACGGCTGGCCGATCTGCGCGACGGCCCGCTGCAGCGCGGCGTGGCGCGCCCCGGTCGTCGCCGGCAGAGCGGCGAGACGAGCGGCGATGCTGGCCGCGTACGACGGATCGACGCCGCGCAGCACCTTCGCCGTCGTCCACGCGGCGTCGGCACGCGTCGCGATCTCGGTCGCGCTCCGCTCCAGCCGGTCGGAACCGGCGGGATGGTTGTAACGGAGGCCGAGCGAGCGCGCGATGACCTCGGTGCCCGCGTCCGCCCGCGGTTCGTAGCCGGCGCTGGCCAGGCCGGCGCGGGCCGCCGCGGCGGTGTCGCGGAGCCCGAGAGCGGCGACGAACACCGCGTCGAGCTCGCCGATCGTGACCGCCTCGGCCGTCGTCGGGATCGTGACGCGGTCGATCGATGCCGGGATCGCCCCCCAGACGAGCATCGAGAGCGTGCCGTGGTCGAGCGGCCGCGTCGGATCGAAGCCCTCGACCGTCTCGCCGGGCAGGATCCCGACATCGACGACGGCGCGGATCGCGTCGTCGGCCCAGCTCTTCGCCGAGGCGACCGGCGGACCGGTGAGCAGGAGGAGCGCCGCGAGCGCGCCGATGATGCACCGTCGGAGGAACACGGTAGGACGGCTATCGTCGCAGACCACGGGTTCCTGAACCCCCCGGGCGTGAAAGAAAGGGATCAGATCCCGCTCTTTCACGCGTGCCCTAGCCGGTGCGGGCGAGAACGACCGTGTAGACCCCGTCGAGCCGCGCGCGCACGCCGTCGCCGCCGATCACCTCGTTCTCGACGCGGTGCACCGTGAACCGGCGCGTGACCGAGCGCCCGCTCATGAGCGACGAGAGGGGCACGCGCAGCGAGATCCCGAACCGGGTCAGCATGGCCGCGGCGCCCGCCTCATCGCCGTTGCCGCCGCCCCGCTCGGTGGCGGCCGGCTCGACGCAGTACAACTCCGTCGCCGTCGCGAAGCGGCGGTCGACGGATTCGCCGAACCAGCCGAACCCGAGCGTTGCGCGCGCGCCCTTTCGTCGCAACGTGATCCACGCGCGGGTCGGCCGCTTTGTCAGCCGATCGGTGAACCGCTGCCTGAGCGCCTCGCACGCGGGCCGGAACCCCGACTGCGTCACCGCCAGGCTGGCTGCGGTGTGGCCGGACGGGAAGAGCGCGACCGCGCCGTCCTTGACCGTGATCACGAGGCGCGAGTCGCGCACGCTGAACCGGCTCCTCGACTGCACGTGGCCGATCACCACCCCGGCCGACACCTCGTCCTGGCTGAACGTGCCGGCGAAGCGGATCGTCGCCGTGTACTTGTACGACGCTTGCGCGACCGCCGGCGCGACAGCGAGCAGGGCCGCGGCCGCGATCGCGACGGTGAGGCGCTCGTGTCGCATGATGCAAGGATCGGCATTCCGGCCGGCGCCGGCCATGCCACGTCAGGGGGATCGCAGGAGCGCCACGTCCGCCGCCCGCGCCAGGGCCGCATCGAGATCGGCCATGAGATCGGCGGCGTCCTCGCAGCCGACGGCGAGGCGCAGCAGTCCGGCAGGCACGCCGGAAGCGTGCAGCTCCGCCTCGGACAGCTGCCGGTGGCTGGTCGAGGCGGGATGGGAGATGCCGCTCATGACGCCGCCGAGCGACGTCGAACGCTCGATCAGCCGCGTCCCGTTCATGACCGCCTCGCCCCCCGCGCGCCCGCCCGCCACCTCGAACGCGAGCAGGCCACCATACCCCTCGTCGAGCAGACTCGTCGCGAGCGCGTGCTGCGGGTGCG
>VFJZ01000092.1 GCA_009885805.1 Actinomycetota bacterium
CGGCGATCGCCAAAGCCGGGGGCTTTGACGGCGATGCAGGTGAAAGTGCCGCGAAGCTTGTTGACGATGAGGGTAGCGAGCGCCTCGCCCTCGACGTCCTCGGCGACGATCAGCAACGGCCGACCTGCCTGGATGACCTGCTCGAGCACCGGAAGCAGATCCTTGACCGCCGAGATCTTCGAGCTCGCGAGCAGGATGTAGGCGTCGTCGAGGACGGTCTCCATACGCTCGCCATCGGTGATGAAGTACGGCGACAGGTAGCCCTTGTCGAACTGCATGCCCTCGGTGAACTCGAGCTCGAGCCCGAACGTCTGGCCCTCCTCGACGTTCACGACGCCGTCCTTGCCGACCTTGTCGATCGCGTCGGCGATGACATCGCCGATCTCGCGGTCGCGGGCGGAGATGGTCGCGACACGGGCGATGTCCTCCTTGCCGTCGACCTCCTTCGACTGGGCCTTGATCGAGTCGACGATGATCAGCGTCGCCTTCTCGATGCCGCGCTTCAGGCCCATCGGGTTGGCCCCGGCGGTGACGTTGCGCAGACCCTCGCGGATGATCGCCTGGGCGAGCACCGTTGCGGTCGTCGTGCCGTCGCCGGCGACGTCGTTGGTCGCCGTGGCGACCTCGCGGACGAGCTGCGCGCCCTGGTTCTCGAAGGCGTCTTCGACCTCGATCTCGCGGGCGATCGTGACGCCGTCGTTCGTGATTGTCGGCGCGCCGAACTTCTTGTCGAGCACGACGTAGCGGCCCTTGGGGCCGAGCGTCACCTTGACGGCATCCGCCAGGGTGTCGACGCCGCGCTGCAGTGAGCGGCGGGCGTCCTCGCCGAACTTCAGGTTCTTGTGTGCCATATCGGTTCTCTCTTCGCTCGTTCGGGGTCAGGCCGTGACCGCGGCGCGGTCGAGCTTTGCGAGCACGTCGGACTCGCGGAGGATGAGATAGTCCTCGCCCTCCACCTTGACCTCCGTGCCGCCGTACTTGGAGAAGACGATCTCGTCGCCGACCTCGAGGTCGGGGGCGATCAGCGTGCCGTCTTCGTAGCGACCCTTGCCGACCGCGAGGACTTTGCCGCGCTGCGGCTTTTCCTTGGCCGTATCCGGGAGGACGATCCCGCTCACCGTGGTCTGCTCCTCCTCGAGGACCTCGACGATGATGCGGTCGCCCAGCGGCTTCAGGTTCATGCGTGCCTCCGTGGGGTTACCCTCAGTTGGCACTCGCCCTAGTGGAGTGCCAGTCCGCATGGTAGCCACACGGAGGGTGTAGCGTCAAGTCCGAACTGGCACTCTCAGGGTTCGAGCGCCAATGACCGCCGCGAGCCAGTGCCGATCGTGACGACGAGCAGCAGGCAGATCGCGCCCGCGCCCAGCATGTATGCGCCTTCGTCGCCGTACCGTTCGGCGAGCGCGCCGCCCAGTACCTGTCCGAGCATCGCCCCGCCGGCCCAGGCCAGGTTCATCGCACCGTTCGCGATTCCGTGCGGGACGCCGACCTGATCGGCGCCCGCGCTGCAGAACGGATAGACGGTCGTCGAGAGGACCGAGAACAGCGGCCCGATGGCAATCAGCGTGCAGATGATGACGGCGTCGGACAGAGCGACGGCCGCGATCACGGGCAGCGTCAGGAGCGCAAGGCCGCCCGCGACCGCGACCCGCAGTGGCCCGACCCGGTCGGTCAGTCGACCGGCGGGCCTCGCGACGACCCATCCGGCGGCCGCGCCGACGAGGATCGGCAGGGCGATCCCGGTCTCGGAGTACCCGGAGGCGCCGAGCTGAAGCGGGCCGAGCAGATTCAGGATCGCCGCGCCGAAGGCATCCATGCCCGAGACCGCGAGCCCGGCGATCACGAGCGGGTGGCGGAGCACGGCGATGATCCCGCGGCGTGCTGCCGGGAGGGCAATCTCGATCCGGCCCGCGGGCGCGAACAGCGAGAGCGCGGTCGCGGCCGCGCCGAGCACGGCTACCAGCGAGAACGCGAACTCGGGCGACGTCGCGCCACCGAGGGCGCCGAGCGCCGGCCCGGCGATCGAGCCGGCGGCGACGAGTCCCATCGCCGAGCCGACGGCCGCTCCGCGTCGGTCCGCCGGCGCATTCGCGGTCAACCAGGCGAGCGACGCTCCCCAGCAGGTCGCGTTCGCGACGCCCTGGGCGATCCGAGCGAGGACGAACACCTCGAGGTTCGGGGCGAACGCGAACGCGATCGTCGCTGCCGTGAAGACGATGTTGCCGGCGATGACGACCCGCCGCGACCCGAGGCGGCCCGCCAGCACGCCCACCGGCAGGGCCGACACGAGGATCGCGGCGGGCAGGGCGGCGAGGACCAGGCCGGCCTCGGCCTTCGAGAGGTCGAAGCGTTCGGCGTAGTGCGGCAGGAACGGCACCAGCGCGAGGTACAGCACCGAGTCGACGAAGAGGGTCATGCCGACGGCTGCCTGGATGCGGCGCACCCGCGGAGAGTACGATTCCGGTGCCGTGTTCGCCTTGATGTTCTATTCCCCGCTGGTCGCCGACCAGCTGCGCCACCGCCGCAAGACCGTGACGATCCGGCTCGGCGACAAATCGACGAAGTACCGCAAGGGCATGATCGTGCCGGTGCTCGTCGGCCAGCGCTTCGGTCCGCGGGAGCGGGTCTTCGACGCCGTCATCGACAAGGTCGAGGTGAAGCCGCTCGGCGACGTCTCGCCGCGGGAGATCCAGCACGACAACCCGGAGATCAGGCAACTCGACGAGTTCGTGGACTTCCTGCGCCGGATCTACAACCGCGACGTGTCGGAGGACGACGACGTGACCGTGATCCACTTCTCGGAGATCCGCGAGGCGCGCGCGTGACGCGCGTCGGCGTCGTCGGCCTGGGCGCCATGGGCGGCCCGATGGCCGGCCACGCGCTGTCCGCTGGCCTGACGGTGTGCGTCCACAACCGCACCCGGGAGCGTGAGGAGCCGTTCGCGGCGCGCGGTGCGACCCGCGCAGCCTCCCCGGCCGAGGCTGCGATCGGCGCCGACATCGTGCTCACGTGCGTCTCCGACGTGCCGGATCTCCGCGAGGTCGTCCTCGGCGAGGGCGGCATCATCGAGACGATCCAGGCCGGCGCCGTCCTCGTCGACTGCTCGACCGTCTCGCCGACGATCGAGCGGGAGATCGACGCGGCTCTTCGGCGGCGCGGCGCCTCGCTCCTCGACTGCCCCGTCTCCGGCGGTCCGGAGGGCGCCCAGCGTGGCACGCTGACGGTGTTCGTCGGCGGCGAGGAGAGCGACGTCGCGAAGGCCAGACCGCTGCTGGAGGCGATCGGCGGCACGATCGCGCACATGGGGCCCGTCGGCGCCGGGCAGGCGGCGAAGGCCGTCAACCAGATCTTCCTCGCCGGCGCCTACGCGGGCCTCGGCGAGGCGCTCGTGTTCGCACAGAAGGCCGGCCTGCCGATGGAGCGTCTGATCGAGGCGCTGCAGGGCGGCGCGGCCGACTCGTGGGTGATCCGCAACCGGTCGTCGAACATCGTCCGCGGCGCCTTCGAACCGGGCTTCCGGCTGTGGATGCACCTGAAGGACATCCGGATCGCCCTGACCGAGGCCGAAACCCTGGGCGTGCCGATGCCGGTGACGGCGCTGTTCGCGGAGTTGGAGCAGCGCTGCGTCGAGGCCGGGTACGGCAACGACGACGTCAGCGCGTACGCCCGCGTGCCGCGCGGCGAAGTCTGAGCGAGCGTTGTCGATCAGGGCTCGGCGAGCGGCGTGCGCGGCGGTTCGGCCTTGCGCCGGATCGGGCCGCCGAACAGTTCGGCGGGCCGCAGCGGCGCGCCGCAGGCGCGGCACTCCACCTGCATGACGGACTCGATCGTCTCGCCGCAGGCGCGGCAGTCGACGACGAGGTGCGTGCCGCAGTCCGGGCAGGCGGGGTCGTCGACGTCGGTGACCCCGACCAGGTAGCGTCGACCGAACCCGCAGCGGGGACAGATCGCACACCGATCGCCGAGGATCCGGCTCTTGCGCGAGTCGCGGGCCATCGCCGAACCGTAACGATTCCGTGTCTTGACTTCGCCGGGTGCCCAGCGCACCCTGATGCCCTGTGGATGGATGGGTCCTGATCGTCTTCGGCGCAACGCATCTCGCGCTGGGAGCCGGCCTCGTCGGGCTCGTCGTGTGGCTGCTCAAGGGTGGGTCCGAGGGCGGCGAGGACGATGGCGGCAGCGGCCGCGGTGAGGGTGCACCGCGTCCGTGGCAGCCGCGTCCGGCACGGCGCAGGCGCGAGCCGCCGCCGCGTCGTCCCGACTCGGAGCCGGTGAGCGGCCGCGGCGTGCGCGTGCTGTAGACCCGGGAGAGCGGCGTGGCGTGGCGCTGAAGGTGCCGGGCACCTTCAGCGCCATCCGGTCGCTGGGCGCTACCCTCTGACTGGAATGGCGATCGCCCGGGAAGCCGCCCCTGCCGGCTCGCTCGAGGAGGTCCGCGCAGGCGGGCTGGACCGCGTCGACCTGGTCGAGCTGTACCGCCTGATGCTCCTCACGCGTGGTATCGAGGAGCGCGGGCACATCCTCTTCCGGCAGGGGAAGGTGCCCGGCTCGTTCTACACCGGGCGCGGGAACGAGGCGGCGGCTGTCGGCGTCGGCTACGCGCTCGGCAGCGACGACGTCGGCGCGCCGATCCAGCGTGACATGGGCGTCCATGTCGCCCGCGGCACGGAGCCGTGGCGGATCTTCGCGCAGTACATGGGTCGGGCGGACGGGTTCACGCGCGGGCGTGACGGCAACGTCCACATGGCCGACCTCCAGCTCGGGCTGATCCCGATGGTCTCGCACCTGCCGGCGATGGTCCCCGTCGCCGTCGGCTGCGCCCTCGCCTTCCGCATCCGTGGTCAGCAGCGGGTCGCCGTCGGCTGGTCCGGCGACGGCGCGACGAGCCGGTCCGACTGGCACGAGGCGCTCAACTTCGCCGGCGTTCGTCGGCTCCCGGTCGTGTTCGTCGTCGACAACAACCAGTTCGCGTACTCGACGCCGAACCACCTCGAGTTCGCCACTGCTCGGATTGCGGATCGAGCGCACGCCTATGGGTTCGAGGGCGTCGTCGTCGACGGCACCGACGTCGTCAGCGTGTTCCGTGAGGCGCACGCGGCGATCGAGCGGGCCCGCGGCGGCGGCGGGCCGACATTGCTCGAACTCGTTACGCTGCGCGGCGAGGGCCACGCGGTGCACGACGACGCGTCGTACGTCCCACGGGCGCTCCACGACGCGTGGGGCCGCCTGGATCCGATCGAGCGCTACCGTGCGTGGTTGAAGGAGCACCTGGCGGGGTTCGACGACGACGCCGACGCCCAGGTGCGCGAGGATGTGAAGGCGCTCCTCGCCGACGCGCTGCGGCGCGCCGAGGCCAGCCCGCAGCCCGACCCCGCGACGCTGATGGATGGCGTCTACGCGGATCCCGAGGACCTCGACACCCCCCACCACCGGTAGGCGATGCCGCAGAAGACGTACCTCCAGGCGATCTCGGACGGACTCCGCGAGGAGATGCGTCGCGACGAGCGCGTGTTCGTGATCGGCGAGGACGTGGGCGTCTACGGTGGGGCGTTCAAGGTCACGCAGGGGTTCCAGGCCGAGTTCGGGCCGTGGCGTGTGCTTGACGCGCCGCTCGCGGAGACCGCGATCGTCGGCGCCTGCACCGGCGCCTCGCTGATGGGGCTGCGGCCGGTCGCCGAGATGCAGTTCGCCGATTTCATCTCCTGCGCCTGGGATCACCTCGTGACGGTCGCTGCCAAGCAGCACTACCGCACGGGCGCCGCCCTGCCCTTCGTCGTACGCTGCCCGTCCGGCGGCGGCTTCTCGGGCGGTCCGTTCCACTCCCAGAATCCGGAGAGCTCGTTTGCTCACATCCCGGGCCTGAAGCTCGTCTGCCCGTCGACGCCTGAGGACGCGAAGGGCCTGCTGATCGAGTCGATCCGCGACCCGAACCCGGTGCTGTACTTCGAGCACAAGCACCTCTACCGGCGCATCAAGGGCGAGGTGCCGGACGGCGAGTACACGACGCCGTTCGGGCAGGCGCGCGTGCATCGCCCTGGCTCGGACGTCACCGTCGTCACCTGGGGGGCGATGGTCTACACCGCCGACGAGGCCGCCACGGTGCTGGCGGCGCGCGACGGTACATCGGTGGAGATTCTCGACCTGCGGACGATCATCCCCTGGGATCGCGACGCCGTGCTCGAATCGGTGGCGAAGACCTCCCGGCTGCTCGTCCTGC
The DNA here is from genome assembly GCA_009885805.1 of Actinomycetota bacterium. GTDB lineage: Bacteria > Actinomycetota > Thermoleophilia > Gaiellales > F1-60-MAGs149 > VFJZ01. The sequence goes on from VFJZ01000092.1 coordinate 6,218, forward strand.
ACGAGGACACGCGCACCGGCGGGTTCGGCGCCGAGATCGCGGCGACGGTTGCCGAGGAAGCATTCGCGCAGCTCGACGCGCCGATCGTGCGGATCGCGGCGCCCGACACCCCGGTGCCGTTCTCGCCCCCGCTCGAGAAGGCATTCATCCCCCAGATCGACGACGTCGTGCAGGCGATTTCCCGCCTGGCGGCGTACTGAGACGTGAACCCGTGAAGGAGCAGCGAGATGGCAGTCGGAAGCCTGGTTGACGTGGTGATGCCGCAGATGGGCGTCTCCGTGTCGGAGGGCACCATCAGCCGCTGGACGAAGCAGCCCGGCGACCGCATCGAGGCCGACGAGACGATCGTCGAGATCTCGACCGACAAGGTCGACACCGAGGTGCCCTCGCCGGCGTCGGGCACGGTCGCGGAGATCCTCGTCGCCGAGGGCGAAACGGTGCCGGTCACGACCGTCATCGCCCGCATCGAGACCCGCGACGGCGCTGTCGTCACCGTCACGGTCGACCCGGACCCCGAGCCGGTCACCGCGGCCGAGCCGCCGCCGCACTTCGGGCCGGCGACCAGCGACGGCGGCTACGACGAGCCGGCGCCGCTCGCGGCCGACCTGCCGCCGGCACCGCCCCCTCAGCTCGCCGATGGCGACGAGCCCGACATGCGCACGTTCATGTCGCCGGTCGTCGCGCGGATGGTCGCCGAGCACGGGCTCGCCATCGCGACGATCGCCGGCACCGGCCGCGGCGGTCGCGTGACGAAGAAGGACGTCTCCGAGCACCTCTCCGCACGTGGCGCGGCGCCCGCTCCGGCCGCCATTCCGGCCGCTGCCCCGGCTCCTGCCGCTGCTCCCGCCCCGGCGGCTGCTCCCGCCCCGGCGGCTGCTCCCGCCCCGGCTCCCGTTGCAGTGCCGGCGGTCGCCTCCGCCAACGCCGGCGAGGAGATCTACCGCTTCTCCACGATCCGCCGTGCGATCGCGAAGCACATGATGGAGTCGATCCACACCACGGGTCAACTGACGACCATTATCGAGGTCGACATGACCGCGGTCGCCAACCACCGCAAGGCGCTGAAGGCCGACTTCGCCAGTCGCCACGGCGTCTCGCTCACTTACCTGCCGTTCATCATGAAGGCGACGATCGACGCCATCGGCAAGTGGCCGTGGGTGAACGCCGAGATCCGCGGCGACGAGGCGATCGTGAAGAGCTACGTCAACCTCGGCATGGCCGTCGCCGTCGACGACTCCAAGGGGCTGCTCGTCCCCGTGATCAAGAACGCGGAGTCGCTCTCGATGGTCGGCCTCGCCCGGGCGCTGACCGATCTCGCCGACCGCGCCCGCGCCAAGCAACTGACGGTTGACGAGATGAGCGGCGCGTCGTTCACGATCACCAACCCCGGTGGGTACGGCGCTCTCATGGGGACGCCGATCTTGCCGGTCGGGACGACGGCGATCATCGATGTCGAGGCGATCCAGAAGCGTGCGGTCGTGATCACGGACGAGTACGGCAACGACGCGATCGGGATCCGGCAGATGATGTACCTGCCGATGACGTATGACCATCGGCTCGTCGACGGTGCGTACGCCGCGCAGTTCCTGCGCGACCTCAAGCGCAACCTCGAGGGCTGGCCGATCGACGCCTACGTCGCGTGACCGCGCTCGTCCCGCTCCGTCGGCAGCCCGGTGGCGCCTACCTGTACGACCTTCCTGGTGCGACGCCCTACGCCGGCGTGGTCGCGTTGATGGCCGAACTCGCCGCCGCCCGCTCCCAGGGCGCTGTGCCCGACACCGTCGTGATCTGCGAGCACGAGCCGGTCGTGACCGTCGGCGCGTCGGGGGACGAGGCGGCCGACGGCATCTCACGGGCAGCGCTCGCCGAGGCCGGTATCGACGTCGTCGCGACCGACCGTGGCGGCCGCGCGACCTACCATGGCCCCGGACAGCTCGTCTGCTACCCGATCCTCGATCTCACGGACTACGGCCGCGACCTGCGCGCGTACGTGGAGCGACTCGAGTCGGCGCTCGTCGACGCGCTCGCAGCACTCGGCGTCACGGCCGAGGTGCGCGAGGGTCGGGAGCTGATCGGCGTCTGGACGGCGGGCGGCGCCAAGATCGCCTCGATCGGCGTCCACGTCTCGCGCTGGATCACGACGCACGGCGTCGCCCTCAACGTCTCTGGCGACCTGGCGCCGTTCGGCCGCTTCAGCCCGTGTGGGATGCCCGGCCTCGAGGTGACGTCCGTCGAGCGAGAAACCGGCCGCGTCGTGCCGCGGGACGAGGCGCGCGACGCGCTCGTCGGTGCCCTCGGCGAGGCGCTTGGCCTGTCCTTCGAGCCGGTTCCGGCATGAGGTGGGCGCTGACGGTGTACGCCTCCGACTACGCGGCCTCGAAGACGTTCTACTGCGACATCCTCGGTATGACGGTGGAGGAGACCGGCCCCGACTCGTGCCTCCTGCGCCGCGACGGGCTCGAGGTACGTCTCGAGGGGGGCGCGAAGCGCCGGAAGCGCGGCCGCACGTGGATGCAGTCCGCCGGCGTCTACCTGACGCTGACGACGACGTCCTTCGACGATCTCCACGCCGACCTCACCCGCCGCGGCGCGGGGTTCCTCGGTGAGATCGCGGTCGGTCCCGACGACAAGCGGTACGCTGGGCTGGCCGACCCGGACGGCCTGCTGATCGAGATCGCCGAAGCCTGATGCCCTGGAGCCCGATCGCCAAGGAACGACCGCCGTGGATGACCGTCCGCGCGCCGTCGCAGCGGTCCCGCTTCGGCGAGCTCGTCGAGATCGTGCGCGAGGGTGGGCTCCACACCGTCTGCGAGGAGGCGCGCTGCCCCAACATCGGTGAATGCTGGGGGCGCGGCACGGCGACGTTCCAGATTCTCGGCGAGACCTGCACGCGCGCCTGCCGCTACTGCGCGGTGACGTCACGCAAGCGCGGCGAGGAACTCGATCCGCTCGAGCCGGCGAAGCTGGCAGCCGCTGCGGAGCGGATGGGGCTGGAGCACGTCGTCGTCACGTCGGTCGATCGCGACGACCTTGCGGACGGCGGCGCCGCGCACTGGGCGCAGACGATCCGGGCACTCAAGCGGCGCTGCCCGGGGGCGACGGTCGAGGTGCTCGTGCCCGACTTCCTCGGCTGCGAGGAGGCCGCCCTGGTGACGGTGCTCGAGGCGGCGCCCGACGTCTTCAACCACAACATCGAGACCTGCCGGCGCGTCCAGCCGATCGTTCGCGTGAAGGGCGACTACGACCGTGCCCTGCGGCTGCTGGCGCGTGCGCGCCAGGTGTGGGTGGAACGCTGGCCCGAGCGCGGGTCGCTGCTGACGAAGTCGGGGATCGTGGCGGGCATGGGCGAGACCGACGACGAGATCGTCGAGACGATGCGCGACCTCCGCGCCCACGACGTCGACGTCGTGACGATCGGGCAGTACCTCCAGCCGACGGCGAAGCACCTGCCGCTCGACCGCTGGGTACCGCTCGAATCGTTCCGACGCTTCCGGGCGGAGGGCGCCGCGATCGGCTTCGGCTCCGTCTTCGCAGGCCCGCTCGTGCGGTCGAGCTACCGCGCCTCCGAGCAGCGGCTGGCCGCGACCGGTGAGAGTCGGGTGATCGCATACTGATGGGTGGCGAGGCCCTGCGCGATCACATCGCCCAGATCCTGGTGCGCCACGATCCGTTGCGGGCAGCGGAGGACCCCGGGTGTGACCTCGAGGAGGTCTACCTGGTCGAGGCCGACGAGCTCGCGACCCTGCTCGCCGGCTCCGATCTCGACGCCGAGTCCTGCGCCAGTGTCGCCTGGGTCGTGCTGACCGGCAACGCGGGGCCGGAGGACGCCGGGCCGATCGCCCGCTACGGCGCGATCGGTGCCGACCTGGTGGCTGTGCTCGATGGTAGTCAGGCACCTGGAGGAGCCGACGAGGCGGGCGATGAGGACGAGCTCGCGCTGGACGACCTGCCGAGCGACCCGATCGCCCTGGCGGTGCTGGCGATCCTCGACGACCGCGACCCGGCCGGTGTCGATGATGGCCAGGCTCCGCCCGAGTCGCTCGACCACGAGGTGCGGTACCTGACGGCCGCTGAAGAGATCGCCGACCAGCTCCCGGGCGGTGCAGCGGATGCGGCGACCTGCACGCGGCTCGCCCGCGGCGTACTCGAGCCCCGCTTCGGCAGCCTGCACCGCGCGCGCCTCGCGGCAGTCGGCGTCGAGCTCGCCGAACTCGTCCACCTCCAGGACTTCGTGCGGTCGGAGCTCGAGGATGTCGATCTCGAGGCGGCCTATCGGGGGATCCCTGAGCCCGCGCAGGACCCATTCTCGGCCGGGATCCGGGCCCTGCTCGAACGGCACGACCCGGCCGTCGGCGGCTCGCCGGGCGCGTACCTGGCCGAGGCCGAGGACCTCGCCGATCTGCTGCGGGAGGCGGAGCCCGACTCCGTGCACTGCGCCGCCATCGCCTGGGCGATCGTGCGCCGCTGGACGAGCGCTGCCGATGCTGGCGGGATCGAGCGCTACGTCGAGCTGGGACGGGAGCTCGCCCGTCTGCTCGAGATGTACCGCGAGCTCGCCGGCGCGATGCCCGGGCTGCTGGAGACGCCGGAGCCGGACGGCGCGACGCTGCTCGCCGGCGAGCCGCTGGCGGCCCGCGTCCACGCGGTCCTCTGCGATCACGACCCGTTCGGCCTCGGCGAGCCGGGTAGCGTCGATTACGTCCCGTACGCCCGCGAGCTCGCCCAGCGGCTGCAGGTGGGGTCACCCGACGCCGGGTTCTGCCAGGTGCTGGCCTGGAAGGTGCTGACGGAGCCGTGGGGCGGTCTCGGTGGATCGCTGGGCCGGTTCCGCGAGCTCGGCCGCGAGCTGCACGCACTCGCCCCCGGCTGATGGCACTGCTGCGCGTTCGCGAGCCGGCCGAACGGGTTCGCGTCGTCGCACTGCTCCTGCACGGCGGGGCGGCGACCTCGGATCGCGCGGGCGGCGGCCGTGGGTTCGCAGCTCTGCGGATGCGGACCTTCGAGCGCGACCTCGCACGCCTCGGCGGCGTCGCGACGGCGCTGGTGTCGTATCGCGCACGCGGCTGGAACGGGGGTAACCGCGTCGACGATGTCCGCGCCGCAGTCGCAGCGGCCCGCGCGCGGTGGCCAGCGGTGCCGATCGTGCTCGTCGGTCACTCGATGGGAGGCCGGGTGGCGCTGCGCGCCGCCGGTGAGGTCGGCGTCGTGGCCGTCGCGAGCCTGGCGGGGTGGTTGCCGGCTGACGAGCCGATCGCGCAGGTGGCCGGCCGGACGCTGTTGCTCGCGCACGGTGACCGCGACCGCGTCACGGCGCCGGACGGGTCCGGGCTGTACGCGGAGCGCGCCCGGCCGGTCGCGGCGCACGTTGCGCACGTCACGGTTTCCGGCGCGGGCCATCGCCTGATCCGGCGCTCCGGTCGCTGGCACGCTCTCGTCCGCGATTTCGTCGTCTCCTCAGCGCAGGATCGCCCGGGCATCGCCCCAGATCTCGGCGCCGGCGCGGGCCGCGAGCACGGCGAGGACGACCGGCACGGCGACCCGCGAGAGCCGACCGGCGGTGGCGCGGACGGGCTCCGGCAGACGCTCGAAGGCGACCAGGACGCCGCCGACGAGGGCGACCACGGGCAGCACCGGTAGTAGTGGGACAGAGGCGGCGGCGAGACCGGCCGTGACGCGCCCACTCGCCCACGGCTCGGTGGCGAGCAGACGCTCGATGATCGCAGCGATCACGAACGCGGCGAGGCCCGGCAGGACGACGAAGGCGGCGACGGCGAACGGCCGTGGGTCGAGGAACGTGAAGTCGACGCTGTACGGCACGAGCAGTTCGGCGCCGCCGAGCAGTGCGAACAGCACGCCCCAACTGGCCGCCCGCAGCCGCGTCGGCAGCGTCTCGCGGAGCAGCAGGTAGACGGCGCCGGTGGCGCCACCGAACCCGGCGGTAACCGTCAGCAGAAAGACGGTCGACGAGCTGAAACGCCCGATCTCGAAACCGTCGTCGCTGGTCAGGCCGATCACGGCGGGATCCGAGCCGAGCCGTAGGACGAACATCGCGAGACGGCCGCCGAGGCCGCCGACGATCGCGCCGACGAGCGCGCCGGCGCCGATCGCCACGAGCAACCGCCAGGCGACGTCGCGCAGGACGCGCGACCGACTCACGGTGCGAGGAGCGCGGCTTCGCGCTCCGGCGTCAGGCCGACGTCAGCGACAGGCGCCGCGTCCGCCAGGGTCGCGCTCACGGTCTCATCGAGTCCGCGAACGGTGAGCCCGGTGGACGTCGCGCGTGCGGTGGCGACGGCGTCGAGCGACGAGGCCTCTGGATCGGCCGAGTCGATCCAGAGCGGGAGCTCGCGCCACTGCTCGACGTCGGCAGCGCGCAGCGCCGTCTCCTCGATCCAGACCGACCGGGTCCCGACCGGCGCGTGACGCAGGCAGGCCGTGACGACCGCGCCGGTCGTCCACGTCCCGGTGACGTTGACGGGGCCCGTCACACCCGTCTCGCAGGCACCGACGATGTAGGCGGCGAGGTCGCGGACGTCGATGAACTGCAGTCGACGCGCCGGACCGTCGAAGACGAGCACGTCGCCACCCCTGGCGAAGCGATGCGGCCAGTAGCTGAAGCGGCCGGTCGGGTCGTGCGGCCCGACGATCAGCCCGGCGCGGATCGCGAGCGAGCGACCATCCATCGCCTCGGTCGCGGCGCGCTCGCACAGTGCCTTGAGCGCGCCGTAGTGCTCATCGACCGTCTCGTCCGTGGTGTCAGGCATCGTCAGCAGCGCGCAGCTCTCGTCGATCGGCCCGGGTTGAGGCGCGTAGACGGAGACCGAGGAGACGAAGCAGTAGAGGCCGACGCGGCCGGCCAGACGCTCGGCGGACGAGCGCACGATCCGTGGCACGTAGCCGGAGGTGTCGATCACGGCATCCCACTCGCCGCGGGCCAGGGCTGCCAGATCGCCGCTCGCCCGGTCGCCGCGCAACTCCTCGACGCCGCTGAGCAGGCCGGCGTTTGTACCGCGGTTGAAGACCGTAATGGCGTGGCCGCGGGCGAGGGCGTCGGCGACGACGGCGCGACCGAGGAAGACGGTGCCGCCGAGCACGAGCAACCGCACGTCGTCAGGCCTCGACCATGATCTGGGCGGAGACGCCGAGCGAGAGCGTGTGCCGCTTCGCGTCGAGTTCGACGGTCATGACGCCGGCGAGGTCGTCGAGGTCGGCGACGGTCACCTCCGCTCCGGGCCGCAGGCCGCGCTCTGCCAGGTACTGCAGGAGGCCGGGTGAGCGGTCCGAGATCCGCGTGATGCGGGCACTGGCGCCAACGGCGCAGGCCGCGAGCGGCATCGCCGGGATGTCGACGATGCTGCCGTCACGGGCCGGGATCGGGTCGCCGTGCGGATCGTGCGACGGCTGACCGAGCTTCGCGGCGATCCGATCCTCGAGTCCCTCGGAGATGTGGTGCTCCAGGCGATCGGCCTCGGCGTGGACCTCGTCCCAGGGCACACCGAGGTGTTCGACCAGGTACAGCTCGAGCAGCCGGTGGTGCCGCAGGACCTCGAGCGCCACCGCCTCGCCGCGGCCGGTCAGGACGACGCCGTGGTATGGCTGGTGCTCGACGAGGTGCAGGGCGTCGAGCTTCTTCATCATGCCGGTAACGGACGCCGTCGAGACCCGCAGGCGGTCTGCGAGGACCTGCGTCGTCGCGGCGCCGCCGGTCGCCTCGGCGATCCGGTGGATCGCCTTCAGGTAGTCCTCCATGGCGGCGGAGATCTCCGGCATTGCGGTGCAGGGTACCGTGCGTCACGATGTGGTCGTGGCGACTGCCTCGACGTTCGACGTCTCCCTGGCCGTGACGACGGCGGTGGTGGCGGTGACGGCCGTCGCCGCAGTGCTCGCGTCGCGGGGGATCGCGGCCGCCGCCTGGTTCGAGGCCACCGGCGCCACGGCCTCGATCTGCTGCGGCGTCTACTTGACGTCGGCGCTCGGAGCGGGCGACGGGCCGTGGGAGCGCCGCCGCGCGGCGGGCTGGATGGCCTCAGCCGGCCTCGCGCTGGGTGGGCTGATCGTCCTCGCGTACCTGCGCGACTTCTTCACGGCATAGCCGTACCGCCAGCTCGATGCGCGGTTCCACCGAGGCCAGCTCGATGTACTCGTCCTCGGTGTGGTCGAGGGCCCCGACGGGCCCCATCCCGTCGATCGTCGGGATGCCGATCTCGCTCGTCCACGAGCCGTCCGACACGCCGCCGGTCGCCTCTTCCAGCGCCGGCTGACCGAGCTCGGCGAGCAACTCCAGGGTGCGGTCGGCGAGCGCGTCGGCGCGCGTCATGGCCGGGAAGCCGCGATCGTCGGAGCGGCGCACCTCGACCCCGTCGTGGGCGCCGAAGCGGCCGATCTCCGCGAACGCCCAGTCGAGGTCAGCGGTGCTGAGGGCGCGGACGTCGACCGTCGCCTCGGCCCGGTCCGGGATGGTGTTCTTGACGTCGCCGGAGTGGAACCAGGTGATGTGGGCCGTCAGCCCGGGCCGCGAGCCGTCGATCTCGCGCGTGATGCGGGCGGCCTCGTGGACGAGCGCCATCAGGGCCGAGCGGCCGACGTGCGGCTCGGTGCCGGCGTGAGCTGCACGGCCGCGGGCCGTCAGCTCGATCCAGGTGCCGGCCTTCCGGCTCGTGACGAGCGCACCCGACGCGCGGCCGCACTCGAAGCAGAGCGACGCGGTCGCGCCGCGCATCCGCTCCAGCGTGCGGGGCGCGGTCGTGCGTGCCTCCTCGTCCGGGACGCAGTGCAGCTCGACGTAACCGTGCGGGCCGCTCGGGTCGGCCGCGAGACGGGCCAGCGCCGCCAGGGCGACGAGGACGCCGCCTTTCATGTCGGCGACGCCGGGGCCGAGGACGCGGTCGCCCGAGATCGTCACCGGCCGGGCCGAGCCGGCTGGCGCCGGGAAGACGGTGTCGTGGTGGCCGATCAGGACGACGCGGCCGGGGCCGGTGCCCTGGGTGGAGGCGATCAGGTGCAGCCCGACCGGAGAGGGGAGGAGTTCGACGGTGAGCCCGTCCTGCTCAGTCCATCTCGCGAGGAGCCGCGCGGCCTCGTCGCAGCGGGTGACATCACCGGTGAAGGAGTCGATCGTGCAGAGCTCGGTGAGGCGGGCGAAGTAGCGATCCACGGCGGGCGCAGCGTAGGGGCTGCGGCGGATGGTTCAGACATGTTTCCTGACAGGTCGAGCGTCGAGTGAGAGAGTCCGCGGCCATCCGATGCGGCTCGCCCGGCTAGGACCAGGGTGAGCGTCGCCGGCGTTGGCGGGCGGCGGCGCCTCCGTGTCAGCGCCCGTGCGGCCGCGCCAGCAGCGCGTTCAGCTCCTGGGTGACACGTGTGGCTTGCTCCTGCCGTTCGGCCGGATGGCGGTCGGGGTGGGCCAGCAGCAGCGCGTCGCGCAGCAGGCCGGGCGGGACGGCGGACGTCGGGACTGCGTCCCAGGGGCGCGCCAGCTCGGACCGGCCGAGTAGGTAGTCGGCCGAGACCTCGGCGGCGGCGGCGAGCCCCGCCAGGTACGCCGCGGATGGCGCCTGCTCGCCGGCCTCGACCCGGTGGACGTCGTTCACGTGCACCTTCAGGCGCCCGGCGAGATCGGCGACGGGCAGCTCCGCGTCGTGGCGCGCCTGCGCGCACCGCCGCGCCACCAGCTTGCGGAAGCGGTCAGGGCGCACGGCCGCCGCGCTCCATCTCGGTGACGACGCGTTCGGCGGCGTCCATCTGCTTCTGCCAGACGCTGCGAACAAGATCGATACGGTGTTCGGTCGCGCCGCGGCTCGTGAACGCCTCCGCGAGCGGGTCGCGCAGCCGCTCCTGCAATCGCAGCATCCGCACGATCAGCGCCGCCTGGCGCGAGTAGACGGGGAACTGCGGGCCGCGCGGCGCGCACAGCCCGACGAAGTAGAGGCGGCCGGGCCCGCGCCTCGGCAGGATGCAGCCGGCGGTCCGCAGCGGCACGCCGTCCTGCCACTGCAGGTGAGCGTGGTCGAGGAACGGGAACTCCACCGTGAAGCCGGTCGCCCAGATGATCGTGTCGAACTCGCCGGCCGTGCCGTCGGTGAACTCGACGCGCAGGCCGTCCGCGCTCTGGATGCCAGGCGCGACCGCGATCCGGCCGTGGTGGATCCAGTGCAGTAGCTGCGAGTTCACGACCGGCCGCTGGTCGATCAGGCTCCACGTCTCCGGCTCGGGCAGCCCGTAGTCAGCCGGGTGTCCGACGCCGATCCGGATCATCAACCGCAGCGCGCGGTCCTGCAGGCGCGGCGGCAGCCGCATGATCCAGAGTTCGCCGCGCGGCTTGCCGGCGAACGTCTTCGGCTGGAACAGGTGGCCACGACGGATCGAGACGGTGGTCGCGAGCCGGCAGGTCTGCGCGCAGTCGACGGCGATATCGCAGCCGGAGTTGCCCGACCCGACCACGAGCACCCGCTCGCCGGCGACGTCAGCGGTGCTGCGGTACGCGCCGCTGTGGAGCTCCAGGCCCGTGTAGCCGTCGAGGCTTGGCTGGTTCGCGCCGTGATTATGGCCGTTCGCGACCAGTACGCCGTCGTAGCGCCGCGTCTCGCCGTCGGACGTCGACACCAGCCAGCCGTTCCGCTCCCGCTCGAGCCGTTCGACGCGCGTACCGAGCGTGACGTGGCTGACCAGATCACGCGCCTCGGCGAACGCCCGCAGGTAGTCACACGTCTGGTCGCGGCTCGGGAAGAGCGGGTAGGCGGGCGGCATCGGGAAGCCGTCGAACCCGGACGTGTCGCGCGGCGTGATCAGGTGCAGGCAGTCGTAGCCGCCGTTCCAGCTGCCGCCGATCCGGTCGGACGCCTCGAAGCAGTCGAAGTCGAGGCCGGCATCACGCAGCGCCTCCACCGCCCCGAGACCCGCGGCGCCAGCGCCGATCACGCAGTGGCGCGGCGCGTCCGTCATCCGAACACGAGCCCGCCGCTCGCGATCAGCGTCTCGCCGGTGACGTAGAGCGCCCGCCCCTCGCCCGCGAGCAGGTAGACGAGGTCGGCCATCTCGTCCGGCGTCGCCGCGCGGCGCAGCGGAATCGCGTCGATGGCCTCGGTCAGGCGGTCGTTCGCGGCGGTGCCGGGCGTCTTCACCCAGCCCGGCGCGATCGCGTTCACGCGGATGCCCGGCGCGAGTTCCTGCGCGAGGGAGCGCGTCAGCTGCACGATCGCCGCCTTCGCGGCGCTGTAGAGGAGTTGTCCGGGCGACGGCTCGTAGGCGTCGATCGAGGCGAAGTTGACGATCGCGCCGCCGACGGCCATCCGCGGCACGATCGCCTGCGTAACGAGGACGGTGCCGAGGACGTTGACGTCGAACACACGCCGGTAGAGCTCCACGGTCGCCGTGGCGAGCGTCGTCGGCGGGTACACACCGGCGGCGTTCACGAGGACGGCGACGTCGGACAGCCCGTTCCCGGCAGCCCGAACGGCCGCCGCATCCGTCACATCGACAAAAATCGATGTGACATCCGCCTCGGGGCAGGCGACGAGGTCGAGGCAGGTGACGCCGAAGCCCTCGGTCCGGTAGCGCCGGACGCAGGCCAGCCCCATCCCGGAGGCACCGCCGGAGACGACGGCGCTCCTCACTGCGCCGTGTAGCCGCCGTCGATCGGGATCAGTGCGCCCGTGACGTGCGGCGATGCATCTCCCGCGACCCAGGCAATCGTCCAGGCGACCTCCTCGGCCGTCGCCATCCGCTTCTGCGGCACGGTCGCGGTGACCCGCTCGCGGAACGCCTCGGGATCGGGCTGATCCGCGATCCAGGCGACGATCAGCGGCGTCTCCGTCATCCCCGGCGCGACCGTGTTGACCCGGATGCCGTACTGCGCGAACTCGATCGCCGCGTGTCGCGTGAACGAGTTGATACCCCCCTTCGCGGCGCCGTAGATCCCCATCGTCGGGACGCCGATCGATCCGAGCCGGGACGAGAGGTTGACGATCGAGCCGCCGGTGCCCTGCTCGACCATCAGTCGCGCGACGTCGCGGGTGATCCGCATCGGCGCGGCCAGGTCGATGCGCAGCACCTCGTCGATCGCCGCGTCCGGCACGTCCAGGATCAGGGTCGAATGATCCATCGCGGCGTTGTTGATGAGGATGTCGACGCCGCCGAGTTCCCGCCGCGCGGCGTCGGCGATCGCCCCACCGGCGCCCGCGGCGGCGATGTCCATCGCCAGGAACGCAGTGCCGGCCGGGAGGTCGTCGCCCGGTCGCCGGGCGACGGCGAGCACCGTCGCGCCAAGTTCGGTGAAGAGCCGCACCGTCGCGAGGCCGATGCCCATGGTACCGCCGGTGACGATCGCACGCTTGCCGTCGAGTCGCATGCTGGGATCATTGCGCGTTGGGGCTGCTCGGCGGTGCGGAGTACGATTGTGGCCATGGGCAACGATCTCCCCGGCGGTGACGGAGAGACTAGTGCGGCGCGTGCTGAGCGCGATTCGGCGGCGTATCGGGCCGTCCCCCAAACCGATGAGGACGTCGCCATCGGCCGGGCCGGCTCGACGTGGGCTGACCGCGATGACGAGACCGACTGGGAAGGGCTCTACGACGACGATGGCGGCTGAGGTCGTCTCCGCTTCACTTGTCAGGCTGCGCAACCGGCTCGCGGCTGACCGTGCTGAATGGCTGACGGCGGCGCTTCGGGTCTCCGGGCGGTCGGTGCGCGGCATGATCGTTCGGGCTCGGGCGGCCTGTGCGGACATCGCGTCGCCCTGACTCGGCCGCACCGGTAGATTCCCGCCCATGACGACGCCCCGCTACGGGCCGGCCGACGCCTTCGAGGCGCCGCGCTACACCGGCATCCGCACGTTCGCGCGCTGCCCGCACGTCCGCGACCTGGACGGCGTCGACATCGCCGTCGTCGGCGTCCCGTTCGACACCGGCACGAGCTACCGGGTCGGCGCCCGCTTCGGCCCGGAGGCCATCCGCACCTGCTCGACCCTGCTCCGGCCCTACAACCCGAACCTGCAGGTTGACTGCTTCGCCACGCAGTCGGTTGTCGACTACGGCGACGTCGCGACGACCCCGGGCGACCTGCCGGGATCGATCGCCCAGATCGCGGCGCAGCTCGAGGTGATCGTCCGCGCTGGCGTGACGCCGATCGTGCTGGGCGGCGACCACACGATCGCGCTCGCGGAACTGCGCGCGCACGCCGCCGTGCACGGCCCGGTCGCCCTCGTCCTGCTCGACGCGCACTGCGACACGAACGACGCCTACTACGGGCAGCGGATCTTCCACGGCACGCCGTTCCGCCGCGCGGTCGAGGAGGGGCTGCTGCTGCCGGAGCGATCCGTGATGGCCGGGATGCGCGGCCCGCTGTACGACCCCGGCGAATGGGAGCGCCCGCGCCGCGAACTCGGCTTCGACGTGATCCCCTGCGAGGATCTGCGCGAGCTGTCCGCGGCGGAGTACGGCCAGCGTGTCCGCGACCGCGTCGGCGCCGCGAAGGTGTTCCTCTCGTTCGACATCGACATCGTCGACCCCGGGCTGGCGCCGGGTACGGGGACGCCGGAGGCCGGCGGGCTGATGCCCTACGAGGCGCTTCGCTACGTACGGGCTCTGGCCGGGCTCGACATCGTCGGCTACGACGTCGTCGAGGTCTCGCCGCAGCTGGACGGGCCCGCTGGCGCGACCGCCGTGCTGGCCGCCAACGTCGCCTACGAGTTCCTCGGCCTCAATCTGCTCGGTCCGTAAGCGGCTACGCTGAAAGCGGTGGTGAGGTTCCCGACGTGGGCGTTGGCCGTGCTCGTGGCAGTCCCGCTCGTCGTGCCGCCCCCGGCCGGCGCGGCGCTCCCCGAGACGTCGTTGACTGCGGCCGACTACTGGTCGTTCGTCGACAGCGTCCAGGTCGCGCTCGACCCCTCCTGGGATGCCACGGCCGGGGCATACCGGACCGGGGGTCAGTTGCACACGAGGGTCAACGCCGCGCTGCTGCTGACACACGCGACGGCCGCGTCGCTCGCCCACGTCGGCCCGTCACGCCAGGACGCGCGCGCCCGGACGATCGCCGCCTACCTGGTGGTCGAGCCGGCCTTCCGCGAACGTGGCGCCCACGGCCCCGGCTGGACGGCGCGTCTCGACCGGGCAGGCACGGCAGAGCACTTCTCGCTCGATCCGAAGGTCGCGGAGGCCCTGGCGGCCGCGTACACGGCGCGGACGCAGCTCGAACTCCCTGAGACCCTCGCCACGGCTATTCGCGCCCGGATCATCCTCGTCGCACGATCGGCGTTCTACCGCAAGCGGCACGTCAACCAGATCAACTGGAACAGCGACATCTATCTCGCCGACGCGGTCGTCTCCGGCCGTCCGCTCAGCCAGACGCTGTACCGGCACTGGCTGAGCTGGTTCCTGCGCCACGGTCGCCGGCCGATCGAGCGAGGGATCGCGAACCTCACCAACGGCTACGGCTTCCGCTACCGGCCCGACCGTCCGGCGGCGAAGGAGAACCGTATCTCGACCAGCGAGTACGGCTCGATGGCGCTCGGCATGTTTCTGCCCTACGACCTGGCTCGCGGCACCGGGATGGAGGCGATCGCCGCGACCCACGGCGAGATGGCCCGGCGCTGGCAGCGCCGGATCATCTACGGCGACTGGACGCATGCCGGCTACCTGAACTGGGACACCGGTATCGGTCCCCTGCGCTGGCATCTGCGTCGGTACTGGGCACTCGCCGCCAACGGGCCGCTGGCGGTGGCGGTGTCCAGCCGGATCTCGTACAGCCCGAACATGCGCGCCGAGGCCAAGTACGTCTTCGACCAGGCGCTCCGACTGTACGAGCGGTTCGCCGAGGTCGAGGGGACGCTGATCGCGCCGGCGTCGTTCGGCGTCCGCCCGCCGACGATCGAGCGGGCACTCGATCCGTCGCTCACCGCCGTTCGCTTCCAGGCGCTCGTCGCCCGCGCGATCGCCCTCGACCTCGGCCTGCTCGAGGTCCGGGTGCCGCCGCCGATGTACGGGTTCGACCCGGAGATCCGCCGCCTCGCCGTCTCGACGCCCGTCTACTCGACCGCGATCGTGCCGCCGACCGACATCGGCAACGGCGGCATCGAGCTGTCGCGGCTCTATGACGGCAAGGGCCAGCCGCTATCGGGAACAGGCGGCAACGGCGTCGCGAAGTCCGCCTTCGGCCTTCGGCTCGTCGCCGGCGCCCGCACCGTCCTCGAGACGCAGCCGGGCTTCAACCGCTACGCCGCCCGCCTCGGCGGGCTGACGACGAACTCGCCCGCCGGCGGCGGCGCCTTCTCCCGCCTGACGTCGTCGTCGTCGGTCGGCGCGGGCAAACGCCGCGTCGTCGTCGAGCACGTCTTCACGCCGACGACGATCGCCGTCTCGCGGCGGATCCGCGGCGGCCGCGGCTTGGTCGCCGAGATCCGGTTCCCGACCTGGCTGTATGCCACGTTCGAGCTCCGTCGCGGCGCCGACCTTGTCGAGCTGACCGGTGACGACTTCGTCCGCGACGCGGCGGGCGCGACGGGTCTCCGCGCCGTGCTCGCGGACGGACGGGACTACGACGTCGCCTTCGCGAGCGCCCTACCTGCGGGCTCGACGATCCAGATCATCGAGCCGGGAAACGCGTTCTCGGCGCCGCTGACCGACACGGCCGCGCTGGTGCGGGTGCCGCTGCGCGCCTCGGACGTGACGCTCGCCTATACGCTGACGCCGTAGGGCGGCGTGTCGCAATGGTGCCGCGCACCTTTGCGACAGTGCCAGCGAGCTACGAGCAGGTCGAGCAGCCGGCGTCGCCCGACGGAGCGTCCTCGTCCTTCATCTGGAAGGACGAGCCGCAGCCGCAGCCGGCGACGACGTTCGGGTTGTCGATCTTGAACCCGGTGCCGTTGAGGCCGTCGACGAAGTCGACCCCGGCGCCAGCCAGGTATGGCAGCGAGAACGGATCGACGACGATCCGGACGCCATGCATCTCGATTACGGCATCGCCGTCCTGGGCGCCCTCGTCGAACCCGAGCGCGTACTGGAATCCGGAGCAGCCGCCACCCTCCACGGCGATCCGCAACACCTCGGCGCCGTCGTCCTCGGCGGCGATGAACTCGCGCACCTTGTCCGCAGCCTTCGGGGTGATCGTGATGGAGGATGAGGTGGTGGTTTCGGCCATATGCTGCTCTCAGGGTAGCGAAGCCTTCAACGTTCGATCGAACCACTGCATTCCGCGCTGTGGGCTGAGGACCCCATCCACCCGGCAGTCGTGCGGCTCCGACGGCACCGCGTCCAGCAGCTCGTCGTCGAACACGACGGCGAGCACTTGCGCGGTCGTCCGGGGCAGCGCCCGGTCGTAGGAGCCGCCGCCCTGCCCGAGCCGGTGGCCGGCGCGGTCGACGGCGAGCGCCGGCGCGAGCACCAGATCGGCCTCGGCGATCGCGTCGCGACCGAGCGTCGCGCCGGCGTCGTCGGCCCAGTCGAGATCGTTGTCGCCGAGCAGGACGGGCAGGAGGATGCGCACCCCGGCCGCGCGGAGCGCCGCCAGCAGAGGCGCCGTTGGCGGCTCGCCGCCGAAGGAGGCGAACGCGGCGAGCGTCGGTCGAACGAGCAGGTGCGCGTGGGCCGCGAGGGTCTCCCCGGCGCGAGCGAGAGCGGCGTCGTCGCGGCCGGCGCGGCACGAACGGATGCGCGCTCGCAGCGCCGCCTTCGTCACGGCGCCCAACCGGTGGCGGTCGCCCACGCCTCGGCGCCGACCATGAGGACGTCGAACACGGGGTCTTTCAGGTCGGCATACGTGTCGTGATCGTCCGCGAACTGCGCGGCCAGCGTGCGCTTGACCTCGGCGTAGGCTGCCGCGGCGGCCGGGACGGCGCGCAGATAGTCGCGGCAGAGCAGGGCGTAGCGATGGTTGAAGCGCCCTGCCTCGCGCACGTGGACGTTGGCGGGGCGCGCCGGGGGAAGCGGCCGGAGCAGCCGCTTCGCCAGTTCGGCCGGCGCCAGCGTCCGTCCCGGCGGATCATGGTCGCGGTGGTAGGGGATGTGTTCGTAGCCGGGCACGGCGGTGGGCACGGCGTCCAGGCTGGCCACGGTCACCTGGACGTCGATGATGTTCTTCGCTGGCAGGCCGGGCACGGCGGTCGAGCCGATGTGGTCGATCGCCAGCGCGAGCGACCCGAGGGTGCGGCGCAGCGCGGTCGCCAGCGTCTCGAACTCCTGCGGCCAATCATCCCGGTACGCGACGATCTCGACCGGGCGCGACACGCGGCGATTGTAACACGTTGCGAATCGCACTTGCGTGCGGCGCAACCCGTTTACTGGAGCCGGGAAGGCGACCGAGGTGGCCCACCGCGACGGCGCCAGTTTGTAACCGCGAAACCCGCGCGCTAGAGTCTGCCGCGGGTTGGTGTTCAAGGAGATGCCGGTGTACAGCCGAAGTCTGGTCCGCTGATGCTTGGCGACTGGGCCTCGCTGCTCATCTACCTGCTGTTTGCGGCGCTGGTCGCTGGCACCCTGCTGTTCGCGTCCGTCGCGCTCGGCACCCGTGGCCGTCGCGAGGGGCGCCAGAAGGCGTACTCGTTCGAATCGGGCGTGTCGGTCGGCTCGTTCGCGCCGTCGAACTTCTCGATCAACTACTACCTGACCGCGATGCTGTTCATCGTGTTCGACATCGAGATCGTCTACCTCTACCCGCTGGCCGTCATCCTGGAGCCGCTCGGCGTCTTCGGGTTCGTCGAGCTGTGCGTGTTCGTCGCGGTGCTGGGGCTCGGCTACGTCTACATCTGGCGGAAGGGAGCGCTCGAATGGAAGTGATCCCACCCGCGCAGGTGCGACGCGCGCTGCGTGCGACCGACCTGGAAGACCTCGTGATGACGACGACCGTCGAGAAGGCGATGGCCTGGGCCTCGTCCAACTCGGTCTGGCCGTTCGGATTCGGCCTCGCCTGTTGCGCGATGGAGATGATCGGGATGATCGCCTCCGCGCGCTACGACGTCGCTCGCTTCGGATCGGAGGTGGTCCGCGCGACGCCGCGCCAGGCCGACCTGATCATCGTCTCCGGCCGCGTCGCGCACCGGATGGCCGAGCCGATCCGCCAGCTCTACGAGCAGATGCTCGAGCCGAAGTGGGTGATGGCGATGGGGGCCTGCTCGTCGAGCGCCGGCATGTTCGCGAACTACGCCGTGCTGCAGGGCGTCGACAAGATCATCCCGGTCGACGTCTACGTCCCCGGCTGCCCGCCCCGTCCGGAAGCGGTGATCGAGGGGCTGCTCACCCTCCAGAAGAAGATCAGGGCCGGCATTCCTCCCGCCTACACGCAGCAGCAGAGCGATGCCTGAGCCGATCCGCGCGATCTCCCAGCCGACCTGGGGCGACCCCGACACGGGCGCTCTCGAGCGGCTCACCGTGGCACTCGGCGATGGCGTGGTCGCGCACAAGGTCGACCGCGACGAGCTGACCGTCGCCGTCGACCCCGCGCGCTGGGTCGACGCGGCCCGGTTCCTGCGCGACTGGGAGGGCTACGACTTCCTCTCCGATGTCGTGACGGCCGACTGGCTCGGCTACGCGGGTGAGGTCGCCGGCTACTGGGGCAGCGACGCCTTCGGTGGGCGCGACATGAACCGCGCCGGCTCCTGGGGCGTGGCTGCGGTGCCAGCGACGCTCCGGCCGAAGCGGTTCTCGGTCTCGTGCCATCTGCTGAAGCTGATGACGGTCGTCCCCGGCGAGCATCGCCGCGTGCGGCTGCAGACGTGGCTCGACGACGGTGAGGAGCTCGACACGCTTGTCGGCCTGTACCCGTCGGCCGACTATCACGAGCGTGAGGCGTTCGACATGATGGGCATCCGCTTCGCCGGTCATCCGAACCTCGTGCGGATCCTGATGCCCGACTACTGGGTCGGCCATCCGCAGCGCAAGGACTATCCCATCGGCGGCGAGCCCGTCCAGTTCTCGGACGCGATCTGATGGCGGCGACCTCGACCCGCATCTGGCCGGAGCTGAAGGTGCCGTCGCCGACGCCGTCGATCACGGAGCCGTCGACGGACAACCCGGATCTCCTCGAGATCAACCTCGGGCCGAACCATCCCTCGACGCACGGCGTGCTCAGGCTCGTCGTCCGCCTCGACGGCGAGATCGTCGTCGGGCTGCGCAACGAACTCGGCTACGTCCATACGGGCATCGAGAAGAACATCGAGCAGAAGACGTACTGGAAGGCGATCACGTACGTGCCGCGGATGGACTACCTGTCCTTCTTCTCCGGCGAGGTCGCGTTCTGCATGGCGACCGAGAAGCTGCTCGAGCTCGAGGTGCCACGTCGCGCCGAGTACCTGCGCGTGATCTTCCAGGAGCTGTCCCGACTCCACTCCCACCTGATCTTCCTCGGCACCGGCTCCGTCGACCTCGGTGGCATCGCGCTGCTCTTCTACTGCTTCCGTGATCGCGACTACGTGCTCGACCTGTTCGAGATGGCGACCGGTCAGCGCATGCACCCCCGCTACTGCCAGGTCGGTGGCGTCGCCGAGGACATCCCGGTCGGATTCGAGCGCAAGGCGCGGCAGGTGATCAGCTACCTGCGCGGCCGCATCGGCTCGTACGAGGATCTGATCGGCCAGAACCCGATCTGGCGCGAACGGACGGTCGGCGTCGGCGTGATGCCGCCCGACTTCGCCGTCCGGATGGCGCAGTCCGGCCCCAACATCCGCGCCTCCGGCATCCCCTACGACCTGCGCAGCGCCAACGGCGGCTACGGCGCCTATCGCGAGTTGAGCTACCAGCCCGTGCTCGGCGCGAATGGCGACGTCTTCGACCGCTTCTGGGTGCGGGTGCAGGAGATGCGCAGCTCCCTCGACCTGATCGAGGCCTGCCTCGACGGGCTGCCCGAGGGCCCCTACATCGCCGACGACCGCAAGGTGGTCTTGCCGCCGCGGCACGAGCTGCACACGTCGATGGAGTCGCTGATCCATCACTTCAAGATCGTCACCGAGGGCTACCGGGTACCGGCTGGCGAGGTCTACGTCCCGATCGAGTCGGCCCGTGGCGAGTTCGGCTTCTACCTGATCTCCGATGGCTCTGCCAAGCCCTGGCGCGCGCGCCTGCGACCGCCCAGCTTCGTCACGCTGGAGTCGCTCGCGGCGCTCGCCACCGGTCACTACCTCGCGGATCTGATCGCGATCCTCGCCTCGATCGATCCCGTCATGGGCGACTGCGACCGCTGATGGCGATCGACACCCTGTACCAGGAGATCCAGACCGAGATCGCGAAGTATCCGGACCGCCGCTCGGCGATCCTCGCCGCTCTGCGTCTCGCGCAGACGAAGTACCGCTGGCTCTCGCCCGAGGCGTTCGAGGAGGTCGCCCGCTGCATCGACCTGCCGGTCGCGCAGTGCCAGGCGGTTGCGTCCTTCTACGACATGTACTTCCTCGCTCCGGTCGGGCGCCACGTGGTCGAGGTCTGTACGAACGTGTCGTGCTGTCTCGTCGGCGCGCCGGATGTCGTGGCCGCCTTCGAGCGGGAGCTGGGCTGCGCGCTCGGCGAGACGTCGACCGACGGCGCGGTCACGCTGCGTGCGGTGGAGTGCCTCGGCGGTTGTGGCTGGGCTCCGGTCGTCTCCGTCGACCATCGGTACCTGGAGCACTTCCAGCCCGGTGACGCGGCGCAGGTCGTCGCCGACCTGCGGGCCGCCCCGGCGGAGGAGCACTGATGCAGGGACCGACGTACGCCGCACCACGGCCCGACGCGATCCTTCTCGACTTCGAGGGCGAGCGCCAGGACATCGCCGTCTACGAGACGGCCGGTGGCTACGCGATGGCGCGGAGCCAGGCGGGACGGCCGTTCGAGGAGATCGTGCAGGAGCTGAAGGACTCGGGCCTGCGCGGACGCGGTGGGGCCGGTTTCCCGACCGGTCTCAAGGTGTCGTTCATCGGCAAGGGCAGCCGCTACCTCGTCGTCAACGCCGACGAGTCGGAGCCAGGCACCTTCAAGGACCGTGAGCTGATGCTCCGCAATCCGCACGCGCTGGTCGAGGGTTGCGTGATTCTCTGCAACGCGATCGGCGCCGGCGCGGCCTACATCTACATCCGCGGCGAGTACGCGACCGAAGCGCTCGTGCTCGACGCGGCGGTCGCGCAGGCGCGGCAGCGGGGGTACGTCGGCGCAACGTTGCCCGGTGCGCCGGGCGCGGTCGAGGTGTACGTGCACCGTGGCGCCGGCGCCTACATCTGCGGCGAGGAGACGGCGCTGCTGTCGTCGCTGAACGGCGAGCGCGGTCAGCCGACCGCGAAGCCGCCGTTCCCGGCGGTGTCCGGCGCCTGGGCGAGTCCCACCCTGCTGAACAACGTCGAGACGGTCGCAACCGTGCCGTTCATCCTCGCGATGGGCTGCAAGACGTACTCGGAGCTGCGCACCGAGCAGACGACCGGGACGCGGCTGATGTCGCTGTCCGGCAACGTCGCGCGGCCCGGGAACTACGAGCTGCCGGTGACGGCGACGTTCGGCGACCTGATCGACGGCTGCGGCGGTGGCGTCCCGGCCGGCCGCTCGCTGAAGTGCTTCATCCCGGGCGGCTCCAGCGCGCCGATCCTGATGCCGGACCAGCTGGACGTCCAGATCGCCGTCGAGACGTGCGCGGCGGCCGGAACGATGGCCGGCTCCGGCGCCGTGATCGTGATCGACGACCGCACCTGCATGGTGCAGCTCGCGCTCCGCGTCGCCGACTTCTACCGTCACGAGTCGTGCGGCAAGTGCACGCCCTGCCGGGAGGGCACCCGCTGGATGGTCGAGCTGCTGAAGAAGGTCGAGTCAGGCCAGGCGCAGCGTGCCGAGATCGACCTGCTGCTCGAGCTGTGCGACCGGATGGAGGGCAAGTGCCTCTGCCCGCTCGGCGACGCCTGTGCGATGCCGGTGCGCTCGTACCTGCAGCACTTCCGCGCCGAGTTCGACGCCCACGTCGAGCAGGGCGGGTGCCCCGGCGGCGCGGCGAGCCCGTTCGGCGCGCTGTATCCCGAGTTGAAGCGCAGTCTGCCGCTGGTGCCGGCGTGAGTACGACGGCGACGAACGTCGTCACGGTCACGTTCGACGGGCGCGACGTCCAGGTTCCGGCCGGGACGCCGCTCGTCGTCGCGGCCGCACAGGTTGGCGTCGAGATTCCGGTGTTCTGTTACGAGCCCCGCCTCGGGCCGCCGATCGGCGCGTGCCGCATGTGTCTCGTCGAGGTCGAGCTGGGCGGCCGGCCGATGCCGAAGCTCCAGGCCGCCTGCACGATGACCGCAGCCGACGGCATGGTCGTGAAGAGCGCCGCCACCTCCGAGCAGGCGAAGGAGGGGCAGGACGCCGTCCTCGAGTTCCTGCTTCTCAACCATCCGCTCGACTGCCCGGTGTGCGACAAGGGCGGCGAGTGCCCGCTGCAGGACCTGACGTTCCGGTACGGCCCGGCGACGTCGCGCATGACGCTGGCGAAGCGCACGTACGAGAAGCCGCTGCCGATCTCGCCGTCGATCGTGCTCGACCGGGAGCGCTGCATCCTCTGCTACCGCTGCACGCGGTTCTCGTCCGACGTCGCCGAGGATGGCGAGCTGATCGCGCGCGAGCGCGGCGCCCAGTCCGTGATCGCCACGTTCGAGGAGCGCCCGTATGTCGGTGCCTTTTCGGGCAACGTGACCGAACTGTGCCCCGTCGGCGCCCTCCTGCCGACGCCCTACCGGTTCAAGGCACGCCCGTGGGAGATCGTCAACGTCCCGACCGTCTGCCAGGGCTGTCCGACTGGCTGCAACACGTGGGCGACCGTGCGCGAGGGACGGGCCGAGCGCATTCTCAGCCGCCTCAACCCGGCGGTCGACGAGGGTTGGCTGTGCGATCGCGGCCGCTTCGCGCGGCACGAGCCGCTCGCCGACCGACTGACGCGGCCCCTCCTGCGCGGCGCGGATGGCCTGCAGGAGATCTCGTTCGCGGCTGCGGCGCGCACGATCGCCCAGCGCCTGCGCCACGTCGACTCCCTGCACGGCGCCGGCTCCGTCGCCATCGTCACGGGCGGCAGCCTGACCAACGAGGAGGCCTCGGCCTGGGGCCGGATCGCGGCCGACGTGCACGCGCGGACGGCTTCCGGGCCGGTCGCCGCGGCCGGAGCGTGGGAACGGCTCGACCCGTTCGCAGCGCGCATCGACGACCTCGACCGCGCCGACGTGGTGGTCGTCGTCGGCGACGCCGACGTGACCGACCGCGCCGGCGTGCTCGATCTGCGGATCCGCGCCGCTCGTCGCCGCGGCGCGCACCTGATGATCGTCTCGAGCGGCGGCACACTGCTCGAGCGGGACTGCGACACGTTCCGGCCCGTCGCCGCCGGCACTGCGGCGGCCTCCCTGCAGGCCCTGGTCGCCGACCCGGGCCCGCTCGTGGGCGCGACGCACCCCGTCCTCATCGTGACCGACCCGATCGACCTCGGCCACGTCGCCGCCGCCGCTCACGCGCTCGGCCTGCAGGAGCGCGGCGGCGTGCTGCCGCTGCCGACCGGGCCGAACGAGCGCGGCGCGCGGCAGGCCGGCCTCGCCGGTGGCGGCGACGAGGTGCTCGCCGCGATCGAGTCGGGCGCCGTCCGCGCGCTCGTGCTGCTCGGCGTCGACCCGACCGCGGACTGGCCCGAGGCCGATCGCTGGCAGGCGGCGCTCGCGCAGACGGAGCACGTCGTCACGCTGTCGCCGTTCGTGAACACCAGCGTCTCGTGGAGCCACGTCGTGCTGCCGCAGGCGGTCGACCTGGAACGCGAGGGGACGACGACGAACCTCGAGGGCCGCCGGCAGCGCCTCCGCGCGGCGGTGAAGCCGCCATCCGGCGTCGCCGACCTCGCCGTGGCCACGGCGATCGCGACGCATCTCGGCATCGAGATCGCCCGTACGGCGCCGCAGGAGTCGGAGCCGCCGCCGCGAGCGAAGCCGGGTCGCGCCACGAAGGCGCCCGCGATCCGCGCGGCGAACGTGACCGCTGGGCGCTTCGCGCTGGTCGCGCCGCGCGGCCTGTTCACCGGCCCCGCCGTCGAGCGAACGGCGGCGCTCGCCCACCAGCGCGCACCGTGGGTGATGCTGAACCACGGCGACGCCGCCGCGCTCGGCCTGTCAGAGCACGACCGGGTCACCGTCCGGCACGGCGGCGGCGAGCACACCGGCCCGCTGCGAACCTCACGGCGGCTGCTCGAGGGAACGGTGCGCATCAACTGGGCCGGATCGCCCGTGGCCGGCGAGGCGGAGGTCGTCCGCGCCTGATGGTCGACGGCTTCTTCATCACCGCCATCAAGGGCTTCGCGCTGGTCAACCTGCTGATGGGCTTCTTCGCCATCATGACGTGGGTCGAGCGGCGGCTGATCGGGCGCTTCCAGGTTCGGCTCGGCCCGAACCGCGTCGGTCCGTACGGGCTCCTGCAGCCAATCGCCGACCTCGGCAAGCTCCTGCGTAAGCAGTCGGTGATCCCCGCCGGCGCGAGACCGCGTCTGTACCTGCTGGCGCCGTTCGTCTCGCTGACGTGCGCGATCGGCGCGTTCGGCCTGATGCCGTTCGGCGGCGTCGCCTCGGTGCCGGGCACCGACATCGACTTCCACCTCTACATGGCGGACTCGAACGTCGCATTGCTGTTCGTGGCTGCGCTCGGATCGCTCGGGTTCTACGGCCTGCTGATCGGCGGCTGGGCGTCGGGCTCGAAGTACTCGCTGCTCGGCGGCATGCGCGCGATCGCGCAGCTCGTCTCCTACGAGGTCGCCTTCACGCTGGCCGTGATCGGCGTCGTCATCCACGCCGGCTCGCTCTCCTTCGTCGACATCGTGCAGCAGCAGTCCGATTGGGTCTGGTTCATCGTGCCGCAGTTCCTCGGCTTCGTCGTGTTCATGATCGCGGCAGTCGCCGAGTCGAACCGGCCGCCGTTCGACCTGGCCGAGGCAGACGGCGAGGTCGTCGCCGGCTACCACACCGAGTACGGCGGGATGCGGTTCGCGATGTTCGCGAATGCCGAGTTCATCAACGCCATCACGCTGTCGGCGCTGGCCGCCGTGCTCTTCCTCGGCGGCCCCTCGGGCCCCCTCCTGCCGGGGCCGCTGTGGATGCTGCTGAAGGCCGGATTCTTCCTGTTCATCTTCATCTGGCTGCGCGCCACGACACCACGGGTGCGCTTCGATCAGCTGATGTCGCTTGGCTGGAAGGTTCTGCTTCCCGCTGCGACACTCAATCTCGTCGTCACCGCCGCCTTCGTGGTCTACGGGTAGGTCGCATGCTCGATTCGGTCAAGGGATTCAGCGTCACGCTCCGGCACCTCTTCCGGAAGCCCGTCACGCAGCGCTACCCGGAGTACAAGCGGCCCGTGTACCCGCGGTTCCGCGGTC
>VFJZ01000013.1 GCA_009885805.1 Actinomycetota bacterium
CCAGGTCGGCCGCGATCACGTCATCTACGTCCACGTGACGCTGGTACCGATGATCGAGGCGGCCGGCGAGCTGAAGACGAAGCCGACCCAGCACTCGGTGAACGAGCTGCGGCGGATCGGCATCACGCCCGACGTCGTCGTCTGCCGCTCGTCGCAGCCGCTCTCGCGCGACCTGCGCGCCAAGATCGCCCTGTTCGCCGATCTCGATCCGGCAGCCGTGATCGCAGCCGAGGACTCGGCGAACATCTACCGCGTCCCGCTCGCGCTCCACGCCCAGGGGTTCGACGACCTCGTCGTCCGGCGCTTCGGTCTCGCTGTGCCGGCCCCCGACCTGACCGAGTGGACGGCGCTCGCCGACCAGGTCGACGCGCTCGACGGCCCGGTCCGCATCGCCGTCGTCGGCAAGTACGTCCAGCTGCAGGACGCCTACAAGTCCGTCGTCGAGGCGCTGCGCCACGGCGGCATCCACCACGGCCACGCGGTCGACCTCGACTTCGTCGATGCGGAGGCGCTGTCGCGCGCCGAGGCCCGTGAACGACTCGCGCAGGCGCACGGCGTGCTGATCCCGGGTGGGTTCGGCGTCCGCGGCATCGAGGGCAAGATCATGGCCGCGCGGTACGCCCGTGAGCGCGGCGTGCCGTTCCTCGGCGTCTGCCTCGGGATGCAGGTCGCGGTGATCGAGTACGCCCGCCATCTCTGCGGTATGGACGGCGCCAACTCGACCGAGTTCGACCTCGAGACGCCGTACGCGATCGTCGACCTGTTGCCGGAGCAGAAGGAAGTGGCGGAGAAGGGCGGCACGATGCGCCTCGGCGCCGAGCCGGTTCAGCTGCGCGCCGGCACCCGCGCCTACGCCGCCTACGGCACCGAACTGGTGCACGAGCGCCACCGGCATCGCTACGAGGTCTCGAATGCGCTGCGCCCGCAACTCGAGGCGGCCGGCCTGGTCATCTCGGGGATCTTCGCCCGGCGCGACCTCGTCGAGGTGATCGAGCTGCCGGGGCATCCCTTCTACGTCGCGAGCCAGTTCCATCCGGAGTTCAAGTCCCGGCCGCAGCGTCCGGCGCCGCTGTTCCGCGACTTCATCGGTGCCGCCGTCGACCGCCTGCGATCCGGTGCCGCGAGTGGCGCCGCGACGTCGGTCGTCGGATGACGACCGCAACCGCGCCGGCGGCGCTCTCCCTCTTCCTGGAGCTCGCAGCGCTTGTTACGCCGTCGCGGCAGGAACGCGCCGCGGCCGATCGCTGCGCGGCGTACCTGCGTGACCTCGGCCTCGCGGTCGACGAGGACGACGCCGGCGTGCGCACCGGCGGCGACACCGGCAACCTGTACGCGTGGGCCGAGCCGACGGCGCCCGGGGGCGTGCCGATCTTCCTCTGCGCGCACACCGACACGGTGCCGGCCGAGGGGCCGATCGAGCCCCGGGTCGAGGGCGACTGGGTCGTCAGCGGCGGCGACACGATCCTCGGCGCCGACAACAAGGCGACGGTCGCAGGCATGCTCGACGGCGTCCGCCGCGTCCTCGCCGACGGCCTCCCGCACGCCGGGATCGAGATCATCCTGACCGCCCAGGAGGAGACGGGGCTGCAGGGCGCAAAGGCGTTCGATCACACCCGCCTGCGCGCGTGCACCGGCTTCGTCTACGACCACGCCGGGCCGCTCGGCGGCATCGTGATGGCGGCGCCGGGGCAGAACACGATCTCGCTGCGCTTCGCCGGACAGGCGGCGCACGCCGGCATCGCGCCGGAGGAGGGGCGGAGCGCCATCGTGGCCGCGGCCCGCGCCATCGCCGGTATCCGGCACGGGCGCATCGACGACGCCACGACGGCCAACGTCGGCTTGATCGAGGGCGGGTCGGCCCGCAACATCGTCCCCGCTTCGTGTGTGGTCGAGGCCGAGGTGCGCAGCCGCGACGCCGGCCGATTGGCGCAGGAGACGGCACACGTCCTCGAGGTGGCCGCCGCGGCTGCGACGGCCGAGGGCTGCAGCGTGACCACCCGCGTGCATCCCGAGTACGCGCCCTACCGCCTGCGGCGCTCCGATCTGCCGGTGCGCATCGCGCGCGTCGCCCTCGCCGCCGCCGGCATCGCGTCGCGCGAGGAGGAGGTCGGAGGCGGTGCCGACGCCCACGTCTTCAACGGGCACGGACTGCCCTGCGTCGTCCTGACGAGCGGGATGGACCGCATCCACGGGCCAGGCGAGCGGATCCTCGCCGCCGATCTCGACCGCATGTCCGACATCACCGTGGAGATCGTCCGGGCTGCCGCGGCGGCCGGGGAGGAAGCGGGATGAAGGTCGGCGTCGTCCGCGAGGTGAAGACGGACGAGTACCGTGTCGCCCTGACACCGGCCGGCGCCCGCGAACTGGAGGCGCACGGCCACGAGGTACTGGTCGAGCGCGGCGCCGGTGAGGGCAGCGCGATGGCCGATGCCGACTACGCCGCTGCGGGCGCGCGACTCCTGGACGCGCCCGACGTCTGGGCCGAGGCCGAACTGCTGCTGAAGGTGAAGGAGCCGCTGCCGTCCGAGTACGGCCTGATCCGTTCCGGCCAGACGCTGTTCACCTACCTGCACCTGGCACCGGCGCCGGATCTGACGCGCGCGCTGATGGCGTCGGGGGCGACGTGCATCGCCTACGAGACGGTCGAGACGGATGACCATCGTCTGCCGCTGCTCGCGCCGATGAGCGAGGTCGCCGGGCGGCTCGCGCCGCAGATGGGCGCGATGAGTCTCGAGAAGCCGAAGGGCGGCCGCGGCATCCTGCTCGCCGGCGTGCCGGGCGTACCGCCCGCCAGGGTGGTCGTGCTCGGTGGCGGCATCGTCGGCTACAACGCGGCGCTGATCGCCGTCGGCATGCAGGCCGACGTGTGGGTGCTGGAGCGGTCGGTCGATCGCATGCGCGAACTCGACAACATGCTCGGCGGCCGCATCACCGTCTCGATCTCCAACCGTCAGACCGTCGAGGATGCCATTCGCGGCGCCGATCTGGTGATCGGCGCGGTCCTCGTGCACGGCGCGAAGGCGCCGCGGCTCGTGACCCGCGAGATGCTGCTGCTGATGAAGCCGGGTTCGGTGCTGGTCGACGTCGCGATCGACCAGGGCGGCTGTTTCGAGACGTCACGGCCGACGACGCACTCCGATCCGGTCTACGAGGTCGACGGCGTCGTCCACTACTGCGTCGCGAACATGCCCGGGGCGGTGCCGATCACCTCCACGCAGGCGCTGACGAACGTCACGCTGCCGTATGTCGAACAGATCGCCCGCCACGGAGCGGTCGAGGCGATGCGCCGGTCGAAGCCGCTCGCGCGGGGGCTGAACGTGATGGCTGGCCGCGTCACGAACGAGGCTGTCGCCGAGGGTGTCGGCGAGACGTACACGCCGGTCGGCGAGGTCGCCGACGGTGTCATGACCTGAGCCAGAGAACGCCGAGCGTCTCGCCGGGCAGGAGCGTCTGCGGCGCGAGCGTGGTGGCGTCGATGAAGAGGATGCCGGCTCGGGTGGCAGCCGCGATCGTGCGGCCGTCCGGCGAGAACGCGACGTCCTCGAAGTTCGTCCCGCCGGGTCGCACGAGGCGCCGCCCGTTCGTGAGGTCGACGATCTCGAAGCCGGCCTCGCTGCGCAGCGCGAGCAGCGCACCCCCGGGCGCGAGCAACGCCTTGCGGATCCGCGCTCCCTGGCCGGTCGGGACGGCGACCGCGCCGGCGCTGGACGTCGCGGCCGGCGCTCCGTTACGGAGCTCGCCCACGACCACGACGTCGCCGGCCGACACGAGCGCCGTCGCCTGCCCCTCGATGCGCGCCGGCAGGATCGCCAGCGTCTCGTCGGTGAGGAGGTCGACGACGGCGGTGCGGTCGTCGCTCAGCCCGGCGGGCCGGCCG
Source organism: Actinomycetota bacterium (assembly GCA_009885805.1). GTDB lineage: Bacteria > Actinomycetota > Thermoleophilia > Gaiellales > F1-60-MAGs149 > VFJZ01. Next base: position 3,878 of record VFJZ01000013.1, read on the forward strand.
CGCACGAATCCTGCGACGCAGCGCTGGTCGAGGAATCCGGCCGACCGGGTGAAGGCCCGGACGACGCGGACGTCGTTGCCGGGGACGAGCAGGCGGATGCCGTCCTCTCCGCACACGAGCAGCGAGCCGTCATCCGCCACGGCCGGCGTGCCCGCGCCTGTCGGTGCGACGAGCTGGCCGAGCACTGCCGTCCGGCCGGTCGCGCGATCGGTGAGGCGCAGCGGCAGGCCCTCGGGCGAACGATCGCCCCGGACCCAGGCGACGACGGTCGCCGAGGGCGAGGCCCACGCGGTGCACATCTGTGGCGTCGCTCCGCCGGTCGAGCGGGTCAGGGTCGCAAGGTCGATCTCCTCCGGCCGGCAGCTCGGGCCGCCGACGAGTAGCACGCCGGCGTACGCTCCCGGTTCGGGCGCCGGTAACCGTCGGACATCGCCGAGGGCGGGCAACGCGGGGGCCGGTGCGGAGGTCGTCGGCTCGGCGCTCGGCACGGGGTCGGCGACCTCGTCGCCGCGGAGCGCCGTGACGACGGCGGCGGCGGCGACGCCGAGGCAGACGACGACGATCACGGCCGTTCCCAGGCGGATCACGGGCGCCCCGGTGAACGCTCGAGCCAGGCGACTGCGCGGACGGACGCCGGGATCGCAAACAGCGGCGAGAGCGTCGCCGCCTCGACGATGACGATCGCGGTCGTGGTCGCAACCGCGACGGACGCGCCGTCCGGCGCCACCGAGGCGGCGACGATGGCCGTTGATCCGACCTGCCGCAGGCGGTCGCCGGTGCGCAGGTTGTGTACCTCCCAACCTCCCTCGGTGCGCAACGTCAGCGCGACGCCATCGTCGCCGAGCTCCGCCTGCCGGACGCGGATCCCGTTGGTGAGGCGCCGGCGCGGCAGCGCCACTGCGCCGGTCCGGTCAAAGACGGTCACGTACGTGAAGGCCCGCTCGACGTCGTAGGCGAACGCGGCGATCAGCCCGCCGTGCCGGCTCGCGATCAGCGCGGGCAGCTCGCCGCTGACACGGCGAGCGAGCCGGATCACGGCACGGCCGGTGCGGGCGTCGCGCAGCGTGCGCCGGTCGCGCGCGAGCACCAGGACGCGCGGGCCGTCGGCAACACGGGCGCAGACGCCACGTGTCGTGCGGTCGCGGCGGCCGTCGTCGACGTGGACGCCGTCGACGTCGCAGAGCGCGACCGAGCCGCCGTCTGTCACGACCGGCGGGCCGGCACCGGCCGAGCCGTGGACGCGCCGTGCGGTCCGCGTTTGCCCGGAGGCGGTGTCGAGCACGACCACCGGCAGCCCCTCGGGATCGACGCCCGTCGCGCCGACAAGCTGGCTGCCAGACGGTGTCGTGACGACCGCGCAGGCGGGTGTCCCGATCGCCAGGCGCCCGGGCGCGGCGGGTGCGGCGAGGTCGACGATCGACGGCGCACAGGCGCCGTCGGCGGTCAGCAGGACGCCGGCGAGCGATCCGGGCTCCGGTAGCGGGAGCCGGCGCGCGTCGCCGATCGGGAACTCCGGTGTCGTCGCGACCGCGGGGGCGCTGACCGTCGGTGCCGTCGTCGCCGCCTCGTCGTCCGCGAGGGAGACGGTGAGCGCCGCCCCCGCGACGAGCACCGCCGCCGCGATGGCGAGCGGCGTCGCGAGGCGTCGACTCATCCCGCGCATGGTAGAACTGACCGCCATGGACGCGCGGATCACGAGCTTCCTGGAGGCGATCGAGGTGGAACGCGGGGCGTCGCGCCACACCGTCGCGGCGTACCGGCGCGATCTGATCGACCTCGAGGCGTATCTCGTCGCGACCGATCTCGATCCGGACACCCTGACCGGCGACGACCTCGTGCCGTACGCGAACGGCCTCGCCGAGCGCGGTCTGGCACCGGCGAGCGTCCGCCGTCGGCTCGCAGCTGTGCGCTCGTTCCTGCGGCATCGGGCCGCCGAGGGTGCGCGCTCGGCGGGCGTCCGGGACGTGCCGCTGCCGCGGGAGCGGCGGCGCGTGCCGCGTGCGCTGACCGCGGAGCAGGCGATCGCGCTCGTCGAGCAGCCCGACGCGACGCCGCTCGGGCTGCGTGACCGCGCCGCCCTGGAGCTGCTGTACGGCGCGGGTCTGCGTGTGTCGGAACTGGTCACGCTGAGGCCACAGGACGTCGATCTCGCGGACGGTCTCGTCCGCTGCGTCGGCAAGGGTGATCACGAGCGGATCGTCCCCTGCGGCGCGCAGGCGGTCGCGGCGGTGGAGCGGTACCTTGCGCGCGGCCGGCCGCTCCTCGGACGTGTCCAGCAGCGCGATGCGCTGGTCCTGAACGCGCACGGGCGGCGGCTCTCCCGGCAGGGCGTGTTCGACCTCGTCCGGCGGCACGCCGCGGCGTCGGGCGCACCCGACTGGGTGTCGCCGCACAGCCTGCGGCACGCGTTCGCCACGCACCTTGTGGAGGGCGGCTGTGATCTGCGCACCGTCCAGGAGCTGCTGGGGCATCGGCGGATCGCGACCACCGAGGTCTACACGCACGTCGCCGGAACGCACCTGCGGGAGACGTTCGAGGCGGCGCACCCGCGGGCTACGCTGCGGTCATGTACACCGTCAACGTCAAGCCCCAGGGCCCCCTGATCATCGCCGGCCCCGCGCTCATCACCGACCCGCAGGGCAACGAGTGGGAGCTCGAGGACGGCAAGTCCGTGGGGCTCTGCCGGTGCGGGCAGTCGAAGCGCAAGCCGTTCTGCGACCGGACGCACTTCGAGATCGGGTTCGACCACCCCGAGGCGATCAACCCGGAGACGGTGCCCGACGGCGTCCGGCCGCGCGCGTAGCCTTCGCGTCGTGGCGACCCAGGAAGAGGTCTACGGTGGCCTCGAGCGGCCCGACCTCGACCGCGAGCTGTCCTGGGCCGAGCACGAGCTGAAGGAGCGCGAGCGGACGAAGCACGTCCATCGCCTGCATCCGTACCTCGGGAAGTTCGTGCCGCAACTCGTGGAGGTGTGCCTGCGGCGGCACTTCGTGTCGGGCGGCCTCGTGCTCGACCCGTTCGCCGGGTCCGGCACGACGCTCGTCGAGTGCACGACCTTCGGTGCCCACGCGGTCGGCGTCGACATCTCCGCGTTCAACGCGCTGCTGTGCCGGGTCAAGACCGGCCGGCACGACCTCGATCGCCTCGCCGTGCTGCTGGCCGACGCGCTCGCCGGACTCGACGACGTCACGCCGGACGGCCCGGTCTCCGAGTACCTGGCCGACTGGTTCGCGCCGGAGGCGCTCGCCGACCTCCTGCGGTTCCGCGCGTTGATTCCGGTGGCGGGCGACGAGGCCGACGTGATGCGCGTCGTACTCAGTCGCGCAGCCCGGTCTGCGCGCCGCGCGCCCCACCACAACCTCGAGTCGCCGCGGGTACCGGTGACCGGCCCCTACTGGTGCCACAAGCACCGTCGGACGTGTACACCGACCACGGACGCGCGCCAGTTCCTCGTTCGTTATGCGCGCGACACGGTGAAGCGGCTGGCGGAGTACGCCGCGATCCGGGGCGAGGTCGAGGTGGACGTCATCCACGGCGACGCGCGCCTGGCGTCGCTGCCGTCCGGAATCGACGGGCTGATCACGTCGCCGCCGTACCCCGGCCGGATCGACTACCACGGCCAGCACCGGTACGCCTACGAGCTGCTCGGCCTCCAGGACCGGCGGCCCGAGGAGATCGGCAACCCCTCGCGCGGCCTGTCGCGGGCGGCGTTCGCCGCCTACTGCGATGACGTCGCCGCCGTCTTCGCCAACGCCCGCGCATACCTGCAGCCGGGTGCGCCGGTCGTGATCGTGATCGACGATGTGCGTGATCTCTACACAACGATTCTGGAGCAGGCCGGTCTCGAGCTCGTGACCCGCCACGTGCGGCACGTCAACCGCCGAACCGGACGTCGCGACGAGGGTTACTTCGAGGCCGTGCTCGTCGCGCGCGCCTGATCGAGCGTCTTCAGGCTGCCGCCGCTGTGCTCGGCGACGCTGTCGGCGACGATCCGCCGGACCTGGGCCAGTGCGGCGGCGGGCGGCGCGCCGGCCTCGCCGAGGGGCCGGCCGACGAGGTCTCGCAGTGCGTGCAGTGCCGCCTCGCTGAGTGAGGAGCCGCCGCAGCTCGCGCAGACGGCCCCGCCCGCGGTCACCGAGTAGCCGGTGAGGGGCCCGGCCGAGCCGCAGCTCGCGCACGCGTCGAGGTGCGGCGCCCAGCCGGCGAGGGCGACGAGCTTGAGGATGAAGCCGAGCGCGAGGTCCTCCCGCGGCTCCTCAGCGGCGACGACGCCGAGGAAGCGCACGAGGCCGTCGAACAGCCGCTCGTTGCCGGCCTGCTCGGGAAACAGCCGCAGGACCGCCTCGGCGCCCGCGAGCGCGATCCCGAGCCGCCGGGCGTCGGCGCGGATCTCGTCGAAGCTCGTGAGCAGGTCGGCGCCGTTCACGGTCTGCATCTCGCCGCTCCCCGGCCGGAGGCGCAACTCGACGTGCGACAGCGGCTCGACCCGTGCCCCCTGACGTGACCGCGTGCGCCGCGCGCCCTTCGCGATCGCCGACACGCGTCCGTGGTGGCGTGTCTGCAGGTGCAGGATGCGGTCGGCCTCGCCGAACCGCATCGAGCGCAGCACGACCGCCTCGTCCCGGTACGGCCTCATGCCGGCAGCATGCCAGCCGAAGTCGGTACGGCCGCGACGACCAATTTGATCTATTTGACTAGATAGGTCAGAGTGGCTAGGATGGGGCCATGAGTTCCATGATCGAGACGCTTCCGTTCAGCGAGGCCAAGGCTCACCTGTCGGACCTGATGACCTCGGTCGTGCACGGCTTCCAGCCGAAGGCCATCCAGCGCCATCGGGGCAAGGAGGAGATGTTCCTCGTCCCACAGGCGCTGATGTTGGCGATGGTCGAGAACATCGCATTCCAGCCTCGAGTGTCGGTGGCCCCTGGTGAGTTCGTCGTGCGCCTGCCCGAACTGAACCTGATCGGCGGGGGCGACACGCTCGATGCCGCCATGGATGAACTCGTCGACGTCGCATCCGCCTTCGCGAAGCAGTATCTCGAGCGGCTTCGCTTCTACCAGGAGTCGGAGCATCTCGCGCGTTTCCCGTGGATCGCGAAGATCGCCTTCACTCCCGCCGAGGCCAGGCGGGGCCTGTTCGAGTCGAACCGGAAGCCGCACGAGCCACAGAAGCCGCTGGCCACGGCGTCGTGACGCCGGCCTCACCAACGTGGGCCGACAGCAAGCGATTTCTTGCTGCCGACGGCTGGCGTGAGATTCCGGGCAATGAGCGCGGCGGATCACGCCAGCGGCACGTCTTCTACGAGAAAGTGCTCGACGACGGGCGGGTGCTTGGAACCAGCGTCTCCCATACCGACGACAAGACCATTTCGGCAGGTCGCTTCGGCGGGATCCTGGGAACCCAGCTCGAGGTGTCCCGTCACGACTTCTGGGGGTGCGTTCGCACGCAGACGCCGGTCGATCGGCCGGTTACCGTCGAGCCGGCTCCCGTCGAGCACGACCTCTGGGTGGTGCAGGTGCTTGTCGGAGAACTCCACCTGACGCCCGAGCAGATCTCCGAGCTCAGCGCTGAAGAAGCGGTCGAGCGCGTCCACAAGCATTGGCAGGGCGGCTGAGCGGGTGCTCGGCTGCCCAACGCCTCAACGCGCCGCCACCGCGTCCCTGATCGCCGCCGCCGTCACCTCGGCCGCCGCGGTCTCGAGGACGAGCTGGGACGGGGCCGGGACGGCGCGGGTAGCGAGCGCGAAGGCGACATCGCCGTCGAACGCGGTCGCAGCCGGACTCGTCGCGCGGACGATCCCGGCGTGCGCGGCCCGCGCGAGGCGGTGACAGGCGAGCTTCGTGATGTCGGCATCGGTGACGAGGCAGACGAGCGTCGTCGCCTCGCCCGGGGTGGGCTCGGGAGCGTCACCGCGGAGGATCGCGGCGGTCGTATCCGCACCGGCGAGCACGGAGCCGTCGGCGGCGAAGATGTCACCGAACGCGTTGACCACCGCGATCGCTGCGATCCGGCCTCGGCCCGGCAGGTCGAGGACGGCGGCGCCGACGCCGCCGGGTACGCCGCCGCCGAGCGTCGCGACGGTCGCGCCCGTCCCCGCGCCGACCGGCCCGCGCGCGGGCCAGCCGCCGGCCGTGGCGGCGAACGCCGCCTCCAGCGCGGCGCGACCCTCGGCGGGGCCGGGCGCCACGGGCTTGCCGACGGCGCGGTCGAAGATCACCGCCGTGGGCACGATCGGCACCGGGCCGGCGGCCGTGGCGAACCCGATGCCGCGCTCCGCGAGGCCCGCCATCACGCCGTCCGCCGCCGCGAGGCCGAAGGCGCTGCCGCCGGTCAGCAGGACCGCGTCGACGCGGTCGACCGTGGCGACGGGGTCGAGCAGGGCGGTTTCGCGCGTCCCGGGCGCGAGGCCGCGCACCTCGCACGAGCCGGTGGTGCCGGGGGGCGGCAGGATCACGGTGCAGCCGGTGCGACCCTCGGCGTCGGTGTACTGCCCGATGCGCAGCCTGCCGATCACGCCCGCGGCCGCCGCTGGCAGCGAGGGCAGAGGTGCGTGCCACGCCCCGCGACCCGCGTCTTGACGATCGCGGCGCCACAGTGCGGGCACGGCTCGCCGGTACGGTCGAACACCTGGAATCGTTCCTGCATCGAGCCGTAGCCTCCCTCGGGCGTACGGTAGTCGCGCAGCGTCGCTCCCTGGGCGGCGATGCCGATCTCGAGCACGTCTCGGACCGCGGTCGCGAGCCGTGCGAGCGCTGGCCGCGTCACGGCGCCTGCGGGCGTCTCGGGATGGATCCGGGCGGCGTGCAGCGCCTCGTCGGCATAGATGTTGCCGACCCCCGCCACGAGCCGCTGGTCGAGCAGCAGCGCCTTGACAGGCGCACGCCGGCCCGCGAACGCACGGCGCAGCGTTCCGGCGTCGAAGTCGGGATCGAGCGGTTCGGCGCCGAGCCGCGCGTCGAGGAACTCCGCGAGCTCCGGCGCGCCTTCGAGGAGCTGCCAGGTGCCGAAGCGCCGCAGGTCGGTGTAGTCGACGCGGCTGCCGTCGTCGAGGTGCAGGACGGCTCGCCGGTGCGCCGGGACGGTGTCGGCGCCGACGAGGAGGTTGCCGGTCATCCGCAGGTGGACGGCGAGCGTCGAGGTGTCATCGAGGTGGACGAGCAGGTACTTTCCTCTCCGGCCGAGCCCGACGATGCGAGCGCCGCCGAGGCGCGCGGCGACCGCGGCGGGATCCTCTGGTCGGACGAGCCGTGCGTCGTCGACCTCGGCCATCGCGATAGTGCGTCCTTCGAGGAACGGCGCCAGCCGGCGTCGGACGGTCTCGACCTCGGGCAATTCGGGCACGCCGTGAGTGTACGGCGCTGCTACGCGCCGATCGTCTCGACGACGATCGGCGGCGGCGAGTAGGGCACGTCCGCGAGCTCGTATGCCGCGGCGACTGCGCGTGCGCATTCAGCGGCGCCGGCATCGCTCCGGGCGTGGATGAACGCGAGCGGATCGCCTGCCGCGACCGCGTCGCCCGGACGCGCGGCGAGGACGATGCCGACGGCGTGGTCGACGGGGTCCTCCTTGCGGCTGCGCCCGGCGCCCAGGTGCACGGCGGCCAGGCCGATCTCGAGGGCGTGCACCGCGTGCACGGTGCCGGCGCGCGGCGCGGGAACGGGCAGCACGATCGGCGCGCGCTCCATCACGGCCCACGGATCGTCGACGACGCGCGCGTCGCCGCCCTGCGCCGCGATCCAGCGACGGGCCGTCTCGAGTGCGGCGCCGGAGGCGATCGCGTCAGCCACGCGCGCCGCGGCGCCTGCCTCGTCCAGTGCCGGATCGGCGAGACGCAGCAGTCGCCCGGCCGAGGTCCGCACGATCTCGACGAGATCGGGCGGCCCGTCGCCGCGGAGGACGTCGAGCGCCTCCGCGACCTCGAGCGCGTTGCCGACGGCGCGGCCGAGCGGCGCGTCCATCCGCGTGATCTCGCAGACGACGCGACGGCCGGCGCGCGTGCCTAGGCCGTGCATCAGCCGCGCCAGCTCGCGCGCCTCGTCGAGCGTCCGGCAGAAGGCACCGTTTCCGACCTTGACGTCCAGCACCATCGCCTGCGCGCCGGCCGCGAGCTTCTTCGCCATCACGGAGGTTGCAATCAGGCCCGGCGCCAGCACCGTCGCGGTCACGTCGCGCAGCGCGTAGAGCGCGGCGTCGGCGGGCACGAGCCGCGCCGTCTGCGCCACCACCGCACAGCCGACCTCGCCGACGACGCGGACCAGCTCCGGGATCTCGAGCGCGATCCGGTAGCCCGGGATCGACTCCAGCTTGTCGAGCGTGCCGCCCGTGTGTCCGAGCCCGCGTCCCGACATCTTCGCGACCGGCACGCCGCAGGCGGCGACGAGCGGCGTCAGCGCGATCGTCACCTTGTCGCCGACGCCGCCGGTCGAGTGCTTGTCCACCGCCGGTCGGCCGAGCGGCGTCAGATCGACGACGTCGCCCGAGTGCACCATCACGTCGCAGAGATCGTCGATCTCGCGGTCGGAGAGCCCGCGCCAGACCACCGCCATGCACCACGCCGCCATCTGCTCCGTGGCGACCGTGCCGGCGAGGAAGCCGTCGAGCAGGAACGCGATCTCGGCCCGATCGTGCTCGGCGCCGTCGCGTTTCGCCGCGATCAGGTCGACGGCGCGCACAGGAACGGGATCGGGGTGCCGGGGATGTCGTCGCCCGCGGCGCCCGTCAGCCACGCCCGCGCGGTCGCGCCGACGTCGGAGAAGACGCCGTCGTGCCGGATCGGCGCGGCCGGGAGGCGACCGGGCGCATGGGCGACGAGCAGCGCGTGCTCGCGCGAGTGGTCGGTCGACGCCGTCGTCGGATCGCAGCCGTGGTCCGAGCAGAGGATCAACAGGTCATCCGGCCCCAGCGCGCCGAGAATCTCCGGCAGCGCGCGGTCGAACTCCTGCAGGCAGCGATGGAAGCCGACCGGGTCGTTGCGGTGCCCGTACTCCGAGTCGGTCTCGACGAGGTTCGTGAAGATCAGGCCGCTCGGGATCTCCCGCAGCAGCCGGAGCGTGTTCGCGATGCCGTCGGCGTTCGACTTCGACGGCGCCGATGTGTCGACGTCGCAGCCCGCGAAGATGTCGGCGATCTTGCCGACACCGTGCACGTCGAAGCCGGCCTCCCGGATCCGAGTCAGGTGGTTCGGGCGGGATGGCCGCAGCGAGTAGTCGTGGCGGTTCGACGTGCGCCTGTAGCTTCCGGACGCGCCGGTGAAGGGCCGCGCGATCACACGGGCGACGGCGTGCGGGGCGACGAGCAGCGCCCGCGCCGTCTCGCACGCGGCGTACAGCTCGGCGAGCGGCACGACGTCCTCGTGCGCGGCGATCTGGAACACGGAATCGGCCGACGTGTAGAGGATCCAGTCGCCGCTCGCGACGTGCGCGTCGCCGAGCCGCGCGATGATCTCGGTGCCCGACGCCGGCTCGTTGCCGAGCACGCCCCGGCGCGTGGCCGCGGAGAAGGCCGCGACCAGATCCTCGGGGAAGCCGTGCGGGTAGGTCGGCATCGCGACCGGCGTGATGACACCGGCCAGCTCCCAGTGCCCGGTCGTCGTGTCCTTGCCCTGCGAGCGCTCCACGAGGCGCCCGACGACGGACGGCGGCGTCTGCAGCGGCGCGCAGCCCGCCAGGTCGAGGACGCTGCCGAGCCCCAGCGCCTGCAGGTTCGGCAGATCGAGTCCACCGACGGCCTCCGCGACGTGGGCGAGGGTGGACGACCCGGCGTCGCCGTACTCGGCCGCGTCCGGAAGCTCGCCGGCGCCGACGGCGTCGAGCACGATGATGCAGGCGCGCGCCATGTCCGGATGCTACGCCAGGGCCTCGGCCGCGCGGTCCGCGTCGGCCTCGTCGTTGTAGAGGTGGAACGAGATGCGGGCCGCACCGGCGCGGGTGGCGGCGATGAGGCCCGCGGCGGCCAGGCGCTCCGCCGCGCCGTCGGCTGCGACCGAGACGATCGGGCTCGCCGCTGCCTCCAGCCCGAGATGGCTGCGCAGTCGGTTCGCGAGCGCGAGGTCGTGCGCGCCGATCCGTCCCGCGCCGATCGCCGCGATCAGTTCGATTGCCGGCAGCGTCGCGACCCACGCGAGCCACCCGGGGGAGATGTCGAAGCGCCGCGCGTCGTCCGCGAGTCGCAACGGGCTGCCGTAGATCGAGGTCCAGACGTCGGCGCCCGCGTACCAGCCGGCGGCGTGGGGGAGGAGCCCCTCGGCGGCCTCTGGACGCACCGCCATGAACGCGGTTCCACGCGGCGAGAGCAGCCACTTGTAGGCGCTGCAGACGACGTAGTCGAAGGGCGAGGCGTCGAGATCGAGCCAGCCCGTCGCCTGCGTCGTGTCGAGCAGCACGCGCGCGTCGCAGTCGCGCGCGGCGGCGCGGATCGCGGCGAAGTCGGCGACCGCGCCGTCGGCCGATCGCACCGCCTCGACGGCGATCAGGCTCGTCGATGCCGTGACGGCGTTCGCGACCTCGTCGAACGGCACCTCGCGCACGCTGACGCCGCGCGGCTGCTGCACGAGGAACGGGAACAGCGTCGACGTGAACTGGCCGGCGGCGACCACGACCTCGGCGCCGTCCGGTAGTGCGGCGGCGACGAGGCCGATGAAGGGCGACGCCTGCGGGCCGACCGCGACCCACGAGGTCGGCACGTGGAGGAGCGCTGCGAACGCCGCCCGCGCCGCCGTGATGCCGTCGTCGTAGTCGGCCGGCTGCGCCCGCCCGATTCGCCAGCGCTCGGTCGCCTCAGCGAACGCGGTCATCGCCGTGTCCGGCGGCAGCCCGTAGCTCGCGGTGTTCAGGTAGCCGCGCGCGTCCGCGAAGCGCCCGGCGAGGCCGTCGATCACCGGACGATCCGGTAGATGCCGCCGGACGTGCAGGCGTAGACGTTGCCGCGACCGTCCTCGCCGAAGCTCGTGATCCCGGACGGCGCACCGCGCTTCTCCAGCCGCAGCGGGCGTCCGGTCCGGGTGAGCTTGATGCCGCGGATCCACGTCGCCCCGTAGTCGGCGTACAGGTAGTAGCCACGCAGCGCCGGGACGTCGCGGCCGCGGTAGACGAAGCCGCCGGTGACGGAGACGCCGGCGGCGTGCGAGTAGACCGAGAGCGGGCGGACGAGCGTGCCGCCGCCGAGCTGCTTCGCCGGCTCGAAGTCGGCGCGGCCCTCGTAGCGCGGCCAGCCGAAGTTGCGCAACGCCCGCGTGTGCGGCCGCGCGACGCGGTCGATCTCCTCCCATGCGCCCTGACCGACATCGCCGATCCAGAGCGTGCCGCTCGCGCGGTCGAACGAGAACCGCCACGGGTTGCGCAGGCCGATCCCCCACATCTGCGGCGCCGACCCGGCGCGGTCGACGTTCAGGCGAAGCATCTTGCCGAGCCGCGAGCGCCGGTTCTGGGCGTGGCCGAACTGGTCGCCGCCGCCACCGCCGTCCCCGGTGCCGATCCAGAGCCGGCCGTCCGGCCCGAAGGCGACTTGCCCGCCGTTGTGGTTCGTGGCGTCGCGGTGCCGGATTGTGAGCAGGACGCGGCGGAACGTGCCGGTATCGCCGTTCGCGCGACCCTCCGCGATCGTCACGTCACCGTTCGGCCGCGACGTGTAGTAGACGAAGAAGCGCCGGTTCGTCGCGAACTTCGGGTGGAACGCGATCGAGAGCAGCCCCTGCTCGCCGCCGGCGGCAACGCGGTCCTGGAGGTCGATGAACGTCGTCAGCTGCCCGTCGTGCAGCACGCGGACGATGCCGACCTGGTCGACGACGAAGATGCGAGCGTCGCCCTTCGGTGACGCTAGGTGGACGGCCTGGCCGGCGCCGTCGAGGGCTGCGACCCGCCGGAGGTTGAAGCTCGGTGCGGCGACCGCCGCGGCCGGCAGGGCCAGGAGCGCCACCGCCGCCCCCAGTGCGATACGGCTCCTCATGCGGGGCAGGGTAATAGGCTTCGAGCGTGGGCGCGCCCCCCGATTTCCAGGACATGATCCTGCGCCTGCAGGTCTACTGGGTCGCGCGCGGCTGCGTGCTGATGCAGCCGTACCACACCGAGGTCGGCGCGGGGACGATGAACCCGGCGACGTTCCTGCGCGCGCTCGGTCCGCAGCCGTGGAACGTCGCCTACGTCGAGCCGTCGCTGCGCCCGAAGGACGGCCGCTACGCCGAGAACCCCTTCCGGCTGCAGCATTACTACCAGTACCAGGTGCTCCTGAAGCCGTCGCCGGCCGATGCCCAGGCGGCGTACCTCGGCTCCCTGCGCGCGATCGGGATCGAGCCCGACGAGCACGACACCCGCTTCGTCGAGGACAACTGGGAGGCGCCGACGCTGGGCGCCTGGGGCACCGGCTGGGAGGTGTGGCTGGACGGCATGGAGATCACCCAGTTCACCTACTTCCAGCAGGCCGGCGGGATCGACTGCGACCCGGTCTCCGTCGAGATCACGTACGGCCTCGAGCGGATCGCGATGTACCTCCAGGGCGTCGACTCGGTCTACGATCTCTCCTGGGCGCCAGGCGTCCGCTACGGCGACGTCCACACCGCCAGCGAGCGGCAGTTTTCGGCGTACAACTTCGAGGCGGCGGACGTCGAGATGCTGCTGCGGCACTTCGACGACCACGAGCGGGAGGCAAACGCCCTGATCGCGCGGGCGCTGCCGCTGCCGGCCTACGACCAGGTCCTGAAGTGCTCGCACACCTTCAACCTCCTCGACGCGCGCGGCGCCATCTCCGTGACGCAGCGCGTCGGCTACATCGGCCGCGTCCGCAACCTCGCCCGTGCGGTAGCGAGCGCCTACGTCGAGACGCTCGATGGCTGACCTGCTGATCGAACTCGGCTGCGAGGAGCTGCCGGCCGGCGCCTGCCGCGTCGCCGACGAGGTCGCCGGGTCGGTGCTGGAGCGACTGCTCGCCGAGCGTCGCCTGCCGGCCACCGGCGTCGAGACGTTGGTTTCGCCGCGGCGGATCGCCGTCGTCGCGCACGACGTCCCGGCGCAGCAGGCCGCCGACCGGATCGAGCACCGCGGCCCGCCCGAGGCGGTCGCGCGCGACGGGGACGGCTGGTCGAAGGCGGCCGAGGGCTTCGCGCGCAAGCACGGCGTGACGGCCGCTGCGCTGGAGCTGCGCGACGGGTTCGCCTGGATCGTCGTTGACGCGGCGACCGGATCGCTCGCGGCGGTCGCCCAGGAGGTCGTCGACGGGCTGATCGACGGCCTGCAGGTGCCGAAGAACATGCGTTGGGGTCACGAGGCGCTGCGCTTCGCGCGCCCGATCCGCACGCTCTGCGTCGTCCACGGCACGGAACTCCTTGACGCGCAGGTCGCCGGGGTCGCGTCGAGCGCCGTCGTCGCGGATGCCGCGACGTACGCCGCGCAGGTCGCCGCGGCTGGCGTGACGGTGCCGACCGCCACGCGCCGCGCGCAGATGGAGGCCGGGCTCGACGCGGCTGCTGCGACGCTCGGGACGAGCTGGAGCGATCCGGCCGGCGTCCTCGACGAGGTGCAGTACCTCGTGGAGCGCGTCAACGTCGTTGCGGGGCGATTCGACGAGCGATACCTCGCGCTCCCCGACCGCGTCCTCGTGACGGCGATGCAGTCGCACCAGCGCTACCTGCCGCTCGATCGTGACGGCGAGCGGTTCGCAGGCTTCCTCACGGTCGTCAACTCACCGCCCGCGAACGACACCGTCGTCCGCGCCGGCAACGAGCGCGTCCTGGTCGGCCGGCTCGACGACGCCGTCTTCTCGCTCGAACAGGACCGTGCGCGCGGCCTCGAGGCGATGGCCGCCGAGCTGCACCGGATCGCGTTCCACGCGAAGGCGGGGTCGCTCGCCGACAAGACCGCGCGCCTCGTCGCGCTCGTCGGAGCGCTCGGCGGCGGGCCGGCGGCGCTCGAGGCGGCGCGGCTCGCGAAGGCCGACCAGGCCTCGACGATGGTGCAGGAGTTCGCCGCGCTCGAGGGCTACGTCGGCGAGCAGTACGCGCGCGCCGCCGGGCTCGACGAGCAGGTCTGCCGCGCGATCGGCGAGCAGTTCCTCCCCGACGCCGCGGGCGGCGCCCTCCCGGAGACCACGGCGGGCGCTGTCCTCGCGGTCGCCGACAAGCTCGACACGCTCGTCACGGCGCTCGCGATCGGCGAGAAGCCGACGGGCTCGCGTGATCCGTACGGGTTGCGTCGTGCTGCCGCGGGGATCGTCGCGATCGTCCTCGAGCGCGGTCTGGCGCTCGGGCTCGCCGACCGGGTCGCAGCGGTGCACGCGCTGCTAACCGCGCAGGGCGCGAAGCTCGCCCTCGACGCGGCCGCCACCGAGCAGGTCGTGGCCGCGTTCATCGGCGACCGTGTCGATGCGGTCCTCGACGGCGAGGGGATCGAGGTCGACCTCGTCCGTGCCGCTCGTGGCGCCGACGGGACGCCCGACATTCTCGCGCACGCCGAGCGTGCCCGGCTGCTTCAGACTGCCGTCGACAGCGAGGCGTTCGCGGCGGCGTTCGCGGCGTTCACGCGCTGCCACCGGCTGGCGGCGAAGGGCGGGGTGGAGGCTGCGCCCGCGTTCGATCCGGCCCGCGCCGAGCATCCGTCGGAGAACGCTCTCGCCTCGGCGCTCGCAGTCGCCGCGACCGAGCCGGATCCACTCGTCGCCGCCGCGTCGCTGCGCGCGCCGGTCGACGCGTTCTTCGACGCCGTGCTCGTGATCGCCGATGATGCAGCCGTGCGAGCCAATCGTCTCCGACTCCTCGCTGACGTCGTCGCGGTTTGCCGGCGACTCGGCGACCTCTCCCAGGTGCAGCGCTGATGCCGGCTTCCGACCCGATCGAGATCCACCTCGTCTCCGACTCGACCGGAGATACGGCGGCCCGTGTGGCGCGCGCCGCGCAGGCGCAGTTTTCGAAGCACCCGACGCAACTCGTCCGTCACCCGCGCGTGACGACGATCGAGGGGCTGTCGCGCGCGTTCGAGCGGATCGCCGAGCGAAAGGGCGTAGCCGTCTTCTTCACGCTGATCGACCGCGAACTGCGCCGTCTGACGACCGAGTTCTGCCAGCGGGAGGGGATCGCGCACTGCGACCTCCTCGGCCCGCCGCTCGAGGCCCTGACGGCGGCGTCCGGCGACGAGGCGGAGCTGGTGCCGGGCCGGCCGCTGGCCTTCGACGCCGACTACTTCAAGCGCGTCGCGGCGATGGAGTTCGCCGTCAAGCACGACGACGGCCTGTCGGGGGAGGGTCTCGAGGACGCCGAGATCGTCCTGATCGGCGTCTCCCGCACCGGCAAGACGCCGCTGTCGATGTACCTCGGCTACCTCGGCTACAAGACCGCGAATGTGCCGCTCGTCCGTGGTATCCAGCCGCCCGCGAACCTGTTCCGGATCGACTCCTCCCGCGTCGTCGGGCTGACGATCGACCCCGAGCGGCTGGCGAAGATCCGCGGTCGGCGGCTGCGGGCGATCGGCGGCTCGGGCGTCCGCGACGGGTATGCCGAGCTGAACCGCATCTTCGAGGAGTTGGAGGAGGCGGGGAACGTCCACCGCCGCCTCGGCTGCCCCGTCGTCGACGTGACGCACATCGCGCTGGAGGAGGCCGCGAACCGCATCATCGACCTCGTCGAGCAGCGCGTCTGATCGTTGCCGTCAGTACAGACGTCTGCCCCTGCCTCACGGGTCGGCGAACCCCTCGTCGGCGAAGTGACGGTCGAACGAGAACGCGCGATCGATGCCGCGCCGGCGCATGAACTCGAAGCTGAGGCGATCGACGAGCGACGGGCCGCCGGGATCGATCAGCAGGTCGGTGGTGGCGGCGGCGACCTCATCCGGCGCCGGGCGCGCCACCGCGACGATCGAGAGCAATCGTCGGTGGAGATCGCGCAGGGCCTCGCCGCCGAGGCGTCGCTGGACGAGCGCCGAGGACTCGACGACGACGTAGTCGTGCGTGGTGAGGTCGTCGTCGCCCGCCAGGCGCGTCAGCACGGCGCGCGCCTCCGCGTGTCGTGCGTCGTCGGCGTCGAGCAGCGCGTACAGCGCCGACGTGTCGACGAACACGGTCACCAGGTGCCGGAACCCGCGGTCAGGTGGCGGTCGTGCTCCGTGGCGCCGTCGCTCGAGCCGGAGCGGTGCTTGCCGACGACGGTCAGCGCGACGGCGTGGCGCTGCCCGCGGCTCGCCGTGGCGATGGCGTCGTCGACGAGGCCGCGGATCACCGCCGCCATCGAGACGCCGCGCCGCATGGCGAGTTCGCGCACCGTCTCGGCCTGCTCGTCGGTGAGTTGGATCTGCGTGCGAACCATGCACGCATGATATCAGTTCGCGGCCGCATGCTTACACCAGGCGCAGCGATGCCGGTCGTGCAGCCGGAGGATGCGCGCGACAGACGGCCGCACGCCTCACGCCGCGGCGCGATGGTCTTCGTCGGCTTCGACCTCACCGACCGCCTCCGCCGCGAAGGCGGACGCCGTCAGGCTCGCGACACTGAACGACCGCAGCCCCAGTTGGGCCTCGACACGTGCGGCCAGATCGACGTCATAGATCCGTAGGACGAGGGGGATGTCAGAGCTCGCCGAGCGCGCGTTCAGACCGGCCTCGAGGTTCGCGACGTCGGAGTCCGAGACGCACAGCAGGCAGCGTGCGCGGTCGATCCGGGCTTCGTCGAGCGTCTCCGGGATCGCGATGTCACCGATCACGATCGGGATCCCGAGCGAACGCGCGGCGGCGACGAACCGTCCGTCTCCCGCGAGCGAGATCGCGACGACCCGTTCGCCCGACTCGACGAGCTGCTCCGCGATGCGGAATCCGAGCGTGCCGAATCCGGCGACGACGGCGTGGTCACTGATGTCGCGCGGGACGTTGCCGAGCGCCGCCGCGATCCGCGCGGTCACGAGCACCTCAGTGACGAGCGCGAGCAGGGTGGCGAGTGCGGCGGCGCCGGTCAGCATCAGCGCAACCGCGTACGCCTTGAGCGGCCAGGCGGCCTCGCCGACGCTGATGTCCCCGAACCCGGTCGTCGTCACGACGGTGACGGTGAAGTAGAGGGCGTCGATCGGCGAGAGGTCGTGGAACACGCCGAAGACGACGGCGGAGATCGCGATGATGCCGGTGACGACGGCGCCGAGCAGCTGCACGAGGCGGTCGCCTGCGAGATCGAGCGCAAACCCGACAGTGCCTCTCTGCCGACGTCTCTGCGCCGGTGCCGGGCCGGCCGTCGCGGTCGCGGCCGCGATGAACGCGGGCGCCGCGACCTGCGATGCCGAGACGAGGCGCACGCCGGGCAGCAACGACTCGAGCTGCCGCAGCAGCCCGACGTTGAACGTCCGCAGGACGATCCGCAGATCCGGGTTGTGGTCGCGTGCGGCGAGCGCGGCAGAGAGGTTTCCGACGTCGTTGTCGGCCGTCAGGATCAGCGAGGCGGCGGAGTCGATGCCGGCGGCGACCAGCGCCTCGCGGTCGACCGACGCGCTCTCGGTCACCTCGACGCCCTGATCGCGGAGTACGGCGGCGACGCGCGGTCGCAGGCGTTCGCCGCCGGCGACGATCACGTGACCGCCCGTCTTCGTCGCCTCCCTCACTGCGAACCTCATCGGCAGCGGAAACCGCCGCCCTGAGACCTATGCTCCCGTTGTGGCCGCCCGCTTCGTCTACGACCTCAGCGAGGGCTCGGCCGAGATGCGGAGTCTGCTCGGGGGCAAGGGCGCGAACGTCGCCGAGATGCTGCGCCTCGGCGTCAGCGTCCCTGACGGGTTCACGGTCACGACCGAGGCCTGCGTCGCGACGATGCGCGACGGTGCCTGGCCCGACGGGCTGTGGGACGAGATCCTCCGGCACCTCGCCGCGCTCGAGGAGCGCACCTCCCGGCGTCTCGGCGAGGGTGACCGCCCGCTGCTCGTCTCCGTCCGCTCCGGCGCCGTCCACTCCATGCCGGGGATGATGGACACGGTCCTCAACCTCGGCATGTCCGAGGCCGCCGCCGCCGCGCTCGCGGCCGAGTCGGGGGACGAGCGCTTCGCCTGGGACTCGTACCGGCGCTTCGTGCAGATGTTCGGCGAGGTCGTCGAGGGCGTCCCTGGCGACGTCTACGAGGACGCGCTGCGGCGCAAGAAGGCGGACCGAGGCGTCCGCGCCGACAGCGATCTCGCCGCGGACGATCTCCGCGGCCTCGGCGCCGAGTTCCGCCGCCTCACGCGTGAGCACGGTGGTGAGTTGCCCGAGGACCCGCGGGAGCAGTTGCGGCGCGCGATCGACGCGGTCTTCCGCTCGTGGAGCACCCCGCGCGCGACGGTCTATCGCCGCGCCCACGGCATCGCCGACGATCTCGGCACGGCCGTCAACGTGATGCAGATGGTGTTCGGCAACCTCGGCGACGACTGCGCGACCGGTGTCTGCTTCACGCGCAACCCCTCGACCGGCGTTCGCGAGGCGTTCGGCGAGTTCCTCGTCAACGCCCAGGGCGAGGACGTCGTCTCCGGCGTGCGCACGCCTCGACCCCTGGCTGAGCTGGAAGCGGTTCTCCCGGACGCCCACCGGCAACTGCTCGACACGATGGCGCTCCTCGAGGCGCACTACCGCGACCTGCAGGACATCGAGTTCACGATCGAGCGCGGTCGCCTCTACCTGCTGCAGACGCGCACGGGCAAGCGCACCGCGCCGGCGTCGCTCCGGGTCGCCCGCGACCTCGTCGCCGAGGGGACGATCACGAGGGAGGAGGCCGTCGCCCGCGTCGATCCCCACGCCCTCGATCAGCTACTGCACCCCGCGATCGACCCGCAGGAGCGGAGCGAGCCGTTGACGCGCGGGCTGAATGCCTCGCCGGGAGCGGCCGTCGGCCGCATCGTCCTCGACGCCGACACCGCCGAGCAGCGGCGCAAGGCGGGGGAGCGGGTCGTCCTCGTACGGCACGAGACGACCCCCGACGACATCCATGGCGTGATCGCCGCCGAGGGCATCCTCACCGCCCACGGCGGCATGACGAGCCATGCCGCAGTCGTCGCCCGCGGTATGGGGAAACCGTGCGTCGCCGGTGCGGAGTCGGTCCGGATCGATCTTGCGTCTCGTACGGTCGAGATCGGCGGCCGATCGTTCCGGGTCGGCGACGAGATCACCCTCGACGGTTCGACCGGTGAGGTCTTCGCCGGTGCGCTGGTGCTCGTGCCGCCCCAGGCGAACGAGGACCTCGACCAGATCCTGGCCTGGGCCGACGAGTCGCGCCGCCTCGGCGTGCGCGCCAACGCCGACACGCCCGCCGATGCGGCACGCGCCCGGTCGTTCGGCGCGGAGGGCATCGGCCTCTGCCGCACCGAGCACATGTTCATGGCGGAGGACCGACTCGCCCACGTCCGCGCGATGATCCTCGCCTCGTCCGACTCCGAGCGCGCCGCGGCGCTCACGGCGCTCGCGCCGATGCAGCAGGCCGACTTCGCCGGGATCCTCCAGGCGATGGACGGGCACGAGGTGACGATCCGCCTGCTCGATCCGCCGCTGCACGAGTTTCTCCCCGACCTGACCGAGCAGGCCGTCGAGACGGAGCGCCTGCGGGAGGCCGGCGGCCCGGCGCACGCCGCCGCCGCCCGCCTCCTGGGGCGCATCCGCCGCCTGCACGAGGCGAACCCGATGCTCGGCACGCGCGGCTCCCGCGTCGGGCTCCTCCACCCTGACATCTACGCGATGCAGGTGCGCGCGATCGCGCGCGCCGCACGCGACGAGCGCGGGGCCGGCCGTGACCCGCGTCCCGCGATCATGCTGCCCCTGATCGCGTGGGCCTCCGAGCTCGAACGGCTGCGCGCGCTCGTCGTCGAGGTGCTCGCCGAGGAAGGGGCGGCCGAGTTCGGGATCCCGATCGGGACGATGGTCGAGCTGCCGCGAGCCGCGCTCTGCGCCGACCAGATCGCGCTGCACGCCGACTTCTTCTCGTTCGGCACCAACGACCTCACGCAGACGGCGCTCGGCATCTCGCGCGACGACGCCGAAGGGAAGTTCCTCGCCGCCTACATCGAGGACGGCGTCCTTCAAGACAACCCGTTCGCGACCATCGACGTCGACGGCGTGGGCGCCCTCGTCCGCACCGGCTGTGAGCGCGGACGCGCCGTCAACGCCGGCCTCGGCCTCGGCGTCTGCGGTGAGCACGGCGGCGACCCGGCCTCGATCGCGTTCTTCCACGGCGTCGGCGTCGACTACGTCTCGTGCTCACCCTTCCGCGTGCCGGCGGCCCGGCTCGCCGCCGCCCAGGCGGCCCTCGGCGGCGGCTTCCGGGACCGCTGATGGGGATCCTCGCGCTCGGTGGGCTCGCGCTCGATCCGGCGGTGTGCGACTGGGTCGTGGGGCGCCTCACGCGCGAGCGGCCGCGCGTCGTGATCCTGCCGACCGCCTGCGGCGACCTGCCTGAGATCGTCGTCCGTTTCCACGAGCGGTTCCCGGGCAGCCGGTTCGACGCCTCGCACATCCTGCTGCACGGCGTGCCGCCGGATGACGCGCGCGACCGCGTCGCGACCGCCGACGCAGTGCTCGTCACCGGCGGCAACACCGCCAACATGCTTGCCGTCTTCCGGCTGCACGGCATCGACGTGGCGCTGCGGACGGCGTGGGAGCGCGGCGCGCTGCTGTGGGGCTCGTCGGCCGGGATGATCTGCTGGTTCGAGGCTGGCGTGACGGACTCGTACCGGGCGGCGTTGGACGGCATGCGCGACGGGCTCGGCTTCCTGCCCGGCTCGGCCTGTCCGCACTACGACCGCGAGGAGCGCCGTCGCCCGGTCTACACGGGCCTGGTGCGCGACGAGGGCTTCCCCGCCGGCGTCGCCGCGGACGATGGCTGCGGGCTGTGGTACGAGGGAACCGGGCTCGCCGAGGTGGTGGCGTTCCGCGACGGCGCAGGCGCCTACGCCGTCTCGGCGGCCGGCGAGTCGCCGCTCGTCGCCTGATCGGCGACGAGATCCCTGCGACCGTTGACGACCATCGGCAGCATCGCGAGCGCGGCAGCGACGTTGCCGCCCGCCATCCCCTGCAGCGAACGGACGTCGAGCAGGTTGATCTGCCCGGCCGCGGCGATCGGCTCCGCGGCGGCGCGGACGATCTCGGGCATCTTCTCGGCCAGGATCTGCTGGAGCACGGCGTCCGAGTTCTGCTCCAGCGCGCCCGCGCGCGCCTCGCCATCCGCGCGCACCCGGGACGCGTCAGCGATCGCAGCCAACTCGACCCGGATCTGCGCCGCTTCGGCGTCGAGCTGCGTCTTCTCGCGGTCCGCCTTCGCCGCCAGCACGAGCGACTGCGCGGCCCCGTCCGCGCGACGCACGGCTGCGTCCCGCTCCGCCTCGGCGGGCTTGATCACGTCGACCTGCATCTGCTGCTCCTTCTGTGCCGCCTCGAGCTGCGCGTTGCGCGTCCCCGCCTCGATCACCTTGGCCTGCTCGCGCTGGCGCCACGCCTGCAGGAACTGGCCGCCGGCAGCGTCCTCGACGTCCCTGATCTGGACCGAGTCGATCTTCAGGCCGAGGTCCGACATCTCCTGCCCTGATGCCTCACTGACCAGCCGTGCGAGCCCGTCGCGGCCGACAGTGACCTCCTCGCCGGTCATCCCGCCGATGATCGCCCGCAGGTGGCCTGCGAAGACGGTGTGGACGAAGTCGGTCATCGTCTCCGGCTGCCGGGAGAACCGCTCGATCGCGTTGCCGACGACGGTTGGCGCGGTGTCGATCTTGAAGGCGATAACGGCGTCGGTGGGTTCAGCCCGCGATCGCAACGCTCCGTCTCGGAGGGTCGGGTCACGGGAGGTGGCGGATGGCGAAGACGCGGCGGGATTACTCGCCGGCGGAGCGGCCGGAGTTGTGGGCGCGCTGGTCGGCGGGCGAGTCGGTCAGTGATATCGCGCCGGCGCTTGATCGGGCGCCGGGCACGATCCATCGCACGCTGCGGGAGCGGGGCGGGATCGCCCCGCCGGGGCGGCGCCGGCGATCGTCGGCGTTGACGGTGGCAGATCGCGAGGAGATCAGTCGCGGTGTCGCGGCGGGCTTGTCGATGCGGGCGATCTCGGTGCGGTTGCCGAGCCCGACCACGACCTCGCCCGTCTGATCCAGTGCGATCCGCGCGGTGACCCGGGCGAGGTGCCCGGTCGGGTCGTCATCGTCCATGGCGCGACATGCTATCGATCAGCGTTGCGATGCGGGCGGCGGCGTGCCCGTCGCCATACAGGGACGGCCGCACCGGAGGCGGGGCCAGGGTGGCGACGGCGGCGCGGATCGCATCGGCGTCGTCCGCGACCAGGACGTTCCACCCAGCCGCGACCGTCTCGACCCACTCCGTCGTGTCGCGCAGCGTGACGCAGGGAATACCGTGGAAGTACGCCTCCTTCTGCGCACCGCCCGAGTCGGTCAGCAGCAGACGCGCGCCCCGCAGGTACGCGGTGAACTCCAGGTAGCCGAGCGGGTCGACCACCTCGACGGCTGGGCCGAAGGCGAGGCCGTACCGGTCGAGGGCGGCCCGCGTGCGCGGGTGGAGCGGGAGGATCACGCGCTCCCCGAGGCTGGACAGCGCCTCGACGATGCGGCCGAGGCTCGCTGCCGCCGTGTTCGACTCGCGGTGGATGGTCGCGAGCAGATACGAGCCCGACGGCCGCGGTCGACCGTCGGCGCGTGGGCCGTGGAGTCGCGCTGCGTCCGCCATCACGTCGCCGACCTCGTGGACACCGGCTGTGATGCCTTCGGCCGTGAGGTTCGCGACCGCGACTGCCGATGGGCACAGCAGGAGCGTGGCGAGCGTGTCCGTGAGGACGCGGTTCACCTCCTCCGGCATCGTCCGGTCGAATGAGCGCAGCCCGGCCTCGACGTGCGCCACCGGGAGGCCGAGCTTTGCGGCCGCGAGGGCTGCGGCGAGCGTCGAGTTCGTGTCGCCGTAGACGACGACGACGTCCGGGCGTTCCGCTGCGAGGACCGGCTCGATTCGCTCCAGCACGCGCCCGGTGGTCTCGGCATGCGTCCCCGAGCCGACGGCGAGGCGGTGCGTCGGCGCCGCGATCCCGAGTTCGTCGTAGAAGACGCCGGCGAGCCCGTGATCGTAGTGCTGGCCCGTGTCGACGAGCACGACGGTCGCGCCGGCGTCGACGAGGGCGGCATGGACCGGCGCGGCCTTCACGTACTGCGGCCGGTTGCCGACGACCGAGACGACCCTGCTCACGCCGTGCACTCCTTCGGAGGATCGCACGGCGTTCGCCACCGCACGCAAGGGCCGCCGCTTCGCTCCGGCCGTTGCGTGCTCAAGCCAGGGCCTGGGCGAGGTCGGCGATCAGGTCGTCAGCGTGCTCGATGCCGACGCTGAGCCGGACGAGGGCCTCGGGGATCCCCATCGCGGCACGCTCCTCGGCCGTGCACTCGACGTGGCTCGTGGTCGCCGGAATGCCGACGATTGTCTCGACGGCGCCGAGGTTTGCGGCCCGGTGCGCCAGGCGCAGGCGCGGCAACATCGCCCGGACCGCGTCGAAGCCGCCATGGAGCGAGAACGACAGCATCCCACCGAACCCCGTCATCTGCCTGGCGGCGATCGCGTGGCCGGGGTCGGACGCGAGACCGGGGTAGAAGACGTCCTCGACACCGGAATGCGCGGCGAGCCACGCGGCGATGCGCAGCGCCGAGGCGTTCTGCCGCTCGATCCGCAGGGCGAGCGTCTTCATCCCGCGGAGCAGCATGTACGCGTCCCGGGGGCCGAGCGCGGCACCGGTGATCTCCCGGAAGTGGTAGACGCGTTCGACGAGGTCACGACGCCCCGCGAGCGCGCCGCCGAGGGCGTCGGCGTGGCCGCCGAGGAACTTCGACGCCGAATGCACGACGAGGTCGGCGCCGAGCGCGAGCGGCTGCTGGTTGATCGGTGTCGCGAAGGTGTTGTCGACGATCACGACTGCCCCGCGCTCGTGCGCCGCCGCCGTCAGCGACGCGATGTCGACCACCTTTAGCGTCGGGTTCGTCGGCGTCTCCAGGTAGAGGACGTCGCAACCGCGTGCGATCGCCTGCTCGATCGCCTCGTGGTCGGTCGTGTCCCGCAGGTCGACATCGATCTGCTGGCGCGGGAGGATGTCGATGAAGAGCTGATTCGTGCCGCCGTAGGTGTCCTTGACCGACACGACACGCGTGCCGGGTGCGAGGAGCGTGAGGAGCGCGTTCGAGACCGCCGCCATGCCCGACGCGAAGCCGATCGCGTGCTCGGCTCCCTCGAGGTCCGCGACCTTTCGCTCGAAGGCGCGCACCGTGGGATTGGTGTTGCGCGAGTAGATATCGCCGGGCGCGTCGCCGAGGGCGACGGCGAGCCAGTCGTCCACGCCCTCGTAGCCGAACGCGATCGAGTGCTGTACCGGCACCTGGGTGCCGCGGTGCGCGAGCTCAGCCTGCTCGCCCGCCCAGACGGCGCGCGTATCGAGGTGATCCATGGCGGGGATCGTACGGGCGACGACCGACCGTCAGGCCGGCAGATGGAGCGGCACGCCGAACCGGCCGAAGTCACGGTCGTACGTGACGACTGTCGCGCGCAGTTCGATCGCGATGGCGGCCAGGTGCGCATCGTTCGCGAGGTTCCCTGCCGTGCCCGAGCCGGCGATCAGGCGCTCGAGGATCTCGAGGTGGCGCGGGCCGGGTTCGGCGACGCTCGCCGTCGGCGCGCTGAGCCAGGTACGGGCCACCCCGACGGCGGTCGGCGCGTCGAGCGGTCGCGGGAAGATGCCGGCCCGCGTCGAGAGGCGGAGGTAGCCGACGAGGACGATCCACGCGGAGCCGACGCGTCGCAAACGACCGAACGCGTCAGCGTCCGGCCGCAAGTTCTCGCGCGGTGTCGCCGTCCTCCAGTTCGCCGGCCAGGCGAAGAGCCTGGTCGAGGGGGACGGTGGCCGCGCCGAGGTCGAACACGGGCGCGCGGAACGGTGTTGTCGCCGTCGGCGCCAGTCCGGCGCGGATTGCCTCGTTCACCGGCGCCTTGAACGTAAGCCGGCGCGCCCGCATCGATTGGCGAACGAGCTCCTCGACGTCCGGTTCCAACGTGATCGTGGTGCGCACGGACGGATCGTAGTCTCCGCGGAACTGCGGGGATTGGCCATGATCGCTAGGCGGCGAGCGAGAGGCTGTCGTCGCCGTGGCCGATCTCGGCGATCACCACCGGCAGGGTGTCGCTGTTCAGCCGACACGACTCGGCCGAGCGCGGGTCGGGCCAGGCGGGATGGCCGAACGGCACCAGGCCGCGGCCAACCTCCGCCGCGAGCCAGTCGGCGCAGTGCAACAGGTCGGGCAGGGTACGGTCACGCGACAGTCCCGGCTGGTGCTGGTGCCTGATCGCATCACAGAGCGCCTCGGGGAAGCGCCACTGCTCGGCGAGGCGGGCGCCGAGCTCCGCGTGGTCGAAACCGAACTGCTCGCGTTCGACGTCGGCGAAGGAGCGGTTCTCGGTCCTGGCCGTGACGTGGCAGTGGAGGAACTCCGACTTCGCGACGCGGGTCAGGGCGATCGAACCGAGCTCGTGGATGAGGCCGCAGAGGAAGGCGCGGTCGGCCGGCTGCTTGCTCCGCGCTGCGAGTGCCTTGGCGGCGACGGCCGTTGCGACGGAGTGGGCGAGGAGATCGCGACGGAGCAGCGTCAGCCCGTCGTTGTCGACGACCAGGAAGCGCAACGCGGCGTTCGTCAGCGCGAGCGTGCGGATGCTCCCGATGCCGAGCAGAACACACGCGTCCGGCAGCGTCTCGACGCGCCGGCCGTAGCCGTAGTACGCGGAGTTCGCCTGCCGCATGACGATGGCGGCGAGCGCAGGCTCGCCACCGACGCGGTCGGCGACATCCCCCATCGTCGAGTAGCTCGCGTCGCAGGCCTCCACGATCTCCTCGATCGCGCCGTCGTGCGACAGCGGCAGGGAGCGGACGCGGTCGAGGATCTCCTCGAGGGTTGCGGCGGCGGGAGCCACCCTTCGCCTATCGGCAGGCGACCGAGGATTGCCATCACCCGTTCGGGGGAGGGTGGCGTACGCTCTCCGATCGTGCAGATCCACGTCGCGCTCACCCCTGCCGACGCGGCGCCCTGTCGGGTGCAGGTGGTCGTCGACTGCATCCGCGCGACCTCGACGATCGCGCAGGCGCTCGCCGCCGGGTACCACGAGGTCGTCTGCGTCGCGGAGATCGCCGACGCGCGGGCGCTGAGCGGACCCGGGACCGTGCTCGGGGGCGAGCGCATCGGCGTCCGTATCGAGGGCTTCGACCTCGGCAACTCGCCGGCCGAGTACACCGAACCGCGTGGGCGGCGTCTCGTCCTCACCACCACCAACGGGACGCGGGCGATCCTCCGCGCCGTCGGTGAGGCCGAGGTCGTCCTCGTCGGATCGTTGACGTGTCTGGACGCCGTCGCGCGAGCGGCCGTCGCTGCGGCTGCCGGCGGCGACGTGGCTGTGAGGTGCGCGGGTGTCCGCGGCGAGGTGGCGCTGGACGACGCGTACGTCGCGGGCCGGATCGTGGAGCGGATCGCCGCGGTGATCGCCGGTGCGCACCTCACCGACGGCGCTCGCGCCGCCTGCGCGATCGCGCAGGCGTATCCGGATGCCCTCGCCGCGCTGCGCGCGTCGCAGAGCGCGCGTGACCTGGACGGCACCGGCCACGAAGCGGACGTCGAGCGGTGCGCGGCCGAGTCCGTCCTCGAGGTGGCGCCGCGCGTGGCGGCGTACGAGCCGGGCCGCGCGACGGTGCGGAACTAGACGGGGAAGGTCGAGCGCGCCATCCCGCCGAAGTCGGCGACCAGCGCCGTGCCATTCATCCCGCGGGCCGCGTCCGAGCAGAGGTACAGCAGGTGGCCGGCGATCTCGTCAGCCGTGTGCCAGTCGGGCACGCCGAACTCGGACAGCGGGCGGTCGCCCGCGCCGAGCGTCAGCCGGGGCATCGGCGTGTCGACGATGCTCGGCGCGACGCCGTTGATACGGATCCCCTCCGGCCCGTGGTCCGTGGCGAGCGACCTGATCAGCATCAGCACCGCGCCCTTGGAGGCGCAGTAGGCGCCGATGCCCGGCGCGGCGACGAACGACGAGTCCGACGCCATGATCGCGATCGCCCCGCCGCGGCCGCCCTCCCGCATGGCGCGGATCGCGTGCTTGCAGGTCAGCCAGACGCCCTTCACGTTGACGTCGAAGACGTTGTCCCAGTCAGCGACGGTCACGTCAGCGAGCGGTGCGACCGGGCCGGGGTGGCCGGCACAGGCGACGACGGCATCCAGGCGGCCGAGTTCGCGTACGACCTCGGCGGTCGCCGCCACCACGGATGCCTCGTCGGTGACGTCGCAGCGGACGGCGAGCGCGCCGCCGGCCGAGGCGGCCGTGTCGAGATCGAGGTCGAGCGCCGCTACGCGCGCGCCGGCTGCGGTGAAGCGCGCGACCGCGGCCCGTCCGATCCCCGATCCTGCTCCAGTGACGAGGGCGACGCGGCCCTCCAGCACTCCGCTCATGACCGCGATTCTACCTCGGTGTCGATCCTCTACGACGGCTCGGGGTGGGGAACTGCTACAAGGCGAGCGTCGCACGCTCGACGTCGCCGACCGCTCCGATCGTCCGGCGGCTCTCGGTGGCCTGAACCCGGCGCGATCCTCTGAGCTCTCGGCGAGGGAACGCGCTTCGTCCCGGCCGATCCGTTCCGTCGCGCCCTGGCTGGCCTACTCGGGCCGCCCCGAGGCGTTCGCGGATCGCGTCGGTGAACGGCAGGAGGCCGGTCGGCGTGTTCTCGCGATCATCGATCGCCATCCCAGGGTGGGATCGAGCTCGAGCCGCACGCGGCCGTCCTGGCGTGGCTCGCGCGTGTCGCAGCGGAGCCCGGCCACGTGCCGATCGACGCCTGAGCGTCAGTCCACGTCGCCGGACTCGACGGCGTTCGCGAGCGCGCCGTAGCGGCGCCGTACGCCGCGGACGTACGCGCGGCGGTAGGCGACCGCTGTCTCGTCTTCGAGGCCGGCGGCGTACGCATCGCGCAGCGCGATCAGGTCCTGCGCGGCCCAGTCGACGCGGTCCTGCAGGTCGCCGTACGTCGCCTCGACCTCGTCGTGGTCGGCCGCCCGGTGCGCACGGATCGCGTCCGCGAGAGCGGCGAGCTCGGCCTGGCTGTCAACCGCGAACAGGTCGAGCTGGCGGGAGACGAGGTCGTCGAAGCGGCGGCGGAACAGACCCATCACGCCGAACGGTAGCCTGCACGGCGATGATCGATCTGGAACGGATCCGCACCGACCTGCCCTCGACGGTCGAGAACGCCTATCTCAACGCGGGCACCTTCGGCCCACTGCCCCGGCCGGCTGCCGCTGCCATGCAGGCGCATCTCGCCGAGGCACTCGAGCTCGGGCGCATCGGCACCCGCGGCTACGCCAACTGGGACGGCTTCACCGAGGCCGCCCGCGACGGCTTCGCCCGCGCGGCCGGGTCACCGCCGGGTGAGATCGCCCTCATGCACTCCACCACCGAAGGCTGCAACACCGTCGTCGCGGGGCTCGATTTCGAGCCGGGCGACGAGGTGGTCACCACGAGCCACGAGCACCCGGGACTGACCGAGCCGCTCCACGAGCTCGCGCGGCGCCACGGCGTGGTCGTCCGCGTCGTCGAGCCCGACCGCGGCTCGATCGCCGCCGCGCTCGGCCCGCGCACCCGCCTTGTTGCGATCTCGCACGTCCTCTGGACGACGGGTGAGGTGCTCCCCGTCGCTGACATCAGCGACGACGCGCACGCGGCCGGCGCGCTCGTCCTCGTCGATGGCGCGCAGGGCGGCGGCGCCGTACCGTTCCGCGCCGCCGACCTGCGCTGCGACTTCTACACCTACTCCGGCCAGAAGTGGCTGCTCGGTCCGTCAGGGACCGGCGCGCTCTGGGTCGCCCCGGCTTCCCTCGACCGGCTCGCGACGCCCTGGCCGTGGTACCTGTCCCGTGATCGGCGCTCCGGCCCGGAGGTTCAGGACTGGCCCGACGCCCGCCGGCTCGACGCGGGGACGGTGACGCTGACGGCGATGACCGGCATCGCCGCTGCGATCGCCTGGCACCGCGATGTCGGCGGCGACGACGGCCTGCGGCACGCCGCGACCCTGGCGGCGTCGCTGCGCGGTCTCCTCGAGGATGCCCGCGGGATCGAGGTCGTCGCGTGCGCCGCGCCGTCGACCCTCGTCGCATTCCGCACGCCGGGACGGGAGCCGGCGCAGGTCGTCGCTGACCTCGAGGAGCGTGGCGTCCTCGTCCGGCAGGTGCCGTCAGCCGGCGTCGTCCGTGCTTCCGTCGGCTTCTGGAACGACGAGCGCGACCTCGACCGGCTCGTCAGCGGCGTCTCAGCCTGAGCCCTGGCGCAGGTCGACGGCCTCGTCGAAGGGGCGGATGGGAAGCCCTGCCTCCCGCCACCCGGCGAACCCGTCGACAACGTCCGTGGCCCGCTCGAAGCCGAGGTCGTGCAGCGTGGCCGCCGCCAGGCTCGTCTGGTAGCCCTCGGCGCAGAGCAGCATCGCCGGCGTCGCGCGGTCGACCAGCGCCGGGTCGGCGTGGCCCGACGCCGCGTCGAAGCGCCACTCGAGGACGTTCCGCGGATACCAGATCGCGCCGTCGATCACCCCGTCGACGCGGCGCTGGTCGCTCGAGCGGATGTCGACGAGCGGCGTGCCGGCCGTCATCGCCTCGCGCGCCTCCGCCGGTGTCAGGCGCCGGAGACGGGCGCGCGCCTCGGCGACGAGCTGGTCGATCGTCCGGGGTGGGCTCACGCCGTTCGCAGACCGAGGTCGGCGGCGATCGGACGCAGCGCCGCGATCACATTGGTGACGTGCTCGTCCAGTTCCAGCCCGATCAGTGCGAGCCCGTCGTGCACGTCGTCGCGGTTGACGCCGGCTGCGAATGACTTCTGTTTCAGCTTCTTCTTCACGGACGACGGCTCCAGCGTGGTGATGCCGTCGGGCCGCACGAGGCCGCAGGCGTGGACGAAGCCGGCCAGTTCGTCGCAGGCGAACAGCGTGCGCTCGAGCGGCGTCTCGCGGGCCAGGTCGAGGTGGTTGGCGTGCGACAGGATGGCGCGGACGAACCACTCCGGGTACCGGCGTTCGCGGAGAATCGGGGCGCCGTCCTGGGGATGCTTGTCGAGCGTCGGGTGGATCTCGTAGTCGAAGTCGTGCAGCAGCGCGACGCAGCCCCAGGCTGCCTCGTCGGCACCCTGCTGCCGCGCATAGAAGCGGACGGCGGCGTCGACGGCGAGCGCGTGACGGATCAGCGCCTCGCTGGTCGTGAACTCGCGCAGCAGGGCCAGCGCGGCGTCGCGGTCGTGCTCGGGTGCGGTCATCGCGCCGGATGGTAGGCGAGAGGCGGGTGATAGCATGGCGGCCCGTGGCCACGATCTCGGCACGGCAGGCAGTGACGGAGTACTTCCTCATCGAAGGCGGGCGGCCCCTCGAAGGGCGCATCGCCGTCGAGGGAAACAAGAACGCCGCGCTGCCCCTGATCGCCGCCGCCCTCCTCACCGACGGCACGGTGCGGCTGTCGAACGTCCCCCGCATCCGTGATGTCGAGGTGATGTGCGAACTGGTCGCCGACCTCGGCGCCACCGTCGAGTGGACCGCGCAGAACGACCTCGAGATCACGGCCTCGTTCGTCGCGAAGACGACGCTGGATCGCGCCCTCGTCAGCCGCATCCGTGCGTCGATCCTCCTTGCCGGGCCGCTGCTCGCGCGCTGCGGGCAGGTGACCGTGCCACCGCCCGGCGGCGACGTGATCGGCCGCCGGCGCATCGACACCCACATGCTCGCCTTCGAGGCGCTCGGCGCGGACGTCAGCGTCGACCGGTCGATCGAGATCAGCGCCCCGACCGGGCTGCGCGGCGCCGAGGTCTTCCTCGACGAGCCGAGCGTCACCGGCACGGAGAACGCGATCATGGCCGCCGTCCTCGCGCCTGGCCGCACCTGTTTGATCAACGCGGCGTGCGAGCCGCACGTACAGGACCTCTGCCGGCTGCTCGTCAAGATGGGCGCCCAGATCGACGGCATCGGCTCGAACCGGCTCCACATCGACGGCGTCGAGCGTCTCTCTGGCTGCGACTACCGCGTCGGGCCCGACTACATCGAGGTCGCCTCGTTCGTCGGCCTCGCCGCCGTCACGGGCGGCGACGTGACGATCGCGGACGTGGCGCACGACGACCTGCGCGCGATCCTCCACGTCTTCGGCCGCCTCGGCATCCGCACGGAGGCCGTCGGGAACGATCTGCGCGTGCCGCCGGGGCAGGTGCTTCAGATCGCGAACGACCTCGGCAACCAGGTGCCGAAGATCGAGGACGGACCGTGGCCGCAGTTCCCGGCCGACCTGACGTCGATCGTCGTCGCCGTCGCAACGCAGGCGTCCGGGACGGTGCTGGTGCACGAGAAGATGTTCGAGAACCGTCTCGTCTTCACCGACAAGCTCGTCACCATGGGCGCGCGGATCGTCCTCTGCGACCCGCACCGCTGCGTGATCACGGGCCCGGCGAAGCTGTACGGCGAGCGCGTCGAGTCGCCCGACATCCGCGCCGGCATGGCGATGCTGATCGCCGGCCTCTGCGCCGAGGGGTCGACGGTGATCGGCAACATCGGCCAGATCGACCGCGGCTACGAGCGCATCGACGAGCGCCTCCGCGGCCTCGGCGCCGCGATCGAGCGCGTTCAGGCCTGACCGATCAGCGCGCGGACGCGGTCGCGCGGCAGCGCCGGCGAGCGGTGCCCGTCGCGGCCGATCATCTCCGCGTTGGCGCAGAGGGCGTTCAGGACCGCCTCCTCGACGCACCGCACGGTCGCCTCGTAGAAGAGATCCAGCCACTGCCAGCTGACGAACCGCAGCGAGCCGTACGAGCTCGCGTCGGGCTCGGGGCCGGGGAATCCGAAGACCAGCTCGCCCGCGTTGGCGGTCGATAGCGCGAGGAAGATGTCGCCGGAGTAGTGCGAGCCGGTCGTGCCCGTGCGAGCGAGACCGAGCGGCACCCGCCGCGCGAGCGCCTTGCACTGGCCCGGCAGCATGGGCGCGTCGGTCGCGATGATGGCGATCACGGAGCCGGCGCCACTCGCGGCGGCGAACCAGTCGCCGAGCGGATCGTCGTCCGTGAGGTCGCGGCCGACGGGGACACCGGCGATGCGCAACTCCGAGCGCGAGCCGAAGTTGCACTGCAGGAACGCGGCCACGGTGTAGGACTCGGCGCCGTAGCCGACGACGCGCGAGGCGGTGCCGCTGCCGCCCTTGTACGAGTAGCAGTTCATTCCGGTGCCGCCGCCGACGGAGCCCTCCTCGATCGGCCCGCCGCGGGCGGCGTCGAGCGCCTGCAGCACGACGTCGCGCGTGACATGCCCGCCGTTGATG
The DNA here is from genome assembly GCA_009885805.1 of Actinomycetota bacterium. GTDB lineage: Bacteria > Actinomycetota > Thermoleophilia > Gaiellales > F1-60-MAGs149 > VFJZ01. The sequence goes on from VFJZ01000013.1 coordinate 36,178, forward strand.
TCGTTCAGGTAGCCGTCCCAGGTCTCGGCCGCGACCGGCAGCATCCACTGGTCGGCGAGGTGCGGGTGGCGCGTCGTCGTCCAGTTGATGATCGCCTCGTGGGCGACACCGACCGCGTGCGTGTTCGTGATCGCGATCGGCAGCGCGACCGCGCCTGACTCCTCGATCCACGTCACGCCGGTCATCTCGCCGTTGCCGTTCAGGGAGTAGGTGGCGGCGGCGCAGGGCTGGCCGGGGTTGGCGCGGCCGCGCGGGTGGATCGCGGTGACGCCGGTGCGGACGCGGTCGCCCTCGATCAGCGTCGCGTAGCCGACCTCGACCCCGGGGACGTCCGTGATCGCGTTCGACGGCCCGGGCTCGCCGTCGAAGAGGATGCCGAGCGAGCGGGCGCGCGGCTTGCCGGCCGGGGTGGCGAGGTGCGGGTTCATGGGGTGGATCTTGAAGTACGGTTTCCCGCATGTCCAAGACTCCCGTTCGAACCTCCGCGGCACCCGCGCCGTTTCAGGGCGCTCCGTACAACCAGGCGATCGTCGCCGGCGGCTTCGTCTACGTCTCCGGCCAGGGCGGGCTCGACGCCGCCACCGGCGCCGTCGTCGAGGGCGGCGTCGTCGCCGAGACGGAGAAGACGTTCGACAACATCGCCGCGATCCTCGAGGCGGCCGGCTCGTCGCTGGCGAACATCGTCCGCGCCGGCGTCTTTTTGCTCGACCTGGACGAGTTCGGGGCGATGAACGACGTCTACAAGCGGCGGATGGCGGAGCCGTTCCCCGCGCGCACGACCGTCCAGGCGGCGCGGCTGCCCGGCGGCCTGCGCGTCGAGATCGACGTCATCGCAACGGTGTGAGCCTCGCGGCCGATCTCGACCGCCACCCCGAGGTGGCGCGCCTGCGCGGGCCGCTCAGCCGCGCGGCGCAGGGATCGGCCGTGCATCTCGTGGGCGGCGCCGTGCGGGATCTCCTGCTCGGCGCCGACCACGTCGACGTCGACCTGGTCGTCGTCGGCGATGCGGTGGCGGTCGCGCGGCGGCTGGCGCGCGAGACCGGCGAGCGGCTCGTCGTCCACACGGCGTTCGGGACGGCGGTGGTCGGCACCGTCGATCTCGCCGGTGCGCGGGCGGAGCGCTACGACCGGCCGGGTGCTTTGCCGGCGGTACGGCCCGCGTCGCTGACCGAGGATCTCGCGCGGCGCGACTTCACGGTCAATGCGATGGCGGTCTCGCTCGGCGAGGCCGATTACGGAGCGCTGGTCGATCCGCACGGCGGGCGCGCCGACCTCGACGCGGGCCTGATCCGGACGCTCCACGACGCGTCGTTCCTCGACGACCCGACGCGTCTCGTCCGTGCGGCGCGGTACGCCGCGCGGCTCGGCTTTGTGCTCGATGCCGGGACGGCGGCACAGGCGCGGGCGGCGGCGGGGACGGTGCGCGCGGTCGGCGGGCCGCGGCTGCGGGAGGCGCTGCTCCTGCTGCTCGCCGAGCCGACGGCGGCGCTCGCCCTCGGCGTGTTGGACGACCTCGGCGCGCTCGCGCCGCTCGGACTCGTCGCGGACCGCGGTGCGCTCGATGGCCTCGACGCGCTCGCCGCACTGGCGCCCGATGTGGACGTCGTCCGCGCCCGGCTCGCGCTGCTGGTGCGCCCGCTGCCGGTTGCGGAGCGGCGCGCGCTGCTCGACTGGCTCCGCGTGCGGCGAGTCGATGCGCGCGTCGTCCTCGCGGCAGCCGCGGCGACCGATCCGGTCGGCGCGCCGGACGAGGCGGCGCTTCTGCTCGGCGGCGCGGCGAGTGAGGACTGGCTGCGGCGCGGCCGGCATGTGCGTCCGGAGCTGACGGGCGACGACCTGCAGCGCGAGTTCGGGCTCGCGCCGGGGCCCGAGCTCGGGCGGGTGTTGCGGGCGCTGCTCGACGCGAAGCGGGCGGGGGAGCTGCCAGATCGAGCGGCGGAAGTGCGGTTCGCCCGGTCGCTACTGCCCTGAGCCGGCCACGAGACCGAACCCGGCGAACAGGACGGCGATCGCGAGCGCGACGATGGCGGCGGCGAGGAGCGAGCGCTGGGCGGGTGTCCGCATGTCGGCATGGTCGCACGGCTACGGTGCGAGGGTGACCCGTGCAGAGCTCGGCGCGTTCGCCCTCGTTCTGCCGGTGCTCGTCATCGCGATGGTCCTGCACGAACTGGCGCACGGCGTCGTCGCGAACCGGCTGGGCGATGCGACGGCGCGGCTGCTCGGGCGGCTGACGCTGAACCCGCTGCGCCACCTCGACCCGCTCGGCACGGCGATGTTCGCGATCACCTACCTCGGCGGGATCGCCGCGGGGATCGAGGGCTTCGCGATCGGCTGGGCGCGGCCGGTGCCGGTGGTGCCGGGGAACTTCCGCCGTCCCCAGCAGGCGATGGCGCTCGTCGCGCTCGCCGGGCCGGCGGTCAACTTCGCGGTCGCCCTCGTGTTCGCGTTCGTCTGGTTCCACGTCGATCTCGGCGGCAGCGGCGTGCTGGCCGACGCGGTCCTGCTGACGGTGCTCGTCAACGTCGTGCTCGGCGTCTTCAACCTCCTGCCGGTGCCGCCGCTCGACGGCTCACGGGTCGTCGGCGCCTTCCTCGGCCGCGACGCCTGGCTGCGCTGGCTGTCGTTCGACCGCTACGGCCTGTTCGTGATCATCGGCGTCGTGCTGATCTTCAACCGGCAGTTCCAGGAGATCCTGACGCCGTTCACCGACGGTGCGCTGCGGGTGCTGGCGACGGTGCTGGGCGGATAGTCCGGCGTCTGGCGCAGCGTGTCGCAATCGTGCCGCACACCTTCGCGACACGGCACTGTCGCAAAGGCGTGCGGCACGATTGCGACAGTCAGGCCGCCAGACCGCCCTCGAACACGCAGGAGACGAGGCGTCGGTCACCCACGAGCGGTGGCACGACGACGACGCGCGCCGGCGGCCCGGACCGCGGCGGTCGTGACGCGCAGGCGCTTGCCCGGCCGCACGTCGTCGTTCGTCGCAAAGGCGACGCGGGAGGTGGAGAGGTCGTGCAGGTCGCCGCGCAGCGCAGCCGCATCGGCACGGGTTGCCGTCAGGACGCGGCGGGGGAGGGGGAAGAAGGCACGGCCCCGATATCGGCGCCACGTGCAATCTCCTTGAGTACGCTGGCTCGCGTGCTGGTCTGGACTGACGAGGCGGCGGTCACCCTGCTTCGCTGGACGCGGGTCCCCGGCGTCGTGGCCGCCTTCTCGAGCCGCCTCGGCGGCGTCTCCGGTGGGCCGTACGCGAGCCTCAACCTCGGCCTGCGCAGCGGCGACGACCTCGGCCGCGTGACCGAGAACCGGCGCCGCCTCTGCGCCGCCGTCGGCGTCGAGCCGGCGCGGACAAGTTCCTGCCACCAGGTGCACTCGGCCGTCGTCCACGACGCGGACGACGACCCGGCGCGCGCCTTCGACGATCCTGCGGTCGCCGCGCCGAACGGTGACGGCCTCGTGACGCGAACGCCGGAGCGCGGGATCGTCGCCTTCGGCGCCGACTGCCTGCCGCTCGTCATCGCGCGCAGCGACGGCACGGCCGTCGCCGTCTGTCACGCCGGCTGGCGCGGCCTGCTCGAGGGGATCGTCGCCACCGCCGCGGGGACGCTCGGAGCCGGCGTCCGCGTCGCCGCGATCGGCCCCGGCGCCGGGCGCGCCGCCTACGAGGTCGGCGTCGAGGTCGCCGACCCGCTCCGCGACCGCTTCGGCCCGCAAGCGATGAACGGCCGCCACGCCGACCTCGCGGCCTGCGCCGTCATCGCGCTCGCGGAGGCGGGCATCGACACCGTCGACGTCGCCCCGCACTGCACGATTCTCGAGGCCGACCGCTTCTACTCTCACCGCCGGGACGGCGCGCCGAGCGGCCGCCAGGCCGTGATCGCCTACCTTGAGAGCCGTCATGGTCGACCCTGATGTGATCCGCGCGAACCTCGCCGAGGCCCGCCGCGCCATCGATGAGGTCGCCCACGGCCCGGTCGAAATCCTCGCCGCCGTCAAGTACGTCGGCCGGGATGACCTGTCGGCGCTCGTCGCTGGCGGTGTCGCCGTCGTCGGCGAGAACCGCACCGACGCCCTGCTCGAGAAGCAAGCGGGGTTCGAGGATGCGTTCCGCTGGGACTTCATCGGCCACCTCCAGAGCCGGAAGGCGCGCGACGTCGTCGGGCGCGTCGCGCTGATCCACGCGCTCGAGGCGGAGTCGACCGCACGGCAGATCGACGAGCGCGCGACCGCACCGCAGGACGTGCTGGTCGAGGTCAACATCGCTGCCGATCCGGCCAAGAACGGCGTCGCGCCCGCCGACCTCGACGCCTTCCTCGACCTCCTCGCCGGTCTGGCCAACGTCAGTGTCCGCGGCCTGATGACGATGCCGCCGCTCGCCGACGACCCCGAACGCTCACGCCCTGCGTTCGCCGCCCTGCGGGCGCTCGCGGCCGACTGCAGCGAGCGCTGGACCGGCACCCACGCCTTCGACGTGCTCAGCATGGGAACCAGCCAGGACTACCTCGTGGCGGCCGCCGAAGGCGCGACGATCGTCCGGCTCGGGGCGGTTCTCTATGGCGGTCGTCCGGGTTGACCGGTAACATGGCGCAACATGGGCGTCCGAGACCTGTGGCACCGCTCGCTCGTCTACTTCGGCCTGGCCGAGGACGAGTCGTTCTACGACGATGACGACGAGCGCGGCTCGTCGCACGCTGACGACCGTTCGCATCGCGACCGCGGTGAGCGCGGCGACCGCGAGCGGGGGGAGCGCGGAGGAGTCCGGCGTCTCGATCGTGATCGCCCCCGACGTTCCACGCGCGGGCACGACACCGACGACATGTTCGCCGGCGAGCCCGCCGTGGTCCGGCGCACGCACCGGCCGGAACGCGGGTACGGCGACGACGGCGCTACGACCTCGGTGCTACGCCGCGAACGGCAGGAGGCGCCGGCACCCGTGAAGGTTCACCTGATCGCACCGCGCTCGTTCAACGACGCACAGCAGATCGCCGACCGCTTCAAGAACGACGTGCCGGTCATCATCAACCTGCAGACGGCCGAGCCCGAGCTGTCGAAGCGGCTGATCGATTTCGGGTCCGGGCTCACGTATGCGCTCGACGGCGGCATGTCCCGCATCGCCGAGAAGGTCTTTCTCCTGACGCCCCAGAACGTCGAGGTGTCGGCCGAGGATCGTGCGCGCCTGGTGGAGCAGGGCTTCTTCAACCCCGCGTAGCCTTTCTGCATGCTGACGATGGAGGAGCTCGAGGCCGACGTCGCGGCCGGGCTGATCGATACGGTGGTCATCGCGATCACCGACATGCAGGGGCGGCTGCAGGGAAAGCGGATCACTGCCCGTGCGTTCCTCGCCGAGATCGCGGAGCATGGCGCGGAGGGCTGCCACTACCTCCTCGCGGTCGACATCGACATGAACACGCTGCCGGGCTTCGAGATCTCCGGCTGGGACTCCGGTTACGGCGACTTCGTGTTCCGTCCCGACCTCGCGACGCTTCGCCGCTGCAGCTGGCTCGAGGGCACCGCGATGGTGCAGTGCGACATGACGTGGCACGACGGCTCGCTCGTGCGTCAGTCGCCGCGATCGATCCTGAAGGCCCAACTCGCCCGTCTCGCGGAACGCGGGTGGACGGCGAAGATCGGCTCCGAGCTCGAGTTCATCCTCTTCCGCGAGACGTACGAGGACTGCCGGGGGAAGGGCTACCGCGGCCTTGTCCCGGCCAACGCCTACAACATCGACTACTCGATCTTCGGCACGACGATCGTCGAGGACGTGGTCGGGCCGATCCGCCGGCACATGGCGAACGCGGGCCTCGTCGTCGAGGATTCGAAGGGCGAGTGCAACTTCGGGCAGCACGAGGTCAACTTCCGCTACGCCGACGCGCTGAAGATGGCGGACGACCACGCCGTCTACAAGAACGCCGCGAAGGAGATCGCCTGGCAGCACGGCGCCGCGCTCACCTTCATGGCGAAGTTCAACGAGCGGGAGGGCAACTCGTGCCACATCCACTGCTCGTTCTGGGACGGTGACGAGAGCCTCTTCCCCGGACCGGACGGCGAGGGCCGCACCGACCTGTTCCGCTCGTTCGTCGCGGGGCAGCTCGCGCACACGGCCGAGCTCGCCTACCTGTTTGCGCCGAACGTCAACTCCTACAAGCGCTTCGCCCACGGCTCGTTCGCGCCGACGGCGCTCGAGTGGGGCGACGACAACCGCACCTGCGCCTTCCGCGTCGTCGGGCACGGCAAGGGGCTGCGGCTGGAGTCCCGGCTACCCGGCGGCGACTGCAACCCGTACCTCGCCTTCGCCGCGACGATCGCGATGGGCCTGGAAGGCATCGATCGCGGCCTCGTCTTGCCGCCGCCCTACACCGGCAACGCCTACGACTCCGACGGCGCTCGCATCCCCGGGAGCCTCCACGCGGCGATCCGCGAACTGGAGGGCTCCGCCTTCGCGCGCCGCGCGTTCGGCGACGACGTCGTCGAGCACTACCTGAACGCGGCGCGACTCGAACAGCGCGCGTTCGAGTCGTCCGTCACCGACTGGGAGCTGCACCGCTCCTTCGAGCGCATGTAGCCGTGCGACCGCGTATCGGCATCAGCGCCTACTGGCGCGCGGCGAGCTGGGGCCCGTGGACGGGCATGCCGGCGTGCATGGTTCCGCAGGGGTACGTGGATGGTGTGATCGGTGCGGGCGGGCTGCCGTTGCTGCTCCCGCCCGACCCGACGTTCTCCGAGGACGCCAGCGACGTCATCGACGTCCTGGATGGCCTGATCCTCGTCGGTGGGGAGGACATCGGCCCGGCGACGTACGGCGCCGACGCGCACGTGGAGACCGACCCGCCGAACACCCGTCGCGACCGCGCCGAG
>VFJZ01000065.1 GCA_009885805.1 Actinomycetota bacterium
GACGTTGGGGACTGTGCCGAATGGTCGGCGCCGGCACCGACCGAACCCCTTGTATGGCGTCCGATCGGTGACGTCGTCGAGGTGACCGTGTGCCGAGTCGACGATCACGGCGGGCCGATCCTCCGCGGGGCGTTTGGCGCCGCCACCGCTGCGATGCTCGTCGAGATCCTCGACCAGCGCCCGATCGTCGTCGCAGCGCCAGGCGAGGACCTCGCATGTCCAGCGGGAGTGGTGCGCCGCGCCGGCCCCGCGACGCCGTCGGCGCTTCCGGCAGACGACGCACCAGATGGGCGCGCAGTTCGACGTCACCACAACCAACGGGTACATCGATGCGATCGAGGACGCGGAGCTCCTCCGGATCTTCTCCGACCAGCGGGAGAACCCGCTCAACCCTCCCGCGTGAACGGATAGCCGCCGACGTTGACGAGCGCAATCTGCCCATCGTCGCCGCGGACGAATCGGGCGACGTCGCCGGCCCAACTGCCGCCGCGGACGCTGAAGCCGAGCGGATCGGCCGTCGGCTCGAGATTGACCTGCGTCTCGTCGGGCTCGAACAGGACGAGGGCACGGTCGCGCCACTCGATGCGAACCCGCTCTGCCAACTCGCGCCAGCAGTAGGCGCCGAGGAGTTCCCCGTAGGCAGCGGGCAGGGGCTCTGGCGGTGCCGATTCCGGAAGCGGTCGCGAGCGAACGCCCGCGACCGCAACGTCCAGGAGATCGAAGGCGAGCGGTGTCGCGTCGCCGACGCCGTTGACGAGTGCGATCGCGCCGACGCCGTCGGCCGGTGCGAGGGCGATCCGGCTGACGAAGCCGTGCCACCCCCCGGCGTGGCCGACGTAGCGCTCCTCGCCGTGCCGCTGCCAGTACCAGCAAAGCCCCTGCATCTCGGTCCAGTCCGCCTTGCCGACGATCCACGGTCGCAGCATCTCGCTGCGCGTCTCGGCCTGGAGCACCGCCGACGGCGCGTCCGAGAGCCAGAAGGCGACCCAGCGGGCGAGGTCGGAGACGCTGGACCAGAGCCCGCCGTCGGCCTCGAACAGCGCCGAGGGCTGGACGCTCGCGAGCGGCAGGTCGTCCGAGTGGTGCCGCGCCTGGTAGCCCGTCGCCCGCTCGGCGGCAGGCGGCTCGAACGCCGTTCGCGAGAGACCGAGGGGCCGCAGGAGCGTCCGCTCGACGTGCGCCGCGTACGGTTCGCCCGAGAGTCGCTCGATGACGGCACCGAGGATCTGGAAGCCGATGTTGCAGTACTTCGTCTGCGTGTCGGGTGCGATCACGACCGCGACTCGACCGAGGTCGCGAATGACGTCGGCGATCGAGCCGAGCGGCTCGGCCCGCGGGTCGGCCATCGGATGATCGCCCTGCAGGCCGCTCGTGTGCGTCAGCAGCCGCCGAATCGTCACGTCGCTGACCGGCCCGAACGGGTTCGTGATCGCGTTCGCCTCGGGCAGGTGCGCAACGAGCGGGTCGTCGAGGCGCAGCCGGCCCGCGTCTCGCAGCGCCATGATGGCGGTCGCCGTGAACGTCTTCGTGATCGACGCGATCCGGTACAGGGTCTGCTCGTCGGGCCGTCGCCCGGAGGCGCGATCAGCGAAGCCGTGCCCGTACGACCACGTGAGCGCTCCGTCCGCGACGATGCCGACGGCGGCGCCGGGGAGCCGGTTGTCCTCGAGGAAGCGGGCGGTGATTGCCTGGAGGAGCGTCCGGTCGGGATGCATGGAGCGCCAGAGTAGCCACGCTGTCGCATTCGTGCCAGGCACGAATGCGACAGTCACGCACGGCGACGACGGTCGCCCGGGCGACACGCCACAGCCCCGTGGTCGGCTGGGCTGACCTGCTGTACCCGTTCAGGGAGTCGGGGAGGGCTGAGGCGGGTGGCGTCGAAGATGCCAGATTCGGCTCGAGAATATTATTTGTAAGTGAGAAGGAATCGGTTGGTGGGGCGGCGAGTTCGATCGCGTGGAGCGTTCCGACACTGAGCTGATCGTTCGTGACGATGCGGTGTCGGCGGTCGAGTTGTTGCTGCGACTGGACCGGCTCGCGGATCAGAACGGGGCGCTTGTCGACCAGAACGCGGTGCTGGCAGAACGCCGAGTCGGTGATGCAGAATCGGCTGCTCGAGGCGCGGGTTGCTGAGCTTGAGCGCCGGCCCGGCACGTCGAGCCAGACCAGTCAGCGCCAGGGCAGTCGCCAGACCGATCGGGAGGCTCATCAGACCCGAGAGGCCGAGTACGCGGCGTGAGAAGACGAAGCCGACGATGCCGGCACAGGTCGCGATCACGATCACGATACCGAGCTTCAGCTTGATCGATCGCACGGCGGCGAGGAGGTTCACGGCGACGCGTCCCCGAGGCCGTGGCCGACACCGTGCACCGTGCGGACGAACCGTGCGCCGAGCTTGCGGCGGAGCGACCGTACGTGCGAGTCGACCGTGCGCTCCCCGGCGCCCGCGGCGTAGCGCCAGACGGCTGCCAGCAACTGCTCGCGGCGGTAAGATGACGACCGGATGCGCGGCCAGGAATGCCGCCAGTTCGAGTTCGGTCGCCGTCAGGTGCACCGGCTCGCCGTTGCGCGTGGCGCGGTGCGCGACCGGATCGAGCTCGACCGTGCCGACGACGAGCGGTCCCTGCGCGGACGCCCCGGCGTCGCGTTCCCGTCGACGGAACATTGCCTGGACCCTCGCCACGAGCTCACGTGGCGAGAAGGGCTTGGTCATGTAGTCGTCCGCTCCGACGCCGAGTCCGATCACGACGTCGACCTCTGCGTCGCGGGCAGTCAGCATCAGGCGCCCTTGCCGGTGGGGCCGTTGCGGACGCTCGACTGTTTCACGCTGGCGCTGGAACGCGCCGGCCTGGCGCCGCACGACCTGTACCCGCGCAGCGACGCGGCGCTGATCGCGCGCGGTGCCTGGGAGCCGGGCGTCGAACGAGGTTAGCCTGGGGCCGCCCCCCCGGCCGGGCTTGGGCTCTCAGGAGTCGCCGGGTCCGAGCAGGTCGGCCAGCGCGCGGACGGTGCGCCGGTTGCGGGTCGTACCGAGCACGCCGAGACGGTCGACTGCCGGCACCAGCTTCGACCGGCCGACGCCGTTCGGCAGATGGAGGTGCACGTCGCGTCCGACGATCGCGTACGTCTCGCCCGGTCCGAGCGCCCGGTCGAGGATCGCCGCTGCCTCAGCCGGCGGCCGTCGCTCGAGCGCGCAGAGATGGGCGTCGGACGCGTACGGGCAGCCTGTGACGGCGTTGCGCCACTCTGCGGCCGTCCGCACCACGACGGGCACGTCGAAGCCGGCGGCAGCGGAGATCGCGGCGCGGAGTGCTGACGCTACGGTCGCCTCGTCGCCCGCGTGGTCGAGCACGACGTTGCCGCTCTGGATGTAGGTGCGAACGCCATGCCCGCCGGCCGCTTCGCACGTCGCCGACAGCAGCGCTGACGTCAGCCGGCGCCCGCCGACATTGACGCTGCGCAGGAGGACGACGTATCGGGTCACCGCGGCGGCGCGAGGTCGAGCGGGTCGTCGGGCTGGCAGCAGGGCTGGATGTACCGGCACGTCGTGCACTCGTCGTGGGCATGCACGCGCAGGAGCGTCCCGGTCAGGCAGCGCGGGCACCGATCGTCGCTGCGGCAGACGTCCGGCGGGGCCATGCCGCCACCGTAGCGCGCGCCGGGCATCACCGTCTCCGTCGCCGGGCCGCGAGGCCCACTGCCTCGCCGGCGGCGATCGCCGTGAGTTCCCCGAACGTCGCTACGAGCCGCATGCCGAGCACGAGGGTCGTGGCGGCGCCGAGCCCGTAGCACGGCGCGAGCAGCGACACCATCACGCCCTCCCGCAGGTCGAGCCCCCCGGGCAGCAGCGGGCATCACGAAGCCGACCATCACGCCGAGCGCGTAGACAGCAAGCGTCCAGGCGAACGACGGTGCGTCGGCCGTGAGCGCGTCGAGCAGCAGCCAGGCGCCGGCGCCCGTTGCCAGCCAGCCGGCGGCGTTGAGGAGGCAGATCGCGACCAGCACCCGACCGCGCAGGAGCGTGGGCGGGACCTTGAACCGCGTCTCGATCAGGTGCGCCAGCCGCCGTCCGCCGATCCGGGGCGCCGCCAGCGCAAGGCCGACCAGGGACGCGCCGGACAGCGCCCAGACGGGCCAGGGCGTCCCGGAGCGGGCGACGAGAGCGAGCGCCCCGCTCGGCGCAGACCGCGCGAGGAACGAACGCGTCCACACGACGAGGCAGCCGGCCAACTGCGGCCGCCGACCGAGGCCGCGCAGCACCAGGTAGAAGGCGACCCCCTGCACCAGCGACGTCGTCGCGAACCCAACCGTCGCGAGCACCAGGACGAGCGGATCGAGCTGCCAGTCGAACGCGGCGATCGCCTCCCGCTGTGACAGCAGCGCGAGCCCGAGTCCGCCCGCCGTGGCCACCGCCGCCAGCGGGCGATACCAGCGCGCCGCCGCCGCGACGGCGCGGCGCGCGAGGGTCAGTGCGACACCGACGCCGCCGCCTTCTCCGGCACCATCTGCTCGTCCGCGAACCGCGACAGGCGGAAGGGCGCGATCAGCTCCGGTGTCTTACCGGTTGCCGCCATCTGCGCCATCGTCTCGCCGCAGACCGCCGTCGCCTTGAAGCCCCAGGTACCCCAGCCCGCATCGAGATAGAAGTTCTCGACGCCGGTCTCGCCCATGATCGGGGAGTAGTCGGGCGTCATGTCGCAGTAGCCCGTCCACTGGCGCATCATCTTCAGGCGCGCCAGTTGCGGGACGAGGTCGAGCGCATTGGCGACGGAGTGCTGTACGAACGAGAACGTCGAGCGGAGGTTGTACGTCGTGTAGGGCTCGATCTCGGACCCGATCAGGAACTCGCCCCGGTCCGTCTGCGAGACGTAGACGTGCAGGTTTGCCGACACCAGGATCTTGTGCAGCATCGGCTTGACGGGCTCGGTCACGAACGCCTGCAGCGGATGGTTCGTGATCGGCGTCCGCACGCCGGCCATGTCGCAGACCTGCGTCGTCCAGCCGGCGACGGCGCTCACGACCACGCCGGCGTCGATCGGCCCCTCGCTCGTGTCGACGCCGATGCACTTGCCGCTCGCGTCCTTGCGGATGCCGGTCACCTCGACGCCCTGGTGGATGTGGACGCCCTTGTGGTACGCACCGGTCGCATAGCCCCAGACGACGGCGTCGTGGCGCAGCACCGAGCCCGGCGGGTGGTACAGCGCCGCCTGGATCGGGTAGGCGACGTCCATCGACATGTTCAGCTCGGGGCAGAGGTCGGCGATCTCCTCGCGACCGATCAGCTTCGAGTCGACGCCGAGCAGGCGGTTCGTCTCACCGCGTTCGCGCTGGACGCGCACCGAGGAGTCGGTGTGCGCGAGCGTGAAGTGCCCGAGCTTCGACAGCATCATGTTGATGTCGAGCTCCTGCGAGAGGCCGCGGAAAAGCTCCATCGAGCGCTCGTAGAAGCGGATGCCCTCGGGGGTGCGGTAGTTCGAGCGGATGATCGTCGTGTTCCGTCCCGTGCCGCCCGCGCCGATGTAGTTCTTCTCCAGCACCGCGACGTTCGTGATGCCGAAGTTCTTCGCCAGGTAGTAGGCCGTGCCCATGCCGTGCCCGCCGCCGCCGATGATGACGACGTCGTACGACTTCTTCAGCTCGGACCGCTTCCACCAGGTGCGGCCACGGAACAGTCCGCTCACGCGGTCACCCCCACGGGATCGACGGCTGGCGCGGTCGTCGCGCGCAGCCCGACGGCGTGTCCGGCGTGTTCGAGGCGGTCGAGGACGTGCCCCGACGCCTCCATGCCCGACATCAGATCGATGCGCCCGGCACGCCGGAACGCCTTGGTCGCGACGTCGCAGACGCGACCCATGAAGAACGTCGCGCCCTCCGTGAGGGCGGGCAGCGGCACCATCGACACGCGCCGGTAGACGTCCTCGGCGCCCTCGCCGCTGATCGAGAAGAACGACCAGCCGTCCGTGTGGTCGACGACGAGCGCGCGGTCGCCGTGTGCGGCCAGTGCGGCCTCGAGCGTCGCCCGCAGCGCGGCGCCGGTGCCCGGCGCGCCCACGAAGACGGCCTCGTTCGGGGCGATCCGGCCGCCGAGCGTGGCCGCGGGAGCCGCGAGGACGTCGAGCACCTCGGCTGGCGCGAAGCAGCGCACCTTGGCGGCGTCGTGGATCTGGAAGAGATCAGGCACGGAGCTTCTCCCCCTCCGGGTCGTAGAAGGCGTGGCCGCTGAACACCGTCGCAGGCGAGCCGCCAACGGTGATCGACGAGCCGGCGGCGGCGTACGCCCGCTTTACCCAGGCGAGACCGATCGGGTGTCCGAGCGTGGGGGAGTGCCAGGCGGACGTAACGCGGCCGGCGAGGTTGCCGTTCATGGTGACCGTCGCGCCCTCAGGCGGGCAGGCCGTGCCGGCTCCCATCGTCCACGGCACGAGCAACTCGCGATCGTCGCGCTTCAGGTGCCGCTCGAGCGCGGCTTTGCCGACGAAGTCGTCCTTGTCCAGCTTCACGGCCCACTGCATCCCGACCTTCCACGGCGTCGTCTCGAAGTCCGTGTCCTGCGCGATGATGATGTGCCCCTTCTCGAGCCGGAGCAGCCGCTGCGCCATCAGTCCGAACGGCCGGATATCCCACTCGGCGCCAGCGGCGATGATCGCGTCCCAGAGCTTCGCGGATTGTGAGGCCGGGAAGTGGAGCTCGTACGCGAGTTCCCCGACGAAGCCGAGGCGCATCGCGAGGCACTCGACGCCTGCGACGGTGATCTGCCGGTGCCGGATGTACGGGAAGCTCTCGCGGTCGAGCGGGTCGTCGGAGAGCTTCTGCAGCAGCGCCCGCGCCTGCGGGCCGGCGACGTTGAGCGCACCGAGCGAGGCAGTCTGGTTGACGACGTACACGTCGTGGCCCCAGGCCTCGGCCCAGTCTCCCATCCACGACTCGAGGCGCTCGGCACCGGTCGTCGTCACGGTCAGGTAGTAGCGGCCGTCACCGAGAGCGCAGACGGTGCCGTCGTCGATGATGACGCCGCCCTCCTCGAGCAGCAGGCCGTAGCGGAGCCGGCCAGCTTCGAGGTCGGCGACGCGCATCGGGTAGATGCGCTCGAGGAACTCCGTGGCGTCCGGCCCGGCGACGAGGAACTTCCCGAGCGTGCCGACGTCGATCAGGCCGACTCGCTCGCGGACTGCGCGGTACTCCGCCTGGACGTCACCGTACGCCTCGACCCGCTTCCACGGCCCGGCCCACATCATCGTGCCGCCGATCGACAGGTGCTTCGCGGTCAGTGCGGTATGGCGCTCCATGTGATGGGGCGCGCCGGCGATCGCCTGCTCGAGCGTGATCGGCCGCACCGGCGGTCGCAGGGTCGTCGCGTTGGCGACGCGGTGCAGGTCGGGGTTCTTGCGGGCCGCCACGGCCCGCAGTTGATCGGCGCAGACGCGTCCCTGGCAGGGCCCCATCGTCACGGTCGTGTAGCGCTTCAGGAGCTCCGCGGACTCGAATCCCTCGTCGATCGCGACCTCGAGGTCCTTCACCGAGACGTCCTCGCAGAGGCAGACGTAGCCGTTCGCGCCGCACGTCCTCGGCGTCGCGGGGCTGACGGCGTACAGCTCTGGTCCGGCAGCGGCCCGCTCGCCCGCTGCGCGGCCGGACGCCATCGCGTCGTCGAGCGTCAAGCCGTGGCCGGCGGCATCGCCGGCAACGACGACGGGCAGGTCGTAGGCGAGCCGCACGAGGTGCTCGTTCGGCTGGATCTCGGAGCCGACGGCGAGCAGGTCGCAGGCGATCGTGCGGCCCGCGGCGACGATGGCGCTGACGCGCTTTCGGCCCTTCGCGGCAGTGACCTCGCCGCGGATCACCTCGCAGGTGACGGCGCTCGTGTCGAGGCCCTCGGCGGCGACGACCGCAACGACCTCGACGCCGGCCGCGGTCAGCGCTGCGATGTGCTCGAGCGCCTCCGGCTGCTCCGCCCAGACGACTGCGCGGGCGCCGGGTCGCACGCCGTGGACGCCGGCGAGGCGGGCGGCGCCGCGCGCGAGCATCACGCCGGGCAGGTCGTTGTCGGTGAACACGCGATGGATCTCGCGGCCGCCGCAGGCGAGGACGATTGCCTGCGGGTGGATGTGGAACGTCTCGTCGCCGCTGACGGCGATCAGGAGGGGCCCCTCGAACAGCCCGGTCGCCGGCGTGTTCCACGACGTCGTGATCGCGGGGACGGCGGCGACGGCGGCGGTGAGGCGATCGATCGCCGCGCGCGTCGGGCCGGAAGCGACCCTGGCGCCTGGCGTCGTCTCGTCGATGAGCATGACCGTCGAGCCGGCCCCGGCCGCGGCGAGTGCCGCTTCCAGTCCGGCGACGCCGGCGCCGACGACGAGGACGTCCGGGTGCCAGTTGACTCGCTCGAGGTGACGCGGCGCGTCGTGATGATCGACGAAGCCGAGGCCCGCCATCTTCCGGATCATCGGCTCGACCATCGGCCACGCGAACTTCGGCTTGATGCCGGCCTTGTAGTAGAACCCGACGGGTAGCGCCCAGTGCAGCTTGTCGATCACGGCGAGGGCGTCGCGGTCGGCCGACGGCCAGGCGTTCTGCCGGGTCACCTTCTGCCCGGCGCGCGCCGCGCACTCGCAGGCGCGGACATTGACCTCGCCGTCGACCGTGACGAGGCAGTTCGGGCAGTCGCCGCTGACGCAGTACAGGCCGCGGGGGCGGTGGTACTTGAACGAGCGGGAGAAGATGCGGGTGCCGCTTCGGTATAGCGCCGCCGCGATCGTGTCCCCCTGCTGGACGGGAACGTCGGTCCCCTCGAAGTCGATTCCGGCCATCGTTTCCTCGCTACGCGTGGGTGGCCACGTCGCCGGCCGGCTCACCGGGCTGCGCGACGATGATGTTCGTGCGCGTGTCGCGCGTGATGGTGACGAAGCGACGGCAGCCGGCGGCGTGGAACCACCGCTCGCGCTGAAGGCCGTTGGCGTTGCGGCGCAGCCAGAGGCGGTCGATCTCCGCAGCCTCGGACGCGGCCGGGTCGGCGAGCGGCCTGACCTCGCCGTTGTAGCTGAACTCGGAGCACGCCCGCGGCCCGCAGTTCGGACACCGTATGTAGAAATGGCTCACGCGGTAGAAGGTACAGCGCCTGGAGGCGTCCGCGCACTGTGACAATCGCACACACTCTCGCTGTCAGGTTGTCGATCGGTGATGTCCACTCTCCCGCGCCAGGCGCGTACGATCCACGGCGTACACCCGAGCGTTGCCGGTACCGGAGGAGCATCTGTGAAGTCGAGCCTGGAGATCGCCCAGGACCACGCGCTGCGGCCGATCGTGGAGATCGCCCGCGCCGCGGGTCTCGAGGACGACGAGATCGAGCTCTACGGGCGCTACAAGGCGAAGATCGAGCTGTCGGCGATCGAACGCCTCAGCGACCGGCCGGACGCGAAGATCGTCAACGTCACCGCGATCACCCCGACGCCGGCGGGCGAGGGGAAGACGACAACGTCCGTGTCGCTGACGCAGGGCCTCGGGCAGATCGGCCACCAGCCGATCCTCTGCCTGCGCGAGCCCTCGCTCGGCCCGATCTTCGGCGTCAAGGGCGGCGCCGCCGGCGGCGGCTTCTCCCAGGTCGTGCCGATGGAGGATCTGAACCTCCACTTCACCGGCGACCTGCACGCGATCACGTCGGCGAACAACCTGCTGTCGGCGTTCATCGACGCGCACCTGTTCCACGGCAACGAGCTCGGCATCGATCCGTCGTCGGTCGCCTGGCGGCGCTGTCTCGACATGAACGACCGCAACCTGCGCTTCGTCGTCTCCGGGCTCGGCGGCAAGACGAACGGCGTCCCGCGCGAGACCGGCTTCGACATCACGGCCGCCTCGGAGGTGACGGCGATCCTCGCGCTCGCCAGCGACCTCGCCGATCTGCGGCGCCGGCTCGGCGCGATCACGATCGGCGAGACGTTCGACGGCCGCCCGGTGACGGCGGAGCAGATCCGCTGCGCGGGTGCGATGACGACGCTGCTCAAGGAGGCGATCAAGCCGAACCTGATCCAGACGCTCGAGGGTCAGCCGTGCCTGATGCACGGAGCGCCGTTCGCGAACATCGCGCACGGCAACAACTCGATCGTGGCTGACCGCCTCGGGCTGAAGCTCGGCGACTACCTCGTGACCGAGTCCGGCTTCGCGTCCGACATGGGCATGGAGAAGTTCATGGACATCGTCTGCCGTACCGGCGGTCTGCGACCGCATGCGGTCGTGGTCGTGGCGACCGTCCGCGCGCTGCACATGCACGGCGGCGGCGGCGCGGAGCGGCCGGGGAGTGCCGCCGAGAGCTACAAGCTGATCGAGGTCGGCTGCGAGAACCTCGCGAAGCACGTCGAGAACGTCCGCGAGTTCGGCATCGAGCCGGTCGTGGCCGTCAACCGCCGGCCGGAGGACTCCGACAAGGAGGTCGCTCTCGTCAAGCGTCTCGCCGGCGAGGCGGGCGCGCTCGCCGCCGTCCATGACGGGTTCGGAAAGGGCGGCCCTGGCGCGGTTGAGTTGGCCGAGGCGGTGGTCGAGGCCTGTGACCGGCCGTCGTCGTTCCGCTTCCTGTACGCCGACGACGCGCCGTTCAAGCAGAAGATCGAGGCGATCGCGACGCGCATCTACGGCGCCGACGGCGTCGACTTCTCGCCGGTCGCGGTCGCGAAGCTGAAGGCGTTCGAGGCGCAGGGCCTCGGCAGCTTCAGCGTCTGCATGGCGAAGACGCACCTGTCGCTGTCCCACGACCCGGTGGCGAAGGGCCGGCCGCGTGGCTTCCGGCTGCCGGTGCGTGACGTTCGCGCCTACACCGGCGCGGGCTTCATCGTGCCGCTGTGCGGCGACATCCTGCAGATGCCCGGCCTCGGCAAGACACCGGCGGGCTTCAACATCGACATCGACGCGGACGGCAAGATCAGCGGGATGTTCTGATCGCCGCGTAGCTCGGCCCGGGACGTACCACGTGGCGCTAAAGGTGCCGGGCACCTTTAGCGCCACGTGGTAGCACGACCGCGTTGCCGTATGCGTCCTAGACGCTCGCGCCCTCGCGGGACACGCGCAGCACCGCGCGGACGATGCCGTCGTACCCCGTGCAGCGGCACAGGTTGCCGGAGACGCCGATGCGGATCTCCTCGGCCGTCGGCGACGGGTTCGCCTGCAGGAGTGCAGTCGCCGCGATCAGCATGCCCGGCGTGCAGAACCCGCACTGGACGCCGCCCTCTTCGAGGAAGACCTGCTGCAGCGGCGACAGCTCGTCGCCCTCGCCGAGGCCCTCGACGGTCGTGATCTCGGCACCGTCGGCCTGGACGGCGAGGTACGAGCAGGAGTTCGTCGGCCGGCCGTCAACCAGCATCATGCAGGCGCCGCACTCGGAATCGTCGCAGCCCTCCTTGGAGCCGGTCAGGCCGAGCTGGTCGCGCACCGCGTAGAGCAGGCTCTGCGCGGTCGCGACGTCGACGGAGTAGGGGGTGCCGTTGACGTTGAGCGTGATCGGATGCTTCATGTTGAGACCTCAGACCGCGGCGAAGGTGGACGTGGAGGCGGGGATCGAGACCTGACCCCCGAGTGCGCGGGCGACGGCGGTCTCGATGGCGCGACGCGCCATCACGGCCGCCATGGCGCGGCGGTAGTCAGCCGATCCGCGGACGTCGGAGATCGGCGCCGACCCGGCTGCTGCGGCGGCGGCCGCTGCAGCAGCAGCGTCGCGACCGCCATCGGTGCCGACGAGGGCGGCCTCGGCCGCCACGACCCGGTGGATCGTCGGCGCGAGGGCGGTGATGGCGACCCGTGCGGCCGTCACCTTCCCGCCCTCGATCGTCACCGCGGCACCGACACCGACGATCGCGATCTCCATCTGGCGGCGGTACTCGAGCCTGACGTAGGCGGAGCCGGTTCCCAGCGCGGGCGCCGGCAGGTCTACGGCGATCAGCAACTCGTCCGCCGACGCGACCGTTTGCCCCGGGCCGGCGAACAGGTCCTCGACGGCGATCGAGCGCGTGCCGCCGGGGCCCTGGAAGACGGCCGTGGCGCCGAGGCAGATCAGCGGCGCGCCGGTGTCCATGGCCGGCGAGGCGTTCATGACGTTGCCGCCGATCGTGCCGTTCGCCCGTGTCGCGCGCGAGCCGACGATCGCGCTGGCATCGGCCAGCCCGGTGAAGCGCTCGCGGACGACGGCGTGGGACTCGATCTCCTCGTGCGTCGCCAGCGCGCCGAGACGGAGACCGGCACCGGCGGCGGCGATGCCGCGCAGCGCGTCGATGCCGTGGATGGCGACGATCGACGCCGGCAGCGGCTTCTTGCCCTGCCGGTGACCGACGACGATGTCGGTGCCGCCGGCGACGCAGCGGGCGCCGCCCTTGAGGGCGTTGACGGCCTCCTCCACGGAGGCGGCGGCGAGGTAGGTGGCGCTCACTGGCCGTTCTCCTGGGACGTCGCCCAGACGCGCTCGGCGGTCATGGGCAGCTGGTTGACGTGGCGGCCGATGACCGCGGCGATGGCGTTGCCGACGGCGCCCGAGGTCGGGACGCTGGGTGGCTCGCCGACGCCCTTCGAGCCCTTCGGCCCTGCGTTCGGGGTGACGACCTCTTCCCAGTGGATCATGATCTCGGGGCCGTCCGAGGCCGTCATCAGCTTGTAGTCGAGCAGGTGCGGGTTGATCTGCCGCCCCTCGGAATCGAACGTCGTGCCCTCGGTCAGGGCCTGGCCGATACCCATCATGACGCCGCCGTATACCTGTCCGTCGGCACCGATGCGGTTGACGATCTTGCCCGAGTCGTGGGCGGCTGCGAAACGCAGCACCCGCACGACGCCGGTATCGCGATCGACCTTGACGTGCGCCGCATGCGTGATCAGCTGCGGGGCAAGGAACGCCGTCAGGCCGAGGTCGCCGATGCAGTGCGAGGCGATGTCGGACGGACCGGCTTCAGGCACGTCGCCAGAGCCCTTGCCGAGGAGCGGCGTGCCGGAGCCCGCCAGGTCGGCGATCGAGATCGACTTGTCGGGCGACCCAATGACGCGGACGACGCCGTCAGCGATCTCGAGGTCGCCGCGCGACGCCTCGAGCTCCTTCTCCGCCATGTCGAGCAGCTGCTCGCGCACCTCCGTGGCGGCGCAGATCACGGCGCGGCCGTTGTTGAACGTCGTCTGCGAGCCGGACGAGCCCATGTCCCACGGGCCGGCGTCGGTGTCCTGGTAGAGGATCGAGAAGTCCTCCGGCTTCATGCCGAGCACCTCGGCCGCGAGGATCGGCAGGCCCATCACGGCGCCCGTGCCCGACTCCATCGCGCCGGTGATGATCGTGCCCGAGCCATCGCCGTTCAGCTTCACGTACGCACCGGAATTGACGCCGAACGACGGCCACCAGCCGCAGGCCACACCGATCGCCTCGTCGTCAGGCAGATCCTGGCCGTACCCGATCATCTCCGCGGCCGCCTCGAGCGTCTCGCGGATGCCGATCTCGTCCATGATCTGGCCGGTAGCGCTCGCCTTGCCGCGCTCGATCAGCGTCCGGCGGCGCAGCTCGACCGGATCCATCCCGATCGCCGCGGCGACCTCGTCCATGTGCTGCTCGACCGCCCAGCACGCCTGCGGCGCGGTGGGAGCGCGGATCGAACTCGACGGCTGGTTGTTCGAGTAGACGAGATAGGAGTCGATCGAGACGTTCTCCATCTGGTACGGCCCGATCGCGTGCATCGCCGCCATCTGCGCGAAGAAGCCGCCCTCACCGCAGTAGGCGCCGCCGTCGATCACGAGTCGTGCGCGGCGGGCAACGATCGTGCCGTCCTTGCGGACGCCGGTCTCGAGCTCGACCGCCATCCCCTCGCGCCGGTGGTCGGGCGCGATGAACTCCTCGTGCCGCGAGAAGACGAGCTTGACGGGCCGGCGCGCGGCGCGCGCGAGCGCCGCGACGTGGCCCTCGAAGTGGAAGTCGCACTTCGAGCCGAAGCCACCACCGAGCAGCGGCACGACGACCCGGACGTGGGACTCGGGGAGCTCGAGCACGGTCGCGACGCCGGTGCGGGCCGCGAACGGCACCTGCGTCGACGTCCAGACGGTGACCTTGTCGCCCTGCCACTGCGCGATGATCGCGCGCGGCTCGATCGGCGCGCCCTGCGACGCGTCGGCCACGTAGCGGCCGCTGACGACCGCATCAGCCGTGGCCATCGCCGCGTCGGCGTCGCCGCGGATGACGGTCGAGTGTCCGAGGACGTTGCCGTCGCGGCCCATGTCCTCGGCGCCGTAGCTCTCCCAGTCGCTGTGGATCAGCTGGGCGCCGGGCGCCATCGCCGACTCGTAGTCGGTGATCGCCGGCAGGGGCTCGTAGTCCACCTCGACCAGCGCCGCCGCCTGCGCCGCGATCTCGGGGGTCAGCGCCGCGACGCCGGCGATGATGTCGCCCTCGAAGCGGACGGCATCCTTCGCGAACATGAGCCGGTCCTGCACCATCCCGCCGTACCGCACCTCGGGCACGTCGGCGTGGGTGAGAACCGCGAACACGCCCGCCAGCGCCCGTGCCTTACTGGCATCGATGCGCGTGATGCGGGCATGGGTATGGTCGGCGTAGCGGAACTTCGCGTGGACCTGGCCGGTCAGGTTCAGGTCGGCCGTGTAACGGCCGACGCCGGTCACCTTCTCCTTGCCGTCTGGCCGGATGAAGACCTGCTGCGCCTGCTTGGACTCGACTGCCGCCAACGTTCCTCCCTCGGGTCTGCACCTCGCGTCCGATAGCGTAACCGGTACGGTGCCTCGGTGGGATCCGACGATCTACTGAACCTGCCCCTCGCCGACCTGCTCGGCCGTCTCGCGTCCGACGCGCCCGCGCCGGCCGGCGGTGCGCTCGCGGCGATCGCGGCCGCCGGCGCCGCGGCGATGGTCGAGATGGGCGCGAGCCTGACGCTCGCACGCGAGCGGTACGCGCCGTATCACGAGGAGATGGCTCAGGCCAGGGATCGGGCTAGGCTCCTGCGCGACGAACTCGTCGCGATCGTGGTCGAGGATGGGCTGGCCTACGGCGGTGTGATCGCGGCCCTGCGCCTGCCGCAGGCTTCGGCCGAGGAGCGGAGCGTCCGGCGAACGGCGCTCGACGACGCTGCGCTCGTCGCGGCGGGGCCGCCGGGCCGGATCGTCGCCGCGGCGGCAGAGCTCGCGGAGTTGGCCGCGGCCGTAGCCGAGCGCGGCAACGTCAACCTCGTCGGTGACGCGATGACAGCCGCGGTCGTCGGCGAGGCAGCCGGACGGGCGGCCGCCGCCCTGGTCGAGATCGACGCCGGGATGAGCCGTGCGGCCGGCGCGGCCGACGCGCTGCAGGCGGCGCGCGCCGCCTCGATGCGCGCGGCGGCGGCGCGGACGCGAGCGTTGGCGGCGGCCGACATGCGGCGGCCGCGGTGAGGATCCTCGTCAGCTGCGACTGTGGCGCGGAGGGTTCCGGTGAGCCCGGGGCCACCTACACCTGTCCGGCGTGCGGCCTGGTCTGGCGAATGCCGCCCGCCGCCGGCATCGTCGAGGTCGAACGGGCGCGCCGCACCCATCGTCTGCGCACGGTCGCGAGTCTCGGCGCGGTTGTCGTCGTGGCGATCGCGGGCCTCGTCCTCTCCGGTGTCGGCGCGGCCGCCCTCGGGGCCCTGATCACTGTCGCGATCTGGGTTGTCGTCGTCTGGCCGGCCCTTCGTCGCCGCCACGCGAGCGACCTCGAGGCCCTCCCGCCGGTCGATCTGAGCGAGCATTGATACCGCGACTTTCCGAAATGGACTTGACTCCATACCTCTAGCGGGGTTTGATGTAGGGGCTTCTCCTGGGGAGGGAGGGGCTGGATGGAAGGAGCGACCGTATCGTGAGTGCCAGTCCTGCGCAGATCGAGGGAACCCTCGCGCGTGAGACCAACTGGTGGGGAGCGTTCGTGATCGGCCTGGCCGGCACGATCCTCGTCATTGGGCTGGTCGGCTACGCGCTCGTCGCCCTCGGTGGGTTCGCAATCGTCCTCTTCGCCGTCCTGACCGGGGTCGGCGTGATTCTCTGCTTCTGCCTCGCCGAGCTCGCAGCGGCGTTTCCCGAACGCGCCGGCGGCTTGCCGTCCTACGCGTTCGAGACCTTCAAGCCGCTGGGCGACAACGTCGCCCGGCACGTCGGTGGCCTCTCCAGCTGGGGCTACTGGCTCGGCTGGTTCACGGTCGCGCCGATCAACGCCTACCTCGCCGCGATCTACCTGAACGATCTGCTCGGGATCTCCTCGAGTTCGACGTTCGGGCCGATCTCCTCGAGCTTCGGCTCGATCGTCGCCGTTGAGGACTTCGTGACGGCGTTCATCATCCTGCTGGTGATGTTCGTGCCGTGCTGGCTCGGCATCCGGCTCGGCGCGACATTCGCGACGGTGCTCGGCATCGGCTCGATCATCCCGCTGCTGCTGCTCGTGCTGCTGCCGTTCTTCAAGCCGAGCACGATCGACTTCGGCCGCCTCGATGGTCTCGGGCTGCCCGAGGGCGTCGCCTCCAGTTGGCAGCTGATCCTCGGCTGGGCGTTCATCTTCACCTGGACGGTGCTGGCGATGGAGGCCGCCGCGTGCTACATCGGCGAGTGTCGCGAGCCGGCTCGCGACGCGAAGATCGCGATGACCGCAGAGGGCCTGTTCGGGTTGTTCATCTACCTGTCGGTGCCGATCATGCTGCTCGTCGTGCTCGGCGCTGAGGGCCTGACGGCACTCGGCACGGCCGACGCGCCGTTCTTCGGTGACGCCTCCGGCCTGTTCAACGGCTACGTCGCCGCGATCTTCGGCGCCAGCACGTTCTGGAAGTGGTTCATCGGCCTGGCCCTGATCCTCGCTCTGCTGCTGTCGGTGCTGAACGCCGTCATGGGTGCGTCACGCGGCCTCTGGCAGAACGCCCACGACGGCATCCTGCCGCGGTCCTTCGGCCGCACCAACGCGCACGGTTCGCCGTCGACGGCGATGCTGTTCAGCCTCGTCTGCTCGGCCCTCGTGCTGACGGTCGGCTCGCCGCTGCAGATCTACGTCTTCTCGAACATGGGCTACCTGTTCTCGGCGGCGATGGCGATGGTCGGGTACGGCATCTTCCGGGCGCGCCGCAACGACATGGAGCGCCCGCTGCGGATGCCGGCGTTCATGGGGCCGCTCGGCCTCCTGCTCGGCGTCGGCCTGCTGGCCCTGTGGTTGGTCGGCGGCTACGTCGCCTCCGACTACGCCGTCGGTGCTGGCTACGAGTGGCTGTTCTGGGTCGGGCTGATCCTGCTCGCCCTGTACCTGCCGCTGACCATGTGGCGAAAGGTCGAGGACCGCAAGATGGGAACGGTCGAGTACAGCCGGGCCGCGGGAGACTGAACGTGCCGCTCGTGCTGCGCCGGCGCAGGCGCCGGTGGGACGAGCAGCCGGCCGACCGGTGCGAGGTGCTCCTCGCATCGGACGGCCGGCAGGACTTCACGACGGGGGCGGTCGCCGAGGCGGCCGCCCTCGGCGCGTCCGGGCCCGTCGCCGTGCTCACGATCGCAAAGGTGTACGGCACGCAGTTCGGGATGCCGAACCCGGGTCTACTCCCGACGAAGGAGGAGATGCGCGTCCGCCACGAGTGGGTGGAGGGGGCCATCCGCGGCTTGAAGCAGGCGGGACTCGAAGCGGACGGCCAGGTCGCCGCCACCCGGCGCGCCGCGAAGCTGATCGCCCGCGTTGCGAGGCTCCGCGGCGCCCGCGTCGTCGTGATCGACGAGACGACCTCGCGCGGCTGGCGGCGCTACGTCGAGGGCGACGTCGGGCGAGAGGTCGCGCGCAAGCTCCGCGGCGATCGCATCGAGGTCGTGGTGGTGCCGCGCGCCGGTTGAGATCAGGCGCCGACCCCCTCAGAGCCTGCGGGCCAGCATGTTGAAAGCGCGCCTCCCAGGTCAGTTCTTCATGTATTGAAAAACTTGAAGATCCCTCCCAAGTCCGATCCGTCTCGCATCTCCAGCGGTGTGGCGACCGGGGCGACTGGAGGCGACGGTCGATAGCGTCAGGCGAAACGGCCGGGCGGTGAGATCTGATCAACCGGCCAAGCGGACGGACCGTCGCGTTCACTTGGCGACCGTGAGCGACGTCGGTCGTTCACTTGAGCGACGCTGGCCGTGCACTTGGACGCCCCTCCAAGACCTGCCCAAACAGGTCTCCAAGCTGTCAGCACTGGTGGCGACACCGGCATCCGCGACGATCTGTCCGCTTCGAACGTCGGCCGGCGGCTGTGGTGGCGCGCGGGGTCAATTCGAGACCAGGCGACGACGCCTCGGTGGCGACGCTTCGCAGGTGATGACGACAGAGAGGCCGCTCTACGGGTCGGGTGGAGTGCCCGGTGCGCGGAGGGGGTGGCCGGCGAGGTCGGGGTGGCGGGTCGCGCGGTCGAGCACGGTAACCGGTCGCCTGTCGTTCAGCTGCGTTCTCGGCGGCGACTTCGGGGTCGGGCCCGGGCGCGGCGTAAGCCAGCGCCGTTCGCGCCACCAGCGTCGGACGGTCTGGCGGCTCGGCGGCTTCACAGCGTCGATGAACGGCGCGTGGAGGTCGAGCACCGCCGCCTCGCCGTCGTGGTAGGAGTCGCCCGCGGCCCAGACCGCCTCGGCGGCAGTACGCAGGTGCGGCCAGGCGTACGACCCGGGCCTGACCCGCGGCGTCGGCTGCTGCATCGACCGGACGTCGTCGACGAAGGACGCCAGGGCTCGCGCGTACCGCTTCCCCTCGAGCCCGAAACTCCTGAACGTCGTCGATACCGACGCGAGGAAGGCGCGGCCGCTTCGGCTGATGATGAATCCAGGGTCGCGATGGTCAACGCAGAGGGTGATGGTGACGCCGTACCTGAGAGGGATCGGCTGCCCTGCGACTGCGTGCGGGTAGCAGCAGACACACTTCGGCGCCGCGAGCTCGGCCTTCGTCAGCTGCTTCCGCCGCGGCCGGGTGTTGCCCCTGGGGCGCCCGCCTTCCTCGTCAGCAGTCCGCTCCGCAGGCAGGCGCGACGCCTTGTACGAGACGACCGGTCCGCGCTTCGTCGCTTCCCATCGCGAGAGGTTCGGATCGCCGCCGTTCGCGGCGCTCTCCGCTTCGGCACTCCAGTCTCTACCGCCCCAGACGACGCCCATGCGACGAAGGTGCCATGGCCTGGCCGCGCGGGACCGCGTCGAGTAGCAGCCGAGATCGCGCGGAGCGTCACGGACACGTCGCGTATCGTCGCCCCGGTCTCACGGGACAGGCTTCACGTCCAAGTGAACCGCGTGCACCGTTCACTTGGACGATCCCCCGGTCGGAGACGTTCCTCCCGCCCTAGAACAGCGTCAGATACTTGCGCCGCTCCCAGTCGGAGACCTCGGCGTGGTACTCGTTGAACTCCGCCTTCTTCGTCTGCACGAAGTAGTCGACGTAGCTCTCGCCGACGCCCTGCCCGAGCCAGTCCTGCAGCACCGCGTCGCCCTGTAGGTGGCGGACGGCGTCGAGGAGCGTCGCCGGCAGCGTCTTGATGCCGCGCGCGGCGACCTCCGCCTCCGTCAGCGTGTAGAGGTTCTCCGTGTTCGGCTCGCCGGGGTTCGTGTCCTTCTCGATCCCGTCGATGCCGGCGCCGAGTACGGCCGCGGCGGCGAGATAGGGATTCGCGGAGCCGTCGATGGCGCGGATCTCGATGCGCCCGGGCGCGGGGATCCGGATCGCCTGCGTGCGATTGTTCATGCCGTACGTGGCGTACGCGGGCGACCACGTTGCGCCAGAGGTGGGTGCGCCGACGCCGATCCGCTTGTACGAATTCACGGTGGGCGCACCGATCGCCAGCACCGCCTCGGCGTGCTCGATGATGCCGCCGAGGAACGAGTAGCCGATCGGCGCGAGGCCGAGACCGCGCGGATCCGCCTCATCGGCGAACAGGTTCGTCTCGCCCGAGGGATCCCACAGCGACAGGTGCAGGTGCGCGCCGTTGCCTGTCAGGTTCGCGAACGGCTTCGGCATGAAGGTGGCGAGATAGCCGCGCTCCTGCGCCATCGCGTGGACCAGGTAGCGGAAGAAGATCGCCCGGTCGGCCGTCACGAGCGCGTCGTCGTACTCGAAGTTCGACTCGAACTGCCCGTTCGCATCCTCGTGGTCGTTCGCGTAGTTGCCCCAGCCGAGGCCGTTCTGGTACTTCGACAGCGTCGAGATGAACTCGTAGTTGCGCGTCAGGCCCTTCATGTCGTAGCAGGGCTGGTCGAGCGTGTCGAGGTCGTCGAGGAGCACGATCTGGCCGTCGCGCTCCTTGACGAGGAAAAACTCCAGCTCGATGCCGACCTTGAGTCGGTAGCCGAGCGCCGCCGCACGCTCCACGGCGTTGCAGAGGATCGTGCGCGGACAGTAGGGCCACGGTTCGCCCTCGACGGTGATGTTGCAGGCGAGCCGCGCGAGGCCTGGCTTGAACGGCACCGGCGTGTACGAGGACGGGTCGGGCATCGCGGCGACGTCCGGCGACGCCGGCGTCTGCCCCATCGGGCCGGCGGCGAACCCGGCAAAGCCGGCGCCCTCGTCCATCATGCTGTCGAAGTTCGACATCGGCACGAGCTTGGCGTTCGGCTTGCCGTGCATGTCGACGAACTGAGCGAAGAAGAACTCGATTCCGTCCGCCTTGGCGCGCTCGCGGAGGTCTTCCTTGGTCATCGAACCGGCAGTGACGGCCACGTCGCTCCCCTTCCATCGGACGTCGGGCGGCAGATAAGGTTGAGAGAATACACCTTTCGCCATCCGTCCGGTAGGCTCCGCGTCGATGCACGAATTCCGCTCCGATACGTTCACCCGGCCAACCCCGGCGATGCGGCGTGCGATGGCCGAGGCCGAGGTCGGCGACGACGTCTGGGGCGAGGATCCGTCGGTGCGCGCCCTCGAGGAACGTGCCGCCGCGATGGTGGGCAAGGAGGCCGCACTGTTCGTTCCGTCCGGCACGATGGGAAACGCGATCGGCATCCGCCTCCACGCCGGTCAGGGCGATGAGCTGTACGCCCACCGCACATCCCACGTGATCGACAACGAGGGCGGAGGGCCGGCGGCTCTGTGGGGCGTCCACTCGAAGCAACTCGACGACGGTGCGGGGATGTTCGGCGCCGCGGAACTGGTCGCGACCGTGCCGGAAGACGACGACGATCCGCACCACGCGTTCGCCCGGCTGATCTGCGTCGAGAA
>VFJZ01000060.1 GCA_009885805.1 Actinomycetota bacterium
CGGCTCCGTCGGCACGAGATCGCGGGTCATCAGGACACCGGTGAAGTGCCCGAACGGCACCTCGACCTGTTCCGCGCCGTCCGTGACGATCGCGCCGCGGCCCTCCGCGTGCCCCTTATAGTACTCCTGCCGATAGGTCATGCCGGGCGTGGGATCACCCGGCATCGCGACGCCGGGCTGCGCGCCGTCGACGCCGGCCTCGAACGAGCCCTCGTGATCCACGACCTTGCCGTCCTCGTAGTTCGAGACGTACTCGCCGAGGTACCAGATGTTGCCGGCCTTGTCCTGCGCGTACCAGTCGTCGGTGATCGCGACGGGCACGCCGTCGTCGCTGACCGTGTCGCGGATGATCCGCGCCTCGATACCGTTGGCGATCAGTTTCGTCTCCGCGAGGACCTCGATCACGACGTCCTGGCGCGAACCCTTCGTGTCCGTCTCGACGAAGACCCACTTGCTGCCCGGGCTCATCGGCCAGTACGGGTTGTCGATCGTCGTCGAGAAGTCGGCCGAGTCGAGGGTGACGGGCTCGCTGCCCTGCGGCAGTCCGACCGCGGCGGGCGCCGGCGCCGCGCCGGTCGAGCCGGCCCTGTTCGTGATCGAGTGTCGCATGATCTCCTCCTTGTGGGACGGGGTGTACGAGCAGTTGTATGGACGCTCCATGAGGTCGTGATGAGCGTCATCCTCTAGCGTTCGCCCGTGTCGACGATCCGCTCCGTCCGTGCGACCACGATCAACGTGCCGATGATCGCGCCGTACCGATTCTCGTTCGGGGCGCTCGCGAGCTTCACGACGACGATCGTCGAGGTGGAAGATGCCGACGGCCTGGTCGGGATCGGCGAGTCGCCGCACGGCGACCTGGCGGCCCTGGTCGAGGCGCAGGGCGCTCGCCTGCACGGCCTGGCGATCGATGATCTGAACGGCTGCGAGCGTCGTTGCGTCTCGCCGACGGGCTTCAGCCTCTGGGTCGACGCGGCCAGCGAGCGACGCGCCTTCGGCGGCATCGAGATCGCCCTCTGGGATCTCCGCGCGCAGCGCGCCGGTGCACCGCTGGTCGACCTCCTCGGTGGCCGCGTCCGGGACGAGGTCGCCTTCACCGAGTACTTCGCGCTCCGCCATGGCGCGGAGGAGACACCGGCCGACGTCGTCCGCTACTGCGCGCGGATGGCGGACGAGCATTCCTCACCGTGGTTCGAGGGCAAGCTCGGCGTGCTCGACGTCGAGACCGAGATGAGAATGGTGGCGGAGATCGCCAGCGCGGTCGGACCGGGCGCGCTCCTCCGACTCGACGCCAACGGCGCGTACACGGTCGCAACGGCGCGCCAGGTCGTTCACCGCGTCGCGGAGATCGGTGTCGGCTGGATCGAGGATCCCTGCAAGACCCTCGACGAAACAGCCAGGCTGCGGGCCGACGGTGCACCCGTGTCGTTCTCGACCCACATCCCGGACATCGCCCGAGCCGCTCGCTGCGGCGTGCCGGATGGCTTCTGCCTCGACGCCGCCGAACTGGGCGGGATCCGTCGCACCCAGGACTTCCTGCGGGCCTGCGCGCTGATCGGCACCGACTTCTGGTGCTACAGCGGCGACGCGGGGATAATGACCGCCGTCTACCTGCACCTGACAGCTGCGGAGCGATCGATGATCCGGCCACACCAGGCGCTCTTCCGCTTCACCGCGGACGTCGTCGTCGAGCAGGGCCGGTACGCGCCGCGAAACGGCGTGCTGCCGGTGCCGGACGCTCCCGGCCTCGGCGTGACGATCGACCGCGCGGCGCTCACGCGCCTGCACGAGCGCTACCGCGCCGAGGGCACAATGGACACCGGTCGGCCCGGGGAGCGAATGGGCGACGCCTTCCGCCGGAGCTGACGCCGCGGTCCCGTATGCTGCCCGGCATGCCGGCACGGCGCGCGACCGTCACCGAGGCCGTCGCGCATATTCGGGACGGCGACACCATCCTCTGCAGTGGATTCGGGCTCGTCGGAGCGGCGATGTCGCTGCTCGAGGCGCTGGCGACGCAGTCGACGGCGCGCGACCTGACGGTCGTGTCGAACAACATCGGCGAACCCGGTCGCGGCCTCGGCGTGCTGCTGCGACAGGGTCGGATCCGGCACGGCATCTCCTCCTACTTCACCTCCAACCCGGAGGCCGTCGCCGCGGTCAACAGCGGCGCGATCACGGCGACGCTGCTGCCGCAGGGGACGTTCTCGGAGGCGATCCGAGCCGGCGGCGCTGGCATCGGCGGCTTCTTCACCCCGGTCGGCGCCGGCACCCTGCTCGCCGAAGGGAAGGAGCAGCGC
Organism: Actinomycetota bacterium; assembly: GCA_009885805.1. GTDB lineage: Bacteria > Actinomycetota > Thermoleophilia > Gaiellales > F1-60-MAGs149 > VFJZ01. Next base: position 2,295 of record VFJZ01000060.1, read on the forward strand.
GAGATCGATGGTGTCCTGCACGTCCTCGAGGCACCGATCCGGGGCGACGTGGCGTTCGTCTATGCCGATCGCGCCGACGAGCTCGGCAACCTCTGGTACCGCAAGACGGCGCGCAACTTCAACCCATTGATGGCGGCCGCTGCGACGCTGACGATCGCCGAGGTGCGCGAGATCGTCCCGGTCGGCGCGCTCGAGGGCGAGTCGATCCACACGCCGCACATCTACGTCGACCTGCTGGTGCAGAGCGATGACCGCTGACGACGCCCGCCGTGCGATCGCCGCCCGCGCCGCCGCCGAGCTGAAGCCGGGCGAGTTCGTCAACCTCGGGATCGGCGTGCCGACGATGATCCCGGACTACATCCCGGCCGGATCCGAGGTGTTCCTCCACTCGGAGAACGGCATCATCGGCGTCGGTCCGCGCCCGGCGCCCGACGACGTCGACCCGGACCTGATCGACGCGAGCAAGCTGCCGGTCACCGAGCTGCCCGGCGTCTCCTTCTTCGACTCGGCCGACTCGTTCGCGATGATCCGCGGCGGGCACGTCGATGTCGCCGTCCTCGGCGCCCTCCAGGTGTCGGAGGCGGGTGACGTCGCCAACTGGGCGGTCCCGGGCCGCGACGTGCTCGGGGTCGGCGGTGCGATGGACCTCGTCGTCGGTGCGCGCCGCGTGATCATCACGATGACGCACGTGACCTCGTCGGGGGAGCCGAAGCTGGTCCCCGAGTGTACGTACCCGCTCACGGCCCGCGCCTGCGTGGACGTCGTGATCACCGACCTCGCCGTCTTCCGCTTCGTCGGCGGCCGGTTGACGCTCACGGAGCTGATGCCGGGAGCGACGCTCGACGGGGTCGCCGCCGCCACGTCGGCGCGGTACGCGACGGCGCTCTGAGGCGTCAGCCGGCCGGCCAGCCGCTGAACGCGGCGCGCCGATTGCCTTTGCTCGTGAAGAACGCGGCGTCCGGGAAGTAACCCTTCGAGTAGCGGCGCGCGGCCTCGCCCGTCGGGTCGTAGTAGACGGTGATGTTGGCCGTGCCGAACCGCCTCGCGAACGTCTGCACACCCGCGTAGGTCGCCGTCTTCCACGCGACGGCGATGATCCTGATCTTCGGGTGGCTTCGCGCGAACTGCGCGACCTCAGGAGCCTCCTCCTGACACTGGTGTCAGGTGGGGTGGAAGAAGACGATGGCGAGCGGCTTGCCACGGAAGTTCTTGACCCGCGGCGAGCCCTTCTTCACCGTCGCGGCGTCGGCAACGGGCGCCACGACGACCGAGAGCGCCACGACTGCCATCAGTACTCGAATCAGCTTTCCCACGGACCCAGCCTACAGCGACCGCCACGGTCCTGGCGCGAAACTCCCGTCTTCGAGCACCGAGCCGCAGCCGCGGCAAACGTGGGAGCGGACGCCGTCGCTGTCGCAGACGGGCTCCGCGCGCTCGCCGCACACCAGGCAGGCGCAACCGTAGCCGGCGACGAGGCCGTCGAGGACCTCGGCGAGCAACTCGTCGAGCGTGAGGATCGGTGCAGCGGCGAGCGCGGACATATCACAACCTCCGGAAGACGCCGACGACCCTGCCCATCACCTGGACGTCGTCGGGGTGGAATGGCTCAAGGGCATCGTTCTCGGGGACGAGCCGGACACGGCCGCCAACGTGGTCGAGGCGCTTCACCGTCGCCTCGGCGCCGTCGACAAGTGCGGCCACGATGTCGCCGTCGTCGCACGCGTCTTGACGACGGATGACGACGAAGTCGCCGTCGAGGATGCCGGCGCGGATCATCGAATCGCCGCGCACCTTGAGCAGGAAGCACTCGCCCGAGGTGGTGAGGATGCCCGGGACGGCGATCTCCTCCTCGATGTTCTGCTCCGCCAGAATCGGCGAGCCGGCGGCGATCGAGCCGACCAGCGGCAGGAGCCGGATGCCATCGGCGGTCGCCGCACGCGCACGACGGTCGCCGAGCTCGATCGCCCGTGGCTTCGCCGGATCGCGCTTGAGCGCACCGCGTGCCTCGAGCGCCTGCAAGTGCGCGTGCACCGTGGACGACGAGGTCAGGCCGACGGCGTCGCCGATCTCGCGGACGGTCGGCGGATAGCCGTGATCGGAGATGTGATCCTGGACGACGCGCAGGATCTCCTGCTGACGGTTGGTGAGTTGCACGGGGCCTCTCCGGTCGGGTGACTCGTTGACGCGAACGTTTGTTCGTAGGCAGTGTAGGCACGTCCCCGGACGGAATGCAAGCGAATCGGCTACGATTGGCTCGCCCTCGCGCTGGTGGCGGAATTGGTAGACGCGCAAGGTTGAGGGCCTTGTGCCCGCAAGGGCGTGGAGGTTCAAGTCCTCTCCAGCGCATTGAAGGAGGCCCCGCTCGGCGGGGCCTCCGCCGTTGCGGGGCCGCGCCGGCGGGGCCTTCGCTTGCGTACGATTGCCGGGATGACCCCGTTCGTCTCGATCCGCAACGGCCGCGCCGCCGATGCCGCGGCACTCGCGAGCCTCCTCGGGCGCCACGGCGATGACGTCGTGAAGCTCGTCGTCTACGGCCCGACGACGCCTGCGAAACTCGCCGCAGTGCTGCCCGAGCCGCGCCCCGCCGTCTCGGTCGTCCCGGTGCCGGCGCTCACCGATCTCGTCTGGGAGGCGGTTCTGTCCGCCGGCCCGAAGCAACGCGTCGGCACCGGCCCGTTCCCGGACGGCGTGCGCTGCGGCGACCTCACGCTGACCTCGGCCCACACGGCGCCGTCCGGCGAGGGCGTCGCCGTCCAGACCGAGCACGTGATGGCGCGGCTCGGCGAGACGCTGGCGGCGCTCGGCACCGGCTACGACGACGTCGTGAAGGTGAACATCTTCTACGTCGGTACCGGCACGGCCGCCGACTGGGAGATCGCGGCGCGCGTCCGCGCTCGGGCGTTCCCCGAACCAGGCCCGGCCGCGACCGGCATCCCCGTCCCACGGCTTTGCGAGGAGGCGGCGCTGACGCAGGTGGAGGTGTGGGCGCAGCCCGGGGCGCGCCCGCGGCGCTTCTCCTGGCCGGACGGACACTGGGACTGGCCGATTCACCTGCCCTACAAGCACGGCAACGCCGGCGGCGGCCTCTGCTTCGTCGGCGGTCAGGTCTCACTCGGCACCGACGGCCTGCCGCTCGACTTCGACGACCTCTCGGCGCAGACGGCGACGTCGCTCGCCAACATCGACCGCGTGCTGGCCGGTCTCGGCGCGAGCGCGGACGGCGTGATCGCGATGACGGCCTTCTACGAGGGCGACGGCTCGGAGGACCTCGGGCTGCCCGACGCGGCCGTGCTCGTGCCGTTGCCGTGCCTCGCGTACGACGGCATGGTCGTCGAGATCGAGGTTGTCGGGACCGTCAGCGACTGACGTGCAGCGGCGGGATCCGGCCCCGCCAGGGCAGCGCCTCCTCGAGCTGCGCTGACAGCCGCAGCAAGGTCGCCTCGTCCCCGAAGCGCCCGACGAGCTGCATCCCGATCGGCAACCCGTCGTCGGCCTGGTGCAGCGGCAGGGATATCGCCGGCTGGCCTGAGCAGTTGAACGCCGGCAGGAACGACTCGATGTGCCCCCAGCCGCCGAACACGTCGCGTGGCGCAGCCGCACCCATCGCCGCGTAGGCGCCGAGCCGCTCCTGCGGATGGCCGAGCGTCGGTGTCAGCAGCACGTCCCAGTCGGCGAAGAAGGCGCCGAGCCTGCGCGTCGCGACGTTGACGTGATCGAGCGCGGCGAGCAGTTGCGAGGCGGAGAGCGCACGCCCGTACTGCCACATCGTGTGGCTGACCGGCTCGAGGGTGTCCTCGGACGGCACGCGCGCGAGCATCGCCGCAAAGACGTCGATGCCGTGCGCCGTGTTGGCTGACCACATGTCGACCATGCACTGCAGGAACGCCTCCCAGTCGACCTCGGGCGCGGCGCGCTCGACGTCGTGGCCGAGATCGGTGAGCAGCCGGGCCGTAGCCTCCGTCGCCGCCGCATGGCCGGCGTGCTCGGGAACGCCGTTCCACGGCTCCGTGCAGAACGCGATCCTGAGCCGGCCGGGGTCGCGGCCGACCTCGTGCGCGAATGGCCGCTCGATCGGCGGCAGGAGGGACGGATCGCCCGGCTCGGCGCCGTGCAGCGCGTCGAGCAGGACCGCGGAATCACGCACCGACCGCGAGACGGCGAAGCGCACCGTCCAGCCCGACAGCGGGTCGCCCGCGTCGGGCCCGAACGAGATGCGGCCGCGCGTCGTCTTCAGCCCGACGACGCCGCAGCAGGCGGCGGGAATGCGGATCGAGCCGCCGCCGTCCGACGCGAACGCGACCGGGACGATCCCGGCACCGACGGCGGCGCCGGAGCCGCCCGACGAACCGCCGGCGACGTGCTCGGCCGACCACGGCGACCGCGTCGGGCCGCAGAGCGCGGTCTCCGTCGTACCCATGATCCCGAGCTCGGACGTCGTCGCGCGCCCGATCGAGACCAGACCGGAACGCCGCGCCCGCCGGGCGAAGCCTGAATCGGCCGGCACGACCCAGCCTTTCGACAGGCGGCTGCCGTTCTCGCACAGCCGGCCGCCCTCGCCGTGATAGAGGTCCTTCAGCAGCACCGGCACGCCCGCCAGCGGGCCGTCCCCCACGGCCCCCCTTGGCTCGAGGCGATCGGCGAACAGTTCGATCACCGCGCCGAGTTCGTCATCGACGTGCGCGACACCGGCCGCGGCGAGCGCCGCCAGCTCGTGCGGGGCCACCTCGCGGCGCCGGACCAGCTCGGCGAGGTCGCAGGCGTCGAGCGCGGCGTACGTGGCGAGATCCATCGCAGGACGGTAACGGAGCGCGTCCGGCACTAGACTCAGAAGCAGTCCGTCAAGGAGCCCATGAATGACCAGTCAATGGAACGCTTTGCGCGACCTCAAGCAGAGCGTCTGGTACGACAACGTCGCCCGGCCCGCGCTCGAGAGCGGGCTGCTGGCGAAGCTGATCGCCGAGGACAACATCACCGGCGGGACGTCGAACCCGTCGATCTTCGCCGCCGCCGTCCTCAAGTCGGACCTGTACGACGCGGACATCGCCGCGGCGCCAGCCGATGCGACGCCGCAGCAGATCTTCGATCGGGCGGCCGCGGTCGACATCACGCGCGCCTGCGAACTGTTCCGACCGGTGTTCGATCGCAGCGGCGGTCGTGACGGCTTCGTCTCGCTCGAGGTCGAGGCCGACCTCGCCTATGACGGCCAGGGCACCGTGCGCCGGGCACGCGAGGTCTGGGCACAGATCGACCGGCCGAACCTGATGGTGAAGGTACCGGGCACGGAGCAGGGCGTCGATGCCTTCCGCCAGCTCACGTCCGACGGCATCAACGTCAACGTCACGCTGCTGTTCTCGTGCGAGCGCTACCGCGAGATCGCGGAGGCGTACGTCGACGGGCTCGAGGAGCGGCACGCCGCCGGCCGCGACCTGTCGCACATCGATTCGGTCGCGAGCTTCTTCATCTCGCGGATCGACTCGAAGATCGACGCCGCCCTGCCCGACGGCTCGCCGCTCGCCGGCACCATCGCGGTCGCCAACGCCAAGCTGGCCTACGCCGACGTCTACCAGGTCGTCTTCGCGGGCGAACGTTGGGAGCGCCTCCGCGCAGCCGGCGCCAACGTGCAGCGACCGCTGTGGGCCTCGACCTCGACGAAGAACCCGACCTACAACCCGACGCTCTACGTCGACGAACTGATCGGCCCGGACACCGTCAACACCGTGCCGGACGCGACGCTCGAGGCGTTCCGAACGGCGGGGAATCCGGGCCGGACGATCGACGTCGGCGTCGCCGCAGCCCGCCACCAGGTGGCGGCGCTCGCCAGTCACGGCATCGACTTCGGCGCCGTCACGGAGACACTGGAGCGCGAGGGCGTCAAGGCCTTCGCCGACGCCTACGACGGCATGATCGCGGCGATCGCCGACAAACGCGGGCGCGTCGCCGCCTGATCGGTGGGGGTTGACACTCCTCCCGTTGCGGCGACCATCTCGCCGGGAACGGGAGGCGTGGACGTGGCCATTGAGTTGAGACCGAGGGGACCGAGTCCCGCCACCTGAAGGCAGGCGCGATCGGGTTCTTCGACTCGGTCGTGATCGGCCTCGCGTCGACTGCACCCGCCTACTCGATGGCGATCATCGGTTCGACCGCCGTGATCGCGGGCGTCAAGGTGCCGGCGATCCTCTGGATCTCGTTCGTGCCGATGTTCCTGATCGCCGCGGCGTTCTTCTACCTGAACAAGGTCGACCCCGACTGCGGCACGACGTTCGCGTGGGTGACGCGCGCGATGGGCTCGTGGCCCGGCTGGATCGCCGGCTGGGCCGTCACGAGCGCCACCTGACGCCGCACGTTGCGACCCGGATCGTCGGTGCCGGCGCCAGCGCCTACTACGTCGTCGTCAACGGCCGCAGCGAGAACGCCCTCTTCGACACCCTCTCAGCACTGGCGTTGATGATCGCCTTCTACTACGCGATGACCGCCTTCGCCTGCGCCTGGTTCTACCGCCGCCACCTGCTGGACAACGTCAGGGCGTTCCTGTTCGTCGGCATCGGGCCGGTCGTCGGGTCCGTGCTGCTGACGTATCTGCTGGTGCGGTCCCTGATCGACCTCGCCGACCGTGCGAACTCGTACTCCGGCGCCTGGCTCGGCCTCGGCCCGCCATTCGTGATCGGCGTCGGGTTCATGCTGCTCGGCGTTGTCCTGATGGTCGTGTCGCGGCTGCGCGGCCCGGCCACGTTCTGGACGCGGCGCCCCGAGCGGGTCGACCCGGACCTGGCCCCGCTCGATCGTCACAGGAGGTGACTGACGGGCACCATCGTGCTCGGCTACGACGCCTCCGAGGGCTCGCACGCCGCCCTGGAGACGGCGATCGAGGCCTGCAAGGCGTATGGCGACCGACTGCTAATCGTGTTCGGCACGGCGCCGCCCGGCCGGCTCGGCGAGGAGTGGCGCGCCCATCAGGCGGCCATCCGGGAGCATGCCGAGCGGGCCGTCGCTCCTGCTGTCGTGAGGGCAAAGGCGGCGGGGATCGAAACCGAGGCCGTGCTCGAACCCGCCGATGCCGCCGCCGCGCTGATCGCGGTCGCCGACCGGGTCGACGCGCGGCTGATCGTCGTCGGCACCTGGGGCGAGCCGCCGCTGAAAGCAGCGCGGGTCGGCTCGACGCCGAACAAGCTGCTGCACCTGTCCGAGCGGCCGGTCCTCGTCGTCCCGGCGCCCGAGTAGATCAGACGCCGGCCGCGAGGGCGGTCACCGCGACGACGATCATCGCGAAGCCGGCGCGCTGCACGTGGCTCATCCGCTCGCGCAGGACGAGCAGGCCGAGGATCGTCGAGACCGCCGCCGACTGCGAGGCGAGAACGCCGGCCACGGAGACGTCGCCGGTCTGTGCCGAGCCGACGAAGAACAGCATCCCGCCGATGTCGAGGACACCGCCGACGAGCGCGAGGCGCCAACCGCGGATCTCGCCGCGCCCACCGCGGGCGATGGCCAGCACCGGCAGGGTGATCACGGCGAGGCCGAGCACGCGCGTCACGAGTGACGGGAAGAAGGGCCCGACGTCGTCCGCCGCGACCGAGGCGGCGTACAGCCCGATACCGAAGAAGACGGCCGAGCCGACGGAGGCCGCGATCGCGAGCGGCGGCATCCCGGGACCGCTCTCCTCGTCACCGGACGAACCGCGGACGACGATCACTGCGCCGGCCGTGGCGAGAGCGAGCAGGCCGGCCGTGGCCGCCCGCAGGGGATTGCCGAGCGCGACGTCGATCATCGCGATGACCGCGCCCTGGCAGGCGATCACGGGCGCGACGAGCGAGAGCGAGCCGCTGCGGTAGGCGAGCAGCATCGTCCACAGGCCGAGCATCGAGCCGACCGCGCCGACGATCAGCCAGGCGAGCGTCCGACCACCGGGGACGTCGTGCGGCCCGGTCAGCAGCGCCGGCACGAGGACGATCACGAACCCGCTGATCGTGCCCCAGGCCATCGCGCGGTTGGTGCCGATCGCGCGGCTCGCCCGTGTCCCGACGAGCCCACTCGTGCCCCAGGCGATCGCCGAGCACAGGCCGAGCAGGATTCCCGTCAGCGCTCCCGCCGCCATTCGGGCGGCAGATCGTCCACCGCCTTCGCCCGGTGGGCGGCTGCGTCCTCACGTTCGGGGTAGAACGCGGCGAGGTGATCGAGGATCTCGTCGCCGCCGCGAACGACGGTCCCGTCGGCGTCGACCAGGGTCGGGATCGCGACGTACCCGGTGGCGGCCTGCATCGCCGTCCGCTCGGCGCGATCGGCCGAAACCTGGCGCGCGACGAAATCGACGCCGCGGTAGGTGAGGGCGAGGCGGACGCGGTGCGAGTAGGGGCACCACTCGGCCTGCCACAGTTCGGGGAGCGGGCCCATCGGGCCCGGATCGTACGTCAGACCGCCCGCATCCGGTTGTTGCGGGCGTTGTGCTCGACCTCGGCCAGACCGAGTTCTTCCAGCACCGGCGGCACGTACACGCCGAAGCGGCCACGCAGGCCCTTCTTCAGCCCGTACCAGCCGCCGACGGGGTTCGAGGGATCTCGCGCCCAGGCCTCGACCGTGCCCTCGGTCACGGCCTTCTGCTCGTCGGTACCGCCGAGCGGCAGCCAGTCGCCGTGCGCCGTCAGCATGGCATGGAGGTCGTCGATCGCGCTGAGGTGGTAGCGCACCTGGGTCGTGCCGACCTGGACGACGAGCGCCGGTGGCGCCGCGGCCGGATCGCGGTGCGCTGTGAACTCGGACGAGCCGGGCGGGGTCTTCAGGACCCAGGGATCATCGGGAGTGCCGTTGCCAGCCATGGCGTGACGCTACCGGCGCACCGGCGTGCGCGCAACACCCCCGGCACCACTCGCGCGCCGCGCGCAACCCCCCGTGCGGCTGCCGTGCGCAACGGTGCGCCTTCGGCGCGCCGCCGGTGCCAAACGTTCTCGGGACCTGTCCCCCGAAACGGCGAAAACGGGGACAGGCCCCCAGAACGGCCGCAGCGGGGTCAGGCCCCGCGCTGGCCGTTGTCACGACGCGACGAGCGGGGACGCCGCCGTCACAGCCGCACGCGGTGGAGTGCCGAGATCTCGGCGGCGCGCTGCGACGGGATCGCCGCCTGCTCGGCGAACTCGTGCCAGCGGGCGACTGCAGCCTGGACGCCGCCGATCGCCTGACGCGCCGCAGCGCGCTTGACGCCGCCGGCCGCTGCGGCCTCGACCAGGTCGTCGATCGTGATGTTCGCCGCCTTCCCGGCGACCGACATCTGGTGAGCATCGAGCCACCGGTTGCCGGGTACGCAGGCGAACGTGAGGTCGTACGCCGGTGACAGGCGCCATGTGCCGCCGCGGTCCATGATCAGCGCGGTGTTCTTGACGTGATCGTCCTGGTTTCGCGCGATCACGTTGAAGGCCATCCGCACCACCATCTGCTCGGCCTGGGCAGTGTCTGCGGTGAGCTTCTGGACGAGCTGCAGCGCGCGCTCGTAGCTGTAGGTGCGCGGCTGGTTGTAGTCGACGTGCGCCAACGCGGCGAGCGTCTGGGTGTGCATGCGACCACCGGTGCTGGAGCGATCGAAGCGGCGGGTCATGAAGTGCCGCCGCCGACCGTCCTCGAGCAGGCGACAGTCGGTCATCTCGATGCCGGCGGCGCGAGCCATCAGGGAGTAGGCGTACTCCACCTGCCCCCAACCCTCGGGGTCGGCCAGGCCATGGTCGTCGCCGCCGCCGACGCCGTCGAACTTCAGCAGCCAGTGCGAGAACCCGGCGGGAGCGTCGAGCTGGCCGGAGCGCACCTCGCCGGTGTCGGGGTTGTAGGCGATCAGCGCCTTCGGCCGCGCTCCGCCGGCGGAGGTACCGACCCGCAGGATCTGCTCGACCTCGTGCCGCGAAGGCTCCTGCGAGAGTCGGACGGCGAAGCGCACGCGGTCACGCAGTGCGCTTGCAGCCAACTCGACGAGCGCTTGCACGTCGATCGCTTCGCCGGCGACCTGCGCGGGCGGGCCGCTGGCCGGGCGGAACTCCAGCGCACCTATGCCGCGGCTGCCGATGTAGCAGAGCCGCTCGGCCGCGTCGAAGCTCGCCTCGTCGCGACCCTGCGCGTCGAGCCAGGCAGAGATCAGGCTGGTGCCCCAACGATCCGGCAAGGCGTCCGCGAGCATCCCAGGCAGTCCATGAAACGCCTCGTGAGCCAGCGCGGGGAAGCGGTACACGCGAGCCGGGTCGACCGGCATCATCAGCGGCGCGGGCTCGATCCCGGCCGCCATGGCCGCCGTGGCGAACTGCTCGTCCCACTGGAACGCCGCCGCCTGGCCCGGCTCGGCTGCGAGCGCGCCGATGGCGCGGCCCCACATGACCACCTCGCAGACGCTCACGCCTCGTCACCCCACACCGGCTGCGACTCGCCTCCTGCCGTGGCGGCTCGGCGCCGTGCGCGCCGGCGCCGCGGGGCGCGCTCGCCGGCCAGGAGCTGTGTCGGGCTGATCTGCGGTTCGGGGAGCAGGAGCTCCAGCCGATCGGCGATCCCGTAGGCCGTCAGCAGCCGTAGCAGCGTATCGACGGTTCCGAGACCCCGCTCGGCGCGCTGTACCGCGTCGCGGCTCACGCCGGCGCGGCCGGCGGCCTCGCTCTGCGAGATGTTCAGTTGCAGGCGCTGCTCGGTCAGCCGATCGCCGAGCAGACGGGCACGTGCGTCGAGCGTGGCGGCGTCGGAGAACTTCACGTCCGAATGATATCATGATAAACGACTGGATTTACCGTCAATAATCAGACAACTTTCACTTTATGACTGGATATCCACTCGTACTATGGAGATCTCACCAACCCCCGCCGTGCTCGCGGACGTCGACTCCGACGCCCCGTGGCCGCGATACGGCTCAGGACGAAGAACGACGCCCTCTCGGGCGCCGTTCAGGAAGGTAGCGGGGGCAGGATTCGAACCTGCGACCTTCGGGTTATGAGCCCGACGAGCTACCGGGCTGCTCCACCCCGCGCCGTGCCACCAGCGTACCGCACGGTGACGATCCGGACAAGGGGGTAGTCCGGACAAGGGGGTAGGCTTGGCCGGTGGAACTCGTCCTGGTCGCCGCAGCCGCGGTCGCGCTGATCATGTCCCTCGTTGTAGCGGCGCTGCGGGTCGGCCGGCACGCCGTCGCGCTGAGGGCCGGGATGGCGCAGTCGCACGCCGCGCGCCTGGAGGCACTGGTCGCGCTCGACCGGGCGCGCGAGCGGCTCGACGCCATGCGACGTGGGACGGACGCGCGCCGGGACGCCCTCGACGGAGAACTGGCCGATCTCGCCCGCGCCCGGCAGCGACTCGCGCTTCTGACGGAAGCTGCCGGCGAGACGTTGCGGCTCGTCCGCCTGCCGCGTTGATGCGGGTCGCCGCGGTCGACCTCGGGACCAACTCGACGCGGTTGCTCGTCGCCGAGGTCGCCGGGCCGACCGACGTACGGGAGGTCGAGCGCCTGCTGACCATCACGCGCCTCGGCGACCGTGTCGACCGGAGCGGGACGCTCCGCGAGGATGCGATCGAGCGCGTCCTGACCGCCCTCCGCGGCTACCGCGACCGCGCCGACGCGCTCGGCGTCTCGCGGCGCCTGGCGACCGCCACGAGCGCTGTCCGGGACGCCGCCAACGGTGCGGCATTCCTCCGCCGTGTCGAGGCGGAGACCGGCTTCGAGACGCGGCTGCTACCCGGTCTCGCGGAGGCTCGTCTGACGCGGCTGGGCGCCCTCGCCGACCGGGCGGCGCCGGCCGCCCTGACGGCCCTGATCGACGTCGGCGGCGGCTCGACGGAGGTGTCGCTGGACGACGCGCGCGCCGTCTCACTCGACGTCGGCTGCGTCCGCGCGACGGAGCGGTGGCTCGACGAGGGTACGGTCGCACCGGAGTTCGCGGCGCGGGCCGCCGCGGCGATCCGCGCGCTGCTCGACGCGGGCATCCCGGCCGACTGGCCGCAGGTTGCTGCCGGCATCGCCGTCGCCGGCACGGCCACCACGCTCGCGGCGCTCGACCTCGGGCTCGACGCGTACGACCCGGCGCGGACCCACGGGCACCGGTTGACACGCGCCGCCATTGCGCGACAGCGCGCCCGCCTCGCACCGCTCTCGCTGACGGAGCGCGAGGCCGTCGGCGCGATGGAGCCCGGCCGCGCGCCGGTGATCGTCGGCGGGATCCTGGTGCTGGAGGCCGTGCTGGAGCGCCTCGGCCTCGACGCCGTGACGGTCTCGGAACGCGACATCCTGCACGGAATCGCCCTGCTCACCGCGGGGTATGCTGACGTCTGAAGCCCGGGTGGCGGAACTGGCAGACGCGGCCGGCTTAAACCCGGCGGCCGAAAGGCGTGCGGGTTCGAATCCCGCTCCGGGCATCGCCGTCGTCGTACTACGCGCTACGGTCGATCCATGCCACGTGAGCTGACGCAGCGAAGGTTCGTCGCGGCCGCGGCCGCGGTCAGGGTCTTCGCCGGCCCTCCCGCCATCGACGCCGACCGCTTCCGCGCCGACGTCGACGCGCTGATCGATCAGGATCCGCTGCCGCGTACCTGAGCTGCGGCGTATGCGGGGCCAGGGACGCTTCGGCAGCGATCCGCTATTGTTGGTACGGCTAGCAACCTTTCTCATTTGCTATGTGTGGAATCGCAGGCTTCTCCCTCCCACCAGGACACGCTCTCGATCCAACGGCGATCGCGCGTGTCCTGCTGGCCGGGATCGCTGAGCGCGGCCGTGACGCCACCGGCTATGCCTCACGGGCCCCGGGCGGCGCGATCGTCGTCCGCAAGGACTCGCAGCGGCTCGCCGAGTTCATCAGTCACGTGGCGCTGGAGCCGGGTGCGACCGAGGCGATCCTGCACGTCCGCGAGTTCACCAAGGGCATCCCCGGCATCAACGACAACAACCATCCGGTTCGCTGGGGCCGAACGGTCGGCGTCCACAACGGCCATCTGACGAACGACGACGAGCTGTTCGACGCCTACGGGCAGGAGCGATCGACGCTGCGCATCAGCGTCGACTCCGAGGCGATCATGATGCTGACCGACGTGCTCGGCGACCTCGGCGACGCCCTCGAGCAGGTGCAGGGCGCGGCCGCAGTCGCGCTGCTGCGCGACGACCGGCCCGGCGTGCTGCACCTGGCGCGGCGCTCACGCCGGCCGCTCGTGCTCGGACGCGCCGCCGGTGCCCTCTTCTTCGCCTCGACCCGTGAGGCGCTCGATCTGGTCGCCGACGGCACGGGGCTGTCGTTGCGCTACGAGGAGGTGCGCGAGGGCACGGTCATCGACATCGTCGGCGGCGAGGAGGTCGACCGCCGGCGGTTCCGCGTCGCCGGCTGGCTGGGGCACCGCATCACGCCGTATCCGAGCGCGCCCGAGAAGCGCCACCTCGTGCGGATCGCACTCGCCTCGCTGCAGGCCACCGGATAGCGACGGCGGGCGTCGCGGTCCGCGCCGTGTATCATCCCGGCCGCTCACCACGCCGCGAGGAGACGACGAGGATGCGCGAGCGCGCAACGTTTACGGGTGGCGGTGAGTTCCACAGCGAGCTCCGGCGGCGAGTCGGTGACCAGCTCACGCCGGCACTGATCCGACGCGGCCGGCGCCTCGCGACGGCGAAGGGCGCGTTCATGTGCGTCTGGGCGGTCGGCTCCTGGGCGCTCCTGGTGTTCTTCGTCGAGAACCCGTGGCAGGCCGCCGGGGCGGTCGTGTCGCTGGCGCTCGGCACCGCGGGGGTGGCGTTCTGCGTCGGCCATGACGGCAACCACGGCGCGATGTACGCCGGCAGGCGCATGAATCACCTCGTCGGCTACACCTTCGACCTGATCGGCGCCAGCTCGTACGTGTGGCGCACGAAGCACAACATCGCGCACCACACCTTCACGAACGTGGACGGCGCCGACGCCGATATCGACCAGATGCCGTTCGCGCGCCTGGCGCCGACGCAGCCGCACCGGCGCTACCACCGCTTCCAGCACATCTACATGTGGCTGCTGTACGGCCTGTTCACGTTCAAGGTGCACATCCTGTCCGACTTCAAGCCGGTGTTCTCCGGCAAGATCGGCCGGCTGGCGACGATGCAGCGGCCGAAGCGGTTCGACATGACGGCGCTGTTCGCAGGGAAGGTCGCCTTCTGGACCTGGGCGGTGGTCGTTCCGCTGTTCTTCCGCCCGTGGTGGACCGTGGTGCTGATGTTCGTCGTCTGCTCGTGGCTCCTCGGCATGATCCTGGCGATCGTGTTCCAACTGGCGCACGCCGTCGACGAGGCGCATTTCACCGACATGGAGGAGATCCAGTCAGGCACGCCACCCGGCTGGGCGCAGCACCAGGTCGAGACAACCGTCGACTTCGCCACCCGCAACCGCGTGCTCGGCTGGTACCTCGGCGGCCTCAACTTCCAGATCGAGCACCACCTGTTCCCGAAGGTGAGCCACATCCACTACCCACGGATCCTCGAGACCGTCCGCGAGACCTGCGCCGAGTACGGCGTGAAGCACACCTGCCAGCCGACGTTCCGATCGGCGCTCGCGTCGCATGGCCGCTGGTTGCGTGCGATGGGGCGCGGTGACGGCCCGGTGCCGAGCGCCTGACGACGCGGGTTCGCGATGGTCAGCGTCCGCCGGCCGGCCCGCTGCGCGAACAGCCGGCGCTGTCAGCTGCGCGCGTCCGCGAGCTGATCGGCGAGGAGGGCTACGCCGGGTCAGTGCTGCGCGGTCGTCGAAGATCTCCGTCGCGATGAACGAGTTCGGATCTTGAAGCGGACGAGGATCATGCGTTCCTCCAGGAATCCGTCGCCGTGGACGAGGGTTCCAGCCTACTCTCTCTGCCAAGCCCGTGTGAAGGTTCACAATGCGCCGGGTGCCGCCAAGTCGATGGTTCCCCGTACCGCCGCGATAGCGCGTCGTGTTGTCAACGGTGAGCACCGCTGCGTGATGGTCGCGACGCTCCGGGGACTGCACGCCGCTCCCCCGACCTGCGAGAGGACTTGAAATCCGACGTTGAATATCCGATAATCCGGATTGACGGATGAATGCTGTTCCCGCCACCGCGCCCGCCCTGCTCGACGATCTCGCGCTCCTCGCAGAGGAGACGCGCTGCCGCCTGCTCGCCGTCCTCGATGGCATCGAGCTTAGCGTCGCAGAGATCTGCGAGGCGCTCGCCCTGCCGCAGTCGACCGTCTCGCGGCACCTGAAGACGCTGTCCGACGCCGGTTGGGTCGCCGCACGGCGCGACGGCGCGACGCGGCACTACACGCTGACCGTCGAGTCGCTCGCCGAGCCGGCGCGCCGGCTCTGGGAGCTCGTCCACGCCGACGTCACGGCGACGCTCGCCGCCGGCCACGATCGGCGGCGGCTACAGCAGGTGCTCGACCGGCGCCGGATCGGCTCCGCCCGCTTCTTCTCGACCGCCGCCGAGCAGTGGGACGACCTGCGCACTGACCTGTTCGGTGCGTCCAGCGACCTGCGCATCCTGCCGGCGCTGCTCGACCCGGCCGCAGTCGTCGGCGACCTCGGCTGCGGGTCGGGGCGGATCACCGCTGCGCTGGCGCCCTTCGCGGCCGAGGTGATCGCCGTCGACGGCTCCGCCGAGATGCTCGACGTCGCCCGCAGCCGCCTCGCCGGCTACGACAACGTGCGCCTGCTGCGTGGCAGCCTCGAAGCGCTGCCGGTCGCTGACGCGGCGCTTGACGCCGCGTTCCTCGTCCACGTCCTCCACCACGTGACGGAGCCGGCCCTCGCGCTCGCCGAGGCGGCGCGTGCGTTGCGCCCCGGCGGTCGGCTGATCGTCGCCGACATGCTCCCGCACGGAAACACCGAGTACCGGCGGACAATGGGCCACGTCTGGCTCGGGTTCGACCGTGCCACGCTCGAAGCGGCCTTCACCCAGGCCGGCCTCGTCGCCGAACGCTGGCACGAGCTCACCGTCGAAGCCGGGGCCAAGGGCCCAGGACTGTTCGTCGCAACCGCAACACGACCCCGCACCCACCGAGGAGGTACCACCTGATGGCCGTCGACGTGACGCTCCATCCGTTCGAGCAGGCCGCAAAGGCCGGCCGGCTGCCCTACCGCGTCGCCGATCTCGACCTGGCCGAGTTCGGCCGCAACGAGATCCGCCTCGCCGAGCAGGAGATGCCCGGCCTGATGACGCTGCGCGAGCGCCACGCCAGCAAGCGCCCGCTCGCCGGCGCCCGCATCATGGGCTCGCTGCACATGACGGTGCAGACGGCCGTGCTGATCGAGACGCTGCACCTGCTCGGCGCCGACGTGCGCTGGGTGTCGTGCAACATCTTCTCGACGCAGGATCACGCTGCTGCCGCCGTCGCCGTCGGTCGCCCGGAGACGGGCGGCACCGTCGCCGAGCCGCGCGGGATCCCCGTCTTCGCCTGGAAGGGCGAGACGCTGGCCGAGTACTGGTGGTGCACCTCCGACGCGCTCGCCTGGCCGTCCGGCCAGGGCCCGACCCTGATCGTCGACGACGGCGGCGACGCCACGATGCTGCTCCACAAGGGCCGCGACTTCGCCAGCTCGGGCGTGCCGGCATTCGACGCCGAGAATGACTCCGAGGAGTACGGCGAGATCCTGGCGCTGCTGCGCCGCGAACTCGAGACCGACAACGACCGCTACGTGCGCCTCGGCGCCGACATGCGCGGCGTCTCCGAGGAGACGACGACCGGCGTCCACCGCCTCTATCAGATGGCCGAACTCGGCACGCTGCTGTTCCCGGCGATCAACGTCAACGACTCCGTCACGAAGTCGAAGTTCGACAACATCTACGGTTGCCGACACTCGCTGACCGACGGGCTCTGCCGCGCCACCGACGTCATGCTCGGCGGCAAGGTCGCCGTCGTCGCCGGCTTCGGCGAGGTCGGCAAGGGCTGCGCCCAGGCCCTGCGCGGGCAGGGCTGCCGCGTCATCGTCACCGAGATCGACCCGATCTGCGCCCTGCAGGCCGCGATGGAGGGCTACGAGGTCACCACCCTCGAGGACGTCGTCTCGACGGCGGACATCTTCATCACGACGACCGGCAACTTCAACATCATCACCGCCGATCACATGGCGCGGATGAAGGACAAGGCGATCGTCGGCAACATCGGCCACTTCGACAACGAGATCGACATGGCTGGCCTGAAGAAGACGCCGGGCATCACCCGTATCGAGATCAAGCCGCAGTACGACGAGTGGCGCTTCGCCGACGGCCACTCCGTGATGATCCTCGCTGAGGGTCGCCTGCTCAACCTTGGCTGCGCCACCGGCCACCCCTCGTTCGTGATGAGCGCCTCGTTCACCAACCAGGTGCTCGCCCAGCTCGAACTTCACGCGCGCGCGGAGGAGTACGAACGGCAGGTCTACATGCTGCCGAAGCACCTCGACGAGGAGGTCGCGCGCCTGCACCTCGACCACCTCGGCGTCAAGCTGACGCGGCTCGACGAGTCGCAGGCCGCCTACCTCGGCGTGCCGGTCGACGGGCCGTACAAGCCCGAGCACTACCGCTACTAACGGAACAAAGGGGCCAGGCCGGCGACGCGCCTGGCCCCAACGTTCCTACCAGCCCGGCTGCCGCTGCTCCTGCGACCAGTCGCGGCCATCCGGTGCCGCGTCCGACTCCGCCGAGCCACCCGGCTTGTTCCGGAAGCTCCGGTAACGATCGAGCACCGCCTGGTCGAAGTTCTTGCAGGTCGCGAGCTTCGCCCAGACCGCGTACGAGATCCTGTCATCGAGCTTCGCGTACGGCGCCAGGACGGTCCACTCGGTGTCCTGCAGGACGGCAGCGCGCAGCTTCTCGACCTCACCCGGCGGGACGTTCGGGCCGTACTGAACAACGAGGCCCGCGTGCTCCAGGTTGTGCACGAGCTTGCGCTGCTGGATCTCCTGGTCGTACGCGCCCCAGATCGCCCAGATCCCGTCATGCGGCCCGTGCGTCGGCGGGTCGGAGTCCCAGGCGGGGTCGGGGTCGGTGTCGGCGATGTGATCGCCGCCCTTGTCCTCCGGGAGGTCCTTCACCTCGCAGACACCGGCCTTGACGCCCTCGTCGAAGTTCCCACCGCCGCCGCCACCGCCGCCACCACCGAAGTCGGCAATCGACACGAAGCCAATCACGATCGCGACCAGCGCGACAGCGGCGAACGCGACGCCACCGATCATCGGCCACGAACGGCCACCGCCAGAACCAGAGACGCTGTAACCCTGCCGCCCGCGTCCCTCCGGCGGCGTCTTGGAAGAATCAGCCATCGCATTCAGCGTAGCGGCTCACCCGGAACCTCGACGCCGAGAAACGCCCGCACCTCGTCCGGCGTCGTCAGGCGCTCCACGTCGGGCAGCGCGGCGCGCAGGAACCGACCGTACGACTTCTCCACCAGCCGCCGGTCGAGAATCGCGACCACGCCGCGGTCGGTCTCGCTGCGCAGCAGGCGCCCGAAGCCCTGCTTCAGCAGCAGCGCCGCCCGCGGCAGCTGTACGAGCTCGAAGCCCGATCGGCCGTTCCGCTCGGCGGCCTCGCTGCGCGCCGAGATCAGCGGCTCGTCCGGCGGCGCGAACGGCAGCCGGTCGATCACCACCAGCGACAGCGCCTCGCCGGGCACGTCGACGCCCTGCCAGAAGCTCGCCGTGGCGAGCAGCACGGAGGAGACGTCCTCGCGGAACCATTCCAGGAGCCGCTCGCGCGGCGCCTCACCCTGACGCAACAGCCGGAACGGCAGGCGCCCGGCCAGCAGGTCGTACACCGACTCCAGCTGACGGTAGGACGTGAACAGGCACAGCGCCCGACCGTCGGCGGCGAGGACGAGCCGCTCGATCTCGCCGGCCACCTCGGGGCTGCCCGGCGGCGGCACCTCGTCCGGGATGTAGAGGCGCACGTTGGCGAGGACGTCGAACGGCGTGCCGAGGCGCAACTCGCGCGCCGAATCGAGCCCGAGCCGCCGACGGACGTGCCCGAATCCGTCGCCGAGCGCGAGCGTCGCCGAGACGAGCACGGCGCCTTCGACCCGGTCGAACAGCAGCTCGCGCAGCTGCGGAGCGACGTCGATCGGGGCCGTCCGCAGCTCGACCATCCCCTGGTCTCGCCGCTCGGACCAGACGACCGTCTGCTCGTGATCGGGCTCGAGGACCGCCTCGATCGCGAACGCCTGCCGATCGGCGTAGCGGGCCAGCGCCTCGGCCTCCTCCCCGCTCCCGCGCAGTGCCGAGGCGACGTCGGCGAGCGCGGCGCGCATGCCGTCGGCCGCATCCCGTGGCAGGGCGCGCAGATGCGGCTCGCGAAGCCGCACCCGCGACCCGCCGGGCAACGCGCCGAACAGCCGCTCCGCGTGCAGTTGGAGGCTACGCAACTGCGACTCCGGGACGTCGTGCTGCGACCCCTGAAGCGCCCGCTCGACATCGCGCGCGTAGCGGGCCAGGGTGGCGCTGGAGAGCCGGACGCCGAGCCACTCGGCCGCGACGTCCTCGAGCATGTGTGCCTCGTCGAAGACGACGAGGTCGTGGTCGGGCAGCACCGCCAGCGCCCCGTCGCTCGCCGCCCGCAGCCCGAGATCGGCCATGTAGAGGGCGTGGTTGACGAGGACGACATCGGCCTCGCCAGCGGCGGCGCGCGCCCGTTCGGCGAAGCACCGCTCCAGGTGCAGGCAGCGGCGGCCGCGGCAACGGTCGGCCCCGACGGCGAGCTCGCGCCAGAGCGTCGGCGGTGGGACGTGGTCGAGCTCGTCGCGGTCGCCCCCTCGCGTCTCGAGCGTCCACGGCCGCAGGCGCGACCAGTGGTCGACGTCCCATAGCTCGATCCGCGACTCCACGCTCTCCATCTGGGCCCGACAGAGATAGTTCGCCCGGCCCTTCACGACCGCAGCGACGATCGGCTCCCCCGTCGCGAGCCGTGCGAGCGGCACGTCGCTCGCCCGCAGCTGATCCTGGAGCGACTTCGTGTAGGTCGAGACGACGACCGTGCGCCCGGCGAACGCCGCCGGCACGAGGTAGGCGAGACTCTTGCCGACGCCGGTGCCCGCCTCCGCGATCAGGTGGCCGTCACCCGAGAAGCAGACCGCGACGGCGTCGGCCAACGCCACCTGCTCCGGCCGCACCCGGAAGCCGGGCAGGGCGGAGGACAGAGCGGAGCCGTCGCCGAGATAGGGACGCGCATCGAACATGTGTTCGCGGAAGTCTACTCGTACGGGCGGTCGCGGAACCGATCAGCAACCGCCCGGACAGTGCGGTGCTGGAGGCGATCCGCCAGGCGCAAGCCGAACCGCCGAACCGCGCGACCGGAAACGGTCTGCGCGCACGGACCGCACCCGCCTATCCGCGTTACGGCTCAACAAGGCGAAACCGCACGTCCTGCCACCACGAACTGCGGAGCGCGGAAGGCAGAGACGGTCGCGCCGGACCTGCGCCCGTGATCACGGCCTGATCCTGGCAGGCTGTCGGGAAGGGCCAGCTCCCGGCCGGGTCGACCATGACGCGCGCGAGCCGGAGCTCCCACGGCGCGCTCTCGTGGTCGAACGTCGCGGCCGCGACGCGCTGGGTCGCGCCGGTGGCCGGTACCGCCGGCGGCATGCCGCTGTCCTGACGCCACTTTCGCCACCAACTCCCGTACCGGTCGTACATGTCCCGCGCCGACCATTGCCCGTCGTCGAACAACTCCGGCCCGGGCGCCTTGCCGTTCCACACGGCTACCGGCGCGCACGCAAGAAGGTACGCCGCGGAGGCGACACCCTGCCGGATCGCAACGGCGCACTTGAACACGTCCCAGCAGCACGGGCCGAGCTCGTACGCCTTTAGCTCCAGCAGCACCGTCTCGCCGTCGCGGCGCAGTACGACGTCGGCGGCACCCAGGCGCGGCCAGAGATCTCCGAGGTCGAGCCGAGCGTGGGCCGCGACCTCGAACGGCGCCGACACGACCGCTCGAAGCGCCTCGACGACGCAGGGCTGCAGCACGTCGCGCTCGTTGAGCGATCGCAGCGTGGGCATTCTCGTCGCGCGTGTGACGCGTTCCGCGATTTCTCGAAGCTCGCTCGCAACGAACGAGCCGGCAAGGGACACCTCGAAGGAGCCATCGTCCATCACGGAAGGATGGCATACCCTCCGGGGCGTGACCTGGACGATCGTTCGCTTCCTGCACCTGCTCGCGGCCGCGGTCTGGATCGGCGGACAGGCCGCCCTGTTCATCGCCGTGCCCGTGATCCGCGAGCGCGTCCCCGACGCGTCGGCCGTGATCGGCATCATCGGGCGACGATTCGGCGCGATCGCCGGCCCCGCGCTGCTCGTGCTGCTGGTGACGGGGATGCTCCAGGCCGACCACCTGGGCGTGATGGATGCCCGGCAGGTGCGGGAGAAGATGGGCCTGCTGGCACTGATCATCGTCCTCACGGTCGTGCACGCGATCCTCGGCGCCCGCATCGCGCGCGGTGGCCCGACGGCCGACGGACTGCGGCGGACATCGCGGTGGCTCTCGGGCGTCAACCTGCTGCTCGGGGTCGCCGCACTGTTCGTGGCGGCCGACCTCGCCTCGTGACGGCGGAGCGACCGCGCTTCTGCCCGTTCTGCGGCACCCCGGTCGGGTCGTTCTTCGGCCGTCGCGACGCGAGCGGCGCCGTCTGGTGCGATGCGTGCGAGGAGTGGTTCCACGCGGAACGCTCCGGCGAGGGAACGCCCGAGCCCAGCCGGTCGTTGACCGATAATGACGCCCCGCCCGCGTAACGGGTGGCGACCGCGGAGAGACCCATGAGCGTGAACGAGATCATCATCATCGGCGGCGGCCCGGCCGGCTACACCGCTGCCCTCTACGCGTCGCGCGGCAATCTCGAACCGCTCGTGTTCGAGGGGTTCGAGCACGGCGGGCAGCTCATGATCACCTCCGACGTCGACAACTATCCGGGCTTCCCGGAGGGGATCCTCGGCCCGGAACTGATGGAGCACTTCCGCAACCAGGCGACCCGCTTCGGCGCGCGCCTCGTGTCCGACGACGTCACGCGCGTCGAGTTCTCCGACGATCCGATCGCGCGGCCCCACCGGGTCTTCGTCGGCGACCAGGAGCATCTCGCCCACGCGGTCGTGGTCGCGACCGGCGCCACTGCGCGGCAGATCGGGCTCGAGTCGGAGCGCCGCCTGCAGGGCAAGGGCGTCTCCTACTGCGCCGTCTGCGACGCCGCCTTCTTCCGCGGCGCGCACGTCGTCGTGGTCGGTGGCGGCGACTCGGCGATGGAGGAGGCGACGTTCCTGACGAAGTTCGCCGACCGCGTCACGATCGTGCACCGCCGCACCGAGCTGCGCGCCTCGAAGGTGATGCAGGACCGGGCGCGCGCGAACCCCAAGATCGAGTGGATGCTCGGCGCGGTCGTCGACGAGGTGCTCGGCGACGGCAAGCTCGCAGCCGTTCGGGTCCGCGACGCCGGCACCGGCGAGGTGACCGAGATCGCCGCGGACGGGCTGTTCGTGGCGATCGGCCACGACCCGACGACGTCGCTCTTCACCGGCCTCCTCGAGATGGACGAGAACGGGTACCTGATCCCGCAGCCGGGATCGACCGCGACGAACGTCCCCGGCGTGTTCGCCGCCGGCGATGTCGCCGACCACGTCTATCGCCAGGCCGTAACGGCCGCCGGCTCGGGCTGCGCCGCCGCGCTCGACGCCGAACGATGGCTGACCGCCGCGCGAGAGGCGGCTGCCGCCGCCGCGACCTCTCTGGCGTGACCCGCCGCCGCCGTCGCTACCGTGCCGACGAGCGACGTGGCGTACTTCATCTGCCCGAACTGTCAGGACCGCTCGATCGACGCCGACGGCATCGACGGACTGTCGCACCAGCAGGTCGGCTGCCGACGCTGCGGCTTCGGCTTCCTGTTCCAGATGCTCGACGACTACTTCCCGCACGCCGATGCCGGCATGGTCGCCTGCGACGCCGCCGGCCGGGTGATCGCCGCCGGCCGCGGTGTGTTCGACCTGACCGGCTACCGCGAGCTCGACCTGATCGGTCGCCCCGTCGTCGAGGCACTGGGGCTGCACAGCTTCGACAACGGCGACCCGATGGAGACGGCGCGCGAGTGGGGTGTCCGCCAACTCGGCCGCGCGGCGATGCTGCGCCACGCCGCGGGGCTCGACAAACGCGTCGTCGTCGACGTGTTCCCGGCGCTCGACGATGACGGCGGTCTGCTCGTCGCGCTCGCGTCGCGCCCGGCCTGACGACGTGCGTGATGCGCCGCTTCGTGCATACCGTATGATGAGTCGTGATGCGGACGACGCTCAACCTCGATGACGACGTCGCCGCACGATTGACTGATCGGGCACGCAGCGAAGGGCGCTCGTTGTCACGCGTGGTCAACGACCTCGTCCGGTCGGCGCTGCATTCGACCCGGCCGGCCCCCGAGCCGTACGACCCGCCGGTCCTGGACAGCGGTGAGCCGCTCATCGACGTCACCGATGTCGCCGCGGCGCTCGACGGACTCGATGGCAATGCCTGACGCGGGGTCGATACTCCTCGACGCCAACGTCCTACTGTACGCGCACCACCGGCTCTATCGAGAACACGAAGCGGCCCGCGCGTGGTGGCGGCAGGCGATGGAGGAACGGCCCCACGTGGGCATCCCGTGGCCGACGATCATCGCCTTCGTCCGCATCTCGACCCACCCGCGCACGCTGACGCAGCCGGTCGCGGTCGAGGACGCCTGGAGGGTCGTCCAAGGCTGGCTGACGCGCCCGAACGTCGCCGTGCCGCGGCCGACGGAACGCCACGCCTCCATCCTCAGCGATCTGCTCGGGAGCGGCCGCGCCTCGGGAAACCACGTGCCCGATGCGCACCTCGCGGCGCTCGCCATCGAGTGGGGTCTCGAGTTGCAGTCGTGCGATCGTGACTTCGCTCGCTACCCCGGGCTGCGCTGGCGCGATCCACTAGTTGCCTAGTGGCATTGGATCCGCGACGCCGCCGCGCATGGCGACGAGCCGCTCCTCGATGTAGCACTGGAAGCGCCCGACGGCCTCCAGTTGATGCCGGCGCCGAGTGACCATATCGGCGCCAGATTCCCTGCCTGGCGGTTCGGCCATCACACCGATCGCCTCGAGCGTCGCCGTGTCGGTGGCGCCGAGAACGAGGCGCGCCTGATGTTCGATCTCGGCGAATGACAGCCGCAACCGGGCCGCAGCGACATCATCGGCGAGCCGATCGGCGTGACGGGCGAGGCGGTCGGCGTACAGCTCGAGGTCGAGGCGATCCATGCCGTCATGGTGCCGTCCGGCCGCCCCGCGCGAGGCGCGCGGTCAGTGCCGTTTGACTGCGGTTCGCGCGCGACCCTCGGGGCAGATGTCAAGCAGGACGCACGAGTTGCACCGGGGGACGCGCGAGCGGCAGACGGCGCGGCCGTGGGCGATCAGCAGGTGCGTCCAGGCGATCCAGTGCCGCTGCGCCACGACGACCATCAGGTCGCGCTCCGCTCGCACAGGATCGGTCTCGGCGGTCAGGCCGAGCCGTCGCGAGAGCCGGCCGCAGTGCGTGTCGACGGCGATCCCCTCCGCGATCCCGAACGCCTCGCCGAGCACCACGGCCGCCGTCTTGCGGCCGGCACCCGGCACCCGCGTCAGCTCGCGGGTCGTGCGCGGCACCTGCCCGTCGTGATGCTCCAGCAGGTGCTCGGCGGCGCCGCGGATCGAGCGGGCCTTGTTGCGGTAGAAGCCCGTCGGCCGGACGAGTTCCTCGAGCTCAGCCTGCGTGCCGCCGAGGACCGCCTCCGGCGTGGGGAAGCGCGCGAACAGCCTCGGCGTGACCTCGTTGACGCGCGCGTCGGTGCACTGCGCCGAGAGGATCACGGAGACGAGCAGCTCCCACGGCGCGCCGTACCGGAGCGAGATGACGGCGTCGGGATACGCCGCCGTCAGCCGCCGCACGACCGCCCGGGCGCGGCTCGCCGCCGGGCTAGCCGGTGTCAGGCGCGCCATGGAGGGCGTCGAGATCGGGGCCGGCGCAGAGCAGGCCGAGGACGGGACAGTCACCGCAGACCGCGCCCGGACGGGGTGGGAAGGGGCCGCTCACGGCGGCCGTCACCGCCGCCTGCACGGTGCCACGGAGCTCGTCGAGCTCGCTCCGGCCGAAGCTCCGCATGACCGCCTCGTCAGCGTCGAGGAACGCGAAGTGCACCTCGACGGTCTCGTGCCCGTGCTCCAGCAGCGCGAGCGCATAGACGGCCTCCTGAAGGGCGTAGGACTCGTCGCGGATCGCCGCCGGCGTCGTCGACTCGACGCGGTTCGTCTTGTAGTCCACGACGACGGCCGTCGCACCCTCCAGCGCGACGAGATCGAGTCGTCCGGCGATGCCAGCGTCGCCGCCGTCGAGCAGAAACGGAACCTCGCGCCGGACCTTCGTGGCGGCCGCGACACGCCCGGCCAGCGCTGAGAACTCCCAGGCGGTGACGAGATCGCCGGCGCGGGCGGCGTTCTCGATCGTCGCGTGCGGGAAGCGGGCGAGCGCGACGGCGACGTCGCGGCCCGGGTGCTCGAGCGTGTCGTGGACGACGGTTCCCAGTTCGGCCCCGTCCAGTCCCGCAGCCCCGCGAGTGCCCGCGCGCTCCCGCGCACTGAAGCCGAGCACGCGCTCGGCGTGGAACCGGAACGGGCAGCGCTCGTGCAGGTGCAGCGCGGAGAACGACAGGCGCCCGGGCCGCTCGGCGGGCGCCTGCGGCAGCGCTGCGAGCGGAGCCGGGACGTCAACGGCTTCGAACGTCGGCAGGGGCGCGACCTCACCCAGCGCGGTGAACAACGCGAGCTGTCCTTCACCCTCAACATTAGCTTGAGACTCTGGTTCGGGCTCGAGCGGCGGCGGATCGTCCGGTGGCCCCGAGATCCGCACCGACACCGACCCGCCCGGCACGTCCACGGCGTGCTCGCCGGGCTCCATGGAGACGCCGAGACGACGCAGCATCCAGGCGATCGGCGTGTCCTGCTGTTCGCCGGCACGGACGACGCCGGACACGATCAGCCGGTCGACCGCCCGGGTCAACGCGACGTACGAGACGCGTCGCCGCTCCTCGTCCGCTGCGCTCCGGTCGATTCCGCGTGCCTCGCTGAAGGCCGACGTCTCGCGCATCTCGCCGCCCGCGTCCGGGACCTTCACGCCGACGCGCCCGTCGGGCAGCGCGACGATCGGTTCCTGACGGCCACCGCCACCGCTGCGCCCCGCATCGGCGACGACGACGACGGGGAACTCCAGACCCTTGGCGGCGTGTACCGTCAGCAGGCGCACGGCATCGGCGTCCTCCTCCGCGACGAGCGCCTCCGGTTCCCGGTCGTCGGCGAGGCGCCGCACCTCGACCGTGGACAGGAATCCCTCGATGTCCGGTCCGCGCAGGGCCTCGAACTCGCGGGCGAGACGGGCGAGTTTGCGGACGTTGGCGAGCCGGCGCGTGCCGTCGCGGTTCGCGAGTAGCGCCAGGTCGTAGTCGTGGTCGTCGACGACGCGCTCGACGAGCGCCGCGAGCCCGGTGCGGCCGAGCGCCTCGACGAGACGATCGAAGCGCTGGCGGAAGGCGGCGAGGAGACGCGCGTCGTCGGTCGCGAGGCCCCCGGGCAACCCGTGCTCGACGGCGGCGAACAGCGCCCGCCGCGGGGCTGCCTGGCGCAGGCGCGACAGCGTGTCGTTGCTGACCCCGACGAGCGGCGACGCCAGCACGCCGAGCAGTGCCACGTCGTCGTAGCGGTTGCGCAGGAGGCGCAGGTAGGCGATCACGTCCCGCACGGGTTGCGCGTCGAAGTACCGCCGACCGGCCGCGGAGACGGTGTCGAGACCGACGGCCTGCACGGCCGACTCGTACACGTCCGCGTCGGTCGCGGCCGAGAAGAGCAGGACGACGTCGCCCGCCGAGCACGCGCCGCCGTCGACCAGTGTCCGGATCCGCTCGGCGAGCGTCCGTGCCTCGAGCAGGCGGGCGTCGTGCGCGGTGGGTGACCCGTCGGCATCGGTGACGAGGAACTCCACGGCCGGCTCCCCCGCCGCCAGATCGGGCAGTGCCGAACCGGCGGTGAGCGGCTCGTACGTCGGACCGAAGGCCTCGCCGAACAGGTGGTTGACGACGGCCAGCACCTCCGGGCGCGACCGGTAGTTCGTCCGCAGCGAGATGGCCCCGTCGCCACCGGCCGCATCGATCTCCGCTCGCCGGCGCCGGAAGACGGCGACGTCGGCGTGCCGGAAGCGGTAGATCGACTGGAACTCGTCGCCGACGAAGAACAGCGCGGCGTCCGGGGCGGCGACGGCGTCGATGATCGCGCACTGCAGTTCGTTCGTATCCTGGAACTCGTCGACCATCACCTCGGCGAAGCGTGCGCGGACCTCGGCACGGACGTCGTCACGACACTCCAGCAGACGCCGTGCCTCCAACTGCAGATCGTCGAAGTCGAGCAGCGAGCCGGCTCGCTTCCGGCCCGCGTACTCCGCCGCCACAGCCTCCAGCAACTCGTCGAGCAGCGGCCGCATCGCCTCGAACGTGGCGTCGCGGGCGGCTCGTTCCAGGGCCCCGAGGGCGGCGGCGTACGGTGGGGCGGCAGCCAGCCGGCCGCGCGCCTGATACTCGGCGAGCGAGGACAGAACGGCCGGATCGGGCGGCGCGTCGAGCAGCAACGTCAGGCCCGCCGCCCGGGCGCGGGCCTCGTCCAACGTGACGCCGGCGCCAGGCGCCGCGATCAGCTCGGCGGCCGCCGCGCGGGCGTCATCGATCGCTCCC
>VFJZ01000045.1 GCA_009885805.1 Actinomycetota bacterium
CCCTCGTCGGCGTTGATTCGCGCGAGTGCGTCGGTGATCTCACCCATCATCTGCTGCGAGATCGCGTTCAGCCGTTCGGGGCGGTTGAGCGTGATCGTCGCCAGCGGATAGTCGATCTCGAGCTCGATCGTCGCATACGCCCGCCCTGCTCCGGCAGCGATCCGGGTCTCGTCCGTCCGCTCGGTCATGCGTGCTCCCTTCCGTCCGCGTCGCGACACGTTAGCGTGCCGGAAACACCGCGGTGACGGGCGCTACATGGCCACGCGGCTGCGCTTGACGGTGCTGCGCCGGTCGTCTACGGTCGCCTGCGATTCGGCGACGATGCGACGGGAGTCCTGTTGGCGGCTGGGAAGTTCCACCTCGGGTATTTCACGAAGTTCGGCCCGCCCGCGTGGCAGGCGACGGACTCGCGAACGGACGGCAGCGACTGGTCGAACGGGCGCTACTTCGTCGACCTCGCCCGCCGCCTCGATGCCGCGTGCCTCGACTTCCTCTTCTTCGAAGACACGCTGTCGGTGTCCGAGGCGGTCGGCGGCAGCCGCGACCTCGACCTCAAGTACGCGATCTACGCACCGAAGAGCGACCCGATCCCGCTGCTGCCGCTCCTCGCCCACGCGACGACGGGGCTCGGGCTGATCGCGACCTGCTCGACGACCTTCTACCCGCCCTGGCACGTCGCCCGGCTGTTCTCGACCGTCGACGGCCTCAGCGGCGGCCGCGTCGGTTTCAACGTCGTCACGACCAGCGAGAAGACGTCGGCGCAGAACTTCGGCCTGGACGCGATCCCGCCGCACGCCGACCGCTACGGCAAGGCGGCCGAGTTCCTCGATGCCGTGAACGGCCTCTGGGACGGGTGGGAGGAGGGCGCGCTGTTGCAGGACGTCGAGACGAACACCTACGTCGACGCGAGCAAGGTGCACGCGCTCGATCACGTCGGCGAGCACTTCCGGGTGCGCGGCCCGCTCAACTCGCCCCGCTCACCGCAGGGCCGCCCGTTGATCGCGCAGGCGGGCGGGTCCGACCGCGGCCGCGACTTCGCGTCGAAGTACGCCGACCTGATCCTCGCCGGTGCCTACGGCGGCCCGGAGGAGATGAAGGCCTTCCGCGACGACGTCAGGCAGCGCGTGAAGGGCCACGGCCGAAACCCCGACGACGTCCGTGTGATGTTCCTCGTCGCCGTCCACTTCTCGGATCGCCCGGGCGCGACGATCAGCGACCTCACCTCCGACGCGAAGTTCGAGGCGCTCCTCGTCCAGAACGGGTCGGAGCTCGACCTCGACCTGTCGCAGTTCGACCCGGACGGCCCGTTCCCGATGGATCTCGAGCCGGGCGGCCACACCTCGGTCTACGACGGCATGAGGCTGTTGGGCGCGAAGGGCATGACCTTCCGCGAGGTGATCTCGACGGTCGGCGTCGGCGGCCAGTGGCAGCCGATCGGCACGCCGGAGGCGATCGCCGACGAGCTGATCGAGGTGATGGGGGACATCGGCGGCGACGGCGTGATGCTGCTGGCGAACGACGTCGGCGACGACGCGTTCATCACGAACGTGACGGAGCGCCTCGCCCCGGCCCTGCAGCGACGGGGCGCGATGCAGACCTCCTACCCGCCCGGCACGCTGCGCGACAAGCTCCTGTCATTCTGAGCCCGAGCCGCGCGCCTACACGTTCGGCGTGACCGCACCGAGCGCAGTCGAGCCCGCGATCGCCCCGGCGAGCTCGGCCAGCGCCCGGCCGAGCACGTCGGCGCGACCGGCGAACGGCTCGGCGAGCACGCCGCCCTCGCCGAACCCGTACGCCGGCACGTAGAGGCCCGGCGAGACGACGTGGCAGGCGAAGAAGTCGACCAGCACGTCGCGCATCCCGGCCGGGCCGAGGAAGTGGTGGTCGCTCGCGGCGGTCGCGACGGTGACCGCCGCCCGCCCGGCGAGCGGCGCCGACCGCTCGCCGTGCATGCCGCGCGGCACCGCGTCCATCAGCGTCTTGAACGGCGCCGCGAACGTCGCACGGTACATCGGCGAGCCGAACACGAACGCCGAGCTCTCCTCGAGCAGCGCGACGACGGACGCGAGGTCGTCGCCGTCGGCGAGCTCCACGAGCCGCGTCCCGGCGCCGGTCGCCGCGGCGCCCGCGAGCACCGCCTCGATCGCCGCCCGCGTCTTGCCGCCGCTCGTCGGCGAGCAGTTCACCCCGAGGACCGACACCACTGCAACCATCGGCGAGAGCGTAGCGCGGGCGCGGCCCGCCGCCGTGATCCAGTTAGACGGCGGGCGCCTCGAGGCCGCGCGGGATCCGCTTCTCGGCGTCGTAGAAGGGCAGGTCGATGATCGCGCAGGGGTGCTCGGCGAGGTCGAAGCCGATGACGGTGGCGGCACGCGGGTCGACGTGATCGGCGGTGCCGAGCCGCACGAAGCCGATGCCGCACGCGAGGTACGGGCTCCAGGCGGCCGCGGTGACGATGCCGATCTCGGCGCCGTCCCGGTAGACGGGTGCGCCGATCAGCGGCTCGCCGGAGTCGCAGCGGATGCCGTAGATGCGCGTCCGCCGATCGGCCGACCGCAGCGCCTCTTTGCCGAAGAAGTCATCGTCCCGTTCGAGGTCGACAAAGTCGCCGAGTCCGGCCGCGAACGGCGTCATCGAGGCGTCCATGTCGGACAGGTTGTTCAGGATCGCCGCCTCGATCCGCCGCGTGTCCATGGGATCGAGGCCGATGTCCACGAGCCCGAACGCCCGCCCGGCCTCGGTCACCCGGTCCCACAGCGCGTCTGTGTCGAGACCCGGCCGGGTGTAGACCTCGAAGCCGACCTCGCCCGTCCAGCCGGTGCGGGTGATGAGCACCGGCTGCCCGCCGATCGAGACCTCGCGCGCGTCGAAGTAGCGGAGGTTCTCGGGCGCACCGCCGTCGACGACGGCGGCGAGCAGGTCGAGCGCCTTCGGGCCCTGGATCTGGTGGACGTACGAGCGCGGGTCGGAGATCGCGACGTCCATCCCGAGCGCGTGCGCCTTCAGCCAGCCGACGAAGTCGCCGTCGGCCTGCACGTACCAGAAGCAGTCCTCCGCCAGGCGCACGACGACACCGTCGACGAGCACGCCGCCGTCCGGCCAGCAGGCAACGCCGTAGGCGCAGCGACCCGGCTTCAGCGTCGAGACCTTGCGGGTGAAGATGCGGTCGAGCAGCCGGCCGGCGTCGGCGCCCGTGATCGCGGTCGGCAGCTCGCCGGTGTCGAGCCGGGTGACGTCGCGGCGCAGCGCCCAGTAGCCCTCCTCGCGCGTCGACGTCGTCATCGAGACGGGCATTATGCGGCGGTTGTAGACGCAGTACGCGGCGCCGTCGGCGAGGGTGTAGCGATAGAACGGCGATCGACCGTGGCCGTAGTTCCAGCCTGGCTCGGGCAGCGAGCAGACGACATCTCGACGAGCGACGTGCTCGGACACGGTGGCCTTCCTGTCGTTTCGATTCCGCTGAACTCTTGCGTGAACATCGACCACTATAATGGTCGCCAGAAGCGATCGTCAACTCGGCGAGCGCGATCACTCCACAGCACAGCGCATGCACTCCCGCCACGCCTCCCCACTCGGAGCCGAGATCCGCGATCGCCGGCTTCAGCTCGGACTCTCCGTTCGCGCGCTCGCGGTGCGGGCCGACATCTCCCCGGCCTACGTGACGGCACTGGAGACCGGGAACAGCCCCAGCACGCGCCGCCCGCCCGCGCCGAGCCTCGCGATCGTCCGACGCCTCGCGGCTGCCCTTGATCTGGAACTGGAGGCGCTGATCCGCGCCGGAGACCCCGTCAGGCCCGATCACGGCGCCCATGTCCTCGTCTACGTCGCCGTGCCCCCACCCGGCGGCCTGCTCGCCACACTCGACGCGGCCCTCGGCACGGACGTCGACCACTGGCTGCACCTCGCCGACCCGCGTCGCACCGGTGACGACGACCCGGCGCGGGCGACGACCCGGCGCTTCGCGTTCGGCGCATATCCGTACGCCACCCCGTACCTCGACCCTGACGCGCTCGTCGACGCGCTTGACCGCGAGGTTGCAGCCCTCGCCACGGCGCATCGTGGCGAGCGCGTCGGGCTCCTCATCGCAGACTGCTCGGCCGTGATGCGCTACCTCCAGGACGCGACGGCGGAGATCGCACTCGAGGCGAGTTGGCACCAGCACGTCCAGCGCATCTGGCAGGAGCACCTCGGCAGCGTCCCCGCCGTCGACGTCTGCGCATACGACCGCGACGACCTCGCGGCCCTCGGTCTCACCATCGATCAGCTCGCGACCGCCCTCGAGCTCATCCGCTGCCACGACCAGGCGCTCGTCATCGACGGCGACGGGACCGTCGCCGGCGCGGCCGCGATCCGACGGATCCTCGACGACGCCCGGCCGACCGGCGCCAGCCGCGCCGGCTGGCAGCAGCTCACCGCGGCCGCGGCGCAGACGCTCGCGGCCATCCCACGCGCGTGAGTCGGCGACGGCTTCCGCCCACCTCGAGTCGTTCCGGCGCTGCATCGCGTAGGATCGCCGCATGGCATCGTCCGATCCGATCGCCGAGATCATCGGCGACTATCGCGCCTTCGCCTGGCTCACGACGGGCTGCGCGTCGTCGACGCGTCGGTGTTCCCGCGCATGATCTCCGGCAACCTCAACGCGCCGACGATCATGGTCGCCGAGCAGCGCCGCGGCGCTGCTCCGCGGCGAGCCCGGCTGACCAGGCCGGTCAGGCCGGCTCGCAGACCAGGACGGGGATCTCCCGCGTCGTCCGCTCCTTGTAGTCGGCGAACGACGGGTACGCCGCCACCGCGCGCTCCCACCAGAGGGCGCGCTCGTCGCCCTCCACCTGGCGCGCGACGTAGGCCCCGACCTGCGTCCCGTCCTGGATCGTGATGTCGGGATGCGCGACGATCCCGTGGTACCAGACGGGGTGCTCGGGCGCACCGGCGTACGACGCGACGAGGCAGTAGGTGCCGTCGTGCTCGACCCTCATCAGCGGCACGTACCCCGGGCGGCCGGTGCGCGCGTGGCGGATGGTGACGAGGACGACGGGCTTGCCCTCGACGAGGATCGGGTCGGTGGTGCCGGCCGCGAGGATCGTCTCGGCGTGGCCGCGCGCCCAGGCGCGGCCCGGGAGGTCGGGAGTCTCATCGGATTCCATGCCGCCGATGTTAGGCATCGGCGGGCCCGGCGGGGCCAGTGCCGATCGGCGTGGAGCTGTTCCCCCGGTTGTGGTTCATACTGCTCCTTCGACTTCAGGGTTGTGCAAACAGTCCACGGTCGTTGTCGGCGACGCTGATTCTGAGCCCTTTGCGGCGGCCTTGGGTGACGTGGATGGCGTGACGGTCGCCGCGTTGGACTTGATGCAAGACGGTCTGGCGGGCGACGCCGAGGCGTTTCGCCGCCTCGCCGAGCGTAAGGTAGCCGTCGGGAATGTCGGGCACGAAGCGGCTGCGGATGGTGTCGGTCAGTCGCACCCGCCAGGGGGCGTGCGGGGTCGTCTGTTCGCCCGGCAGCAGGCCCTCGTTGAGCCAGCGGCGGATGGTTGCGGTGGAGACGCCGAGCTGGCTGGCGGCTTGGTCGATGGTGTAGACGCCGGCGGCCGGGTCGGCCGGTGCGGCTGCGGTGATCGCGGCGCGCTGGCGGACGCCCTTCACGCGGGCCTCGGTGAACGGCAGGCCGGTGCCGGTGGTGCGTCGCTGCTTGTTCAGGATCGCGGCGATCTGGCGGTCAGGGTGGTGCTCGGCGAGGCGCCGCACAATGCTGATGGTGTGCTCGCCGGTGCGGCTCCGCTCCGGCCCCTGGCGGTTCAGGCGGACGCGCAACTTTCGTGATGCAGAAGGGGTTGGCGCGTCCGACCACAGAAGGTCCGGCGTTGCGGTCAACCCGGGTAGCGGCTTGGACGATGACCGGGGTCGGGTTGAGGCCGGCGGCGGACTGGAGCGCCGCGATGGCGCCGGCGTGGTCGACCGTGGGCTGGCGGGCACGATGCCGAGCGACCAGGCGATCAGCTTAAGTGCCGAGCTTCCCGACTTGTCTCGCGGTCGTCGCGAGATCAGGGGTGGAAGAAGTGAGCGGCCAGCCCGACTCGATCACCGCCCGGGAGCCGGGCCTCCAGCAGCTCCGGCGGGTACTTGCGTGGACGCCCCATCCGGGGCCACCGGCTGCCAATACCTCGGATTCTGGTCAGGCAGCGGTTCGGTGGTACTCGTGGACGAGTCCGCCGAGTCGGTCGCGGCGTTCGATCGGGCCGGCGCTCGGCCGGTCGGGCGGGTCGGGTGGACGCAGACCGAGGCCGCGGTGCGGGCGCTCGGCGTGGTAGTGGTCGAGGTAGTCGACGAGGGCGCGGCGCAGGTGCCGTTCACCGCCGATCAGGAGCCAGTCGAGGCATTCGCGGCGCACCGTCTGGACGAACCGCTCGGCGTACGCGTTCGCGACCGGCG
>VFJZ01000076.1 GCA_009885805.1 Actinomycetota bacterium
GTTGATCCTCGGCGACCGCGGCACCGGCAAGACGGCGATCGCCATCGATGCGATCATCAACCAGAAGGGCGGAGACCTCCTCTGCATCTACGTCGGCATCGGCCAGAAGGCCGCGAAGATGGCGCAGATCATGGGCACGCTCGAAGTCAACGGCGCGCTCGTGCACACCGTCATCGTGTCCGCTTCGGCGTCCGACTCCGCCGCACTGCAGTACCTGGCGCCCTTCGCCGGCTGCGCGATGGCAGAGGAGTGGATGGAGGAGGGCAAGGACGTCCTCATCGTCTACGACGACCTCTCGAAGCACGCGTGGGCCTACCGCCAGGTCTCGCTGCTGCTCCGCCGCCCTCCCGGCCGCGAGGCCTACCCCGGCGACGTCTTCTATCTGCACAGCCGCCTGCTCGAGCGTGCTGCCAAGGTCACCAAGGAGTACGGCGGCGGCTCCATCACCGCGCTGCCGATCATCGAGACGCAGGCCGGCGACGTCTCCGCCTACATCCCGACGAACGTCATCTCGATCACCGACGGCCAGATCTTCCTCGAGTCGTCACTGTTCTTCCAGGGCGTCCGCCCCGCCATCAACGTCGGCATCTCCGTCTCACGCGTCGGCTCCAACGCGCAGACGAAGGCGATGAAGAAGGTCGCCGGCCGGATGAAGCTCGACCTCGCGCAGTTCCGCGAGTTGGAGGCGTTCGCGCAGTTCGGCTCCGAACTCGACGCCGCCACGCAGCAGCAGATCAACCGCGGCCGTCGGCTGGTGCAGACCCTCAACCAGGGCCAGTACGACCCGTGGCCGATGGAGGAGGAGGTCGCCATCATCTGGTCCGCCGGTAACGGCTTCCTCGACGACCTGCCGGCCGAGGCCGCGCCGCGCTTCAACGAGGGCTTCCGTACGCACCTGCGTGCCGAGCGGACGATCCTCGAGGCGATCCGCTCCAGCGGCGACCTGTCGGACGAGACGATCGCGGCGCTCACGACCGCCGTCACCGAGTACAAGCAGGGCTTCCAGGTCGAGGTCTCGCAGCCTTGATCCGTCGCTGTCCGGTCGGCATCGCATCCCGCCAGGAGTCGCCAGGCCGCTACCCGGCAGGGCTCCGGCCCGGTCGCTGCGCTCCGTGGGCCTGCGCCCTGCCGGTGCGCTTCGGTGCGCCGATGCCTCGGCAAGGGCGCTGCCCTTGCTCTCGGCATCAGCGCTTCCGCCCTGACGGCTCTGGCGGGCGCGCTGCGCGACGTCCAACAACGGATCCAGGCTGAACCTTGGCGTCCCAGCAGGACATCAAGCGGCGGATCCGCTCCGTCCGCAACACGCGCAAGGTGACGAAGGCGATGGAGCTGGTGTCCGGGGCGAAGCTCCGCCGGGCGCAGCTGCGGATCGAGGCGCTGCGGCCGTTCGCCGACGCGATGGCGGAGCTGATCGGCGAGGCGGCCGGCCGCACGCGCCTGCAGGGACAACCGCTGCTCGACCAGCGTCCCGAGCCGAAGGCGGTCGCCATCCTGCTCCTGACAGGCGACCGTGGCCTCGCCGGCGGCTTCAACGCCTCGGCGATCAGGCGCGCGCTCGACGAGGCGCGCAGCGCGCAGGCGGCCGGTCTGGAGGTCCGCTGGCTCGTCGTCGGCCGCAAGGGCGCAGGCACCCTGCGCTTCCGCGGCCTGACCGTCGAGCAGGCCTGGACCGGCTTCACCGACCGGCCGACGTACGCCGACGCCGAGGCGATCGCGTATCGGGTGGTCGAGCTGTTCGGCAGCGGCGAGGTCGACCGCGTCGTGATGGTCTACAACGCCTTCCGCTCGGCGCTCTCCCAGCACATCACGGCCGACGTGCTGCTGCCGCTGGCGGCGCCCGAGATCCGGGAGAAGTCACCGCGCGAGATCGCGCTGGAGGGCCTGCTGCTGTTCGAGCCGGAGGCGGACGAGATGCTGGCGACGCTGCTGCCGACGGCGGTCGAGACGGCCGTGTTCCGGGCGCTGCTGGAATCGGCCGCCTCCGAGCACGGCGCGCGCATGAGCGCGATGCGCTCCGCGTCGGACAACGCGTCCGGCATCATCGACGGGCTCACCCTGGCGATGAACCGCGCCCGCCAGGCCGAGATCACGCAGGAGATCCTCGAGGTCGTGGCCGGCGCCGACGCGCTGCAGTAGCCCCTGGGTCGGGGTTGCATGCCGCATGGTGGTCATGCATACTGCGGCGGGCTCGTCGGAGGAGTATCCTCTTGCGGCGAGGGGTTGGAGGACCACGGAGCTTGAGCGCGGCACAGCATGCAGAGTCCGTTGCGACCGGCGTGGGCCCGGCCGGTGGAGGTGTCGCCGCCCGCACGCCGATGCAGATCGCCGGCGCCCGGCTGCGGCGCGATCGGGTCGCGCTCGCCGGCGCCGGGTTCATCGTCCTGCTGATCGCCTTCGCGCTGGCGGCCCCGCTGATCGCCCGCCTCACCGACCACCCGGTCCAGTACATCAACGTCGCCGCCGGGATCGACGACCAGGGACGCCCGGTGGGCATCGGCGTCAACGACTACCTGCTCGGCGCCGTCGACCTGAACGGGCACGACATGCTCGTCTGGCTCGCCTACGGCGCCCGCATCTCGCTGTTCATCGGCATCGTCTCGACGATCCTCGTCCTTGCCATCTCGCTCGTACTGGGCCTCGTCGCCGGCTTCTACGGCGGCTGGGTCGACACGGGTATCTCGCGCGTGATCGAGATCCTCGCCGCCTTCCCGTTCCTCCTCTTCGCGATCGCGCTGACGGTGGTCTTCGGCCGCGGCCACCTGTGGTTGGTGATCGGCATCATCGTCTTCTTCTCGTGGTTCTACCCGGCCCGGATCTTCCGCTCGGAGATCCTCGCCCTGCGCGAGCGCGAGTTCGTCGAGGCCGCGCGCAGTCTCGGCGCCTCGAACTGGCGGATCATGCGCGTCCACCTGCTGCCCCACCTCGTGCCACCGGCGATCGTCTACGGCACCCTGTCGGTGGCGGTCGCGATCTCGTTCGAGGCGGCGATCTCCTTCCTCGGCTTCGGTCTCACCATCGAGACGCCGAGCTGGGGCCAGATGATCAACTTCGCGACCCAGGGCGGGCTCTACCGCCTCGAGCCGCGTCTGATGTTCCTACCGGGCACGCTGCTCTTCCTGACCGTGCTCGCGTTCAACCTGCTCGGTGACGGACTCCGCGACGCCCTCGACCCCAAGGGCGGGGTGGGCGCGTGAGCCGTTACGATGACATGTCCCCTTGGAGGAAGGAGGCACGACCCCAATGAAGCGACCGCTGATTCTGGGAGCAACGGTGCTCTCGGTCGCGCTGATCGCCGCTGCCTGTGGCAGTGACGAGGCGGCGGCCCCAGCACCGACCGACACCGGTACGCCGGTGGCGAGTACGACGGAGGGTACGGATACGTCCGCTCCACTGTCCGACGATCCCAACTCGGAGAAGCCGCAGGGCGGCATTCTCAAGATGGCGATCAACGAGCCGCTCGACCAGTGGGACGGCCAGGCCTACTACGGCATCCAGTGGCAGATGGAGTACAGCACCATGAACGCCCTGCTGGACTTCTTCCCGCTGCCCGGTCCCGAGGAGACCTCGCTGATCCCCGGCCTCGCCGCGGATCTGCCGACCGTCTCACCGGATGGCCTCGAGTACACGTTCACGATCCGCGACGGGCTCGTCTACAGCGACGGCACGCCCGTGCAGGCGTCCGACGTGAAGGCCTACATGGAGCGGGTCCTGAACCCGTCGATCGGCTACGACGGCGCGCTCGGCTCCGGCTACTACTCGATCATCGAGGGTGTTGACGAGTTCGCGAAGGCGAACGAGGACGGCACGCCGGCCGCCGATCGGGCGACCGACATCTCCGGCATCACCGTCGCCGGGAATCAGGTCATGTTCAAGCTGACCAAGGCCAACCCCGACTTCAACTACCTGATGTCGCTGCGCTTCATCGCTCCGCAGAAGCCCGGTGGCCCGTCGACGCGGACGAACGCGCCCGAGCCGTCGAGCGGCCCGTACATGATGTCCAACGTGACCGACAACCTCGTCCAGTGGGTGCGCAACCCGAACTGGGATGCGAACGCCGCGATCATGGGCCTCGACCAGTACAAGGGCAAGATCTGGAACCTCGACGGCTTCGATCTCGAGATCGGCGACTCGGTCGAGAACATCCTGCTCAAGCTGAAGAACAACGAACTCGACATGATGTGGGGCGGCGGCGCCGTCACCTCGCTGGCCGAGCGCACGGCGATCGAGGGCGACGCGGCGCTGTCGCCGCGGTTCTTCTCGCCCGCTGACCCGTTCGTCCGCTACATCGGGCTCAAGCACGCGATCCCGCCGTTCGACAACGTCAAGGTTCGCCAGGCGTTCAACTACGCGATCGACCGCGAGTCGATGGTGAAGATCTCCGGCGATGGCTCGGCGTGGTCGCAGATCCTCGGCGCCGCCCTCACCGGCGATGACGCGCCCGAGGTGTTCCCGTCGACGCCGGACATCGACAAGGCGAAGGCGCTGATCGCCGAGTCGGGCGTGCCGACGCCGATCAAGATCGACCTGCAGTTCAACGAGACGCCGCCGGGACCCGATGTGGCCGCGAACGTCAAGGCGCAGCTCGACCAGGCCGGCTTCGAGGTGACCCTGCAGCCGAAACCCGGGCAGGGCTACTACTCGTTCGCCGGCGACGTCAAGAACGGCATGGAGGCCGTGATGGCCGGCTGGGCGCCGGACTGGCCGGACGGTTCCGGTACGTTCGGGCCGCTGCTCGCGAACCACGAGCCGGAGTGCAACCCGTCCAACATCGCCTGCGTCAACGACCCGGCGCTCGACGCGAAGATCGCCGAGTACCAGGCGCTGCCGTACGGCGCCGACCGCAACGCCAAGTGGGTCGAGCTGTCGCAGACGTACGCGGCCGAGTCGACGCCGTGGGGCGTGTGGAAGAACGGCGAGGAGCTCCACCTGCTGTCGGAGCGCCTTGGCGGTTTCTACTAC
The DNA here is from genome assembly GCA_009885805.1 of Actinomycetota bacterium. Classification (GTDB taxonomy): domain Bacteria; phylum Actinomycetota; class Thermoleophilia; order Gaiellales; family F1-60-MAGs149; genus VFJZ01. Next base: position 4,960 of record VFJZ01000076.1, read on the forward strand.
AACGCGGTCAAGCTGACCAACATGGACCTCCTCTACTTCAAGCCGTAGAGCCGGCCCTGACCGTATGAGGACCGCGGGAGCCGGGCGTGACGCCCGGCTCCCGCTCCATATCCGATGATCCGCTACACCATCCGCCGCGTGCTCTGGGGCGTCCTCGTGCTCCTCGTGATCACGATGGTCACATTTCTGCTCTTCGGGCCCGTCCTGCAGGGGCAGAAAGGTCTGAGCGCCGCCTCGACGATCTGCGGCGCGCGCTGCACGACCGAGCGGATCGCCTTCACGGAGGCGTACCTCGGCCTGAACCGGCCGTGGTACGAGCAGTACGGCACGTACCTGAAGCGGATCGTCGTCGGTCCGAGCGAGCGCGACCGCGAGCGGGCGTGCGAGAAGCGGCCGGACGGCTCCTTCGCCGAGGACTGCGATGTGGGCCGGCTCGGCACCACCTTCGTGCGTTATCGGAGCGTCGACGCCGTGATCCGCGGCGCGCTCGGCACCACGTTCTCGCTCACCGTCTGCGCCGCACTCGTCTGGCTGCTGCTGTCGATTCCGATCGGCGTGCTGTCGGCGCTTCGGCGGGGATCCTTCTTCGACCGCTCCACGATGGTCGCCGTCCTCTGGGGCCAGGCGCTACCCGTTTACTACTTCGGACTGCTCGCCCTCTACTTCCTCGCGTACCTGCCGAACTCCGACATCGCAATCGATCTCGTCGGCAAACGGTTCGAGATCTTCCCGCTGGGCGGCTACGCCGACTTCGAGCTTGCCAACCCGTGGCCGTGGGCGTGGCACATGATCCTGCCGGCTGGCTGCCTCGCCCTGCAGTTCGCCGCACTGTACGTGCGGATGCTGCGCTCGCAGATGCTCTCGATCATGGGTGAGGACTACATCCGCACCGCGCGCGCCAAGGGTGCGCCGGGCAGACGTGTCGTCGTCCGCCACGGCCTGCGCAACGCGCTGCTGCCGCTCGTGACGATGTTCGGCATGGACATCGGCATCCTCATCGGCGGCGCCATCCTGACCGAGATCACGTTCGGTCTCGACGGCATCGGCCACGAGGCGGTGCGGGCCGTGCGCGACCTCGACGTACCTCTCACCAGCGGCATCGTGCTCGTCGGCGCGCTCGCGATCGTCACGATGAACATCCTCGTCGACCTCTTCTACGCGGTGCTCGACCCGCGCGTCAGGCTGTCCTGATGGCGCTGCTCGAGGTGCGCGACCTGCGCACAACGTTCCGCACCGACGACGGTCTCGTCACTGCCATCGACGGCGTCTCGTTCTCCCTCGAGAAGGGGCAGGTGCTCGGCATCGTCGGCGAGTCCGGCTCCGGCAAGTCGGTCACGAGCCTCTCGATCATGGGTCTGCTCCCACGCGGATCCGCCGCGACGAGCGGGCAGGTGCTGCTCGACGGGCGCGACCTGCTGACGCTCGGCGAGGAGGAGATGCGGAAGATTCGCGGTCAGGAGATCGCGATGATCTTCCAGGACCCGATGACGTCGCTGAACCCGGTCTACACCGTCGGCTGGCAGCTGATCGAAGCGGTCCGCCTGCATCAGGACGTGTCGCAGACGGCGGCGACGAAGCGGGCTCGGGACATGCTCGCGGCGGTCGGCATCCCGAACCCCGACGAGCGTCTGAGGCAGTACCCGCACGAGTTCTCCGGCGGCATGCGCCAGCGCGTGATGATCGCGATGGCGCTCGCCAACGACCCGAAGCTGCTGATCGCCGACGAGCCGACGACCGCGCTCGACGTGACGACGCAGGCGCAGATTCTCGAGCTGATCCGCCGCCTGCGCACCGATTTCGACTCGGCCATCGTGATGATCACGCACGACCTCGGCGTGGTGGCGGAGATCTGCGACGACGTGCTCGTGATGTACGGCGGGCGCGTCGCCGAGCAGGGCGGCGTCGACGACATCTTCGCCCGACCGCGCCATCCCTACACGTGGGGCCTGATGGGATCGATGCCGTCTCGCTCGCACGGCATGGATCGCCTGCAGTCGATTCCGGGTTCGCCGCCGTCACTGCTCCGCCCACCGCCCGGCTGCCGCTTCTCGCCGCGCTGTCCGTACGTCATGGACATCTGTCGAGGCGATCCGCCGCCGCCGCTCAGGCAGGTCGAGGACGATCCGCACTTCCACGTCGAGGCGTGCCATCTCGACGCCGCCTCCAAGCGCGAGGAGGCGGCTCGTCTGCTGGCCGCGCAGGAGATCGTGCGATGACGGAGCCGATCCTCCGCATCACCGACGTCGTCAAGCACTTCCCGGTGCGGCGCGGCATCATCTTCAAGCGGGAGATCGGGCGCGTCCAGGCGGTCGACGGCGTCTCGATCGATGTGCGCAAGGGCGAGACGGTCGGTATCGTCGGCGAGTCGGGCTGCGGCAAGTCAACGCTCGCGCGCTGCATCGCACGGCTGCACGACGTCACCAGTGGGACGATCGAGTTCATGGGTCGCGACATCACGAATCTGACGCGCAACGAGATGCGGCCGATCCGGCGCGACATGCAGATGGTCTTCCAGGATCCCTACGCGAGCCTCAACCCCCGCCTTCGCGTCGGGCAGATCATCGGCGAGCCGCTGGTGATCCACGGGCGCGGCACCGAGGCGGAGATCAAGGCGCGCGTCCAGGACCTGCTCGACCGCGTCGGCCTCAACCCGGAGCACTACAACCGCTTCCCGCACGAGTTCTCGGGCGGGCAGCGCCAGCGCATCGGCATCGCGCGCGCGCTCGCGCTGGAGCCGAAGCTGATCGTCTGCGACGAGCCCGTGTCGGCGTTGGACGTGTCGGTCCAGGCGCAGATCCTCAACCTGCTGACCGATCTGCAGCGCGACTTCGACCTCACCTACGTCTTCATCGCGCACGACCTCGACGTCGTCCGCCACGTCTCGGACCGCGTCTACGTGATGTACCTCGGGAAGATCGTCGAGGCCGGGACCGGCGCCGAGATCTACGGTCACCCACGGCATCCGTACGCTGCGAGCCTGCTCTCGGCCGTGCCGGTGCCCGATCCGGTCCTGGCGCGATCGAAACAACGGATCGTGCTCCAGGGTGACGTCCCGAGCCCCCTCAACCCGCCCTCCGGCTGTCGCTTCCACCCGCGCTGCCCGCGCGCGCAGGTGCTGTGCTCGAGCGACGAGCCGCAGGCGACCTCGTTCGGTGGAGAGCATCTCGCGTCATGCCATTTCCCGGTCGCGCGCTGGCCGCTGGCCGACCCGGCCGACATCCGCCGACCCGACCCGGCCGCGACCGTCGAATGACCCGTGACGAGTGGCGCGCCGGTCTTCACCGGCTCGTGGTGCTCGTCGTCGGTCTCACGTTGCTCGCGCTCGCGATCGGTCTCGGCACGCACGCCGCCGACCGGGCTGGCGATCTCCGCGCGCAGGTGGGCGCCGGCTTCGCGCTCGTCGGCGCGCTGCTCCTCCTCGCCGGTGTCTCGGCGTTCCTCGGCAGCGGCGTGCTCGCGCGCGACCGCGACTCGGTGCGCGGCCCGGAGATCCGCGCACGGTCGGCCGAGGAGCGACGTGGGCGGGAGGCCACCGCGGCCGGCCTGCTCGCCCTCGGCGCGGTGTTCCTCGGCGCCACCTTCGTGGTACGGTGAGTCCGTGGTCGGCCGGCAGGAGTGCGAGCGCGTCCGCGAACTGTTCACCGCCGAGATCGACCGTGAGGCGAGCGAGATCGAGGAGGCGGCGATCCGCCGGCACCTGCGCTCGTGCGCCGAGTGCGCCGAGGCGTACGACGCCCACCGCGCCGTCGCGCGCGGGCTTGCGCAGCACCCGCTCGTCCGACCGCGGGCGCATCCGCTGCCGCCTCTCGTCCGCTTCCGGTCGCAGGCGTTCGCGCTCGTCGCCCTGGCCGCCGCCGCTGTCGGCGTGGTCGTCGTCCTCCTCGCGCGGTAACGCGCGGCCAGCGCGGGCACACTGCACGGACGTGGCTGGCCCGAACCTGATCACCTCGGCCGCCTGAGCGGTCGACTTCGCCGCGCGTGACGCGGCGCTCGCGCGTGCGGCCGAGGAGCGTCGACTCCTCGGTGGACGCCGTCGTTCGCGCCGCGTTCCGTGGCGCTGGCGCCGACAAGCTTGTGACAGCGCTGAGGCGCATCGATCCGACGTTTCGGGTACAGTTCGTGCCTCGAACTGACCCGCACGAGGAGCCCGCAGAGCAATGGCAGACGGACAGAACGTCGGCAGGATCGTAGAGATCAAGGGCGTCGTGCTCGACGCCGTGTTCGACGAGCGCCTGCCGTCGATCTACAGCGCGCTCCACATCCCGATCGCCAGTCAGGACCGCGTGCTCGTCGCCGAGGTGCAGCAGCATCTCGGTGCGAACCGCGTCCGCGCGGTCGCGATGGACGCCACCGACGGCCTCTCGCGCGGCAGCGAGGTGATCGACACCGGTGCGCCGATCTCCGTCCCCGTGGGCGACATCACGCTCGGCCGCATCTTCAACGTCCTCGGCGAGGCGATCGACAAGGGCGCGGCGATCCCGGCTGACGCGGAGCGTTGGCCGATCCACCGCGACCCGCCGGCGTTCGACGACCTCGACCCGAAGCCTTCGCTGCTCGAGACCGGCATCAAAGTGATTGACCTGCTGGCGCCGTACACTCGCGGCGGCAAGATCGGCCTGTTCGGTGGCGCCGGCGTCGGCAAGACGGTGCTGATCCAGGAACTGATCAACAACATCGCGCGCTTCCACGCCGGCAAGTCCGTCTTCGCCGGGGTCGGTGAGCGCACCCGCGAGGGCAACGACCTCTGGATCGAGATGACCGAGTCGGGCGTGATCGACCGCACGGCGCTGGTCTACGGCCAGATGAACGAGCCGCCGGGCGCCCGCCTCCGCGTCGCGCTGTCGGGCCTGACGATGGCGGAGTACTTCCGCGACACGGAGGGCGCCGACATCCTGCTCTTCATCGATAACATCTTCCGCTTCACGCAGGCGGGTTCCGAGGTGTCGGCGCTCCTTGGCCGGATGCCGAGCGCCGTCGGCTACCAGCCGACGCTGGCGACGGAGATGGGTGAGCTGCAGGAGCGGATCACGTCGACGAAGCGCGGCTCGATCACCTCCGTGCAGGCGATCTACGTGCCGGCGGACGACCTCACCGACCCGGCGCCGGCGGCGACGTTCTCCCACCTCGACGCGACCACCGTGCTGTCGCGCGCGATCTCGGAGAAGGGCATCTATCCCGCGGTCGACCCGCTCGACTCGACCTCGCGGATCCTGCAGCCGGGCGTCGTCGGCGAGGAGCATTACCGCGTCGCCACGTCCGTCCAGAAGGTGCTGCAGCGGTACAAGGATCTGCAGGACATCATCGCCATCCTCGGCATGGACGAGCTCAGCGAAGAGGACCGCGCGGCGGTCGCACGCGCGCGCAAGATGCAGCGGTTCCTGTCCCAGCCGTTCTACGTGGCCGCGCAGTTCACGGGCCGCGACGGCAA
>VFJZ01000001.1 GCA_009885805.1 Actinomycetota bacterium
CGCGCCGGTGCGCCGGTCGGCCTCGGCGTCGACGGCGCCGCCTCGAACGAGGCCGGCGTGCTGCAGTTGGAGCTGAAGCAGGCGCTGTATATGAGCCGCGCGCGGTACGGGCCGGCCTCGATGACGTGCCGCGATGCGCTCGCGCTCGCGACGATCCACGGCGCCCGCTGCCTCGGCCGCGAGGAAGAGATCGGCTCGCTGGAGGTGGGAAAGCGCGCGGACGTCGCGCTCTGGCGCCTCGACGACCTCGGCGGCGCGGGCATCGACGACCCCGTCGCGGCCCTCGTCCTCGGCCCGCCGCGGCGCTGCGCCGAGCTGCTCGTTGCGGGACGCGCGGTCGTCTCCGGCGGCGAACTGCGAACCGCCGACGAGGACGAGGTTGCGCGTGGCATTGCCGCTGCCACCCGCCGGCTGCGGGAGCGGGCGGCGTGAGCACAACGCGCACTCGTACTCCGCTCGTCCGCGGCCGCGTCGGCGAGCTGATGCCGCGGCGCGACGCCGAGCCGAAGGTGACGGGCGCCTTCGCCTACTCGTCCGACCTCGAGGCGGAGGGGATGCTATTCGCGGTCACGGTCCGAAGCCCGCATCCGCACGCTCGGATCGCCGCGATCGACACCGCGGCGGCGGTCGCGACGGCCGGCGTGCATGCGGTGCTGACCCACGCGGACGTCCCCGGACGCAAGACCGTTGGCATGCACCGCGCCGACCAGCCGGTCCTCGTCGTCGACGTCGTCCGCTACCAGGGCGAGCCGGTCGTGATCGTCGCCGCCGACGACCTCGAGACGGCGCGCCGGGCCGCGGTCCTCGTCGTCGTCACCTACGAGGTGCTCGAACCCGTCGCCGACCCTGAGCGGGGCGAGGTGCTGCGTGACGTCAGGATCCGGCACGGTGACCAGTCACTCGGTGCCGACGTCGTCGTCAGCGGCTCCTACGAGGTCGGGATGCAGGATCAGGCCTTCCTCGGCCCCGAATCGGGCCTCGCAATCCCCGACGGTGACGGCGGCGTCGACCTCCACGTCGCGACGCAGTGGCTGCACCTCGATCAGGAGCAGATCTGCGCGGCGCTCGATCTGCCGCCCGCGAAGGTGCGCGTGCACCTGGCGGGCGTTGGCGGCGCCTTCGGCGGGCGCGAGGACGTCTCGATGCAGATCCACGCGTGCCTGCTCGCGCTGCGCACAGGCCGGCCAGTGAAGATGGTCTACACGCGCGAGGAGTCCTTCTTCGGGCACGTCCACCGGCACCCGGCGTGGATGCGCTACGAGCACGGCGCGACGCCCGAGGGCGACCTCGTCTACGTGCGTGCGGAGATCCTGCTCGACGGCGGCGCGTACGCGTCGTCCTCGCCGGCGGTCGTCTCGAACGCCGCCTGCTTCGCCGCCGGCCCCTACCGCGTGCAGCGCGCGACGATCGACGCTCGCGTCGTGATGACGAACAACCCGCCGTGCGGCGCGATGCGCGGGTTCGGGGCGGTGCAGGTCGCCGTCGCGCACGAGGCGCAGATGGATCTGCTCGCCGCGGCGCTCGGCATCGATCCGGTCGATCTGCGCGTCCGCAACGCGCTCAAGACGGGTGACCGGATGATCACCGGCCAGGTGATCGACGGGCCGGCGCCGGTGCGGGAGCTGCTCGAGGGCCTGCGCGCGATGCCGCTGCCGCTCGAGCGCGGCTCGCTCCGGGCCGATCTGCGCGAGCTGCCCGGCGGCGTCGCGAACACCACCCACGGCGAGGGCGTCCGCCGTGGCGTCGGGTACGCCATCGGCTTTAAGAACATGGGCTTCGCCGAGGGCTTCGACGACTACTCGACGGCTCGCGTGCGTGTCTCGCTGGTGAACGGCGAGCCGCTCGTCGAGGTGCACACGGCGGCGTGCGAGGTCGGGCAGGGGCTCGTGACCGTTCTCGAGCAGATCGCGCGCACGGAACTCGGCTTCGAACACGTCGTCGTGCTGCCGGCCGACACCACGGTCGGCTCGGCCGGCTCCTCGTCGGCCTCACGCCAGACGTGGATGACCGGCGGCGCGGTCAAGGCGGCCTGCGAGGCCGTGCGCGAGCGGCTGCACGAACTGGCGGCGGACCGATCGGTGGAGGAGACCGTCGAGCACCATCACCGGCCGACGTTTCCGCTCGACCCGGAAACCGGGCAGGGCGACGCGCAAGTCGCCCTCTGCTTCGCGGCGCACCGCGCCGTCTGCGACGTGGACACCGACCTCGGCCTCGTGCGCGTCGTGGAGATCGCGACCACGCAGGACGTCGGCCGGATCATGAACCCGGCGCAGTGCGAGGGGCAGATCCAGGGCGGCATCGCGCAGGGCCTCGGCCTCGCGCTGATGGAGGAGATCAAGACCGAGAACGGCCTCGTCCGCAACCCGAACTTCACGGACTACCTGATCCCCACCATCCTCGACATGCCGCCGGTGCGGCTCGCGATCTCCGAGACGCCGCACCCGGACGCGCCGTACGGTCTGAACGGCGTCGGCGAGCCGCCGACAATCGCCTCGACGCCGGCGATCGCCGCCGCGCTGCGGGCCGCGACCGGCCGCCCGGTGACGAGGGTGCCGGTGCGGCCGGACGACCTGATCTAGACGCTACGGGGCGTGAGCCCCATAGCGTCTAGCGCCACGCCGCGATCAGGGCACGCTCTGCCGCCGTCATCTGCGTGACGTTCCCGGGCGGCATCGCCTCGCCCGCAACCATGCGGCGGATGTCGGCCGCGCGCGCCTCCACCACCGTGCCGACGGTGAGGTCGAGCCCGGCGGGCGCGGCGGCACCGGCGTGGCACGAAGCGCAGCGCTCCTGCAGGACCGGGACGACCGCGGCGGTCGTCGTCGCGGTCGCCGCGTCGTCGGGTCGGAGGGCGACGACGAGCAGCGTCAGAAGGGCTGCCGCCGCCGCGCCGGTGGCGAGCCACGGGCGCCCGCGCTGACGGACGATCACCGCATGGCGAATCAGCATCCCCGCCGCCGTCAGCACGCCGAGAACGAGCCAGGCGCGGCCGTGGCCGTAGGTGACCGGGTAGTGATTCGAGATCATCACGAGCAGCACCGGCAGCGTCAGGTAGCTGTTGTGCACCGACCGCTGCTTGCCGCGTCTGCCGTCGGCCGGGTCCGGCTCGCCACCGGCGCGCAGCGCGGCGACCATCCGGCGCTGGCCGGGGATGATCGCCGTGAGGACGTTCGCGACCATCAGCGTGCCGACCATCGCCCCGACTTGCAGGTAGGCGCCGCGGCCGCTGTATACCTCCGCGAGCGCCGCCGTCGTCGCCATCGTCGCCAGAACACCGACCAGCGCGAGTGCGAAGCCGTGGCTCCCGAGCGGTGAGCGGCAGAGCCCGTCGTAGACGACGACGGCGACGGCGAGCAGCGCGACAGACAGCGTCACCGCCTCCCAGGAGGCGAGGCCCGAGTCAGGCGCGACGAGGATCCCCTGCGGGTTCGCGTAGTAGACGACGACGAGCAGCGCGAAGCCGGAGATCCACGTCCAGTAGGCCTCCCACTTGAACCAGTGCAGCCGGTCCGGCGGGCGTGGCGGGCCGAGGGCGAACTTCCGGTTCGAGTAGAAGCCGCCGCCGTGCACCGACCAGAGCTGCCCCGCGACGCCCGGCTCGTCGGACTCCTCGAGGTGGTTGTCGAGCCACACGAAGTAGAAGGACGCGCCGATCCAGGCGATGCCGGCGATCAGGTGCAGCCAGCGAAGCCCGAGGCCGGCGATGTCGAGGAGGTAGTCGCTCACGGGGCGGTGCGATAGTACCGCCGTGACGCTCGCGGAGATCAACGCGCTCGACCGTGAGGCGTTCACGCTGGCGTTCGCGGCGGTCGCGGAAGGGTCGCCGTGGGTCGCGTACGGTGCCTTCGACGACGCGCCGTTCGCGACCGCCCTCGAGCTGGTCGCCGGGTTCCGGGCGGCGATCGCGCGCGCGGGCGCCGAGCGCCAACTCGACCTCATCCGCGCGCACCCGGACCTGGCCGGGAAGGTCGCCCTGTCCGGCGAGCTCACGGCGCACTCTACGGCCGAACAGGCGGGCGCCGGCCTCGACCGCCTGACGGCGGCGCAGCTCGCGCGGTTCGAGGTTGCGAACCGCACCTACCTGGAGCGCTTCGCGTTCCCGTTCGTCGTCTGCGTTCGCGGGCACACCGCCGACTCGATCCTCGACGCGTACGACGCGCGCATCGCGAACGATCTCGAGACGGAGACGGCGATCGCGCTCGACGAGGTCGTGAAGATCATCCGGCTGCGCGTCGCGACGCTCATCGACGACTGATCGCGACCTTACCGAAGACGACGCCGACCGTCGCGCTACTCAGCGGTCGCGGTCGCGATCACGATCGCCACGGCCACCGCGACGCGGCTTGTCGCTGCCTTCCTTCTCCATGATGTAGGGCAGCAGTGCGAGTTCGCGGGCGCGCTTGACCTCGCGCGCCACGAGCGCCTGCTGACGGCGCGACAGGCCGGTCATCGCCCGCGAGCGGATCTTGCCGCGCTCAGACAGGAAACGCTTCAGGACCTCGATGTTGGTATAGCGGAGTTCCTCGTCGGAGATCTGGATGCGCTTGCGCTTCTTCGGCTTCCCGGGCGCCCGCTTCGCGCGCTGTTTGATCGCTGCCACCGGCGCATTCTACGCACCGGTCCGAGTCGGGGGCTCCAGTTCGACGTTCGGCGCGGCCAACGAGCGGGCCCGGCGGCTCAGGGCGGCGGCATCCGGCACCTTGACGTCCCAGACGAGGCCGCAGCGCTCGAGCAGCCGGATGAGGTGGGCGGACAGGTCGAACTGGCCCCGCAGGAGGCCGTGGCGTGCGCTCGCCGGGAAGGCGTGGTGGTTGTTGTGCCAGCCCTCGCCGAACGTCATCAGCGCGATCGCGAGGTTGTTGCGACTCTCGTCCCGGGTCGGGAACGCACGGGAGCCGAACCGGTGGCAGACGGAGTTGACGGCCCAGGTCGTGTGCTGGAACAGGAACACGCGCAGGACGCCGCCCCAGATCAGCGCCTGCAGGCCGAGCGCGACCGAGCCGCCGCCGGTCGCGTAGCCGATCGCGAACGGGATCGCGAACGTCAGCGCGAGCCAGAGGAGGTAGAGACGGTCGACGGCCCGCACGACCGAGTCGGCGTAGAGGTCGCGGCCGTAGTGGTCGCCGCGCTCCATCCCCTTGGTCCTGAACAACCAGCCGACGTGGGCGTGCCACATGCCGAGCACGCTGCCGATCCAGCCGTCGTGGTGGTCGGTGTGCGGCGAGTGCGGATCACCCGGCTGGTCGGAGAGGGCGTGGTGCTTGCGGTGGTCGGTGACCCACTGCGTGACCGGCCCCTGGAGCGTCATCGAGCCGAGGATCGCGAGCGTCGCCTTCAGCCACGGGCGCGTCTCGAACGAGCGATGGGTGAAGTAGCGGTGAAAGCCGACCGAGATGCCGAGGCCGCAGACGACGTACATGAGGACGAGGAGCGCGACGTCGACCGGGCGCACGGCGACGCCCCACAGCAGGCCCATGATCGGCAGCAGCGCGAGCGGCGGGCCGGCGACGGCCGCGAACGTCACGATCCGGCTCGGCCAGGACGTGCGCGCGCGGACGGTCGCAACGCCGAACGGGGTCTCGTCAGTACTCATCGCCCGAACCATACGCTCCTGGGTCATCTTGACTCGCAACGACATCCGTTTTCGCCGATTCGTGGGTCGAATTCGCCAGACTCCGGCAATTGAGGTAGAATCACCCGCCGAGGCGGGGACTGTTCCCTCGCCGCCCCCCACCCCCCCGGAGGCCGGTATGTCCCAAGTCCTGCGTCGGCGCGACTTCATTCGCCTCTCCGTGGTCGGCCTGGGCGTGGTCGTCGTCGGCTCGCGCGCGGCGTTCGGGGAGTCGACCCCCACGCCGGCACGGGATGCCCGGCTCGAGATCACGGCTGCCCCCGTGCGCCTGATCGACGGGACGACGGTGCCGATGTGGTCGTTCGACGCCACGCAACCGCGCCCCGTCCCGGGCCCGGTGCTGATGGCGGTCTCCGGCGAGCGGATCGAGATCGAGGTCGTCAACCACCACGACCGGACGCACGCCTTCGCGATCGATGGCGTCGTCGACTCGGGCCCGATTCCGCCGAACACGGCGCGCACCGTCACATTCGACGCGCCGCCCGCCGGCACCTACCTCTACCTCGACCCGTTGCAGGCGCCGCTCAACCGGCTGATGGGACTGCACGGCGCGCTGATCGTGATGCCGGCGAACCCGGTCACGCCGTACGACGCGCCCACGCCCGCCGTCTCGCGCTACGTCGCCGACATCGGCGGCTGGGACTCCACCCGGCAATGGGTCTGGTTGTTCAACCAGATCGATCCCGCCCTCTGTCAGCGGGTCGCCGCTGGCGCGACGACCCTCGACACGTTCAAGCCGCGCTACTTCACCATCAACGGCGCCAGCGGCTTCGAAGCCGCGACCTCCCCTGACGTGGCGATCCACGGCCACATCGGCGAGCCGGCGCTGATCCGTTCCCTGAACGCCGGTCTGGCGGCGCACGCGCCGCACATCCACGGCAACCACATCGGGATGCTCGCGGCGCACGGCGCTGTCTGCGAGGACGTCTACGAACGCGACACGTGGCGCCTGCCGGCCATGGCACGGCACGACGTGATGCTGCCCTTCGAGGTGCCCCGCGACGCCCATCCGTGGCCACCGTCCGACGACTTCCACTTCCCGCTCGAGTACCCGATGCACTGCCATTGCGAGATGAGCCAGACGGCCGGTGGCGGCCTGTACCCGCACGGTGCGATCGCGCACTGGGCGATCGAGAAGACGATCGACAAGGGGCTGACATGAGCGGACTGATCTGCGACCTCCCATCGCTGCGTTCGCGGCAGTTGACGGCGATCGTGGATGGGACGACGACGCCGGCTTGGGCCGAGGGCACCTCGTTGCACCAGCTCTCGACGTTCGAGACGTTCGGCTGCGACGTGGCGAAGGCGAGCCCGCCGACGCCGGACCGGGTCACGCCGGACGTCTCGCTCGTCCGCAAGGTGCACACCGGCGCCAGGGTGAAGATGCCGGACGGCGTCGAGGTGCGTTTCTGGGGCTTCGAGGACCCGGCGTCTGGCGTCAGCAAGCCCTTCCCGTCGCCGTTGATCCGCGTCCGGAAAGGTCAGGTCGTCCACACCCGGCTCGAGGCGAGCAAGAAGGTCCACACCATTCACCACCACGGGATCGAGCCGCTGCCGTTCAACGACGGCGTCGGCCACACCTCGTTCGAGACGTCCGGCAGCTACACGTACCAGTGGCGGCCGGCGGACGCGGGCACGTACTTCTACCACTGCCACGTCAACACCGTGCTGCACGTCGAGATGGGCATGTACGGCCTGCTCATCGTCGATCCTCCGTCAGGCCCCGGCACCCTGTACGAAGGGGGACCGGCGTACGACGTCGAGGCGTTCATCGTCGCCGACGACGTCGACCCGCGCTGGCACATCGTCGGCCAGGACGACCACCACGCCGGTGTCTGCGGCGGCGATCCGGAACTCGACCGCTTCGAGCCGCAGTATTTCCTCATCAACGGCGTTCCGAACCCGCGAACCCTCACCGACCCGCGCTGCCTGATCGGGGCGCGGCCGGGACAGCGGATCCTGATCCGTCTGCTGAACGCGTCCTACTCCGACGTCCGGTTCAGGGTGATGGGGCTCGATGCGACCGTGCACATGCAGGACGCGCGGCCGCTCGACGGGCGCTACGCCCGCCCGATTCCGGTGCCGGCGGGAACGGCACTCGCCTCCGGTTCGGCGCAACGACACGACCTGATCGTCGTCGCCGGTGCCCCGGGGACGCACGTCGTCCGCCTCGAGTTCCGCCACTGGATCACCGGCGTCGTGCAGGGCGTGGCCGAGACGCGGATCGTCGTGGCGTAGGTCAGTCCGGAATCGCCTGCTCCCAGCGCGAGACGGCGTACGGCGCACCGGGGCGAGCGCCGGCCGCCAGGATCACCGTGCCGTCGGCGACCGCCCGCGCCGATCGCTGCAGAGCGGGGTCGCGCACGAAGACGAGGGTTCCGGCCGGCGCGTCGAGATCGGTGCCGTCGACGGTGAACACGGCATGCCCGCTGACGACGGTGAACAGCTCCTCGTGTCCCTCGGTGCCGTAGTCGGTGTCGTCGCGCTCGTCGTGCTCGGTGATGATCGTCGCGCCGGCGTCAGCCATGGCGGCGTTGACGCCGAACGACTGGATGTCGAAGTGGCGGCGGACGAGGTGGAACGTGCCGTCGCCGGAGTCGTCGCCCGTGTAGGTGGCGATGTCGGCGATGCGGGCAGCGGCGTACGGAGCGGTGCGGGCGTCGGTCATGGCGCGATCCTGACAGACTTCCGGCCGTGCTGCACCCCGACATCGAGACGCTCGGCGCGGCCGCGCTGCGCACGCTGCAGGAGGAGTGCCTGCGCGATCAGTGGGCCTATCTGCGCGCCCGGTCGGCGTTCTACACGGACCTGCCGGAGCAGATCTCGCTCGACGCGCTGCAGGCCGTGCCGTTCACCGACAAGGAGGACCTGCGCGCGAGCCAGGCGTCCGCGCCGCCGTTCGGCACCTACGTGGCCGCGCGCGACGACGAGATCATCCGGCTGCACCGCACGAGCGGCATGTCCGGCCGCGGCATGAACCTCGGCTACACGGCCCGGGATGCGGCGATCACGGCCGCCGCCGGGGCGCGCGGGATGAGGGCGGCCGGCCTGCGGCCGGGCGACCGCGTCGTGCACTGCCTCAACTACCAGCTCTGGACGGGCGGCGTCACCGACCACCTGATCCTCGAGGCGGCGGGCGCGACCGTCGTGCCGTTCGGGACCGGAAACACCCGCGGGCTGATCGATGCGATCCGCGAGCTCGGAGTCACCGCGATCTCCTGCACGCCGTCCTACCCGGCGCTGCTCTCGAAGGTGCTGCGCGAGGAGACCGACCTGCAGCCGCGCGACCTCGGCCTGCGCCTCGCGCTGTTCGGCGGTGAGGCCGGACTCGACAACGACGCCTTCAGGCGAGGCCTCGAGGACACCTGGGGATTCGCCGTCCGCAACGCCAACTTCGGCCTCTCCGAGGTGCTGTCGATCCTCGGCTCCCAGTGCGAGCACACGACGGACCTGCACTTCAACGCCGCCGATACGGTGTTCGCCGAGCTGGTCGAGCCGGTGAGCGGGGAGCGCCTGCCACTCGAGGCCGGCACGACCGGCGAGCTCGTCTGCACGCACCTCGAGCGCGAGTGCCAGCCGCTCGTCCGCTACCGGTGCCGTGACGTCGTCACGATCACCGGCACCGGCCCGTGCGACTGCGGCCGCACCGCGTTCCGGTTCCGCGTCGTCGGCCGCACGGACGACATGTTCAACGTCCGCGGCGTCAACGTCTTTTCGACGGCCGTCCGCGCCGTCGTCGCCGGCCTCCCGGACCTCCTCAGCGGGCACCTGCGCATCGACCTCCGCGGCCCCGGCCCGTACGACCGGATCGAGGTGCGCGCCGAGGCGGCGCCGGCGCTGCCGGCCGGCCGCTTCGCCGAGGCCGCGGCCGCCGCCGAGGATCGCCTGAAGCGTGCGATCGGCGCCGCCGCCGCGGTCGTCGTCCTGCCGTACGAGGCCCTCGGCCGCACCGATCACAAGACCAGCTACGTGGAGCGTCATCCATGAGGTACGTCGACCTCGACCGCGACGGGCCCGTCGCGATCATCACCCTGAACCGCCCGGAGCGGCTGAATGCCATCTCGGGCGCATTGCTCGGAGACCTCCACGATCGGCTGCAGACGGCGAACGGCGACGATGCAGTCGGCGCGATCGTCCTCACCGGAGCCGGTCGCGCGTTCTGCGCCGGCGACGACCTCAAGGAGTTCGCCGACCAGGCCGCCGATCCGCGCGCCCACATCGAGGCGATCCAGCAGATCACGCGCGACCTGATGCTGAACGGCAAGCCGGTCGTCGGCGCGCTTCACGGCTACGCCGTCGGCGGTGGCTTCGAGTGGCTCCTGAACTGCGACCTCGTCGTCGCCGCCGACGATCTCGTCGCCTTCTTCCCGGAGATGGCGATCGGCCAGTTCGTCACCGGCGCCGTCACCTACCTGCTGCCGCTCGCCGTCGGCCACCAGCGCGCGATGGAGCTGCTGCTGCTCGGCGAGCGGCAGTCGGCCGCCGCGCTGCACGGGCTCGGGCTCGTCAACCGCGTCGTCCCGCGGGACGCCTTGCTGCCCACCGCCGTCGCCCTCGCACGGGAGATCTGCACGCGGAACGCGTGGAGCGTCGCGCGACTGAAGCGGGTCGTCACCACCGACCTGCAGGGGCAGCTCGTCCGGGCGCTCGAGCTCGAGACGGAGGCGACCGTCGAGGCCTTCACCCGGCCCGAAGCGCGGGCGGCGGCGGCGCGGTTCAGCGAGTCGCGCTGAGCGCGGCGCCGACGATGCCGGCGTCGGCGCCGAGGGCGGCCTCGACGATCGGCAGCGAAGAGGTGTCGCGCGAGAAGAGCCGCTCGCGCACCGCCGGCTCCCACCGCTCGCGGTAGGTGGCGTCGAGCCCGAGACCGCCGCCGACGACGAGTACGGCCGGGTCGAGCGCGTCGAGTAGCGTCGCGAGCGCGCCCGCGAGAACCGCGGCGGCCGCGTCGCGCTCGGCGCCGAGAGCCAGCGCGCGCCCCGATGCGGCCAGCTCCACCGGCGGGTTGCCGGTGACGATGGCGTTGCCGCGCGCGCCCGCCCACGGCGTGCCGTCGATCACGAGGCAGTGCGCGATGCCGGTCGAGATCGTCACGTAGAGGAAGCTCGCGAGGCCACGACCCGCACCGAAGCGCGCCTCGGCGAGCGCGGCGGCGCGTACATCGGACTCCACCACACACGGCACGTCGAAGGCAGCGGCGAGATCGCGGTCGCGCCAGTCGATCGTCGTCGCACTCGTCGTACGGCCGGCGAGGTCGACGAGCTCGCAGACGCCGAGCCCGACCCGCGTCGCCCGCAGGTCGCGCGCGACCTCGACGCAGTCGGCGAGCACCGCGTCGGCGCCGCGCTCGGGGCGCGTCGGGTGTTGCACCCGGTCGCTGATCGCGCCCGTCGCGGGATCGACGACGGCCGCGGCGATCTTGGTGCCGCCGACGTCGATGCCGACGAGCCTGCTCACGCCGTGCGCTCCTTCGGAGCATCGCACGGCGTTCGCCACCGCCGGCAAGGGCCGCCGCTTCGCTCCGACCGTTGCCTGCTCACGCCGTGCGCTCCTTCGGAGCATCGCACGGCGTTCGCCACCGCAGGCAAGGGCCGCCGCTTCGCTCCGACCGTTGCCTGCTCACGCCGTGCACTCCTTCGGAGCATCGCACGGCGTTCGCCACCGCCGGCAAGGGCCTCCGCTTCGCTCCGGCCGTTGCCGGCTCACGCCGTGCGCTCCTTCGGAGCATCGCACGGCGTTCGCCACCGCAGGCAAGGGCCGCCGCTTCGCTCCGGCCGTTGCCGGCTCACGCCGTGCACTCCTTCGGAGCATCGCACGGCGTTCGCCACCGCCGGCAAGGGCCTCCGCTTCGCTCCGGC
>VFJZ01000035.1 GCA_009885805.1 Actinomycetota bacterium
CCGCCACCCGCCCTCCCAGAGAACCAGTCGTGAACACCTGGAACCCTAGGAGCAGAGCGGCGTGCGCACCCCTACCCGACCCACGTCAACCGCAGGAGCGCCGTTTTTTCTCCCTCCGACGACAGGTAGAGACCGCGGACTTCGCAGGGGCCGGAGCCTGACGCGACAATGCCGGTGCGACTCTCGACCTACCTCCCCGGTTTGCTTCGGCATGATGCGACGCGATCCGTCGCTGACCACGTGACGGGGGCAGGGAACGATGAGCGCCGCGGCCATTCGAGGCGGACGAGGCAATCCGCTGGCTGTCGCAATGGTGCCGACACACGCCTTTGCGTCAAGGCCCTGTCGCGATCGTGCCGCACACCTTTGCGACACGCTCCTGACGCACAACTACCGCCTGGCAATCGCCGACCGTCGCCACGGAAACGTCGTCGGGTCGTCCGACCGCTGCGTGAGGGAGTGGCGGCAGCACCGAGAACGACGATGACCCTGAGTGACGCGAACAACTAGTGTCAATTTATCTAGACTGCGCCATACATCATGCCTCGAACGAGAGGTCAGGAGCACACTCCAGTTCGTGTCGCAAAGGTGTGCGGCACGATTGCGACAGCGCTACGCCCGGCCAAGCTCCGCCGTCGCCCGCGCCGCCACCGCAGCGCTCGCCAACCCGCGGATCGCGACCGTCGTACGGCGGCGCAGGACGTCGTCGGCCGTCGCCGCGCCCTCCACCTCGACGGCGAAGCGGACCTGCGCCGTCACGTCAGGACCGCCAGCGGCGATCGGCTCGTACAGGCCGGGGTCGCGCAGCGCCGGATCGAGCACGAGGTGCGCCTCGGCGCCGTAGAGCCGGGCGAGATGCTCGCAGACCGGCGCGGCCAGCGCCGGATGTTTCGCCGCGACTTCACGCGCGACCGTCACCGGGTCGGCGGCGCCCACGAGTGGCTCGGGCGGGACGGCGGGTAGCGATCGCCCGATCTGCGCGAGGGCCTGCGCCGCCGCCTCGATGCCGATCGCACGCCACGTCGTGAGCTTGCCGCCCGCGACCGAGACCATCCCGCCAGCGCCGACCGTGATGACCGTCTCCCGACGCGCGCGGTCGGTTGACGAGCTGCCAACCGGCAACACGCGGAGGCCCGCGAACGCGCTCCGAATGCGATCAGCACCGAGCGCGTCGGGTGAGAGGGCGACGGCAGCCTCGGCGAGAATCTGCTCGCGATCACCGGGGAGGACGCCGAGGTCGTCGGGATTGCCGCCATACGGCTCATCCGTCGTACCGAGCAGGAGCATGCCGTACCACGGCAACGCGAACGCGACCCGGCCGGCGGAGAGCGGCGTGGTGACGGCGGCAGACAACGGTTCATCGACCGTCAGCAGCAGGTGAGCCCCCTTCGACAGCCGCACGCTCGTGCCGGCCGCCGGGTCCTCCAGACGCCGGACACGGTCGAGCCAGGGGCCGGCGGCGTTGACGACGACGCCGGCGGCGACCGCGAAGGTCGCCCCTCCCACCCGGTCGACGACGTCAGCGCCGACCACGCGACCGCCCGCGGAACGGAGCGCAGCGACCTCGGCGTGGCTCAGCCACAGCGCTCCGTGCCGCTCGGCCGTCCGCAGGCCCGCGAGGACGAGCCGCGCATCGTCGGTCTGGTGGTCGTGGTACCTGACGGCTCCCTCCAGCGCGTCCGGCCGCAGCGGGGGGAACGCGAGCAGGGCCTCCTGCGCGGTGACCGGCCCGCTGTGACCGTCGCGGAACCCGGACAACGCACCGTACGCCGTCACACCGAGACGGAGCCTGACCGAGCGCCGGGGGATCAGGAACGCCTGCGGTCGCACCAGGTGCGGCGCAAGGATCCGCGCGTTGACGGCACGCTCTCGGTGGGCCTCGCGCACCAGCCGCAGATCTCCCATCGCCAGGTACCGCAGGCCGCCGTGCAGCAGCTTCGACGACGCGCTCGACGTCGCCCCCGCGACATCACCCCGGTCGAGCACGCAGACGGTCGCACCCGACCGGGCGGCGGCCAGCGCCGTCCCGGCCCCGATCGCACCGGCGCCGATGACGAGGATGTCGAACCGCCGCCCCGCGATGCGGTCGATTCTCTCGGAGCGTCGCACTCGGTCATCATGCCGCCCGAACCGGCATGCCACCAGCGCTGATCCTCGCCATCGACCAGGGCACGACCTCGTCTCGCGCAGCGATCATCGACGAGACCGGCGACACGGTCGCGGTCGCACAGCGGCCGCACGCCCAGCAGCACCCGTCGCCCGGCTACGTCGAGCACGATCCGATGGAGATCCTCGCGGCCGTGACGGACTGCGTCGCCGCCGTCCGCGACGCCGTCGATCGCGAGCCAATCGGGGTCGGCCTCACCAATCAGCGCGAGACGATCGTCCTCTGGGATCGGGAGTCCGGGCTGCCCGTCGCGCCAGCGATCGTCTGGCAGGACACCCGCACCGCCGACCACTGCGCCTCACTCGCCGCCGCCGAACTCCTCGTGCGCGAACGGACTGGCCTGACCCTGGGGCCGTACTTCTCGGCCACCAAACTCGCCTGGCTCCTCGACCACGTCCCCGGAGCCCGCGCCCGGGCGAACTCCGGCGAACTGGCCGCCGGGACGATCGACTCCTGGCTCGCCTGGCACTGCACGGGCCGGCATCTGACCGACGTCTCGAACGCCTCCCGCACCCTCCTCCTCGACACGCGATCGATGACGTGGGACGACGAACTCCTCGAACTGTTCGACATCCCGCGCGCGCTGCTCGCCGAGGTCGTCCCGACCTGGCGGCCGGGCGGCATCGCGCCGTCCCTCGTAACCGGACCGCTGCGAGGCGTGCCGTTGCTCGCGATGATCGGCGATCAGCAGGCGGCGCTGCTCGGG
The DNA here is from genome assembly GCA_009885805.1 of Actinomycetota bacterium. Classification (GTDB taxonomy): domain Bacteria; phylum Actinomycetota; class Thermoleophilia; order Gaiellales; family F1-60-MAGs149; genus VFJZ01. The sequence continues at coordinate 2,874 of VFJZ01000035.1, forward strand.
CAGGGATGCGTCGCGGCGGGAGACGCCAAGTGCACGTACGGCACCGGCGCGTTCCTCCTCGCCCAGGCCGGCGTCCGCCGCCCCGAGGCAACCGGCCGCCTGCTCGTCTCACCGGCCTGGCAGTCCGGAGATGAGCCGCCGTCGTACTGCCTGGAAGGCCCCATGGCCGTCGCCGGAGCAGCCATCGGCTGGCTCGCCGATCTCGGGCTGATGGCCGAGCCGAGCGCATCCGCGGACCTCGCCGGCAGCGTCGATTCCAGCGGCGGCGTCCGTCTCGTCCCGGCCTTCCAGGGCCTCTACGCGCCGTGGTGGGACAGCTCGGCGAAGGGCGCGCTCCACGGTTTGACGCTGCACACGACCGCGGCCCACATCGTCCGCGCGGCGATCGAAGCACTCGCCTTCCAGACGCGAGCGATCGTCGAGACCGCGGAGGCCGACGCGCAACTGCAGATCCCCGCACTCCGCATCGACGGCGGCGCCACGCGCAATCCGGTCCTCGTCCAGACCCTCGCGGACGTCCTCGGGCGGCCGGTCGTCCGCGCCGTCGACGCGGAAGCGACGGTCCGGGGCGCGGCGTTCGCGGCCGGACTCGCCGCCGGCCTCTGGACCGGTACCGCCGACCTCGCCGACCACGGCCGACCGGACGAGGCCTTCGAACCGCGCTGGACAGCCGATCGACGGGACGCCGAGTACGCCGACTGGCTGCGGGCGGTCGAGCGGTGTCGCGGCTCGCGTTGAACCGCTGGTCGGCGATGCGTGACCGCTCGTCGATCGGCGCCTCGGCCAGCACGCCGCCCCGGCGATGGTGAGGCGGTCGAAGGAGCGCACAGACGTGGATGGTTTGCCGGGCCTGCTGATCGTGATCGTGCTGGGATGGATCACCGCGACGACCGTCCGCTGGTCGACGATCCGCGACCTGAAGCGCCGCGTCGCCGTCCTCGAGCGCGGCGCCCCGATCCGGGCCGAAGCAACCGCGGCCGCGACGGCGCGGGCGAGGCCCATCGTGCCGCCGTCCGTGCCGTCGGCCGGCTCGGCGGTCGGGGACCGGATCCGCTGCACCCGGCGACACCCGCCGCGATCCTCGCCCTCGTAGCGCTGATCGCCCAGATCGAGCCGGCAGCCTTCGCGGTCGGCAGCGATCGCCTCGCCCATTCACTCGGCCTCTGAGCGGCGCTCCTCGTCACACTCGGGGCGATGACCCTCGGGTCGCCGCTCGCGAAGGCCGCCGCGGCCGGGATCGTCGGCACCGGGACGGCGCTCGCCGTCGTCACGGTCGTCACCGCACTAATGCCGACTCCCGGGACGGCGACCGTCGATCAGGCCGCCCAGGTCGGCGCCACCATCATCCTCACCGTCGCCTGGTTCTCCGCGAACGCGCTTGCACGGCTCGGCTACCTGCCTCGCTTCCTCTCGACCTACCCGTACGCGCTCGGCTGCGTCGTCGCAGCGAAGGCGCTGGTCGTCGACCTCCCGACCGCAACGCCCAGCTTGGCCTGTCGATCCTCTGGGCCGTGATCGCGATCGCACTGATTGCGATCAACCTCGTCTGGAGCGGCGACCTCGCGGCGAGCGCCCGTCGCAGCGGCATCCCGCTCCTCGGCCTCGCGATCGTCAAGGTGCTCGCCTACGACACGTCGCAGTTCGGCACCGGCCGGCGGGCGGCACTGTTCCTGGCGATCGGCGCGCTCCTGCTGGTCGGTGCCTACCTGTACCCGCGACCGCTCAGAGAGGCTCGCGAAGACAGCGCGTGACCTTCAGCGCGCCCTGCGAGAGACGGAGGATCTCCCGGTTCGCCTCTTCGTCGACCGCCGGATCGTAGGGGCCCGGGATCATCGAGAACGGCTGGTAGACGATGTCCGGAGCGACGCCCGGGCCGGCGACCGACGCCCGGTAGCGATTCGAGCGCGAGACGCCCTGCGCCTTGCCCTGCCAGACGAACGTGTAGCACCACTGACCGTTCGGCTTGTGCGCCAGGAACATGTCGACGCGCCGCCAGCCGCGACCGTGGTTCGAGTTGTAGGCGTCGATCGAGAGGTTGCGGCCCTTGCCGTCAAGCACGCGACCGGAGATGTCGTACTTGCCGGGGTTGACCGGACGCCCGTGGTAGGTGAGCGTCCCGTAGATGTGGCGGAAGCGGCCCTTGTACGACCAGTCCGACTTGACCTCCAGGACGGGTGGGTCGCCGCGCCAGTGGGAGACGTGCAACTCCTTCGGGCCGGTACGCCCGCCGTGGTTCGCCATGATCCGGATGTAGTACTGCAGTGCCCAGTGGCTGCCGTCCGGAGCCGTGCAGGCGGCGACGACCGCGTTCAACTCGGGGCCGCGGTAGGGACCGCAGGCATTCTTGAACTTCTGCCAGTTGGCCCGCCCGGAGACGGCGCCGCCCGACCGGTCGTAGCCGAAGAACTGGCGGAAGTCACCCTCCGCGCCCCAGTAGAGGACGTTCCGCTGCACGCCGCGTGCCTTGTACTGCACGAGGGCGACGCCCTTCTTGTTCACCTTCAGTTTGATGCTCGTCACGTTCCGCGCAACGAGGTTCGACCCGTGCGCGACGGGCACCGCAACGAGCGCGATCAGGGTCGCGAGCATGGTGCAACGAAGCCGTGTCATCACGTCTCTCGTATCGGTCGCTACTCCCCCGTTTCTGAGCCGCAGAAAGGGGTACTTCTGACCGTACCCGCTGATTTGCAGGTTCAAAGGGCAGTCGACGGCAAGTTCGGACAAGATGCCGGGATGCGAACTCCGGCGATCGTCGCGGCGCTCGTGATGGTCGTCTGGGGCGCCACGCCCGTGATGACGCGCCTCGCGACGGAGGACCTCACATCGCTCCAGGTAGCGGTGCTGCGGACGGTGATCGCGGGCCTGATCGCCGCCCCGATCGTGCTCGTCACCCGTGAACGGGCGCCGGTCACACGTCGTCAGCAACTGCTCCTCGCGATCTCGGCGATCAGCGGCTTCGTCGCCTTTCCGCTGCTCTACACCGTCGGACAGGAGCGCACGTCAGCGATGCACGGCGGCATGATCCTGGCGGCGCTGCCGATCGCGACCGGCGCGTACGCGGCGATCCTCGACCGTCGCCGCCCGACGCGCGGCTGGCTGCTCGGCTGTGCGATCGCCCTCGCCGGCGAGACCATGCTCGTCGTGATCCGCGTCGGTGACAGCGCGGACGTCGCAACGCTCGCGGGCGACCTACTGGTCGTGGCGTCGGCGCTCGTCGTCGCGGTCGGCTACATCGCGGGCGCTCGCCTCGGGCAGGGCGGCTACCGCTCGTTGGCGGCGACCTACTGGGGCGTCCTCGTCGGCGCTGCCCTGCTGGCACCCCTGACCGGGGTACTCGTCGTCACCGACGGGATCCCCGAGGCCGGCGCGAACGCGTGGCTCGCGCTCCTCTGGATGGCGATCCTCACGTCGATCGTCGGCTACGTGGGCTGGTACTGGGCCCTGACGCGAGGCGGTATCCAGCGGATCGCGCCGGTGCAGTTCCTCCAGCCGTTCTCCGGGCTGGCGCTGGCCGCCCTGCTCCTCGGCGAGCAGTTCACGGTACCGTTGCTGGTTGCAGCGGCCGCGATCCTCGGCGGGGTCGCGATCGCGCAGCGCGGGTAGATTCCGCGCATGGAACGGTTTCGACTCGACGGCCGCGTCGCTCTCGTCACAGGTGCCGGCAGCCCGACGGGGATCGGCATTGCCGCCGCACGGACGCTGGCGACGCTCGGCGCGGACGTCACGATCGCCGCCACCACCCGGCGTGTCGACGAGCGCGCCGCGGAACTGGCCGCCGAGGGTCACTCCGTGCACACCGGCATCGCCGATCTCACCTCGCTCCCTGCGGCGCAGGTCCTCGCTGCGATGGTCGAAGACCGTGCCGGCCGTATCGACATCCTCGTCAACAACGCCGGCATGGTGCAGACGGGCGTCGAGGCGCAGTCTCGCAAGCTCGCCGAGATGTCCGAGGCCGACTGGGATCTGGATATCGCGCTCAACCTGAAGACCTGCTTCAACATGACCCGCGCCGTCGTCCCCGGGATGATCGCGCGCGGCTACGGTCGCATCGTCAACGTCTCCAGTGTCACGGGCCCGCTGGTCTCGGCGCCGACCTCAAGCGGGTACTCGGCGGGGAAGGCCGGCGTCGACGGGATGATGCGCGGCCTCGCGATCGAGGCGGGCCGGCACGGCGTCACGGTGAACTCGGTCGCGCCCGGCTGGATCGAGACGGGTTCCTCGCTCGAGGACGAGCTGATCGCCGGCCGCTCCACGCCGCTCGGTCGCTCGGGGCGTCCGGACGAGGTCGCCGACCTGATCGCGTTCCTCGCGTCCGACGCCGCCAGCTACATCACCGGACAGTCCATCGTGATCGACGGCGGCAACACGATCCAGGAGTACCACGGCGTCGACGTCTACGGTCGCTGACGCCCGGTCGCCGCCTCAGGCGAGCAACGCCGCGACGCGCGCCGGCGACAGGTGGGCCTGGGCGGCGAGCGCCTGGCGGCCGTGCGAGGTCACCGCGACGAGCACGCGATCCGGCGGCATCGGCTTCGGGTCGCCCGCACGGAGACTCGCCACCTCGGCGGCATCACGCTGATCCAGCTGGCCGGAATCGCGCTGCACGCGCTCCGCGGAGCGGCTCGGGCGGGCCGGGAGACGGCCGCTGGAATCGGTGTCGATGCGGATGGACATGACGGGTCGTGCTCAATGCTACGTGGCACGCCGCGCCCGGGCATCGCCCGCAAGGGGGAACCGGTGCGGCGACTGCGTATGGTGAGGGTGATGACGAGTGTTTTCCGGTCTCTCGCGCTCCGTGGCGCACGACTCCTGCCCGCCGCCGCCGTACCGCTCCTGGCCCTCGCCATGGCGCTGTCCGACGCCCAGTACGCCTCGACCTGGTACCCGGCCGCACTCGGTCTCGTCGCGGCCTTCGTGCTCTTCGCCGTCGCCGGGCCGCGGCGGGCGCTCGGCCGCCTCCAGATGCTGGCGCTCGGCAGCGCGGCGGCGTTCGCGCTGTGGCACTACCTGTCACTGGCCTGGAGCGGGCTCGACGGGCCGACGCTGACGGAGGCGAATCGAGCCAGCACCTATGCCATCGCGCTCGCCCTCATCGTGCTCGTCGCGGACACGCCCGAACGGCGCCGCGACCTCCTCGTCCTGACGGCCGGCGTCTCCGGCCTGCTCGCCGTCTACATCGGTCTCCGACTCGGCCTCGGCGCCGACGTCGACCTGTTCGAGGGGAGCCGGTTGTTCAGGCCGATCGGCTACCCGAACACCCTCGCCGCCTTCATGATGGTCGGCCTCTGGCCGCTCGTGACGGTCGCGGCGTCGCCGGAGGAGAGCGTCCTCGTGCGCGCAGCGGCGCTGGCCGGCGCGGCTGCGATCCCGGCGGCCGCGCTGCTCACCGTCTCTCGCGGTGGCGCCGTCTTCGCGGTCCTCGGCGCGGTCGTCTACTTCGCCGTCTCGCCGATCCGCGTGCGGTCGCTGTTGGCGACGATCGTGATCGCGGTGCCGGTCGTGCTCGGCTACGGGCGCCTCGATGCGGCGCAGGACCGATTCGATGCCGGCACGATCCAGGCGGCGGGGCAGGTCGTCATCCTCGGGGCGTTGGCCGGTCTGATCGCGGGTGGGGTCTGGGCGCTGATCGACCGACGCTGCCACCTCCCCTCGACGGTCGGGCGGGCGCTGCGGATCGTTCTCGCCGGCCTGCTGATCGTCGGCGTCGTCGGCGCGATCGTCGTCGCCGTCGATCGCGACGCCCCGGGTTTCGCCGACCGCCGCTGGGAGGCCTTCAAGGCCGGGCAGGGCTCGGACGCCGGCGAGTCCGAGAACCGCCTGCTGACGAGCGGCTCGAATCGCTACGACTTCTGGCGGGTCAGTCTGACGATGCTCGAGGAACGGCCAGTGGCCGGGTTCGGCGCGGCCACGTGGCAGTGGCGCTACCTGCTCGACGGCGTCTCGACGGAGGAACCCGACAACGCGCACGGGGCGGTCTTCGAGTTCGCGGCCGGACTCGGTGGCGTCGGCGTCGCCCTCTACCTCGCGATGATCCTCCTCGCACTCGCGGCGAGCATCCTGCCCGGACGCGCCGAGGACGGGCCGCGGCAGGCCGCCGTCCTCGCTGCGATCGTGATCGGCGTCGGGCACATGCAGATCGACTGGCTGTGGGAGTCGGCCGCGACCGGACTCCTCATCACCGCACTGCTCGGGCTGGCGCTCGCGGCGGCCCGTCGCAGCGAGCGACCGCCGCGTGCATCCCTCCGACGCCTCGGACTCGCGGCCGTGGTTGCGGTGGGCGCGGCCGGGATCGCGCCGGCCCTCCTGGCCGAGCGCTACACGGACGCGAGCTATCGCGCCGTGCCGGTGGACGCGATCGCGCAGGCAGAGCGCGCGGCGTCGCTCAACCCGTTCGCCGCCGCCCCCGAACTCGCCCGCGCCGCCGCCGCGCGACGCGCCGGCGACCTGCCGACCGTCGTCGCCGCGCTTCGCGCCGCCGCGGATCGCGAGCCGCGCAACTGGGTCGCCTGGTCGCTGCTGGCGGACGCCGAGCGGGAGAGCGGCGATCCGGACGCGGCGAACCGGTCGTGCCTCGAGGCCCAGCACCTGAAGGCCGTCATCGAGTGCCCCGAGCAGTCCAGCTGATCTCCCGCCTGTCGGTCGGCGGGTCGGTCCTGCAGGCGATCAACACGACCGCGTTCCTCCGCCAGCACGGCTGGGAGACCGTGCTCCTGCACGGCGAGCCGGGCTCCGACGAGGGCAGCATGCAGTCGCTCGCGGACGAGTTCGGGATCGAGCGGATCGTGGTGCCGTCGCTGACGCGCGACCTCGGGCCGCACGACCTGCGGTCCGTGCTCGACTGCCGCCGGGAGCTGCGACGGCTGCGGCCCGCAGTCGTCCACACGCACGGCGCGAAGGCCGGCGCGGTCGGCCGGGTCGCGGCGCGGCTGCAGCGGACGCCGGCCGTCGTCCACACATTCCACGGGCACGTCCTGCGTGGCTACTTCGGTCCCGGCAAGGAGCGGGCGTTTCGACTGATCGAGCGCGGGCTGGCACACGCCTGCGATCGCATCGTCGCCGTCTCGGACGAGGTGCGCAGCGACCTGATCGACCTACGCGTCGCCGGCCCCGCGAAGATCGAGGTGATTCCGGTCGGGTTCGACATGGGCCGTCTCGATCCGCGAGCGATCTCGGCCGGAGCCGACCGCCCTCCCGTCGTCACCTTCGTCGGACGGATCGTGCCGATCAAACGCGCCGATCGTTTCCTCGCGCTCGCCGAGGCTCTGCGAGATACGGGCGCGACGTTCATGGTCGTCGGCGACGGCGCGTCGTTGCCGGCGCTGCGCGACTCTCCGGTCGCGCAGCGCCTCGGCGATCGCCTGGTGTTCACCGGGTACCGGGAGGACGTCGCGGCCGTCTATCGCTCGAGCGACGTCGTCGTGCTGACATCGGACAACGAGGGCACGCCGGTAAGCCTGATCGAGGCAGCCGCCTGCGGCCTGCCCGTCGTCGGCACGGACGTCGGCGGCGTGCGCAGCGTCGTCGTCGACGGCGAGACGGGCTACGTTGTCGGCCCGGACGACGCGCCGGGTCTGGCGGCTGCGGTCCGGCGCCTCCTCGACGACCAGACACTCCGCCAGCGGTTCGGCGCAGCAGGCCGGCAGCGCGTTGTGGAGCGGTTCTCCGGCGATCGGCTGGCCGCAGATCACGACGCGCTGTATCGGCGGCTGCTTGGAACGTAGGGGCCTGGCCCCAACGTCCCACAACGCCGACGGCCCGGCAGGAGCCGGGCCGTCAACGGGGGGGTTGCCGCTTAGGAGCTAGGCGGTCTCGTCGCGCCGGCCGGAGCGGCGAAGTACGAAGCCGGCGATGAGGAGCGTGGAACCGATCAGGGCGAACGTGACCATCTCGGCGCCGGTGAAGGGCAGGTCGCCGGAGCCGGCGGTGCCTTCCGTCTGCGAACCGAGAGCGGACTTGACGGCCTCGACGCCACCCTTGCCGCCGTAGGTCTTCAAGAGCGGACTCGCGAGTGCGGCCTCGAGATCGGCCTGGGAGTACGAGCCGTCGATGCGTCCGTCTTTCGCGTCAGAGACGATGTCGTCGACGGTCGAAGCGGAGGCGGCAGGCACGAGGGCCAGCACCAGTGCCGCGATGGCGGCCAGAAAAACAATTCTGCGCGGAAACTTGAAACTCTTGGTCATCATCTGGAAATCTACCCCTCTCGTGGCGATTATGCAACTGTATCGCCGACTCGGTATACCCATTTTACGGACGGTATCGGTCGGCGCCTGACCTTCGAACCTGATTCCTCGCTGTTCCTTACGGCGCCACCCTACATTCCAGCGGCGAGTCGCGGGCATCCCTCAGAAGGGTGAATCACGTCCAGCATGCGGCAGATGGGGAGCCCGAGCCATCCGGGGATTCGCCTACTCGGCGGGCGGCAAGCCCGTGACGGACTGGCGGCCGGCCGCCTGACGGTCTAGGCTTCCGCGCATCGTCGGAGGAGGCGTGATGAGACGCACGATGCGCAGGCGGACGGCCGGGCTGATCGCGCTGGCCGCCATTGGCCTGGCGGCCACGATCACAGCGATCGCGCCGCTGGCGACGGCGGAGGACGCGCCGGCCACGAACGACTGGCGAGTCGGCTACGACCAGGAGTTCGACAACCAACTCAACCCGTTCGCGTCGCAGTTCACGTCGAACTACTTCGTCTTCACCGAGGTCTACGACCTGCTGATCAACTTCGCGATCAAGGACAACTCGCCCGACTACGAGAACAGCCCCGCCGTCTCCGCCGAATCCTCGCCCGACGGCAAGGTCTGGACCTACAAGCTCCGCGAAGACGTCAAGTGGGCCGACGGCGTTCCCTTCACGGCCGACGACGTCGTCTGGACGCTGCAGACGGTCGTCGACACCGCCGAGGACCCCGGCAACGTGCTGTCGCAGTACCTGCCGACGCCGGACAGCATCGAGAAGGTCGACGCCTACACGGTGCGGATCACCCTGCCCGAGCCGAACGTCCGCATGACCTCGATGTACATCCCGATGCTGCCGAAGCACATCTGGGAGAACGTCGAGAAGGCGAAGATCAAGGACTTCGACCCGTTCACGGAGATAACCGACGCCGAGACCGGTGAGAAGAAGAAGGCGATCATCGGCACCGGGCCGTTCATGGTCACGAAGGTCGACAAGACCGGCACCACCATCCTCGAGCGGAACCCCTACTTCTACGGGCCGAAGGGTGAGATCGACCGGCTTCTGATGGTCAAGTACGGCGACAAGAACGCGCAGCTCCAGGACACGAAGCTCGGCACGCTCGACGCGATCCTGTCCGGTGAGACGAAGTGGGTGAAGGGCGAGGAGGGCAACGGTGACATCACCGTCTGGTCGTACCCGAGCCCGGGCTTCTCCGAGATCGCCTTCAACAGCTGCGTCGCCGGCGTCGAGGCGTCGGTCTGTACGAACCCGGGCGCTGACGTCTCCAAGGCCGTCCAGGACGTCTCGCTCCGCCAGGCGCTGTACTACGCGCTGAACCGCAAGGACGTGCTCGATGTCGTCCTCCAGGGTCAGGGCACGGTCGGCAACGGCCTCATCTCGCCCTATTACGCCCGTTACTACCAGGACTTCTCGCAGGAACCCGACATCGCGTACGCGTACGACCCGGAGAAGGCGAAGCAGGTCCTCAGCGCCGGCGGCTGGGCCTGCCCGACCGGCGGCGGGATCTGCGAGAAGGGCGGCGTCAAGGCCTCCTTCGAGCTGCTCGTGCGACAGAACAACGACGACGACCAGAACGCCGCCCAGCGGTACGCGGCAGACGCCAAGGCCGTCGGCATCGAGATGAAGCTCGCCGTCGTCTCCGAGGACCAGATCAACGAGCGGATCTACCCGACCAGCCCGACGGACGAGAACAAGTACGAGCCGACCTTCGACGCCTTCTACTGGGGTTGGGGCGGCGACAACGACTCGCCGCACTTCAACCTCGACGTGCTCGTCTGCGGCTCGTTCTGGCAGGACTCGATGTACTGCAACCCGGAGTACGACACGCTCGTCGCCGACGCGCTGAAAGAACTCGACTTCACGAAGCGTCTCGAGCTGATGCACCAGGCAGAGAAGATCGCGCTGCGCGACGCGCCGTACCTGATCACGGATCACGTGAACACCATCGCCGTGACGCGCAATGACACCTGGGAGGGCTACGTTCCGCAGCCCGAGGGCACGGGCGCCCCATTCGCCTACTCGTGGCTGCAGCTGCAGCTGATCACGAAGGCGGGCGGCGGTGGCGGCGGCTCGAACACGGGCGTGATCGTCGCCGTCGTCGGCGGCCTCGTGGCGCTCGTGGCGATCGGCGCGCTCGTCATGCGCCGTCGCGAGAAGGCAGAGCCGGTCGAGCTGGAACAGGAGTAAGCGCGTGTCGTGGCGGCACGTCGGCTCCCGGGCGCTGGTCGCGCTCGGGACGCTCGCCTTCGTGCTCGTCTTCAACTTCTTCCTGTTCCGGGCCGTCGGCGACCCGAAGAAGGACCTCATCCGCAGTCGGCTGACGCCGGCGGCGAAGGAGGCCCTCCTCAAGGAGCGCGGCCTCGACCGGGACAAGCTGACGCAGTTCCGGATCTACCTCTCCCAGACCCTGCGCGGTGACCTCGGCACGTCCTTCACGAGCCGCAAGCCGGTCCTCGACGAGGTGCTCGGTGCCCTGCCGAACACGCTGATGCTGGTCGGCGTCGCGACGCTGCTGTCGGCGTTCATCGGCGGCTGGATGGGGGTGATCGCCGCCTCCCGGCGCGGCAGCGCCTGGGACACGGCGCTCACGCAGGGCAGTCTCGTCTTCTGGTCGATGCCCTTCTTCTTCATCGCGATCATCTTCATCTGGATCTTCGCCGTGAAGCTCGGCGCCTTCCCGACCGGCCTGAAATCGACGCCGGGTGGTCCGACGAGCGGGTTCGCGTACTACCGCGACGTCTTCGAGCACGCGCTCCTGCCGGTGACGACGCTGACGATCAGCCTGCTGGCGCAGTACACCGTCGTCATGCGAGCCACGGTGTCCGACGTCATGAACGAGGACTACATCACGACCGGCCGCGCGATCGGCCTGCCGGCGCGGCTCGTGATGCGCCGCCACGCCGTACCGAACGCGCTCCTGCCCTTCGTGACGCTGTTCGCGCTCAACATCGGCTTCGTCCTCAGCGGCGCGTTCGTGATCGAATCCGTCTTCAGCTGGCCGGGGATCGGCGACCTCGGCATCGAGGCGATCGGCAACAAGGACTACCCGGTCCTGCAGGGCACGTTCCTGGTCGCGTCCGCCGCGGTGATCGTGGCCAACTTCGCGACCGACCTGGTCTACGGCCTCCTCGATCCCCGTGTGAGGACGGCCTGACGTGGCGGCCGAACCCGCGATCAGCGCTGCCGGCGGCACCGCGCGCGCCCTCGCCGCGACGCGGCGGACGCTGAGCCTGATCTGGAGTTCGAGGCGCGGCCGGATCGGGCTCAGCATCCTCGTCGTCTTCACCCTCGCCGCGCTGCTCTCGCCCGTGCTCGCGCCGGAGGACCCGACGCGCGACTTCGGTAGCGAGATCCTCGCGCCGCCGAGCAGCGACCACCTCCTCGGCACCGACGGGAACGGCGCGGACGTCCTCTCGGGCGTCCTCATCGGTGCCCGCGTCTCGATGGCGGTCGGCTTCGCGGCCGCCATCATCTCCGGTGTCATCGGCGCGTTCGTCGGCGTCGTCTCCGGCTACTACGGCGGCTGGATCGACCGGACACTGACGGCGATCGACGACTGGTTCCTGGTGATCCCGTTCCTCCCCTTCGCGATCGTCGTCGCGACTGCACTGGGGCGGGTCGCCGACGACTGGCCGGGCGGCCGCGTGACGCTCCTGATCATCGTCATCGGCATGCTCTCGTGGGCCGGGACCTCGCGACTCGTCCGCAGCCAGGTGCTGTCGCTGAAGGAGCGGCAGTTCGTGGAACGCGCCAAGGCGCTCGGCGCGTCGCCGGGCTGGATCGTCCGCAAGCACATCCTCCCGAACGTGATGCCGCTCGTCTTCGCGAACACGGTCCTGATCGTCTCCGCGACGATCCTTGCGGAGTCGACGCTGGCATTTGTCGGCCTCGGCGACCCGCTGCGACCGTCCTGGGGGACGATGCTCGAGAAGGCGAACGACTCCGGCGCGGTCGCGACCGGCGCCTGGTGGTTCTTCCTCCCGCCGGGCATCGGCATCGTGCTCGTGGTGCTCGGCTTCACGCTCGTCGGCTACGCGATCGAGGAGATCGTCAATCCGCGGCTGAGGGAGCGGCGCGGGTGAGTGCATCGGCGCCCGACCTGCCCGCCGACGTCCTTCTGGACGTCCGCGACCTCGCGGTCGCGTACCGGAACGGACGCGGCGAGGAGGTGCGTATAGTCGACGGCGTCAGCTTCCAGGTGCGGCGTGGTGAGGCGTTCGGTCTGGCCGGGGAGTCGGGGTGCGGCAAGACGACGACGGCGCTGGCGCTACTCGGTCTGCTGCCGACCAGCCTCTACCGGCCGACAGGCGAGATCCTGCTCAACGCCGCGGACGGCCTCGTCTCGATCCACAAGCGCACCGAGCGTGGCATGCAGCAGGTGCGCTGGGCGAAGGTCTCGATGGTGTTCCAGGGAGCGATGAACGCGCTCGACCCGGTGATGCGTGTCTCGAATCAGATCGGCGAGGCGATCCGTCTGCACGAACCCGGAATCGATCGCCGCGGCGTCGAGGAGCGGATCGCGGAGCTGTTCGGGTACGTCGGCATCGCCGCAGCGCGTTCGCGGCAGTACCCGCACGAGTTCTCCGGCGGCATGCGTCAGCGCGTGATGATCGCCCTCGCTCTGGCCTGCAAGCCCGAACTCGTGATCGGTGACGAGCCGACCACGGCGCTCGACGTGATGATGCAGGCGCAGATCCTGCAGCTGCTCGAGGATCTCCGTCGCGACCTCGGCCTGTCGCTGATCCTGATCACGCACGACCTGTCGGTGCTGGCCGAGACGTGCGATCGGGTCGCGATCATGTACGCCGGCGAGATCGCCGAGATCGGCACCGTGCGCGACCTCTACGCGAAGCCAGAGCACCCGTACACCCAGCGGTTGCTCGCTGCGTTCCCGGCCGTCGGCGGACCGCGGCAGCTGGCGCCGGCGATCGGCGGCGTGCCTCCGGACCCGGCCGACCAGCCGACCGGCTGCCGCTTCGCCCCACGTTGCCATCGCGTACAGGACATCTGCGCGGCGCAGGCGCCGGCGCTGCGCGCACTCGACGACGAGCGCGCCGCCCGCTGCCACTTCGCGCCGTGGCCGACCGGGAGCACGACGTGAGCACCACCGCGACGACGCCGCTCTTCGAGGTCCGCGACCTGCAGGTCCACTTCCCGATCCGCCGCTCCGGTGGTCAGGTCGCCCGGGCGCTCGATGGTGTCGACCTGGAATGGCGCCGCGGCGAGGTGCTCGGCATCGTCGGCGAGTCCGGCTGCGGGAAGTCGACGCTCGGACGCGCGCTGCTCGGCCTGCAGGCGACGACGTCGGGAGAGATCCTCGTCGACGGCGAGCCGCTCGAGGACGCCGATCTCCGCGCCGTTCGGCGACGCGTGCAGATGGTCTTCCAGGACCCGTACCAGTCGCTCAACCCGCGCCAGACGGTCGGCGCCCAGGTACTGGAGCCCCTGGCGATCCACGGCATCGGAGCGCGTGGGGCCGACCGGATCGCCCGCGGCGTCGCCGTGCTCGAAGCCGCCGGGCTGCGGCCGGCGGCGCGCTTCTGGGATCGCTACCCGCACGAGCTGTCGGGCGGGCAGCGGCAGCGCGTCGTGATCGCGGCGGCGATGGCCCTTCAGCCCGAGGCGCTGATCTGCGACGAGCCCGTGTCCGCCCTCGACGTGTCGGTCCGTGCGCAGGTTCTGCATGTGCTCATGACCCTGAAACGCGAGCGTGGCCTCAGCCTGATCTTCATCACCCACGACCTCGGCCTCGCCTGGGCGCTCTGCGACCGCATCGCCGTGATGTACCTCGGGCGGATGGTCGAGACCGGCACCGCCGAGCAAGTGATCGGCGACCCGCGCCACCCGTATACGAAGGCGCTGCTCTCGGTCGTGCCGTCGCCGTTCCCGCGCGACCGCGTCCGACGCGAGATCCTCGCCGGCGAGTTACCCGACGCGTCGCGGATCCCCACCGGCTGTCGCTTCCACCCGCGCTGCCCCGCCGCTTTCGACCGCTGCCGCAGCGACGACCCGAGGACGCTCGCGGCCGTCGCCGGAGCGGACGGGCACCGCGCCGCCTGCTGGCTCGTCGATGGCTGAGCCGGCACCGGACATGCGCGGCAAGCCGCGCGTCGACTACGGCGAGCACACCTGGCTCGAGTTGCGCGAACTCGCCCGCCGGGACGACGTCGTCTGCGTCATCCCCGCCGCGACGCTGGAGGATCACGGCTACCACCTGCCGATCGATACGGACGTCCGTCTCGTGGAGGCGATCACGCGCGGCGCGGTCGAGCGGTTCAACGGTCGCAGCGACGCGCGCGCGCTGCTCTGCCCCACCCAGGTGCATGGCTACACGCCGCACCACCTCGACTTCCCCGGCTCCGTGACGCTGCGCTGGAACGTCTTCGTCGAGAGCCTCCTCGACCAGGGGCGGAGCCTCATCCATCACGGCTTCCGTCGGATCCTGATCGTGAATGGACATGGCTCGAACATCCCGCTCGTGAACATGGCGGCGCGGCTCCTCAACGTCGAGCATCGCGACGCGATCTGCGCGTCGAGCTTCTACCTGACGAGCCCGGCGTCGCTGGCCTCACTGGAGCAGCACCGGACGAGCGGAGCGGGCGGCATGGCACATGCCTGCGAACTCGAGACGAGCCTGTACCTCGCGGTGCGGCCGGACCTCGTCCAGATGGATCTGGCCGTGACCGAGATCCCGGCCGACTACACCGAACACGTGCATATGGACTGGACCGATGGACCGCTGTCGCTGATGCCCCACTGGAGCGCGATCACGGAGTCAGGGGTGACCGGCGACGCCGCGGCGGCAACCGCGGAGAAGGGCGAGATCTGGCTCGACCGCGCGCGGGAGGAGATCGCCGAATTCATCGCCGAAGTCGCCGTCAGGCCACGGAACCGCGGCCGGGATCACCACTGACGCAGGCCGTAGCGGTCGTGGAGTTCAGAACCGCCTGGAAGCTGCCGATACCTGCCCGGACGTGTCGGACGGGAGCGCCGCAGCAGCAGCAGTAGGTGGGGACGCCACCGGCCTGATCGAGGAGGCGCGGGTCCGGCGGTCGCGACCGATGAGCCGCCGCGAGCTCGCCTGGGGCGCCGGCCGCGCGGCCGTCTTCCTCGTCGGTGCGTCCGCGCTCGCCCTCTTCGCAGACTCCGGGCGCGCGTTCGAGTGGGACATCGCGCTGATCCTCCTCGTGTTCTACGCGGTGCTGTGGAACATCGAGCTCGAGATCGGGCTCGGCGCGGCCGTTCCGACGTTGCTCGCGACCACGCCGATGCTCTTCCTGCTGCCGCCCGAGTACGTCCCGCTCCTCTGCCTTGGCGCCGCACTCGCCTCGGAGTGTCGGTCGCGCCAGGGCGCCGTCCGCTGGCTGCTCGGCACGACCTGGTCGCAGTTCGCCGTCCTCGGCCCGACCGTCGTCTTGCTGGCCGCCGGTGCGAGCGCCGCGAACTGGAGTGACTGGCCGCTGTACGTCGTCGCCATCGGCAGCTTCGTACTCGTCGACGTCAGCGTGACGATGCTCCAGATGCGGGTCGTCCTGCGACGGCGCGGTGGCAGCCGCGACTTCCTGGTCGGATCGGGCGCGGACGTGCTGTTCGCCCTGGTGGCCTTCCTTGGCACCGTCGCCAGCGCCGGGTTCCGGTACGCCTTCGTCATCCCCTTCAGCCTCGCCCTGGTCTCGGCCGCCCTGAATCGCGAGCGCCGCGTCCGTGTCGACAAGGCGGCGGAGCTGTCCGACGCCTACAAGGGCACGGCGCTGCTGCTCGGGGAGATGATCGACGCCGACGACGGCTACACCGGCTACCACAGCCGCGGAGTGGTCGAACTCACCGTCGCGGTCGCGGTCCAACTGGGCCTCAGCGAGCGAGACTGCCAGTTGGCGGAGTTCGCCGCACTGCTGCACGACGTCGGCAAGGTGAAGGTGCCGAAGGAGATCCTCCACAAGGCCGGCCCGCTCAGTTCCGAGGAATGGGACGTGATCCGTCGCCACCCGGGCGACGGCGCCGACATGCTGGCGGGCGCTGGCGGCTTCCTGGCCGAGGTCGCCGAGGTCGTCCGCCACCACCACGAGCGCTACGACGGCACCGGCTACCCGGCGCGGCTCGCCGGCACCGATATCCCGCTGATCGCACGGATCGTCTGCGTCTGCGACTCGTTCAGCGCGATCACGACGGACCGCGCATACCGCCGCGGCCGTCCCGTCAACGAGGCGCTCGCCGAGATCCAGGCCCACCGCGGCACCCAGTTCGACCCGGCTGCGGTCGCCGCTCTGAACAGTGTCCTCGAGCGAGAGGCCGAACTCGAAGCGCGCGCCGCATAGCCGACACGTAGCGGAGTAGCGCGGCCCAGCCAGCCGTGCTAAAAAGGTCGCCGTCCCGTCGGTGGGGATGGAAAGGGGGGCACCCGGTATGACCGGTGCTTTCAGGACCTCAGAAGCCGCTAAGGGCTGGTAGGTCGACTCGGCGGGCGGCTGAGGGGAGCCGCCCGCCAACCCCTACCGGTAGGCTGCCTCGCCGTGCGCGACGTCAACCCTCCGGACCTCGCGTTCCGCCCGACGATCCCCCGTCTCGCGGTCCTGTGGAAGGAACAGCGGCGCTTCGTCGTACTCGCCATCGGCTGCGCGTTCGCGGTGACGGCACTGACGATCGGTATCAGTCGCCTGATCCAGGCCGTCGTCGACAACGCGATCGTCCCCGGCGATCCGGGTGAGGCACCGGCCCTGGTCGCGCTGATCGTCGCCGCCGCCGTCGCCCGCTTCGGCCTCAACTTCGCGCGGCGCTGGGCGACGAGCCAGATCGGCATCCGCGTCGAGGCGCGGCTCCGCGAACTGCTGTACGAGGCCTACCTGAGCTACCCGCGCCGCTTCTACGACCACCACTCGACCGGCCAGGTGCTGTCGCGCGCCACAAACGACCTCTACCCGATCCGCTACTTCATCGGCTGGGGCGTCGTCCAGACCATCCAGAGCGCGATGATGATCGTCGGCGTCGCAGTCGTGCTCGCGTTCGTCAACCCGCTGCTCGCCCTCCTCGCCGGCGTGGTGATGCCCCTGATCGCGCTCCTGACCTGGCGCTTCGCGCACCTCGTGATACCGATCTCCCGGCAGGCCCAGCAGAAGGTCGCGGACGTCACCGAGGCGGCCGACGAGGGCGTTGTCGGCATCGAGATGGTGCAGGCGTTCGGGCGCGAGCCCGACGTCCAGGGCCGCTTCGGGTCGAAGGCCGCGGCCGTCCGCGACGTCGTCCTGCGCCAGGCCGGCGTCGAGGCGCGGTATCTGCCCGGCCTCGTCTTCCTACCGAGCATGGCGATCGCGCTCGTGCTCGGAGTCGGTGGTCACCTCGTCATCTCCGGCGACCTGTCGCTGGGCGAGTTCGTTCTCTTCAACACGCTGCTGCTGCAGCTCGTCTGGCCGCTGGAGGCGCTCGGCTGGATCGTCAACCTGGCGCAGCGCGCCGTCGCCTCGGCGGGACGCGCCTTCGCCTGGCTCGACGGCGTCGACGCGCTGGCGGAACCCGAGAACCCGGCAGCGCTGCCGACAGGGCCGCTGTCGGTCCGGTACACCGACGTTCGGTTCGCGTACGAGGAGACCGACGCGGTCCTGCGTGGCCTCGATCTGGACATCGCGGCCGGCGAGATCGTGGCCGTCTGCGGGGCGACCGGCGCCGGCAAGACGACGCTGCTGGCACTGCTGCCGCGTTTCTACGACGCCGACGGCGGCACGGTCGCGATCGGCGGCGTCGACGTCTGCGCAGTCGCACTCCGCGACCTGCGCCGGACCGTCGGCGTCGTCACGCAGCGGGCCGTGCTCTTCTCCGCCACGCTGCGCGAGAACCTGCAGACCGGCCGCGACGCGGCAGCCGACGCGGAGATCGCCGCCGCCTGCGCGGCGGCCGGCGTCGACACCTTCGCGGACGACTTGCCGGATCGCTACGAGACGATGATCGGCGAGCGAGGCATCAACCTCTCCGGTGGCCAGCGGCAGCGCGTCGCGCTCGCGCGCGCCCTCCTGACCGGCGCTCGCGTGCTCGTCCTCGACGATCCGTTGTCGGCAGTCGACACCGAGACCGAGCGCGATCTCGTCGCCCGCCTGCGACCCGCCGTCGCCGGGCGGACGGTCCTGATCGCGACCCAGCGCCTGTCGACCGTACGGGCGGCGGACCGAGCGGTCGTGATCGAGGGCGGCGTCGTCGTCGAACAGGGTCTCCCGGCGGCGCTGCTCGACGCCGGCGGCCCGTTTGCCCGCCTCTTCGCCGACGAAGCGACCGCCGTTGCGTAGGGCCGCGACCTCCCCGCGGCAGGGCCTCCTGCGCCTCACCGCGTACGTGACGACGCCACGGCGGCAGTTGCTGCTGCTGTTCGCGGCGGCCGGTCTGACCGCGGCGGCGCAGGCGGGGGGTTGGCTACTCGTCCGCGACGCGGTCGACAACGGTATGAGCGCCGGCGACGAGAGCCGGCTGTGGCTCGACGTCGCCGCCTACGTCGCCATCAACGCCTTCGCCTGGACGCTCGGCTCGTACGTCGTCCGCGGTCTGGCCGCCGTCGGTCAGGGGATCGTGCTGGCGCTCCGCCGTCACCTGTTCGACCACCTCACGACGCTGTCGCTGCGGTACTACTCGCAGACGAAGGCCGGCTGGATCATCGCCCGCCTGACGAGCGACATCGACGCGCTGCAGGATGTCCTCGGCGAAGGTCTGAAGACGCTGATCGCGAACGTGCTGACGTTCGCGGTCGCGATCGCGGCGCTGTTCGCCGTCGACTGGCGCCTGGCACTCGTGGCGCTGACGATCATGCCGCCGGCGCTGATCCTCACCCGCTGGTTCCAGCTGCGCTCCTCCGCGGCCTTCGGCGATGTGCGCAACCGCATCGCCGCGGTCACCGCGCAGATGGCCGAGTCCCTCGCCGGGATGGCCGTCATCCAGGCCTTCGGTCGTGAGCCCGCTTTCCGCGCCGCCTTCGACGATCTGAATGACGCGAACCGGCGCTCGAACTTCCGGGCGCAGACGATCTGGTCCGTCTACTTCCCCGCGGTCGAACTGCTCGGCGTCATCTCGACGGCGGCGGTCCTGTGGGTGGGGGCCTCGCTCGTCGCCGACGGCACGGCGACGCTCGGCACGGTGATCGCCTTCATCGGCCTACTCGGACTGCTCTTCCAGCCGCTCCAGGAGCTGTCGGAGCTGTACGGCCAGGTGCAGTCGGCCGCCGCAGCGATGGTCAAGATCAGCGGCATCCTCGACACGGAGGCCGACATCGCGTCACGGCCCGGGGCGCCGGCGATCGGCCGCATCGACGGACGCCTCGACCTCGAGCGGGTGACGTTCGCGTACGGCGCCGATCCCGTCCTGCACGGCGTCGACATCCACGTGCCGGCTGGCGCCTGCCTCGCCCTCGTCGGAGCGTCCGGCGGCGGCAAGTCGACCACCGCCAAACTGATCGCGCGCTTCTACGACCCGACCGATGGCACCGTGCGCGTCGACGGCCACGACCTCCGCGAGATCTCGCTGGCCAGCTACCGCCGCCAGTTGGGCGTCGTGCTGCAGGACCCGTTCCTGTTCTCCGGCACGATCGCCGACAACATCCGCTTCGCCCGGCCGGAGGCGACCGACGACGAGGTCGCGGCCGTCGCGGCGGCGATCGGCGTCGACCTGGTCGCGGCAAGGCTGAGCGGCGGCCTCGCACACGAGGTACACGAGGGGGGCTCGGGCCTCTCCGCCGGCGAGCGGCAGCTGATCTCGATCGCACGCGCGCTGCTCGCCGACCCGCGCATCCTCATCCTCGACGAGGCGACCTCAAACATCGACCGGCCGACCGAGCTCCTGATCGAGGGAGCGCTCGACCGCCTGCTGGCCGGACGCACGTCGTTGATCATCGCCCACCGCCTGTCGACCGTCCGCAGGGCCGACCAGATCCTCGTTCTCGACCACGGCCGGATCGTCGAGCGTGGCACGTACGCCGCGCTGATGGCGACCGACGGGCCGTTCAGACACCTGGCCACGGAGCTCGCCGGTACCATCCACAGACCATGAGTGATTTCCACCGCCTTCTGAACGAGCAGATCGGCCACGAGTTCTCGGCCTCCCAGCAGTACGTCGCGATCGCGGTCTGGTTCGATCAGCAGACGCTGCCGCGACTCGCCGCGCACTTCTACGCGCAGGCGCTCGAGGAGCGGAACCACGCGATGATGATCGTCCAGTTCCTGATGGACACGGATCGCGAGGTGACGGTGGCGGGTATCGACGCGCCGAGGACGCGGTTCGGTTCGGTCGCCGAGCCGGTCGCGATCGCGCTCGATCAGGAGAAGCGCGTCACGGCGCAGATCAACGCCATCACCGCCGCCGCCAGGGACGAGGCCGACTTCCAGGGCGAGCAGTTCCTCCAGTGGTTCCTCAAGGAGCAGGTCGAGGAGGTCGCCTCGATGAGCGACCTGTTGCGGGTGTGCGAGCGGGCGGCGGGGAACGAACTGCAGGTCGAGGACTACCTCGCACGGGAAGCCGCAGCGGCAGCGGCGGACCCGACAGCTCCCGCCGCGGCCGGCGGCGCCATCTGACCAGATTTGGTCAAGTTGACTGAACTGCAAACTGACACTCACTACGGTGAGTACACGGCTCGCGTCGCTCGGTGCTGCGCTCGTAGGTCTTGCGGGCCTTCTCCTGCTGCCCCCCGCCCTCGCGGTGCCGGGCGCCCCGACCGCGCTGACGGCGCCGACGCCGACCAACGTCAAGCCCGTCCTGGCCTGGACCGCGCCCGCTAGCGTCGGCGCCGGCATCGCCGGCTACAACGTGTATCGCGACGCGACGAAGCTGACGGCGACGCCGATCGTCACGACGACGTCTACGGACAACGGCGCGACGGCGCGACGGCCAACCTTACGCACACCCACACGGTCCGGGCCGTCGAGACGGGCACGGCTCTCGAAGGTCCCGCGTCGACGGCATTCGCGGTCGCCTACGACACGACGGTGCCGACGACGCCAACCGGCGCCGGCGCTGACGTGGCTGTCGGGCGGTACCGACAACCTCTCCGGGTTCGCCCGCTACGACATCTACCGCGACTCGGTGATGGTCGCCTCCACGACGACCCCGGCCTTCATCGACACGACGCTCGCGAGCCAGGGCGCTCACCAGTACACGGTCCGGTCGATCGACGCAGCCGGCAACACCTCCGCCCACTCGACGACGTTGACACTCGTCTACGACTCCTCGCCGCCGCAGGCGCCGACGGGTGTGACCGTGCCGACGCCAACGAACCTCCCACACTTGAGCTGGGATGCCGGGCAGGACGACGACACCGGCGCCTCCGGGCTCGCGAACTACCGTGTCTACCGCGACGGCATCCTCGTCGGCACCGCCGTCGGGACGAGCTTCGACGACTCGTCGGTCCAGGCGAACGGCTCCTACGGGTACGCCGTGACGGCGGTCGACAGGGCCGGCGACGAGAGCCTGGCGTCCCGCACGAGCATCGTCCGCTTCGACGGCACCGCGCCACTGACGCCGACCGATCCGAACGGGGCGTCGCCGACGCGGCTGCCGACGTTCGCCTGGTCGCCCGCGAACGACCAGGCGACGGGTGGCTCGTCGATCGCCGGCTACCGCGTCTACCGTAACGGCAGCTTCATCGGCGAGACGACCGGCACGGGTTTCACCGACGGGAGCGTCGGTGGCTCGGGCCACCTCATAGACACGGTGCGCGCGCTCGACGCCGCCGGCAACCTCTCGCCCACGTCACCGCCGCTCGATCTCGTCGTCGACCTGGACGGACCGCAGCTCGACAACGTCACGTTCCCGGCCCAGCGCCCCGTCGCCACCAACGTCGAGTTCCAGGTCGCTCCCCACGACGCCCTCACGGACGTCGCGGGCGAGGCGACCTGGGACTTCGGCGACGGCTTCGCGACCGGCAACCGGGTGTCGCACGCGTTCGCGGCGCCAGGCACCTACACGATCACGGTCAAGGCGACCGACCTGCTCGGCAACGCCACGATCATCGCGAACCGCGCGATCACGATCGTCACGCCGGCCGGCGGCATCCCGCCGACGGTCTTGAAGCTGAAGCCGATCAAGAACCTAGCGCTGCGCGTGTTGAAGCGGACCAAGGTCGTCACCGTCTCGGTCTACAGCGACGTACCGACATCGCTGGAGTTCATTTTCGAGCGGGGCGGCGTGGTCATCGTGAGCCGCGTCAAGAAGGTCCCGTCGGGCTCGTCGCGCGTGAACGTGCAGTTCCCGAAGAGCGCGCTGCGGAAGGGGAAGTTCCGGCTCACGATCCGGGCGACGAACGCCGACCTCGAAGCGGCGCGCTCGTTCAGCGTGCGATGATGCCCGGGCCATGCGGGCCCGCGACCACGGCATCGTCATCGGTCGCGTCCCGCCCGGCGCCGCGAACGCGATCACCGACGTCGCGGGCGTCCTCGTCGGACACGCCTCGCCTGCGCCGGAGCAGACCGGCGTCACCGTCGTCGTGCCGCGGGCGGACGCCTGGCTCGAGCCGGCACCGGCCGGCACCGCGGTCCTGAACGGTGCCGGCGAGCTGACCGGATCGCTCCAGATCCGGGAGTGGGGCTGCATCGAGACACCCATCTTCCTGACGGGCACGCCGTACGTCGGCGCCGTCTACGAGGCCGCGACCCGTGTCCTGACCGAACGGCAACCGCTGATCGGGGTTGACGACGTCATCATCCCCGTCGTCGGCGAGTGCGACCCTTCAGCCGTCGTCGACGTCGTCGGCGGTGCGCGCCCGGATGTCGCACTGGTGGCCGCTGCGCTCGACGGTGCGCGCAGCGGGACGGTTGCGGAGGGGCAGGTCGGCGCCGGTATCGGCATGCACTGCTGCGACTTCGCTGGCGGCATCGGCACCGCCTCACGACTGGTCGGTGGGTACACGGTCGGGGTACTGCTCCTCGTCAACTTCGGTGACTGGGAGGAACTTCGGATCGGCGGTCGGCTCGCCGGAGTTCCCGCTCCGACTCGCGGCGTCGACGGATCGTGCATCGCCGTGGTGGCAACCGACGCACCGCTCGTGGCGAGCGACCTCGAACGCCTCGCCCGGCGCGCCTTTCTCGGCCTGGCACGCGCCGGCAGCTACGCCTCGCACGGATCGGGGGAGATCGCCGTGGCGTTCACGACCGCCAACGCCGCCCTCCATGCGCGAGCGACGGAGCACCCGGTCGTCCAGATCGGAGTCCTGCGCGACCCCGCGGCGCTCTCCGCCCTGTTCGCCGGCTGCGTGGAGGCGGCCGAGGAGGCGGTCCTCAACGCGCTCCTCGGTGCGCGCACGCTGCACGGCGCGCGCGGCACGGCCCACGCCTTCCCGGCCGATCGGCTTTCTCAGTAGTCGGCGTGGCCGTGGTCGCGCCCGCAGTGCGGGCAGACCGCAGCCGTCACCGGGTGGTCGTCGGCGAAACCGACGACCACGAGGGCCGGGCGATGACGCCGGAGCAGATGGCACAGGAGCCTGCGCATGCAGGACCCTTATCGGGCGAATGGCGTCGCAACGTAAGTGCCGCGTGGCCCATCCGTCAGCCGAGGCCATGTGTGCGGGGCAGGTCCGAGCAGATACCGTCGACGCCTGCCGCGGCGAGCCGGGCGACCTCGCGCGGGTCGTCGACCGTCCACGACCACACATCGGCGCCGGCTGCGTGGGCGACGCGGACGAGGCGACGGTCGACCAGGCGGTGGTGCACCGTCACGAGGTCGGCATCGTGGGCCGCCAGCAGGCGTGGGATCGCCGCCGTCAACCGCCGGCGCGCGAGCGGCACGCCGGCGCGCTGCACGAGACGTGGGAGGCCGGAGCCACGCCGGGGCAGCGTCAGGCCGATCCGGATCCCGCGCTCCGCCGCGTGAATCCGGGCGAGCGCGGCCCAGGCTCCCCCGGTGCAGGTGACCCGTCCGAGCATCCCACTGATCGTGATCGCCTCGACGATCGCCGACGCGGTCTCTCCCTGCTTGACGTCCAGGTTGACGCCGGCCGGCGAGGCGCGGATGAGTTCAAGCGCATCGGTCAGAAGCGGGACGCCGGGCCGATCGCCACTGTCGTGGTGCAGTACGAGAGCGCCGTCGCGCCGCCGGCGGACGTCGACCTCGACGAGGTCGCAGCCGAGCGCGAGCGCGCGCTCGATGGCCTCGAGCGAGTTCTCTGCGCCGACGCCGGCGTACGCGCGGTGGGCGATGCGAAGCAACGGAGAAGGCGGGATTCGAACCCGCGATGGAGGTCGACCCCCCATACCCACTTAGCAGGCGGGCGCCTTCAGCCACTCGGCCACTTCTCCGCGGGTGCACCAACTCTACCAGTCAGCTACGTTGGGCCGAGATGCCCAGCGCCACCGAAACGAGCGCCAGCAAGCGAGGCGCAGCCTGGCTGTCAGTCGTCGCGAACGCCGGCGCGGTCGTCGTGAAGCTGGCGACAGCCGCGATCACCGGCTCGTCGGCGATCCTCTCCGAGGCCGCCCACTCGGCGGGTGACCTGTCGGCGTCGGTGATCGCACTGGTATCGGTGCGGGCCGCGGACCGCCCGGCCGACTCCGGGCACCCGTTCGGGCACGAGAAGATCGAGCATGTCTCAGGCGTCGTCGAAGGGGCGTTGATCGTCGCAGCTGCGAGCGCGGTCGCCGTCCTCGCGCTGACGCACCTCGGCGAGCCGGTCGAGCACTATCGAATCGGCATCGCCGTCATGCTCGGCGGCGCCGCCGTCAACGTCGTCGTCGCTCGCCGCGTGCGACGGATCGCACGAGAGACGCATTCGGCCGCCCTCGAGGCCGATGCCGCCCATCTCTCGGCCGACGTCGTCACGTCGCTCGGTGCCGCTGCCGCGCTCGTCCTCGTCGAGCTGACGGCGATTGCCGAGCTCGACGGCCTGATCGCCTGCGGTATCGCCCTCCTCGTCGCTCGCACCGGCATCCGCCTCGTCGTGCAGGGCACCAGGGTGCTGGTGGACGTGGCGATCCCTGACGACGAGGTCGCCACGATCCACGCCGTCCTCGAAGGCGCCGACGGTGTCACGGGCTGGCACCGGCTGCGGGCGCGGCGGGCCGGCTCGATCCGGCACATCGACGTGCACGTCCTCGTCGACCCGGGGATGTCGGTAGCGCGTGCCCACCAGATAACCGACACCATCGAGGCGGAACTCGAGGAGCGCCTCGGCGGCGCTGACGTCGTCATCCACATCGAACCCGCGACGAGCGTCCCCGAAGAGGACTCCTCGCTCCTATAAACCCCCGGGTCGTTGTTGCCGATGTCCTGCGCGTCCAGACGGCGAACCCCGGAGGAGTACCCTTGCGCCGCATTCTCACGTCCGTCCTGCTCGTCACCGCGACGGCGCTACTGATCGCCGCCTGCGGATCCGCCACGAACGACTACCGCGGCGAGGTCCTGGAGGTCCAGAACAAGTACCAGCAGCAGATGACCGACCTGACGGCGAAGGTGACCACCGACATCTCGGGCAACCCGGCCACCGCCGGGGCCGCGCTGACCGAGCTCGCCACCGTCGTCAACCAGTTCGCCGACGAGGTCGCCGCCGTCAAGCCGCCGACCGACAAGCAGGCGCTGGCCGACCAGCTCGTCGGCGCCTACCGCACGCTCGCGCAGGCCGCGCTCGATCTGAATACGGCCGTCGAGACCAGCGACATCACGCAGCTTCAGGCTGCCCTCGCGAAGTTCAACGAGGCGACGGTGGCCGAGAGCGCCGCGATCGACGCCTTCAACGCTTCCGAGTAGGTCGCCGACCGAACGGGTGGGGGTCCGGAAGGCGGGGCCCCACCCGTTCGCCGGCCGGTATATTGGCGGCCGGGAGAGGTGGCCGAGTGGTTGAAGGCGGCGGTCTCGAAAACCGTTATGGGGCGCAAGTTCCATCGGGGGTTCGAATCCCCCCCTCTCCGCTCTCCGCGTGACCACGGTACGGTGCCTCGATGGCCGGCGACCTTGCGAGGCACCGTGATCTGCCGCATCTCGACGGGTTCCGCGGACTCGCCGCGATCGCCGTCGTCGCGTTCCACCTGATCAACACGACGGCGCCGGTGTGGTTTCGCGAGGGTCCGCCAGAAGTCGTCAGCGATGCGCTACACCACCTCGGCGTCAACGGCGTCTCGGCCTTCTTCGTTCTCTCCGGCTTCCTCGTCGCGCGCCCGTTCCTCGACCACGTGATCGACGGCCGTCGCCTCGACCTTCGCCGGTACGTGCGCGCCCGGGCCCTCCGCATCCTGCCGGCCTGGTGGCTGTGCCTCGCGGTCGTCCTCGTGATCTCGAACCGGACGTTGTTCGACGAGCCGGTTCACCTCGTCCTGCTCGCATCGCTCCAGCACTCCTACGACCCCGATCTCCTGCGGCAGGTCGTACCGCCGGCCTGGTCGCTCGTCATCGAGATCTCGTTCTACGCCGCGATGCCGGTCCTCCTGCTGTCTGCTCGCCGACCGCTGCGGCGGCTCGGCCGCCCGGCGCGCATCGCCGCGGTCGCGACCGGCCTGGGCGTGACGGTGGTCGCCGCGGTCGCGTTCACGACCTGGTGGCTGGCACCAGGGCGCGTCCCGCACCCCGACCTGCGACCGCTGACCTTCGCCCTGCCGCTGTGGTGGGACCAGTTCGCGCTCGGGATGCTCGCCGCGCTCGCCGTCTGCGCGGGACGAGGCGCGGTCGGGCTTGCCCGGGAGCTGCGCTACGCCTCGATCGTCCCGATCCTCGCCGCCTGGGAGGTGTTCGGCGACCCCGCCGAGCACCGCAACACGCTCTTTGCGGTCGGCTGCGCGATGCTGATCGCCGGCCTCGCCGGCGGGCCGTCCGGCAGCATCGCAGGGCTGCTCGCCTCGTCGCCACTCCGCCGCCTCGGCTGGTGGTCGTACGGCATCTACCTCTGGCACCTGCCGATCCAGTACGCCCTCGTCCAGACCGGGCTGATCGTGCACGACCGACCATCGTCCACGCTGCTCTGGCTACCCGTCATGCTGGTCGCCGGAACCGTGGCCGGCTGGCTGTCGCACCGCTTCGTGGAGACGCCGATGCTGCGCCGCATCGACCGGCCTCCCGGGCGCTGGCTCGCTCGCTACGGTGGCCCACCCAGAGTGGAGGTCCGGAATGGCTGAAACGCACGCAACGGCGATCGAGCGAGCCGACTTCGTCGCGGTGCCCGTCACCGACGTCGCGCGGTCGCGCCGTTTCTACTCCGAGACGCTCGGCCTGCCCTGCTCTGACGGCGCGTGGCCGGAGGTGTCGCTCGGGAACATCAGTCTCTACCTGATCGATCCGCGCCAGATGGGCGCGCAGTTCGAGGGGCCTCACACGGCAGCGATCGCCCTCCGCGTCGCCGATGTCGCGGCGGCCCGAGCAGCGCTCGAGACGAGGGGCATCGCGTTTGCCGGCGAGATCCTCGACACCGGCGTCTGCCACATGGCGTTCTTCAACGATCCAGACGGCAACGCCCTGATGCTGCACCGCCGCTACGCCAAGCACGAGGACGGCCGCGAGCCCTAGTCGGCAAGCCGCCCGTCGCGCAGGACGACGGTGCCCGCCGAGCCGAGCGCCCGCGCATCCTCGAGACGGTGCGTGACGAGCACGCCGATACGTCCGATCAGCGCCTCACGAAGGACGTCAAGGAGCGCACCACGACCGGCGTCGTCGATGGCGGAGAGCGGCTCGTCGAGGAGGAGGACGCGCGGATCGCGGGCGAGGGCGCGGGCGATCGCAACCCGCTGACGCTCGCCGCCGGACAGCGCTCCCGGTCTCGCCTCGGCCAGCGGCAGAGCACCGACGCGCTCGAGGAGCGATGCCGCCTGGGCCCGTCGCTGGCGGCGGCCAACGCCAGCCGCCTCGAGCGGGAACGCGACGTTCCCGGCCGCCGTCAGGTGCGGGAACAACGCCGCGTCCTGGAAGACGAGTCCGACCTCTCGCCGCTCCGGGGCGAGGAAGCGGCCACCTGCGATATCGACCCAGACGGACTCGTCGAGGCTGATCCGGCCCGTATCCGGCCGTTCGAGACCGGCCAGGAGGCGGAGCAGCGTCGACTTCCCGGCACCCGACGGGCCGACGACGGCGAGCGTCTGGCCCGACGCGACCTCGAACGCGACGTCGAGGACGAAGTGCCGCCGCTCCAGCCGGACGGCGGTTACCAGGGAGTCGACCATCGGCGGGAGCTCAGGCGGACGCCGATCAGGACCGCGAAGGAGATGGTGACGAGGACGACGGACAGTCCGAGTGCCGATTCGGTGGAGCCGTCGAGAAGCGCGTAGATCGCAAGCGGTGCCGTCTGCGTGACGCCCTGCAACGAGCCAGCGAACAGCAGCGTCGCTCCGAACTCGCCGAGCGCACGTGCCCACGCCAGCGCCGCACCGGCGACGAGGCCACCGGCGGCGACCGGAACCGCGACGCGCAGGAACAGCCGAGTCGGGCCGGCGCCGCACGAGCGGGCCGCGTCCTCGAGCCGCGGATCGATCGCCGCGAACGCGGCTTGCGCCTGCCGCAGGTACAGCGGCGCCGCCACGAACAGCTGCGCGAGGACGACCGCGGCGGTCGTGAACGCGATCTCCACGCCCGCCGCCCGCAGCACGCCCCCGACCGTGCCGAACCGACCGAACGCGTACAGCAGCGCAACGCCGGCGACGGCCGGCGGCAGCACGACGGGGAGCTCGAGGATCGTCGACACGATCCGCGCGCCGGGAAAGGGCCGGCGGGCGAGCACGAAGGCCACCGGCGTGCCGACCGCCAGCATGATCGCCAGTGCGATCGTCGTCGTCCGTAGGGAGAGCAGCAGGGCGTCGACGGCGGCCGGCTCCGACAGCCCATCGGCGAGCGCGCCCGGCGGCAGTCGCAGGAGGATCGCGAGCAGCGGAACGATCACGAACGCCGCCGCCAACGCCACGAGCGCGCCGGCGCCGATGCGAGTCATGGGGTGATCGGGCCGAAGCCGACGGCCGCCAGCGCCGCCTGACCATCGACGCCGCGGACGAACTCGACGAAGCGGGCCGCGACGTCGGCGTTCCGGCTGGCACGCACGACGGCGATCGGGTACGACACGGTCAGCATGGCACCCTCGGGCAGCGTGATCGCCGTCAGGCCAGACGAGGCGGCGACGTCGGTCACGTAGATGAACCCGGCATCGGCCTCACCCGTCTCCAGCTTGGCGACGATGCCCTTCACGTCCTGCTCCTCCGAGACGACGTTTGACACCACCTTCCCCGTGAACTGATTGCCGTAGACCTCGCCGAGCAGCCCGAGCACCTTCCGCGTCGCATCGCCGATCGGCACGCCCTCGGCGCCGAGGACGACCTTCGTCCCGGGCGCGGCGATCGAGCTCGCGTCGACGATCCCGCCAGGGTTCGCCGTGGGGATGGCGAGCGTCAGCGTGTTGGACGCGAAGCCGAGCGGCTCGCCGACGAGCCCCTCGCCGGCGAGTTCGATCGGATACTTCTCACTCGCCGCGGCGTAGACGTCGGCCGGCGCGCCCTCGCGGATCTGCGTCGCGAGACGGTCCGAGCCGGCGAACTGGAACGTGACCGTCGAGCCTGGATTCGCGGCTTCGAACGCATCGCCGATCGTCCGGAACGCCGCCTCCAGCGAGGAAGCGGCGAACACGGTGACGCCGCCGGTCGGCCGCTCGGTGGACGTCGCCGCCTGATCATCGCCGCAGGCCGCGACGACCAGGGCGCAACAGGCCACTGACGCGATATGCCTCAGTGCAGATGCCATCAGAAAGACAGTGTAACGACTGGGGAGGATCGGGCACCATAGGACCATGGAACGAATCGAGAAGACCGAGCCCGCGTGGCGCACGCAGCTCGACGGGGCGCGCTACGAGGTGCTGCGCGGCAAGGGCACCGAGCGACCGTTCACCGGCGTCTACAACGACTGCAAGGACGAGGGCATGTACCGCTGCGGCGGCTGCAACGCCGAGCTGTTCGCGTCGGATGCCAAGTTCGACTCCGGCTCGGGTTGGCCGAGCTTCTTCGAGGCGGCCGACCCCGCCGCGGTCCACCTGCACACCGATCGTAGTCACGGGATGGTCCGAACCGAGGTCACCTGCGCGCGCTGCGACGGCCACCTCGGGCACCTGTTCGACGACGGCCCATTCCCGACCGGGCAGCGCTTCTGCATCAACTCGCTGGCGCTCGATCTGGAGCGGTCGGAGTAAACTGCGACCGGCGCGGAGTGGTGTCCGAGTGGTCGAAGGAGCGCGACTGGAAATCGCGTAGGCGGGCGTTGAACCTGTCTCGAGGGTTCGAATCCCTCCCGCTCCGCCTCCGGCGGTAGACTCGTCCGATGCGGCGGAACGCCACCTGGTCGGTTGCGGTGCTGGCCGGCGTCGTCGGTGTCCTCGCGGCGCTGATCGGCGAGGTCCTGGTCTCGGTGGCGCTGTTCGCGATCGGCGTCCTCGAGTTCGAGGACGGCCGCGCCGTCACGCCGGAGGGCGGCGGCCTCGGTGCGCTCGTGGCGGTGACGATCGGGGCGCGACTCGTCGCCGCCGCCGCGGTCTACGCCGTCGTCGCCTGGCGCGCGCGGCTCCTCCTGCCCTGGCCGTGGCTCCTCGTCGCAGGAGCGATCCTCGCCCTCGCGCCGCCGCAGTTCTTGCCGCTCGTCCTCGTGTCGTGGATCGTCGTCGCGCGGTACGTACCCGGGCGCTCGCGGCTCGGCGAGTCAGCGGAGAGCGCGTAGCCGCTGCGCGGAGGCGGCGAGGCGGGCACGGTCGAGACGCCCCGAGCGGGTCGCCCGCGTGACGTCGTCGATCACCTGGAGAGTGCTCCACGGCGACGCCACGAGAACGCCGTCGGCGCCGGCGGCGAGCGCCTTGACGGCGACGGCGCCGGGGGAGCCGTACGGGCGCAACGCGTCGGCGTCAAGGGAGTCCGTGATGATCGCGCCGTCGAAGCCGAGGCGACGCAGCCGTCGATACGTCGACGGGCAGAGGACTGCAGGCTTGCTGCAGAGCGCCGGGACGACGACGCTCGAGACCATCACGCAGCGCACGCCGGCCAGGATCGCCGGGCGGAACGCCTGCAGGTCGCGGAGGACCGTCGTCCGGCTACGGCGATCGACCGCGACGCCCCAGTCGGTGTTGGTGCCGACGGAGCCGAGGCCCGGATAGTGCTTGACGCACCCCTCGACACCGCCGCTGGCGAGTCCGCGGACCGCAGCCGCGACCCGCCGACCGGCAGTTCCAGGCGTCGCGCCCAGCGCCCGGAAGCCGGTCGCACCGCCGCGGTCGACGTCGGCGACGGGCGCCAGGTTCACGTGGACGCCGAGCCGGCGGAGACCGCGCGCGGCGACGCGATGCTCGCGCTGGAGACGCCAGACGGGAAACTGACGAAGCTCGCGGGCCGAGGGCGGGCCGAGTGCCCGGACGCGACGCACGGCTCCTCCCTCCTGGTCGACCATGACGACGGGCCGGAGGTTCGAGGCCCGCAGCGCCCGGCGGAGCGCACCGCCGCCGTCGCGCAGTTCGCCGAACAGCAGCAGGCCGCCCGGACGCCGCGCGAGCACGCGACGACCGATCGACGACCCGGTGCCGCCGAGGCCGCCGATGACGACCGCCGCCGGACGTACGAGCGGCGGCGGGGCGGCGGGAAGCGGGAGGGGCAGGTCGAGCGGCACGGGCGGGAGAGGATAGACGCATCCGTGCGATACGATGGGCGCCCGGCGCGTATAGCTCAGCGGTAGAGCGCCCGCTTCACACGCGGGAGGTCCCTGGTTCGAACCCAGGTACGCGCACTGTCGCATTCGTGCCGCACACCTTCGCGACACGCCGCCAGACGGCGCGGCCCCGGCACCGCATCTTCACCCTCCGTGCACCCTGGCAGGGTCGCTCGCGAGCGATAACCCCCGTATCCACCAGGGGAGGAACGATGCGAAAGCTCATCGCCGGGCTCGTACTCGCCGGCGTCGTCGCCGCACCGGCAGCGGCCTCGAACGACACGATCACCTTCGCCGTGATCGGCGACACACCGTACGACGCTGCCCAGGAGGCAGCCCTGCCCGGCCTCGTGACGAGCGTGAACGCGGATCGGAAGGTGCGATTCGTCGCGCATCTCGGCGACATCAAGGGCGGCTCGACCCCGTGCAGCGACGCCTACTTCACCCGGGTGCGCACCCTCTTCGACACCTTCGCCGACGCCGTCGTCTACACGCCCGGTGACAACGAGTGGACCGACTGCCACCGCGCCGCCGCCGGCGGCCATGTCCCGACGGAGCGCCTCGCGAAGGTCAGGGAGACCTTCTTCCCGCACGCCGGCCGCACGATCGGCGGCCGCGCGATGCGCGTCACAACGCAGGCCAGCGAGCCGCGCCACAGCGCCTTCGTCGAGAACGTCCGCTTCTTCCGCTCCGGGGTGGCGTTCGCGACGCTCCACGTCGTCGGCTCGAACAACGACCGTCAACCCTGGTTCGGCGCCGCCGAGACCAGCGCGCAGCGGGCGGCCCGCGTCGCCGAGTTCACGGCCCGTGACGCCGCGGCGCTCGACTGGATCGACGAGACCTTCGCGACGGCGCGCAGCCGCAAGGCCGAGGCGGTCGTCCTGATGATGCAGGCGGACATGTGGGATGCCTTCTCGGTTGCGAACGGGATTCCGTTGGACGGTTTCAACATGATCGTCGACCGGATCGCCCGACGCGCGGCGGCGTTCCGCAAGCCGGTGCTCCTACTGCAGGGCGACTCGCACGACTTCGTCGACGATCGACCGCTCCAGACCGGCAGCCCGGTCCACGGCGTCACGACGGCGGCGCCGAACCTGCACCGCGTGATCGTGTACGGCGGGCCGCGGACGACGCTGGCGAGACGCGTCGAGTGGCTGCGCGTGACGGTTGACGCGGACGCCGCCCAGCCGTTCACGCTCGAGCGCCGACCGCAGTGACGTCGCGCTAACCCTCGAAGTCGAGCAGAACCTTGCCGGCCTTGCCGGGGCTCGCGAGGCGATCGAACGCCTCGCGGGCCTCTGCTGCTGCGAAGACCGAGTCGACGAGGGCGCGCATCCGCCCAGCGGCGAGTCCCGGCAGCACCTCGCGCTCGAAGGCGCGCAGAACGGCGCCCTTGTCCTCGATCGAACGGGCGCGCAGCACGGTGCCGTGCAGTTCGGCCCTCTTCTGCATCATCGCGAGCAGGCTGAGCTCGGTGGTGGGCCCGGCACCGACGCCGACAACGACGATGCGACCGCGCGGCGCGAGTGCCTCGAGATTCGCGGGGAAGTGGGGCGCGCCGACGAGTTCGAGGATGACGTCCGCGGTCACGCGGCTCGCGAAGTCCTCGTCGGAGACCGGCTCGGCGCCGAGGTCGCGGACGAGTTGGGCGGCGGCCTCGGACCGCACCGACCCGTAGACGCGCGCGCCGCAGGCGACGCCGATCTGCAGCGCTGCCGAGCCGACGCCGCCGTTGGCTCCGTGGACGAGCAGCGTCTCGCCCATCACGAGACGACCGCGCGTCCGGATCGCGTCGTGGGCGGTCAGGAAGGCTTCGGGGATCGCGGCGGCCTCGCGCTCGTCGAGGCCGTCCGGCACGAGTGCAACGTGTCGCTCGTGGACGACGACGCGATCGGCGAGGCCGCCGCCGCCGACGAGGCCGAAGACGCGGTCGCCGACTACGAAGCGCCGCGCGCCGGCGCCGCAGCGTTCGACCACACCGGACACCTCGAGGCCAGGGACATCGGCCGGCGCACCCGGCGGCGCCGGGTAGCGTCCCGCGCGCTGCTGGAGGTCGGCCGGATTGAGGCCGGCGTAACGGACACGGAGCAGGACGTCATCGGTGCCCGGCTCCGGGTCGGGACGCTCGACGACCTCGACGACCTCGTTCCCACCGGCACCGGTGTAGATGACGCAACGCATGCGTGAACCCTACACGTCGATCCTGGTAGGATCCGCCGCGACCGTGCTAGGCGGGGAGCTAGCGGTTCCCTGTACCGGCAAGCCGCTCTAGCCGGGCTGAACTCCCGCCTTCGGGGGCCAGTCCGAAGGCATCAGGGCCGCCTCACCCGGCGTTGATGACCAGGTCCCGCGCGACTGGCGCTCTCGAACCGTGTCAGGTCCGGGAGGAAGCAGCACTAAGGGAGTCAGCCGGTGCGCCGCGGGGAAGCCTGGTCGGAGCTGGAGGTTGCGGCACCGGCCATCGGACAGCCAACAACGGTGGGTGCACGGTCAATTCGGTGTTGCGGTGGGACAAAGGGGCCTGGCCCCTTTGTCCCACTACACTCCGTCGCGGTGTCCGCGCTCTACCGGAAGTACCGCCCGCAGGACTTCGACGAGGTCGTCGGGCAGCAGCACATCGTCCGGACGCTGCGCAACGCGGTCGAGTCGGGCCGGGTTCGACACGCCTACCTGTTCGCGGGCCCGCGCGGGACGGGCAAGACGTCCCTCGCGAAGATCCTCGCGAAGTCCCTGAACTGCCTCGAGGCCGACGGCCCGACCACGACGCCGTGTCGTCACTGCGAGTCATGCCGATCGATCCACGACGCGACCGCGCTCGACGTGATCGAGCTGGACGCCGCGTCCAACCGCGGCATCGACGACATCAGGGAGATCCGCGAGCGCGTCGGCATGCAGCCGGCGATCGGACGCCGCAAGGTCTACATCCTGGACGAGGCGCACTCGCTGACCACCGATGCCTCGAACGCGCTTCTGAAGACGCTGGAGGAGCCGCCGAACCACGTCGTCTTCGTCCTCTGCACGACGGAGCCGCACCGCCTCCTCGACACGATCAAGGGGCGCTGCCAGGCGTTCACCTTCGCGAGGCCGACGGTCGAGGAGATCGTCTCCGTCCTCGCGCGCGTCGCCACGGCGGAGGCGATCACTGCCGATGACGAGGCCCTCGCCGTGATCGCCCGCAGCGCCCGTGGCTCGTTCCGCGACGCCGTCTCCCAGCTCGACCAGCTCGCGACGGCCTGCGCCGGTCAGATCGGGGCCGAGGAGGCGCGATCGCTGCTCGGCATCGTCGACGAACGCGTGCTCGTCGAGATCGTGGACAGCGTCGGCGCGGGCGACGCGCGCGCGGCGCTGCTCGCCGTCGACGCCCTCGCGAGCGGCGGGCAGGACGTCGGGCAGCTCGTCGGCGATCTCCTCGGGCACCTCCGCCTCGTCCTCGTGACCCGCGAGTGCGGCGAGGTGCCGGCATCGGCGCCACTCGGCGGCGAGGGCCGCAGGGCGCTGGCCGATCAGGCTGGGCGGACGGACGAGCGGCTCGTCGTCACGCTCCTCGATGGTCTACTGCGCGTACTCGACGAGCTCCGCGACGGCGGCGATCCGCGCCTGCCGCTCGAGCTCGAACTGGTGCGCGCCGCCCGGCCGTCCGCCGACCGCGCAACCGACGCCATCCTGCGCCGTCTGGACGCGCTCGAAGCCGGCGGCGCACGACCAGCGGCGCCGGCGATCACCGTTCCCGACGTGGAGCCGCCCGCGCCCGCACCGCCAGCGGTCGGCGACCTCGCCCGCACCTGGCGCCAGGCGATCTTACCCCTGGTCGCCGAACGGCGGCCGTCGCTCGCTCCGAACCTCGAGCAGGCTCAGCCGGTGCGAGAGGGCGACGTCCTGCGGCTGCGCTTTCCGGCGAGCGCGCAGTTCATGCGGTCCTTCGCGGACACCGACGCGAATCGCGCGGCGGTCGCCGATGCGGCGGCGGCGGTGCTCGGCGAACGACTGCGCGTGGTCCTCGAGACGGCGGCCGACGAGCCCGCCGTGCCGGCGCCTGCGCCACCGGTGCCGGCGCTCGTCGACGAGACACCGGCCAGCGACGACGAGGTGGAGGCGGCGCTGGTCCGAAGCTTCGCCGACGCGTTCGACGCCCACGAGATCGAGGAGGAACGGTGAACCAGCAGCAGCAGATGCTCCGCCAGGTCCAGCAGATGCAGACGGCGATGGCGCAGGCGCAGGCCGAGATCGCGGCGACGGAGGTCACGGGCAACGCCGGCGGCGGCATGGTGAGCGCCGTCGTCACGGGCGCCGGGGAGCTGAAGCGCGTCACCATCGACCCGGCCGCCGTCGACCCGGACGATGTCGAGATGCTGCAGGACCTGATCGTCGCGGCCGTCAACAGCGCCCGCCGCGAGGCTGACACGATCGCGCAGCAGAAGATGGGCGGCATCACCGGTGGCCTCGGCGCGCTGATGGGCGGCATGGGCCTCAACATGCCGGGGCTCTAGAGCGCGAATGCTGCCCCCCGCGGCAGAGCGACTGGTGGCCGAACTGGAGCGCCTGCCCGGCGTCGGCCGCCGCACCGCGCAGCGTCTCGCATTTCATCTTCTCCGCGTCCCGGAGTCCGAGGCGCTCAACCTCGCGACGGCGATCACGGTCGTCCGCGAGCGCATCGGCTTCTGTCAGGAGTGCTTCTCCCTCGCCGAGGGAGATCTCTGCACAACCTGCGCCGACCCTCGCCGCGACACGACGATGATCTGCGTCGTCGAGACGCCGTCCGACGTGATCCCGATCGAGCGGACCGCCTCCTATCGCGGCCGCTACCACGTCCTCGGGGGCGCCCTGTCGCCGATCGACGGCGTCGACCCCGACGATCTGCGCATCGCGGAACTGGTGCGCCGCGTCGAGCGGGGTGGCGTCGATGAGGTGATCCTGGCGACGAACCCGACGATGACGGGCGAGGCGACGGCATCGTTCGTTGCCGGCCTGCTCCGTCCCCACGCCCGCGTCACGCGTCTCGCCAGCGGCCTGCCCGTTGGCGCTGACCTCGAGTTCGCGGACGAAGTGACGCTCGGCCGAGCTCTGGCCGGGCGGCGCGATCTCTGAAACGCTGGGGCACAATGCGCCCAGGATGGCGCGCCTCGAGCCCGCGTACGACACGGTTGTGATGAAGTTCGGCGGCTCGTCGGTTGCCGACGCGGAGCTGGTGAAGGGCGTCGCCCGTCGCCTTGTCGCCGCGAAGGAACGCGGCCTCCGTGTGGTCGGCACGGTGTCTGCGATGGGAAAGACGACGGACGGCCTGATCGCGCTCGCGAGCGAGGTCTCCCCCGCGCCCAACCCGCGTGAGATGGACATGCTGCTGTCGACCGGCGAGCGCATCTCGTGCGCGTTGGTGGCGATGGCGATCTACGATCTCGGGCACGAGGCGGTCTCGCTGACGGGCTCGCAGGCCGGCATCGAAACCGACGGATCGCACACGAAGGCGAAGATCCAGAGCATCAATCCGTACCGGGTCGTGGCCGCGCTCGATGCCTCGAAGATCGTGCTGGTGGCCGGGTTCCAGGGCGTCTCGGCATCGACGAAGGACGTCACGACGCTAGGCCGCGGCGGTACCGACGCCACCGCCGTCGCCCTCGCGGCGGCCCTCGGCGCGGCGTGCGAGATCTACTCGGACGTCCCGGGCGTCTTCACGTCGGACCCGCGGATCGTGCCCGACGCACGGAAGCTCGCACGCGTTTCGTACGAGGAGATGCTCGAGATGTCCGCATCGGGCGCGAAGGTGCT
The DNA here is from genome assembly GCA_009885805.1 of Actinomycetota bacterium. Classification (GTDB taxonomy): domain Bacteria; phylum Actinomycetota; class Thermoleophilia; order Gaiellales; family F1-60-MAGs149; genus VFJZ01. Next base: position 40,425 of record VFJZ01000035.1, read on the forward strand.
GATGTTGCGTTCGGTCGAACTCGCCCGCAACCACGGTGTGCGCATCCACGCCCGCTCGACGTTCTCGGACGAGCCCGGAACCTGGATCGGAGAGGAAGGAATGGAGAACGCGATCATCTCGTCGGTCACGCACAATGAGAAGGAGGTCGTGTTCACCCTGACCGGCATTCCCGATCGGCCCGGCGCGGCCGCGACCGTGTTCGACGCCGTCGCCGCCGAGCACGTGAACGTCGACACGATCATCCAGAACACCGTCCACCAGGTCGCCGAGCTGTCGTTCTCCGTGCCCTCGGAAGACGTGCTGGCGACCCGGCGCGGCATCGAGCAGGCGATCCAGACCCTCGGCCCGATGACGGTCGAGGAGGACCACGATCTCGCGAAGGTCTCGCTGATCGGGGCCGGAATGCGGTCGCACCCCGGGATCGCGGCGCGGATGTTCCGGACGCTCGCCGACCACGAGATCAACCTGCGGATGATCTCGACGTCGCCGATCAAGATCTCCTGCATGATCGCAAAGAGCGAGATCGGCACCGCGGTCACAGCGCTCCACGCCGCCTTCCAGCTCGACCAGGAGCCGCTCGAGGAGGAAGCGGTCCGTGCCTAGGATCGCCATCCTGGGCGCGACGGGAGCCGTCGGCAGCGTCCTTCGCGAGGTACTCGCCGAGCGCGGTTTCGAAGCCGCCGACCTCCGTTGTCTGGCATCACCGCGCAGCGCGGGCACTCGCGTGGCGTACGGCGATGACGAGATCGAGGTTGCGGCGGTCTCGGCGGACGCCTTCGCTGGCATCGACATCGCGATCTTCTCGGCGGGCGCCGCGCGGTCCCGCGAGTGGGCGCCGATCGCGATCGAGCGGGGCGCCGTCGTCGTCGACAACTCGTCCGCGTTCCGGATGCTGCCCGACGTCCCGCTCGTCGTCGCCGACGTCAACCCGCACGCCGTACGGACGCACCGCGGATTGATCGCCAACCCGAACTGCTCGACGATGGGGCTCGCGCCGGTCCTGAAGGCGGTCCTCGACGCGGCGGGCCTCGAACGCGTGACGGTCGCGACGTACCAGGCGGTCTCGGGCACCGGCCAGGCCGCGGTCGACGGGCTCCTGCGGGAGACGAGCCGCGCCCTGGCTGGCGATCCGGCCAGGGCCGAGGTGTACCCGCAGCCGATCGCCTTCAACGTCCTGCCCGTAGCGGGCTCGTTCAGCGGCGATGACGGCTACACGGACGAGGAACTGAAGCTCGTCCACGAATCACGCAAGATCCTCGAGTTGCCTGACCTCCGCGTGTCGGTGGCCTGTGTTCGCGTGCCGGTCGTCACCGGTCACTCCGAGGCGGTGTGGGTCGAGACCCGCGACCCGCTCTCCCCGGACGACCTGCGCGATCTGCTGCTCGACCGACCTGGCATCATCGTGCTCGACGACCCGGCTGACTACTCGTACCCGACGGCACTCGCCGCGGCTGGCTCGGACGACGTCTATGTCGGTCGTATCCGCCGCGACCTCGGCTGTGAGAACGGCCTCGCGTTCTGGGTCGTCTCGGACAACCTCCGCAAGGGCGCTGCGACGAACGCCGTGCAGATCGCGGAACTGCTCGTGCGCGATGGTCTTCGCGCGACCCGCTGAGTACGGAGGGGCCGCAGGCGCCATACGCGCCGGCTCCGATTCGGAGCACCGGCCGGCGACGTACGGTGGAGGCATGAAACGAGGAGGCGTCCGATGATGTCGAACTTCCACGACGTGAGCGGCTGGGACTGGCTGTGGATGGCGTTGATGATGTCGGCCTGGATCATCCTCGCCGTGGTCTTCGTCGTGCTGCTGCGGCGAAACGACCCGCCGCGGCCACCGGCCAGTTAGCCGGCGGCAGCCGGCGCCCCCGATGCGCGCCACCCGCGCACCGTCGCAACGGCCCGATCGAGCACCGACTCGTCCTCGCTGACCGGCACGATCCCACCGACCTCCAACCGCATCAGTTCGACGCGTCCGGCCGTACGGACGGTCGCGAACCCGAAGTCAGCCAGGAAGTCCCGCGGGAAGATCGTGCGGTGCCGCAGGAAGCGGGCGCCGAACTCCTCGCCGTCCTCGTAGCGATAGGCAAAGGCCTCGATCGCGTCGTGCCCGGCGTCACGCACCTCACCGACGCAGGCCAGTACCAGACTCTGCAGCGCCCACGGCGAGCCGACCTCGACCAGGAACGAGCACGTGATCAGTACGGCGTCCGCGCTCGGGGGCCCAGCGGGCAGGTCGTTGGCCCGCTCGAACGCCGTCGCGGGTCCGTACTGGAGGAACGCGACCAGGCGTCCTCCCTCCAGGTAGAGCTTGCCCCAGGGCCCGAATCCCTCCTGCACGTCCTCCATCCAGCGGCGCTTGTCCTGAGATCGACCGCCGGGCCGTGTCTGCCACCAGACGCAGCCGACGCAGCACTGCGGGGCGTCGGCGATCGTCGCGCCCGTCAGATGGGCAACGCGGACCTGCGATGCTCGTGGCTCGAGACGCGCCATGGCGGGAGTCTACGTCGCCACGAGTCGCAGGACGGTGACCTCCGGCCGAGCCGCGAAGCGGATCGGGACGAACGTCGTGCCCAGACCTCGCGACACGTGCATCGTCGTGCCGTCGCGGTGGTACACGCCCTCGAGGTACTCGCGCGATCGGTGCGCGAGGCGCACCTTGCCGCCGGGGTAGGGGACGCAGATCTGGCCGCCGTGGAGGTGCCCCGTCAGGACGAGATCCCACTCGCCAACCCGCAGCCGATCGAGGACTGGCGGGAAGTGGCAGACGAGAATGCGCAGGTCGGCATCGCCGACAAGGTCGGCGCCACGCTCGTCCGCGGTCGCCTCGAATGTCCGCGGCGCGACTCCGCCGACGCGGACGCGTGCGCCGCGGCGCGTCACCTCGACGGCCGTATCGGCCAGCAGCCGGACCGGCGTCCCGTCGAGATCGCTCAGGGCGTGGCCGTCCGCGAACGGATCGTGCCCGTCGGCGTAGTCGTGGTTACCGAGCACGGCGAACGCGCCGAGCGGCGCGACGAGCCGTTCGAGACCGGCCCTGAGAGCGACGTCGCCGCGCCGGCGCGCGCGAAGATCGCCGCTGATGCAGACGAGATCCGGCTGCTCGGCTACGACCAGGTCGACGCCGGTGGCGAAGGCCCGGCCGTTGCGACCGGGCGCGCCCAGGTGTAGGTCCGACAGGTGGGCGATACGGAACCCGACGAGGTCCGGATGCAGGCCTGACACGGGGACGTCACGGCGTACGAGCCGCACCCAGGCCGCCTCATGGAGCCCCCACGCACCGGCCGCGACGGCGGCAGCGGCGGCCAGTCTCCGACCTGAGCGCAAGCATTCCCTTTCGTTCGATGGAGTGGTAAGGTCTGCCCCGCACGGGCCCACCCACCGAAGCGTAACGCCGCCAGTGGCGCCGCGACGAAGGGCCCAGAGTCTTGGCAGCCCCCCGCTGCTGAGGCCCAGCCGGGTGCGGGCGGCTACTTCCGTCGCAGGCCGCCCCCCGGCTGGCGTGTGGCCTCACCGGCCCGGGAAGGCGCGCGCGAACCCGCACGCACCCCAGAGGCCGCGCCGCGCCCGCCGTGCCTCGGCAACGAGGCGCGCAAGGGGCACGGCCGCGTGGTCGTTGGGCGCGATCGCGAGCGTCCGGGCGAAGCCCCGCTCGGCAACGACCGACGCGAGATCGCGACCGGCGAGTGGCCCGTCGCTCGGCCGCACGTCGGCGAGGAGTCGTCCGAAACGGTCGCGCGGCTCGGCCCCGACGACGAGTTCGACGCGACGCCCGCCCACGGCTGCTCTGACGAACCGCGCAGCCTCGGCGCCGTAACAGGCGGCAGGCTCGTCACCGTGGGCGATCTCGGGCGTGTCGATCCCGATCACGCGGACGTGTTCGGAGTCGACCACGATCGTGTCGCCGTCGATCACCTCGCTGACGACGCCGTCGGCCGAGGGATCGTCGAGCGCGCCGCCCGCGACGTACCCACCGGCCACCACGGCGATCAGCAGGGCGAGAAGCAGCCAGCGCACGACGACACGCTACATCGAGCGCCGCGCGACGTTGACGCACCGACGGTCACGCAGGGCGCGCGGAGTCGATCAGATCGAACAGCTTCAGCGCCGAGCGGCCGACGCCACCGACGCTACGGAAGTCCTCGACCGCCGCAACGGCGGCGCCGATGCCGAGCGGCAGCAGGCGGCCGGCCAGGACAGCGGCCCGGCGGCGGACGACCTTTGCGATCACACGATCGGCAAGCGCGCGGTTGATCCGGCCGACGACGGCGTCCGGCAGCGCGTCAAGCGTCGCGACGTCGAGTCGGTCCGGGCCGGCGCGGAGGGAGCCGTCGGAGCCGCGGCGCACGGCGCCGCGATGCAGGCCGATGGCGAGGAGGACGTCCAGTCGGCGAGCCTCGATGTCCTCGAGATCACGCCCGCGCAGGTGCGCAAGCGCCAGGACGAGCGACACCTCGGCATAGGTGATCAGGGCCGCGTCAGCGAGTGCGGCAGCGACCTCCACCGCGGTGCCGACGCCGACGATGACCGAGGGGAGGCCCGTCGCAAACCCCGTCGCGCCGCCGCGGCGCGCCCGGTCACGAACGAGGGCCCGGGCGAGCGCGGCGGCGTCGAGGTCCGGGTGCCGGAGGCGGAACACGTCGGCGTCCGCTGCGATCGACACTCCGCGCGTCCGCACCACCGAGTCGATCACGTCGCGCGTGATGACGCCGAGCCGCGCTGCCGCCTCATCGATCAGCGGCGCGGCCGCGCGGCCGCCCACCCGCTTCGCGATGCCCGTGCCGACGCCCACACGCGGAAGGGTACCCGCTCGGCCGATTCGGATACGGTTCGAGCCATGGCGGCGCGCACGCGACGACGGACGGGAGAGGCCAGGCGAGCCCCGAAATGGGTCTCGGAAGCACTGCTCGAGCGGCTCGGTGACGCGCTCGGCGACGGGCAGTTCGCGGACGAAGCACGCCGCAAGGACGGGGTGTGGCCCGACCGGCTGGACGTGCTGATCGAGCACGCCGGCGGATCGGTGCCGCCGGCCGAGTTGACCGAGACGCTCGATTCCCTCGTCGACCGGTACGGATCGACGCGCGTCGCGCTGACGATGCTGCGCAGCGGCCTGCCCGTAGCGATGGCAGCGCCGGCGGTCGAGCGCTTCCTCGACGACGACGCACTCGAGCCGCTCCCGGTCGAGCCGACGTCGAATGGCAGCGCCGGCAACGCCGGCGGTGCGTCGAGTACGGCGAATGCCGTTCGGGAGCGCGACCGTTTCGCCGACGACCTGCGGCGTGAGCGCGAGCGGGTGCGGGAGAAGGACCGCAAGCTGCGCGAGGAGCGCACCGCCCACGCCGCCACGCGCTCCGAGCTGACTTCGGAGCGCGACAAGCTCAGGAACGCCGTGAAGGATCTCGAACGCCAGCTGGCGGCAGGCCCGTCGGGCGCCGCCATCGAGGCGGCCGACGTCGCCCGACGCGAGGCCGAGAGCGAACTCGCCGAAGCGAACAGAGCGGCGATCGCCGCCGGCGCGGAGACGACCAGCGCCCGCGCGGACACGCGACGGCTGGAGGTCGCGGTGGCGAAGGCGCGAGCCGAGGTCGACACGTTACAGGCCGAGTTGGCGGAGGTCCGCGCTGCGCCGCCGTCCACGACCGACCTCGTCCGGGCCGCGCGCCACGTCGGCGCGGCGGCGCTCCTGCGACTCGAGGCACCAGGCGCGGGTGACGCCGAACTGCTCGAGGTCGTCGTCGCCGTCACGCGCTGGCAGACGGCGCTGCAGGGTGGCAGCCGCCGATCGCGAGCGACGGCGGCTCCGGCAGAACCCGCGGCCCCGGTCGACCCCTCACCGCCACCCGCGCCGGCCCCGGCGGAGCGGACGCGGGCGGGACGGGCCCGTGCCGCGGCGCGTGCAATCGGCGGCCCACTACGGGTCACGATCGTCGGTGGCGGCGGCGTCGGCTCGTCCGCCTACCTGGCCGAGTTCGCCGGCGCCCGCATCCTGCTCGACTGCGGCATGGGCGGGGCCGGCCTGCACGGCGACGCGCCGTCGGATCTCGACGCCGTCATCCTCAGCCACGCCCACGGCGATCACATGGGCGGCCTCGCGGACCTCCTGCGGCGCCAGCCCGACCTCCGCGTCTATTGCTCGAAGCCGACGAAGCTCCTCGCCACGTACCAGGCGAACGCGGCCGAGGATTACATCCCCGGTGATCGCATGCTCGTCCGCGATCCGGGAGAGACCTACCGGATCCTCGACGGCGCCGTCGAACTGACCCTCCATCGCGTCGCGCACATCCTCGGCTCGTGCGCAATTCGCCTGCGGTTCGCGGACGATCGCGTCGTCGTCTACAGCGGCGATCTCGGCGGAGCCGGTCTGCGCACGCTGCGGCCGTCCGATCCGCTCCCGCTCGGCGGCGCGACGGCGGTCCTGCTGGAATCGACGCTCGGCGATCGCGGGCCGATCCGGGCGAGCCACGAGACGGGCTTCCTCCGTGACCTCGCGAACGTCGTCCGGGGCGGAGGGTGCGCCGTGCTGCCCGCGGCGAGCGTCGGCCGGGCGCAGGAGTTGGCGGCGCTGATCGGCAGCGGTCTACGCGACGGCGTGCTGCCCGACGCGCCCGTGCGGATGACGCCGCTCGGGCGACGGGTGCTCGACCGCTACCGCGCCGGCGACCGCGACGGCTGGCTGGCCGACCCGCCGTACCCGGAGGTGACGATCCTGCGGCCGGAGGAGCCGGCCGCCGAGGTCGTGGCACAACCAAGCTACGTCATCGTCGGCGGTGCCTCGGCGCTCGAGCGGCGCAGCGGGCAGCTCGCGTTCGCCGCGGCGCGGCGTCCCGAGTGCGGCGTCTTCTTCACGGGCTACTCCGGTGCCAACGCCCGCCAGCGCACGACCGGCGACGTCTTCGAGCTCCAGGACGAGGACGGCCGCACGCAGCGCGTCGAGATCGCCTGCCGCTGGGGGTGGGTGCCGAGCCCGGACCACGCCTCGCAGCGCGAACTCGTGCGGGCGGTCGCCGCGCTCCCGCGGAAGGTGCCTGTCCTGCTCGTCCACGGCGTGGAGGACGCCAAGCGCGAGCTGGCGGAGAAGCTGCGCACGGCGGGACACGACGACGTGCGGCTGCTGCAGGACGGCGATGTGGTCGAGTTCTGACGGGCCGTCTCGGACGGCATCGGCACCCGACGCGTCTACGAGCCACCCGTCTCGGCCGGCGCGAAGAACACCAGCAGCTTCAGATCCTCCGTGATCGAGTGGAAGCGGTGGACGGCGTGCGCGGCGACGAACAGGATGTCGCCCGGCCCAACCGCGCGGTCCTCACCGTCGACGTGCAGTTGGCCGCGGCCCGCCGCGACGTAGTAGATCTCGTCCTCGGCGTGCGGCGTCTGGGGATCGTCGGTTCCGGCCGCCAGCACGTAGATCCCCAGACTGAGCGCCGGGACGCGGAAGAACTCCCGCCACAGGGCGCCGTCAGCGGCCTGCTCGGCCAGCAGACCGGGGAGGCTGAACGCATCCATCAGTCGGCGCTCACGACGGACGGGAGGCGCAGCTTCTCCTTCACGTCGTCGGACAGCCGCACGATGTGGCGTCGGAACCGCAGCTGTGACTCCTCGACCCCGGCCGCCGCGCCGAGCAGCTGCGCGAGGTGCAGCACCGGCAGCTTGAACTCCATGCCCGCCACGTCAGCCGCCTTCGCCTGCCAGGCGTCGAGCGACAGGTGGCAGAGCGGACAGGGCGTGACCATCACGTCGGCGCCGGCCTCGGTCGCCTCGCGCAGCGGCTGCACGAGCTCGCCGAGCGCGACGTCCTCGCGCGCCAGCACGATCGGGAAGCCACAACACTTGACCTTCGCGGGATAGTCGATCGCCTCGGCGCCGCACGCCTCGATCAGGCGCTCCAGCGACGAGGGTCGGTCGGGATCCTCGAAGCCGAGCAGCTTCGCGGGCCGGAGGATCTGACAGCCGTAGAAGGGCGCCACCTTGAGGCCCTCGAGCGAGCGGACGGCAATCTGCTTGAAGCGCTCGAACCCGTCACCGGACGAGACCTCCCAGAGGAGGTGACGGACATCGATCCCGCCGTCGTAGCCGGCGATCCCGGCGCTCTTCAGGTTGTCGTTCACTCGCGCCAGCTCGGCTGGGTCTTCAGTCAGCCTCTGGTTCGCCTGGCGCAGGTTGAGCGTGCAGACGTTGCAGATGGTCAGCAGCGTCTTGCAGCCGCTGCGCTCGGCCTGGCCGAGGATGCGGGCGGACAGGTGCAGGTAGTAGTCGGGCTTCGCCTCGTGGATGTCACCGGCGCCGCAGCACGTGACCGACGGCATGTCGACGAGTTCGACATCGAGCCGCTTCGTGATCGCCCGCGTCGACGAGTCGAGCTCCTTCTGCGACAGGCTGGCGAGGCAGCCGGGGTAGTAGGCGTAGCGCTCGTCCATCTCTCAGGCTCCCTCGGGCGCGCGAGTCGCGCGCTCCCTGTGCTTCGGCGCCTGGGCCTCGAGCAGCTTCCAGAGCCGTTTGACTTCGGCGTTGTCCTTCGCCTTGTGCGGCGCGAGCGGGTTCGGCACCTTGCCGGCGCGGGCCAGCTGGAACGCGAACGGCAGCTGCTGGATCGCCGCGATCGGGCCGATCGTCTTCGGGACGAGTTCGGTCTCGCGCAGGTAGCCACCCTTGTAGGTGGACTGCACGAACACCTTCGCGTGCTTCGCGCCCTCGTCGCGAGCGATGCCCTCGCGGAACGCCTCGCCGCCGAGCTTGGCGATCGCGTCGCGCGGATCGACGCCCTTCGGGCAGCGCTGGTTGCAGAAGTAGCAGCGCGTGCAGTCCCAGATGCCGTGCGCTCCTGACAGCTCCTTGAGACGCTCGCGCGCGTCGCCGTCGCGAACGTCGCCGACGAACCGATACGCCTTCGCGAGCGCGGCGGGCCCGAGGAAGTCAGGATCCGAGTCCATCGAGTTGCATTCCGAGACGCAGCAGCCGCACATGATGCAGAGCGACTCCTTCGCGATCAGCGCGCTCTGACGGGGCGTCACACGCCACTCGGTCTCCGGATCGTCGACGCCGCCGGTATCGAGGAACGGCTTGACGGCGTGCACCTTCTGCCAGAAGGGCGCCATGTCGACGACGAGGTCCTTGATCACCGGCAGGTTGCCCATCGGCGACACCGTGACCACGTGACCGGCGTCGACGAACGGCTTCATCGCCGTCTTGCAGGCGAGGACGGCGCCGCCGTCCATGCGCATGCCGCACGACCCGCATACCGCCATCCGGCAGCTCTTGCGATAGGCGAGCGTGCCGTCGAGTTTGTCCTTCACGACGTCGAGGGCATCGAGCAGGGTCGCCGTCGTCGCGACCTCGACCGTGTACGAGCGCGTCTCCGGTCGGGAACCCTCGCCGGCGTAGCGCCGGACGCGAAGGGTGACCTCCATCAACTCGACGTCGTAGGCACCCTGGAGCGTCGTCAGGTGAGCGTTCTCGATGGCCATCAGTAGCTCCTCGCCAGGGGCTGGTACTTCGTCACGGTGACCGGCTTGTAGTCGAGGCGCACCTCGCCGCCGTCGTGCCAGCACAGCGTGTGCTTCATCCAGCGATCGTCGTCGCGTTCCGTGTAGTCGAGGCGGGAGTGGGCGCCGCGGCTCTCCTGGCGGGCGAGCGCGCCGGTGACGAGGCAGTCGGCGCACTCCAGCATCGCCTCGAGTTCCAGGGCCTGGACGAGATCGGAGTTGAACAGCGAGCCGCGATCCTCCAGCTGAAGGTTCCGCGCGCGGTCGCGCAGCGCGTGGACTGCCGCTCGCGCCTCCGTCAGCGCCGACTCGGTGCGGAACACGCCGGCCTTGTCGTACATCGTCTTCGCCATCTCCTCGCGGAGCACGGCAGGCCGCTCGCCGCCCTCGGCGCCGAGGAGCGCGGCGATGCGCCGCCGCTCGTCGGCGACGACGGAGGCCTCGATCCGGGCGCCGGAGTCACCGTTGGAGCGGACGCGATCGCCAGCCGCCTGGCCCGCGCGCCGACCGAAGGTGATCGTCTCCATCAGCGAGTTGCCACCGAGCCGGTTCGCGCCGTGCACGGAGACGCAGGCAGCCTCGCCGGCGGCCCACAGGCCGGGGATGATCGTCTCGCCCCAGATGTCGACGTCGACGCCACCCATGTGGTAATGGGCGCCGGGGCGGACGGGGATCGGCTCGTGGATCGGATCGACGCCGGCGTAGTCGAGCGCCAGCTCGCGCGATCCGGGCAGGCGCGTCTTGATCTTCTTCGGCCCGAGGTGCGTCAGGTCGAGCAGGACGCAGCCGTCGACGCCGCGGCCGTCGGCGATCTCCTTCCACTCCGCTCGCGAGACGACGTCGCGCGACGCGAGTTCCATCGCGTTCGGCGCGTCGATCGCCATGAACCGCTCGCCGAGGCTGTTCCGCAGGTACCCGCCCTCGCCGCGGCAGCCCTCGGTGATGAGGACCCCGTTCGACTTCAGCGTCGTCGGATGGAACTGCATGAACTCCATGTCCTTCAGCGGCACACCGGCGCGCCACGCGAGCGACATGCCGTCGCCGGTGCAGGCGTAGGCGTTCGTCGTCCCGTAGTACATCCGCCCCACCCCGCCGGTGGCGAGGATCACCTGTGACGCCTCGATCGCGTGGATACCGCCGCGGACGAGATCCCAGGCCAGCACCCCGGCGCAACGGCCGTCGTCGACCACGATCTGGGTGCAGTGGAACTCCTCGTATACCTTCACCTCGTGCTTGACCAGCTGCTCGAAGAGCACGTGGATCAGGACATTCCCGGTGATGTCCGCCGAGTACACCGTCCGCGGCGCGCCGGCCGCGCCGAACGGCCGCTGCGCGAGCCGCCCGTCGTCGGACCGCGAGAAGATCGCGCCCATGTGCTCGAGTTCGTAGATGTCGCCGGGCGCCTCGTGGCACATGATCTCGATCGCGTCCTGATCGCCGAGGTAGTCGGAACCCTTGACGGTGTCGAAGGTGTGACTCTCGGGGGAGTCCTCGGTCGCGTTTCCGAGGGCGGCGTTGATACCGCCCTCGGCGGCGCCCGAGTGCGAGCGGGTCGGGTGGAGTTTCGAGACGACGGCGACGTCGACGCCCCGGCGCTTCGCTTCGATGGCAGCCCGCATGCCGGCACAGCCGGCCCCGACGACTACCACATCGTGACGGATCAAGATCAGGCCTCCGAAATCACCGTGCACGGCTGGGCGCGCACCAACGAAGGCTATGCGAGGGGCCGGACGGGGGCAACCTTGTAACGGCTCTCACGCACCCGTCCGGCCCCTCGCGCGCTCAGCGCAGGCCCGGGACGCGCAGCACGACGATCTCGTTGTCGTCAGCACGGCCGGGGTTACGACCGGTCGAGAAGGGGAAGTTGTTGTCGTTGGCGACGAGGAGCCGGTTGCCGCCGCGCGGCAGCACCGACTCGATCGTCACGAACGGCATCGCGAACGACGTCCCGAGCCCGAGGTCGCCGGGCCTGGCGGGTAGCGAGATCGCGGTCGGGTCGGAGATGGCGAGCAGGTCGGCGACGTCGCGTCGTCCGAGGAACCCGTCGACGCCGGACTCGGAGAGGTCGATCGCGACCAGGCGCTTGTACGCGGCGAGCGCGTCCTGCCGTTCGTCTCGCTCGATCACGATCAGGCGGTCGCCCGCCAGCCGGGTGAGATCGCCGGTGGCGTTGGCGGCCTCCGCCATCCGGTACGCGAACCGGCGCCCCGTGTAGCGGTCCCGCGTCGTGTCGAACTCGTGGATGAACCGGCGCCGCTGATCGGCGTCGGCGAGGAGCGCACCCTCGAGCATCGGGTACAGGTAGCGGCCGTTGCTCGACACCGCCATGCCCTCGAATCCCTTCGAGCGGCCGAGCGTGGGTGCCTCGCTCCCGAGCGTCGGATTCTGTGGCGACTTCGCACCCGCGAGCGGGAACGGCGCATCGAGCACGACGCCAGTCTCATCGGTGTGGAGCAGGGACGGACCGAACCCGTCCCCGAACCACAGGTCACCGTCGTCGTCGCGGCGAACCGACTCGATGTCGAAGTCGGCGCCGGTCAGACGGCGGTCGGGCCGCGTGAGCGGGAAGCCGATCCGGTGGTTCGGATCGCGGAGCTGGATGAAGCCACGGACCTCGACGCCGCCGGCACCGCCCGACGCATGCTCGAACGACGGCCGGATGCGGTAGACCCGCAGCAGGAAGTCCGCCGAGTTCTCCGTCGCACCGAACCCGTTGTCGGACATCGCGAGGTAGCCGCCGCGTCCGTCGCGGAGGATCCCGCTGATGCCCTGGACCGGCTGGGAGGAGAACGGCGGCAGGAAGCCGTTGATCGCAGCGGTGCCGAGCAGGGAACCCGACGGCGGACCGTCGGCGAAGGTGGCGGCCGGCAGCACTGCCCGGCCGACGAGCTCCGTGGCGGGCGCGACCGCCGGGAGTGAGCGCCGCCGCGGCGACGCAGGTGAAGGCGAGTTTCCTCATGCCGCCGATGCTGGCAGCCACACGCGGGCCGTCGGTTGCCGGGCAGCGACGGTTCAGGGTCAGGCCGGTGAAGCGAGCGCGCGCCGGAGGTTCGCGTCGATCGCGTCCATGAAGGCGACAGTCTCGAGCCAGGGCTGGTCGGGCCCGACGAGGGCGGCGAGGTCCTTCGTCATCTGCCCGCCCTCGACCGTCGCGACGACGACGCCCTCGAGCGCGCTCGCGAACCCGGCGAGGGCGTCGTTCGCGTCGAGCTTCGCCCGGTGCGCGAGGCCGCGCGTCCAGGCGTAGATCGAGGCGATCGGATTGGTCGAGGTCGGCTCGCCGCGCTGCCACTGGCGGTAGTGGCGCGTGACCGTACCGTGTGCCGCCTCCGCCTCGACGGTCGAACCGTCCGCCGTCATCAGCACGGAGGTCATCAGGCCGAGCGACCCGAAGCCCTGCGCCACCGTGTCCGACTGCACGTCGCCGTCGTAGTTCTTGCAGGCCCAGACGAAGCCACCCTCCCACTTCATCGCCGCCGCCACCATGTCGTCGATCAGCCGGTGCTCGTACGTGATGGTCGCGGCGTCGAACGAGGCACGGAACTCGGCCTCGAACACCTCCTCGAACAGGTCCTTGAAGCGTCCGTCGTAGGCCTTCAGGATCGTGTTCTTCGTCGACAGGTAGACCGGATAGCCGCGCGCGAGGCCGTACCCGAACGCCGAGCGGGCGAAGTCGCGGATCGACTCGTCCAGGTTGTACATCGCCAGCGCAACGCCGCCGGAGGGGAAGTCGAAGACCTCCAGTTCGGTCGGCGCCGTGCCGTCGGCGGGCGCGAAGGTCAGCGTCAGCTTCCCGGGGCCGTCGATGACCAGGTCGGTGGCGCGGTACTGGTCGCCGAACGCGTGGCGGCCGATGATGATCGGCTTCGTCCAGCCGGGCACGAGCCGCGGGACGTTCGAGATGATGATCGGCTCACGGAAGACCGTCCCGCCGAGGATGTTGCGGATCGTGCCGTTCGGCGAGCGCCACATCTTCTTCAGACCGAACTCGGCGACCCGCGCCTCGTCCGGCGTGATCGTCGCGCACTTGACGCCGGCCCCGTGTCGCCGGATCGCGTGCGCCGCGTCGATCGTGACCTGGTCGTCCGTCGCGTCGCGGTGCTGGATCGAGAGGTCGTAGTAGTCGAGCTTGACGTCCACGTACGGGAGGATCAGTCGCTCGCGGATCAGTTGCCAGATGATGCGCGTCATCTCGTCGCCGTCGAGTTCGACGACGGGATGCGCGACCGGGATCTTCGCCATGGGCAGAGAGGGTATCGGCGAGATCAGGTCGGCAGCCGCAGCACGACGATGAGCGTCCCCTGCGAGAGACGTCCGCGCTCGTCGCTGACGATGTACTGCACGACGATGCGGCCGCGCTTGCGCAGCGCGATGACGCGGATGCGGCTGCCGCTGACCTCGACGCGGGCGCGTCGGGACGACGTTACGGCGGAGCGCAGGACGAGGCCGCGTCCCGTGTCATTGGTGAGCACGGCGACGCGTCGGACACGCCGCCTCTGCACCACGCGATCGTTGACGGCGGCGGCAGCGCCCGGCGCGGGCGCGGGCGCCGGAGCCGGTCCGGGCACCGGAGCCGGAGCCGGCGCCGGTAGCGGCGGCGGTGGCGGTGGCGGTGGCGGTGTCGGAGCCGGCGGCGGCGGCACACCGGTGTCGGGCTGACCGAAGTTCTGCGTCCAGTAGATGCCGTACGGCGAGGTCGTGAGGCGCCCGACGCCGACCCCGATCGCGCGGAAGGCCGCGCTCTCGATGTTCGCGCGGTGTCCGGGCGAGGCGAGCCAGCCGGCCATCACCTCGGCCGGCGTTCGCTGCCCGGCGGCGATGTTCTCCCCGCGAGCGCCGCCACCGGTGTAGCCGCAGTCGTCCATCCGCTGCCACGGCGTCCGGCTCACGGGCGGCGCCGGGTCGGCATGGTCGAAGTAGCGGTAGAACGCCATGTGCAGCGACTTCCACTCCGCGGCCCGGTCGAGTGACGCACTGCGCGCGAGCGGCGCGAGGCCGATCGTGGCCCGGTGCGCGTTGACGAGCCTGACGACCTCGCCGGCGGCGGTGCGGTCGGCCGTTCCCCAGGTGGCGCCGGGGGTGCACTCGGCCGACGCTGCCGTTACGGGGAGCGCCAGCAGCAGGGCGAAAGCCGCCCGGACCCTCACCCGCCGAAGTCCTGCGTCCAGTACCAGCCGTAGTCCGAGCCCCGCTTGAACGCGGCGCCGACCCCGATCTGGGTGAAGGCGGGGTTCTCGATGTTCTGCCTGTGGCCAGGCGAGTCGAGCCACGCCCTGACCACGGCACGCGGCGTACGCTGACCGGCGGCGATGTTCTCTCCCATCGTGCGCCTGGCACGGTAGCCGCAGTCGCGCATCCGCGCGAACGGGGAGCGGCCGGACGGGTCGGCGTGCTCGAAGTAGCGGTAGCGGGCCATGTGGCGGGACTTCCACCGCGCCGCCCGCCGCAGCGGTGCCGCGACCTTGAGCGCCCGCAGGCCGATCGAGCGGCGATGCGCGTTGACGAGCGTCACGACCTGCCGCTCGAACGACGGCTTCACGCTCCCCCACGAGGCGGGAGCGCTACAGCTACCGGCCTGTGCCGCCGGCGCCGCCAGGGCGAGGCCGGCGAGCGCCGCAACGAGAAGAAGCTTCGACCTCACGAGGACCGACGGTAGAGGCGTCGACACGGATCGGCAAATCGAATCTGTCGAAACTTGCCCTCCGTTCCGGCCGGCCCTTCGAGAGGTTACGGTCGTGGAGAATACGCAGCGTGGATAGCGCCGATCCGCTCTCGGCTGCCCGCTGGCTCCGCGCGGCGGGCGAGGAGGTGACGCTGCTGGGCGGCGAACGAACGCTGCTCGCGATCGGCCCCGACGACACGATCGTGACGGCACCGGGCGCTGGCGGTGGCCTACCGGCGGTCCCGCCCCGTCTGGTCCACACGGCGCGCGGGCGGGGTCTGTGGGCGGGCGCGATCTCCTACGACGCCGGCCTGACACTGCTCGGACTCACGTCGCGGCACGAACCCCAGGTGCCGGCGTTCGCGGCGACGTGGCATGAGGCGTACGCGAGCTACTCCGAAGCGGCCGGCTGGCGCCTACACGGACCGGCCGGGAACATCCGCCGACGCCTCGACGACGCGATCGCCGCCGGACCATGCCCGCCGGCCGCCAGGCCACCGGCGCCGCGCCGGGTGTGGAGCACGGCGACGCGCGGCGGCCACGCCGACCTCTGCCGCGAGGCACAGCGACTGATCTCGCTCGGCGAGCTGTTCGAGGTCAACCTCGCCCACGTGCTGGAGACGCCGTGGACCGAGGGCGGGTTCGCGCTCTACGAACGGCTCGTGGCGGGTGGGACGGACGCACAGTCCGCCTACCTCCGCGCCGGCGACGTCGAGATCGCTTCGAACTCGCCCGAGTTGTTCCTGCGCATCGTCGGCGACCGCTGCGAGACGCGCCCGATCAAGGGCACGCGACGGCGCGGCCAGACACCGGTCGAGGACGCTGCGCTCGAAGCGGAACTGCGCGCCTCGGAGAAGGACCGGGCCGAGAACGTGATGATCGTCGACCTGCTCCGCAACGACCTGGTGCCGACCGCGGTCCGCGGGTCCGTTGCCGTCGAGGCGCTGTGCGAGGTCGAGCGGACGGCGAGCGTGATGCACCTCGTATCGAGCGTCGTGTCGACGATCCGCCCGGACGTGCGGCTCCCCGACGTCCTCGTCTCGTGCTTTCCCGGCGGCTCCGTGACGGGTGCCCCGAAGCGCCGGGCGCTGGAGATCATCGACCGCCTGGAGGGCTCCGCACGCGGCAGCTACTGCGGCAGCGTCTTCTCCTACGAGCCCGCCGAACGGCGACTCGAGGCCAGCATCGCGATCCGCACCGCGACCGTCGCCGGCGGGCTCGCGCGGTACGGCGCCGGCGGCGCGGTAACGCTGCTGAGCGACGCCGACGAGGAGGCGCAGGAGACGATCGTCAAGGCACAGCCGTTCCTCACGGCCGTGAACGGGACGGTCGAGGGCTGGTGAGCGGCCTCTTCGAGACGGTCCTCGTCGAGGCCGGGCGCGTCCGCCTGCTCGCGCGGCACCTCGCCAGGCTGCGCGCGGGCGGCGTCGCCGACGAGGCGATCGCCGAGGTTGCAGCGATCCTGCACGCGCGCTGCGCCTCGGGGGAGGCGCCCACCGTCTACCGGCTCGACGTGGCCGACGCCGGCGTGACGGCGACCGGGCGGGCGCCGCGGCCGCCGTCGCGCACGTCGCTCCGCAGCGTCGTCGCCTACGACCCCGCGGATCGCTCGCGGGAGCAGAAGCGGTGCGACCGGGCCTGGGCCGACGCGGCCGAGGCGGAGGCCGGCGGCGAGGCGTTGCTCGTCTCCGCGGACGGGTTCGTCGGCGAGACGACGCGGGCGAACGTCTTCGCGATCCTCGGCCGCACCGTCGTGACACCACGCGTGGCGGGCATCCTGCCGGGCGTGACGCGAGGCTGGGCGATCGAGACGGCCGGCGCGGTCGAGCGGCCGCTGACGGTCGCCGAGTTGCGACGAGCCGACGGCGTCTTCCTGACGACCGCGGCGCGGGGTGTCGTGCCGGTGCGGCCGCACCACCGGATCGATGCGCTCGCGGCGGCCTGGCGGGCGCTGTGATCGTGATCCTCGACAACCGCGACTCGTTCGTGCTGAACGTCCAGCACCGCCTGTGGGAGGTCGGCGCCGACAGCGTCGTCGTCGGTTCCCACACCACCCGCCTCGACGAGATCGCAGCGCTGCGCCCCTCCGGCCTGATCGTGTCGCCGGGCCCGCAGGGGCCGGACGAGGCCGGGATCTCGACCGCCGCGATCCGCGTCTTCGGCGCACACATCCCCGTGCTCGGGATCTGTCTCGGCCACCAGTGCATCGCCGTCGCGCACGGCGTCAGGGTCGCGCCGAACGCGAACGCCTGCCACGGTCGCGCCTCGCCGATCGAGCACGACGGCGGAGGCCTCCTCGCGGGCCTGCCGTCACCGTTTGAGGCCGGACGCTACCACGCGCTCGCCGCGGACGAACCGGCCGCCGACTCGCCGCTCGAGGTGTCGGCGCGCCTCGCGGACGGCTCCGGCCTCGTGATGGGCCTGCGCCACCGCACGCTGCCGATCGAGGGTGTGCAGTTCCACCCGGAGAGCATCCTGACGCCGCTCGGGTACGAGATCCTGCGGAACTTCGTGGGACAAAGGGGTCTGGCCCCTTTGTCCCTAACGCCGCAGTAGCCGATCGTCCAGATCCTCCTAGTCACGCGCGCGCCGAACGGCGGGGCGTGCGCCGACGCGGTCGTAGTGGGCGCGCAGGTTCGGCCCGCCGACCTCGAGGTCGTCGAAGTAGTTCGCCCACGCCGTCAGCACGTAGACGCGCCGATCGTTTCGAGACGGGAACGATGCTTCGCGCGAATGCCATCGTGCGCACCCTCCTCGGTCGTGAGGTGGTGCGGCACGAACAGTCCCTCGTAGACCGGGTGGAACGTGGTCGAGCACCACACCAGCCAGCGGTAGTACAGGCCTCGGAGCGGATCGGACTAGCCGGGGCCAGGCCTGCGTCCGGATGGATATCGCCAATGTAGAGCTGGACGGCGGCGGCCTCCTCGAGGGCGGCGTGGGTGACGAAGGACGTTGAACCAGGGTTATCGAAGAGCTCGAGCACTGCCTACAGGATGACGACGGACTCGACGTCGTCGCGCAGACGCAGCCGTACGACTGCGTCGACGACGAGGTCGGCCGCGTCGGCGCTCATCAGGTCGGCGATGACGTCGCCCTCGCGCTCGTCGCGCAGCCGCACACGGGTGATCGGGCCGAGGAACGAGGCATCCAACACGCGAGCCTGGCCGGCCGGGTCGCGATCGAGCGCGATCTGCTCGGGTCGCACCGCCGCCTTCCCGCCACCCGTCGACGAGGCCGCGACGATGCCGGGCAGCGTGCGGCCGAGAACCGTGTAGCGGCCGTCGCCGGCAGCGGTGGCGCCGACGCGGTTGACCGAACCCACGAACCCGGTCACGAACGGCGTGCGCGGCGCCGTGTAGAGGATCCGCGGCGGATCGAGCTGCTCGAGCAAGCCGTTCGACATCACGCCCACACGGTCGGCGACGGCGAGTGCCTCGTGCTGGTCGTGCGTGACGAACACCGTCGTCACGCCGAACTCGCGCTGCACGCGCCGGATCTCGTCGCGGAGCGACTCGCGCACCTTCGCGTCGAGCGCCGATAGCGGCTCGTCGAGCAGCAGCAGCCGCGGCTGCGTCGCGAGCGCTCGCGCGAGGGCGACGCGCTGCTTCTGGCCGCCCGACAGCTGGTGGGGGAACTTGTCCGCGTGCTCCGTCAACGCGGTCACGGTGAGCAGCCGTTCCAGCGTCGACCTGCGTTCGGCCGGCGCGACCTTCTGCACCTTCAACCCGAACTCGATGTTGGCGCGCGCCGTCATGTTCGGGAACAGCGAGTACTCCTGGAAGACCATCCCGAAGCCCCGCCGCTCGGTCGGGACCAGCGTGATGTCGCTACCGCCGACGTGGACCTGCCCGGCGTCGGGCCGCTCGAAGCCGGCCAGGACGCGCAGGGCGGTCGTCTTCCCACAGCCCGACGGGCCGAGCAGGCAGACGAGCTCCCCCGACTCGATCTCGAGGTCGAGCCGCTCCAGCGCGACCGTCGACCCGAAGGTCTTGCGCACGCCGGTCATGGTCACGGAAGCCATTGCAACTCCTCCTACACGGCCCCGGCGGCGGCGCTCACATCGAGGCCTCGGCGCCGCATGATCCGGACGACGATCCACAGCATCAGCGCCGTCAGCAGCATGACGGCGAGCGCCAGCGCCATCCCGGCACGCGGCTCACCGCCCTGGTAGACCTCGAGGTACGTCGGCAGCGTGTTCTTCAGCAGCAGCGACGCGAACGCATACTCGCCGAGCACGAGCGCACCGGTCAGCACCGAGGCGGCGATCAGCGAGGCGCCGAGGTTCGGCATCAGCACCCGCCAGAGGATCGTCCGCGACGACGCGCCGAGGCTGCGGCCCGCCTCGTAGAGCGTCTTGGCGTTGATCGAACGGAGACCGGCGTCGAGCGCGCGGTACGTGAACGGCATCGCCCAGAGGGCGTAGAACGGCACCAGGCTGTACGGGCTGGCGAGGAACCAGGGAGCGATCGAGCGGAACGTCGCGGCGACGCCGACGACGAGTGCGATCGGCGGGATCACCCACGGCAGGAGGGTGATCGTCGTCAGCAGCCCCTTCAGATGCTGGGCGCGCAGTTCGATCGCGATCGCGAGTGGCAGCAACAGCGACAGGTTGAGGATACCGGCGAAGACCGCCAGCAGCAGGCTCGTCTTCGCGGCCTCGTGAAACGCCGGCTCGCCGAGCGCATCGACCAGCCCGCTGACCGACCAGCCCTCGAAGATCCGGTCGGGCGTCAGCAGCGCAACCGGCACGACCTGGAAGGCGAACCGCGCCATCGCCAGCATCGGCACGGCGAAGTAGAGGGTGACGGTCACGATCAGCACCCAGCGCAGGACGTCCCCGCGCTTCATCCCCGGCTCCACAGCGCGGCCCGCCGGTTGAACAGGCTCATGATGACCACCGTCGCGAGCAGCAGGACGATCGTCCAGGTGACGAGCGCGTAGGCGAGATCCTCCTCGCCGGTGATGACGTTGCCCTGCAGCAGGAACCTGATCTGCAGCGGCACGATCTGGGTCGACGGGCTGAGGACGTAGGCCGTGGCATAGGCCGAGAAGGCGTTGACGAACAGCAGCAGCACCCCGCCGATGAACGACGGCAGCAGGATCGGCAGGCCGATCGAGCGCCAGTACCTGACGGGTCCGGCGCCGAGGATCCGCGACGCCTCGCGCCACGTCTGCCGCAGTCCGGCAACCGCGGGCATCACGACGAGGAACATCAGCGGGATCTGGAAGTAGAGGTAGACGGTGACGAGCCCCCAGAAGCCCGACACACCGAGGCCGTGGTCGATCGGGTTGAAGCCGATCTCGGTCAGCAGCTTCGTGGCGATGCCCTGGGTGCCGATCGCGGCGACGAACGCGAACGCGAGCGGGACGCCGCCGAGTTGGGAGGCGACGGCCGACCAGGCCTCGAGCGCCGGCCGCAACCAGCGGGGACGCTCGAGGCCGTAGATCGCCAGCGCCAGCAGCAGCCCGACCAGCGCGCCGATCACGGCGCTGGCCAGGGAGAGCTGCACGGAGTTGATGAAGGACGACCGGTAGGTCGTCGAGATGGCCCGCTCGAGGGCCGCCGTTCCCAGCGCTCCATCCGGCGTCGCCGATCGCCAGACGACGACGGCGGTCGGATAGACCAGGAACAGGCCGATGAAGGCCAGGAACGGCAGACCTGCGAGCGGGCCGGAGCGCATCAGTCGGTCAGGCGTCCGCCACCAGCGGACCCCACTGCTCGGCGATGACCGTCTTGGCAGCGTCGATCTGCGCCTGCGACGGGAACGCAACCTGCGCGATCACGTCGGCCGACGGGAGGTTCTTCTTCAGCTCCTCCGTGATCTTGCCGGACGCCTCGAGGGCGGCGTAGCGGGCCGGGATGGCCCCGCCTTCGAGGTAGCCGAGCGCCCCGTCGTCACCGACGAGGTGCTCGAGCCAGAGGCGCGCCGCGCAGGGATGGTCGATCTCGGAGACGATCGCCTGGGCGTAGTAGCCGCCGTAGACGCCGTCCGCCGGGACGGTGATCTGCAGGCCGAACCCGGCCTCCTCGAGACCTGCCTGCAGGCCCGGGAAGTTGTAGGTCCAGTCGAGTGCGATCGGCACCTCGCCGGAGAGCACGGCCGCCTCGGTGACGTCGATCACCTGGAGGTTGCCGGCCTTCTTCAGGTCGCCGAAGTACTGGACGCCGGGCAGGATGTCATCGAACGATCCGCCGTTCGCGATCGACGCCGCCATCACCGCGGCGAACGCTGCGCCCGCCTCGCGCGGGTCGCCGTTGATCGTCACCTGACCCTTGTACTCGGGCTTCTTGAGATCGGCCCACGTCGCCGGCGGGTTCTTCACGAGGGTCGTGTTGGACGCGATCGAGATGACGCCGTAGTACGCGCCGACCCAGTTGCCGTCGGGATCCTTGAGGTTGTCCGGGATCTCGTCCCAGACCGTCGGCTTGTAGGGGGTGACGAGCCCCTCGTCGATCAGCTGCGAGGTGAAGGACGGACCGACGTCAACGGCCTCCGGCATGTCCGGCTGGCCGCGCAGCGTCTGGATCGCCGTCAGCTCGTCGGCGGACGACGCGTCGGGGTTCGCGACGGGCGCCTCGATGCCGTACTTCGTTCGGAACGACTCCAGGATGCCCTTGTAGTTCGCCCAGGTGTCGGGCAGTGCGATCAGATTGACCTTGCCCTCGGCCTTGGCCGCGGCCGCAATCTCGTCGACGGTCGTGCCGCAGGCATCGCCGGCGGCGGGCGCCGCGGCGCTGGTGACGGGCGCGGCGGTGGTTTCGGTTGCGTCGTCGCCGCCGCAGGCCGCGACGGTCAGTGCGATCGCAAGCACGGCAAGCCAGATACCGGTTCGTCTCATCTGAGGTCCTCCTCCTCGTTAGCGAGGCGACCATACACGTTCCACGCGTGACCCGGTGGGTCGCTCGCGGTTACGAACCGGAGACGATCGCGCGGGCGAGCGCCGGGACATCCGTCGTGATCATGAAGACGTCGCGATCGCGGGCGAGCGCCGCGATGGCGGCGGGGTCGTTCACGGTCCAGACGGACAGCGGTCGCCCGAGACGACGAGCGGCCTCGCGCATGGAGCCATCGAGCAGCGCCTCCTCAGGGCAGAGGAAGTTCGCGCCGCACGCGCGAGCGGCGCGCGCTGGGTTGATCGGTCCGGGCTCCTCGATCAGGAGCCCGACGTCGAGACGCTCGTCAAGCCCGCGGCAGGTCGCGAGGACGTCCGGCAGGAACGAGGTGACCACGAGACGGAGACGGTCGGCGGGCTCGAGCAACGCCAGCAGGTCGGCCTCGACGCCGGGCTCCTTGAGCTCGAGGTCGAGACCGATGCGGCCACGGGCGAGCGCCAACAGGTCGGCGACCGGCACGTGGACGGCGCCGGGCGCGACCGGGTCGTGGGCGCAGACGAGGCCGCCGCCGGGTGCGCGGCGGACGTCCGTCTCGATCAGGTCCGCACCCGCCGCGATCGCGGCCTCGAACGCCGCCATCGAGTTGTCCGGATGGTCGGCACTCGCGCCCCGGTGGGCGCAGATCAGCGTCCGGGGACGGTCTCGGTCAGCCAAGCCAGACGAAGGTCGACTTGCCGATCCGTGGCCCGTACTTCGCGGCCGCCTTCGCGCCGAAGCCGGGCCAGACGTACCAGGTGTACGTCCTGCCCGCGGTCAACCTCGCCGGCGCAAGCCGGAAACTCGTCCCGGTCGGCCAGGTGTCGACGATCTTCCTGCCGGCCTCGTAGATCTGGACGTTGTAGTAGTTGGCGCGCGCGACGCGCTTCCAGCGGAGCTTGACTGCGCCGCGGACGTCGGAGCCGCTCTCAGGAAACAGCCCGAAGACCGGGAGCCGAACGCGTACGGCCTTCGACGCGCTGACGTTGTCGGCGTCGTCCACGGCGAACACGCGGTAGTAGACCGCCGTGCCGGCGGTCTGCACCCGCGAGACCGTCACCGCCTTCCCGCTGTACACCCGGGTGCCGTCAGTCAGGTTCCTCGGCGCGCGCCGCGCGTTGCGCACGACGACAACACGGTCGAGGTCGGCAGCGGTCGGGAGCTTCCAGGTGAGGACGATCTTCGTCCCCTTCGCCTTCGCCCGGAGCGGGCCCGGCGAGCCCGGGAAAGTGCGGTCGGGTACCGTGACCGAGGCGGTTGCGGCGGCGAGTGAGGCGTTCCCGGCGAGGTCGAGCGCGAAGATCGCGTAGCGGTAACTCGTCTCCTCGGCCGGCGTCGTGTCGGTGCAGCTACTCGAGCCAGCGAGGACGGGCGGGCACACCTCCTCGCCGTCGCTCGGCGACGACGGCACGGCAGGCGCGGGCAGGCGTCGCACCATGTAGCGCATCACACCGGTGCCGGGCTCGCCGTTGGGAGCGTTCGGGTCGGACGACTCGGCCCAGTCGAGCAGCACCGACTGCTGCGTGGCGTGGAGGCGGGCGCGGGGCGTCGTCGGCGCCGACGGGCGCACCGTGTCGATCGTCACGGTGCGGGTACGGGACAACGAGTAGAGCGCGCCGTCGAAGGCGCGGATCGTGTAGGTGTACTGGCCGTCCGCGCTGCCGTCGAGCGGAATCCCGAGGTCGGTGAACGACGTGCCCGTGACGGGACTGCCACCGTTCAGCAGCGTCGCGCCGCGGCTGAGTTCGTAGCCGACGACGTCACCGGACGCGGACGCCGGCCAGGTCAGGGCCGGGGCGACACCGGTGTAGAGGGGCGCGTTCAGCGCCGTCGGGCGGATCGGCGCGAAATTGTCGACGCGGAGGTTCAACCGCAA
This sequence comes from Actinomycetota bacterium, assembly GCA_009885805.1. Classification (GTDB taxonomy): domain Bacteria; phylum Actinomycetota; class Thermoleophilia; order Gaiellales; family F1-60-MAGs149; genus VFJZ01. The sequence goes on from VFJZ01000035.1 coordinate 64,311, forward strand.
GCCGCTCGCCGCGGGGTTGCCCGCGAGGTCGAACGCGACGAGGCGGAAGTCGTACAGATCGTCATCCGCCTGCATCGGTGTCCACGAGACGGAGGTGAACAGGCTCGCGATGTCGGTGTCGCGGGTCGTCCAGGTGTTCGCGACGGCCGGCGAGGTCTGCAGCTCGACCCGCTCGATTCCGGATCCGTCATCGGCGGGAGCGGAGAAGGTGATCGAGATCGGGCCGCCGAGCTTCGTGTTGTTCGCGGGAAGCGCCCCGAAGCTGGCCGCGGTCGGCGCCGTGTTGTCGGTTTGCACCGTGACCGATGCCGCGGCGGTGTCGTTGTTCCCGACGACGTCGGTCGTCTCGACGCTGATCGTCCAGGATCCGTCCTCCCCCGGGACAGGAGTCCAGGTCGCCGTCGCGACGCCCGACGCAATCGCCGCCGAGAGGGTGAACGCGTTCGCCCCCGGCCCATCGCCGTGGAACTCGACCGAGCCCACCCCCGATCCGGCGCCGTCGGCGACATTCGCGGACAGCGCGACCGCCCCGTGCTGCTGCAGGCCTGCTCCCGGGAGGTTGACGGTGGCCGTGGCGAGGGTGTTGTCGACCTTGATGGTGGTGCGCGTCACGGTCGTCGCGTTGCCGGCGGCGTCGGTCGCGACGGCGCGGAGCCCGTAGGTCACGTCGCCGCCGATCGTCGTGTCCCAGGTCAGCGGGGTGGCGCCCGACGCGGCTGGCTGCCAACTGGTCACGCCCGGCGGGTCGTACTCCAGCACGATGGTGCTCGCCCCAGAGGCGGTGTACGGCACGGAGACGGTCCCGCGCACGAAGCTGTCGTCGGTTGGGAGCGTCGGCGAGAACGTCGGCGGGACGGTGTCGATCGTCACGCTGACCGTGTTCGATGCGCCGGCGGCGGCTCCGTCGGTCGAGTCGACGCGATAGCAGTACGTGCCGTCGGCCAGGCCCGAGTCGGTGTGCGTGAGCACTGCGACCCCTAGGGCGATCGACGTTGCGGCGGGGCACGTCGCGCCGCGGAAGACGTCCCACAACGTGGCACCGTCGCCATCCGTCCACGTGAGCACCGGGTCCGTGTTCGTCACCGACGGACCGGACAGGACGGGCGCCGCGAGACCGAGCGCCGGAAACGCGAGCAGCGCGACAACTCCCCCCAGAACGACCCGCCTCACGTACCTCGTCATATCACCGTTTCCGCCGGAGCGCCACGAGCGAGAGCATCTCGTACAGCACGTTCGCGGCGATCAGACTGGTCTGCTGGCCCGGCCCGTCGTAGGCCGGCGCGACCTCGACGACATCGAAGCCGCGGAAGTCGATATCGGTCAGCGCGCGCACGAACTCAAGCGCTTCGAAGCTCGTCGGCCCGCCGACCTCCGGCGTTCCGGTGGCGGGCGCGTAGCTCGGATCGACGAAATCGATGTCGAACGTCAGGAACGCGGCGCCGTCGCCGACCCGGGCGCGCACGCGGTCGCCGTAGTCGGCGGGGCTCATCCGGGCGAGCCGCTGCCACGGAATCATCTCCAGGCCGAGCTCGGCGTGCATGGCGTAGTCGCCGGGTCCGTACAGGGAACCGCGCATCCCCGCCTGCAGCGACCGGGCCGGGTCGATCAGCCCCTCCTCGATCGCGCGCCGGAACAGCGTGCCGTGGTTCAACGGCCGGCCGAAGTAGCTGTCCCAGATGTCGCCGTGCGAGTCGAGGTGGACGAGCCCGAGCGGGCCATGCGCCGCCGCCAGCGCGCGCAGCTCACCGAGCGTGACGGAGTGGTCGCCACCGACGCCGATGCCGACGACGCCGGCCGCCGCGACGGGCGCCACGTGCTCGACGATGCGCGCCAGGGAGTCCTCGATGTAGCCAGGAACGCTCGGAGCGTCGCCGTAGTCCACGCAGGAGAGGTTGCCGAACGCCATCACGTCCTGCACGGGGTTGTACGGCCGCAGCATCGCGCTCGCGCTCCGCACCCCCTCGGGCCCGAAGCGGGCACCGGGGCGCATCGTCGTCGCGCCGTCCCACGGCAACCCGTAGATCGCGACGTCGACGCCCGTGAGATCCGTCACCGCCGGCAGGCGCGCAAACGTCCGCGGCCCCGTGTAGCGCGGGGCGGCAAGGGCGTCGGCCGGCTCATGCACGGCCGGATCGTACTCGCTGCCCCACTCAGGCTCGGGTGATGGTCGCGACCCCGGTGAACAGGCACGCGGCCTCGCCGCCCGGATTGGGCGCGCTCTGCCAGTCGATCGCGATGTCGGTGCCGTCGGGCAGCGCGACGTGCATCCCACCCGCAAACGAACCGGCCTCGGCGAGGAAGTTGACGAACCCGTCTGCGACCAGGAGATCCGGCGCGACGACGCCGCCTGGTGGACCGAGATCGGTGCCGACCCAGAAGCCGTTGAACGTCGTGTGGTCGACGGACGTGGCGACGTCGATGCTGAGGACGCTGGCCGCCAGGCACTGAGCGCGGACCGAGACTCCTGCAGCCTCGAAGATGAGGGCGTCGGCCGAACTCGGCGACGCTCGGAAGTGAAGCCGCCGGAGTTCGATGCCGCCGACCGTCGCGGCGTTCGCCGCTCGCGCGGCCCGCGGGACCGTCCCGAGACGCGCCAGATCGATGTCGGCGCCGGTCAGCGAGGCGTTTTTCACCTTCGCGCCGGTGACGGCGTTGCGCTTCAGCTGAGCAGTGCCGACGCTGTTTCGCGGCAACGCCGCCGCCCAGGCGGTGCCACCGATCGCGACGACGAGGGCGAGCGTGGCGACCGCCAGCGCCGGGGACGGGGTTCTGGCCATGGCGACCGTATCGGCACGTGTGCGCCAGCCCGTTACGACGGCGAGGGGTCGGCGGCGAGGTCGTGCGCCGTCGCCCGCAGCACCCGCACGAGATCGGTCGCGGCGACCTCCACGATCACGCCGCGTTGCCCGCCGTTCAGCGCGATCTGCTCGTGGCGCAGCAACGCCTCGTCGACGTAGACGGGCAGCGCACGCCGGGCGCCGAACGGCGAGATGCCGCCGACGAGGTAGCCGGTAAGCCGCTCGGCGTCACGCGAGTCGGCGAGCTGCGCCTGCTTGGCGCCGGACGCGCGGGCGAGCTTCTTCAACGACAGCTCACGATCGCCGGGCATCAGGACGAAGGCCGGATCGCCGCCGACCTCGACGACCAGGGTCTTCGCGAAGCGCTCGAGCGGCAGGCCCAGGGCGGTGGCCGCGAACTCGGCTCCCCTCTCGAGGTGCTCGTAGGTGAGCGCGGCGAACGCGACGTTCTCACGCCGCAGGAAGCGCATCGCCCGGGTATCGGCCACGACCCCATTCAACAGGATTACGCGCCGTCGCGCGATCGGTACTGTGCGAAGCGTGCGGCCATTCGCGAACGGAGCCCTGGCCGGAGCCGGGCTCGCCATCATCGCCGGTCTCGGCGTAACGGCGCTCGCGGCCGTCACGCCGTCGAACGATTACCTGTTTCTGCCCTCGCCGGCGCGGCCCGTTGCGCCGGTCGTCTCCGTCCAGGGCGAGACGGCCGACCCGCCAGCGGGCGGTCCCGGATTCCTCTATACGGCGATCGTCTCGCGACACGCGACGCGGCTCGAGGCCTGGTTGCCGTTCGTGCGCGACGACGACAGCGAACTCGTGCCAAGCCACCTGCTGGTGCCCGAGGGGAGCAGCGAGACGGAGCAGGACGCGATCGACAAGGCCGCCATGACCGACTCGCAGAAGACCGCGGCCGCCGTTGCGGAGCGCGCGCTCGGTCTCGCTGTCCGCATCTCGACCGATGGCGTCCGGGTCAACGACACGGCGCTGGCCGATGGCTCGCCGGCTCGCGAGGCGGGCCTCAGGTCGGGCGACGTCATCACGGAGGTGTCAGCGGTGCCGGTCGAGACGCTGGCCGGACTCCGTCAGATCCTCCTCGCGAAGCGCCCCGGCGACATCGTCCCGGTGGCGTACCGGCGCGGGACGGAGGCGCTAACGACCAGTGTTCGCCTCCGCCGGGCACCCGACGATGCGAAGCGGGCGATCCTCGGGATCTCGGCGCAGGACGAGGTCACCATCGACCTCGCGAAAACCGTCAAGTTCGAGATCGGTGCCGTCGAGGGCCCGTCCGCGGGACTGGTGTTCGCGCTCGAGATCTACAGCGCGCTGTCAGATCGTCGGCTGGCCGGTGACCACCGGGTCGCCGTGACGGGCTCGATCGAGATCGGCGGCCAGGTCGGCCCGATCGGCGGTGTCGCCCAGAAGGTGATCGGCGCGGCCGAGGCCGGCGCCGACATCCTGATCGTGCCGCGCGAGAACGAGGACGATGCCCGCGCGGCCGCCCCGCCGGGCCTGCGCGTGATCGCCGTCACCACGTTCGACGAGGCGCTCACGGCACTCGGCGACCTGGCGGCGAAATGACGCGCAAATTGGTCGCCACCTGAACGGTTGCCGGTTGCGGCGGGCGCGCCGCCACGCTAGGTTTCACCACGTTCGAGACGCGCTCTCTGTTCCACCTCGAGCCCGTTTCGACCTCATCCGACGCGACCTTGTGGGAGGACGCGAGAACGTTGGCCCCTGCTCGCACATGTGAGGACTGCTACTTCCGCCGCAAGGCCCTGTGCGCGCTCGCCCGGACCGAGCCGTGCCCGACGTTCCGGGAGATGCGCAGCGGTCGCCTGCGAGCCCCGCGGCAGGCGCCGCTTCTCGCGCCGACCGCTGACGGTCGGCGCCGCGGTGATCTGGCGACGGCCGCCGTATCCTGTCCGGCGTGAAGCGGCCCGAACGCAACTCGGAGCAGGGGCTCTACGCGCTCATCGCCGTCGCGGCGGTGGTGGTCATCTACCTCGTCGCGTTCGTCGTCCAGAACTCGACGCGCGTGCCCGTCTCCTTCGTGGCGTTCGAGACCGACGCGCCGCTGATCGGCGTGATCCTCCTGAGCGTGCTGGCCGGAACCGTGATCGGCGTCGGGGTGGGGCGACTCGCGGACCGACGACGGCGCCGACGTCAGGCGCGGTCGGGCACCGCGAACGGGCCGACCGCGGCCTCGTAGGCAGCACCGAGCGCGAGCACGGTGGCGTCGGCGAAGCGCCGGCCGACGACCTGGAGCCCGACCGGCAGGCCGTCATCGAATCCGCACGGGACGGTCAGCGCAGCACCGCCGGTGAGGTTGAACGGGTACGTGAACGTCGTCCAGCCGAGGTAGGAGACGACGCGCCCCGCGACGGTGCCCGGATGGTCGTCACCGGCCGCGAAGGCGGTGCACGGAAGGGTCGGGCAGACGAGGACGTCGTAGCCGGCGAGCGCCACTCGAAAGCGATCGACCCACGCCGACCGTCGCTGGTAGGCCGCTGCGACCTCGACGCCGGACAGCGCGAGGCCCGACTCGATGACCGGGACGAGACCGGGATCGAGCAGGTCGCGGCACTCCTGCAGCCGCGGTGCGTGCACGGCGGCAAGCGCGGCTTCCCAGATCGTCCGCTCGATCTCCCAGGGATCGTCAAGCGCGAGGGCGACCTCCCTGACGTCGTGCCCGAGGTCACGCACAACGTCGACGGCGGCCGCGACGCGGGCGGCGACGCCGGGCTCGACGACGCCGAAGGAGAGATCGGCGCTCCAGGCGATCCGCAACGGCTGCAGCGGCGTCCGCAGCGCGGCGAGGTAGGAGCCGGCGGGCGGGTCGACGGAGATCCGATCACGTTCGTCGGCACCCGCCATGACGTCGAGCATCAGGGCGCAGTCGGCAACCGTACGGGTGATCGGCCCCATGTGCGAGACGGTCTCGATCGCACTGGGCGGGTACTGCGGCACGAGGCCATACGTCGGCTTCAGGCCGACGACGCCGCAGAAGGAGGCGGGAATGCGCACCGAGCCGGCACCGTCCGATCCCTGGTGCAGGGGCCCGAACCCGGCGGCGGCGGCCGCGGCGGTGCCGCCACTCGATCCGCCCGCGGTACGCCCCTGCCGCCACGGGTTGTGGCACGGTCCGTTGCGGCGGTTGCCCGAATCGCCCTTCCAGCCCAGCTCCGGCGTCGTCGTCTTGCCGAGGAGGACGCCGCCGGCGGCCGCGAGGCGCTCGGCGACGGGCGCGTCGAAGCCTGCGTCCTCGACGCCCCAGACGAGGGAGCCGCGCCCGGTCGGAATGCCGCGCGTGGTAACGAGATCCTTGAGCGAGTAGGGGACACCGCAGATCGGGCCGGCCGTCCCGGCCGCCCACGCCGCCGAGGCGTCGCGGGCATCGCTCCGGGCGCGCTCGGCGGTGACGGTCACGAAGGCGTTGATGTCGCCGTCGAGACGGGCGATCCGCTCCAGCGTCGCCTCGGTGACCTCGACCGGGTCGAGCGTGCGCGCGCCGTACGCGGCCAGCAACTGGCAGGCGTCGAGGGTCGTGATGTCGTCGGTCACACCAGCGCGGCGAGGCGGGCCACGCCCTCGTCCATGTCGGTGGCCGGGCACGCGGAGTAGGCGAGGCGCAGCGCGTCACCGCCCCTGCCATCGATGAAGCACGTCGACCCCTTGACGACGGGGACGCCGGCGGCGGCGGCACGATCGGCCAGGGCGTCAGCGTCGACGCCCGGGAACTGCACCCAGAGGAAGTAGCCGCCCTCGGGCGGGACGTACGTAACGCGCTGGCCGAGGTGGCGATCCAACGCGGCGACGAGCGCGTCGCGCCGCTCGAGCAGGGCAAGACGCATCCGCTCGACTCCCGGTTCGAAGCAGCCGGCCGCGCAGTAGGCGTGGACGGTGGACTCGGCCAGCATCGACGGGCCGATGTAGGTATCGGTCGCGAGCGCACGCAACCGCGCGTGCAGGGCGGGCGGGAGGATCATCGCGCCGGTGCGAACGCCCGGCGCGACCGTCTTCGTGAACGAGGTCGAGAAGATGACGGTACCGGCGGCGCCGTCGAGGTCGAACAGCCGCGGCACCGCGGTGCCGGCGAAGCGGAGCTCTCCGTACGGGTCGTCCTCGAGGATCGTGAAGCGGTGCTCGCGGGCGAGCGCGACGAGGCGCTCGCGCTTCGCGGCCGAGAGCGTCGTCCCGCCCGGGTTCTGGAACGTCGGGATCGTGTAGACGAGGCCCGGCGTCCGTCCAGCCCGGCACATCGCCTCGATCGCGTCGACGTCGAGGCCGTCGCGCTGGAGATCGACCGCCTCGACGGTCGCCCCGAACCGCCGCAGGATCAGAATCGCCCGGTCGTAGGTCGGCGCCTCCACGACGGCGCGCCCGCCCGAGCCGGCGAACATCGCCTCGGCGAGGAAGGCGAGGCCCTGCAGCGAGCCGTTGGTACAGAGGACGCGGCTGGCGTCGCCATTGCCGTAGCGATCGGCGACCCACTGCCGCAGGGGGGCGTAGCCAGCGCCGTCGCCGTAGGCGAGTGCGCCGGCCGGGTCGTCGTCGAGGGCGCGCTGCGCGGCCGCCTTCAGCTCGGCGACGGGCAGCAGGTCCGGCGAGGGGACGCCGCGCGCGAAGGAGATCACGGTCCGCGTCGGCATCGACTACCTCCCCACGTGCGCCGTCACCAGTTCGGCGACCTCGGTCGGGTTCGTGCCGACGCGGACGCCCTTCGCCTCCAGCGCCTCCTTCTTGGCGGCGGCCGTGCCCGCCGAGCCCGAGATGATCGCGCCCGCATGGCCCATCGTCTTCCCCGGCGGCGCGGTGAAGCCGGCGATGTACGCGAAGACGGGCTTCGTGACGTGCGCGGCAATGTAGTCCGCGGCCTTCTCCTCCTCGTTGCCGCCGATCTCGCCGACGATCACGATCAGCTCCGTCTGCTCGTCGGCCTCGAACAGCTCGAGGGCGTCGATGAAGCTCGTGCCGACGACCGGGTCGCCACCGATGCCGACGATGGTGGAGTTGCCGAGGCCCGACTGGGCCAGCTCGGCGCCGATCTGGTACGTCAGCGTCCCCGAGCGCGAGACGAGACCGACGCCCCCCTGCGCGAACACCTGCGCCGGGATGATGCCGACGTTCGCCCGTCCCGGCGAGAGTGCGCCCGGGCAGTTCGGACCGAGCAGGCGGATGCCGCGCGGTCTCAGGTACGTGTAGACAGCGAGCATCTCGTGAGCGGGAATGCCCTCCGCGATGCAGACGATCAGGCCGATGCCGGCGTCGGCAGCCTCGAACATCGCGTCGGCCGCGAACCGCGGCGGGACGAACACCATCGACGTGTTCGCGCCGGTCTCACGCACGGCGTCGGCGACCGTGTCGAAGACGGGGATGCCATCGACGTCGCTGCCGCCCTTCCCTGGCGTCACACCGGCGACGACCGTCGTCCCGTAGTCGCGGTTGCGCAGCGTGTGGAACGTGCCCTCGCGGCCCGTGATGCCCTGCACCACGAGGCGCGTCTGCTCCGTCACCAGGATCGCCATCAGCGACCACCCGCCAGCGCGACGACGCGCTTCGCAGCGTCGAGCATCGTCCGCTCGGGATACACGTTCGGCGGCGCCGCCTCCGACAGTAGGCGTCTGCCCTCGACATCGTTCGTGCCGTCGAGGCGCACGACGATCGGTACGGCGATCGTGAGCTGGTCGAGGGCCGCGAGGATGCCCTTGGCAACCTCGTCGCAGCGGGTGATGCCGCCGAAGATGTTGAACAGGATGGCCTTCACCTTCGGGTCGGAGAGGATCACCTCGAGCGCGGTCACGATCTTCGCCGCGTCGGCGCCGCCGCCGACGTCCAGGAAGTTCGCGGGCGAGCCGCCGACCTGGTCGACGACGTCGAGCGTTGACATGACGAGCCCGGCGCCGTTGCCGAGGATGCCGACCGTGCCGTCCAGCTTCACGTAGGTGACGTCGCGCTCGCGCGCCATCCGCTCCTGCGGATCCTCCGCAGCGGCGTCCCGCATCGCCTCGACGTCGGCGTGGCGGTAGAGCGCGTTGCCGTCGATCGTGACCTTGGCGTCGGCCGCGATCGCCGCGCCCTCCGCGGTGATGATCAGCGGGTTGACCTCGAGCAGCATGGCGTCCATCTCGCGGAACATCGTGTCGCACCTCGCGATGATCTCGCCGACCCCCACGTGCTCGGGCTTCGGGACGCCGGCCGCGAACAGCAGACGGCGGACGAAGAACGGCTTCAGGCCGATCGCCGGGTCGAGATGCAGCCGGGCGAGCGCCTCGGGATGGTCGACCGCGACGGCCTCGATGTCCATCCCACCCATCGTCGACAACATGAAGAGCGGCGCCTTGGCGCCCCGGTCGAACGTGATCGAGAAGTAGTACTCCTTCGCGATCGAGACGGCCTTCTCCACCCACACGCGCCGCGTGATGTGACCCTTGATGTCGAGGCCGAGGATCCCGGCCGCCTTCGCCTCCGCGTCCGCGGGCGAGTCTGCCACCTTGACGCCGCCAGCCTTGCCGCGGCCGCCGGTCAGGACCTGCGCCTTGACGACGACGCGTCCGCCGCCGAGCTCCTCGGCCGCTGCGCGCGCCTCGGCGGGCGTGAACGCGACGCGCCCCTCGGTTGTCGCGATACCGAAGCGCGCGAACAGTTCCTTGCCCTGATGCTCGTAGAGATCCACCGGCGGATCTTAGGGCGTCGAGGTCGCCGCGACGCGCGGTCGCCGCGCCGTCAGGTACGACCCGGCCGCGATCAGCAGGAGGCCGGCGGCGATCCCGTCGCCGATCGGCTCGTCGAGCAGGACGGCGCCGTAGATGACGGCGAAGCCGGGGATCAGGTAGGCGACGACCGACGTCCGCCCGGGTCCGATCCGCATCATCACCGCGTAGTAGAGAGCGAAGGCGAGTCCGGTGGAGACGACGCCGAGGGCCACGACGGCGCCCAGTTCGGGCACTGTCGGACGGGACAGGTTGGCGAGACCGGGAACCGCCGTCGCGAGCGAGGCCGCAGTCAGGATCGAGGCGACGAGGCCGAGTTGCGGCACACCTGCCAGGCGCGACTTCGCGTACAACGGACCGAGCGCGTAGAAGATGCTCGAACCGGTCAGGCAGAGCGCGCCTCCGATCGCGTAGCGATCACCGCCGACCTCGAGACCGTAGACGGCCACGACGCCGGCGAAGCCCAACGCGACGCCGACCACCCGCAGGCCCGTCGCCCGCTCGGCGCGGTCGAGGCCGATCGCCAGCACCGCCACGAAGATCGGCACCGACCCGTTCAGGACGCCGGCCAGGGACGACGGAATCCACTGCTGCCCGACCGTGATCAGGGAGATCGGCGTCGCGATCTGGATCACGCCGGTGACCGCCAGCGGCCTGGCGTGCGACCGGAGGGCGCCGAGTCCGCCCGCGGCGATCGCGAGCGGCCAGATGACGAGCGCGCCGAGGGTGATGCGCGCCCAGCTGATCGTCCACGGGTCGAGGCCACGCAACGCGACCTCGTTGAGCGCGTACGACCCGCCCCAGACGAGCGCGAGCAGCAGGATGCCGAGAGCGGGGCGGGACACGTCGGGCATGATCTCCGACGTGTCCGCCCGTCGCCGCATCGACTCGCCGATCGGGCCGCTGACGCTGGTCGCGTCGAGCGCCGGCCTCGCCGCGATCGGCTTCGGGCACACCGAGACCGAGGGCGGCGCCGATGACGAACCCATCCTCGACCAGGCCGAGGCCGAGCTCGGCGAGTACTTCGCCGGCGAACGGGAGGTGTTCACGGTTCTCCTGGATCACGGCCCCGCGGGCGATTTCCGGCACGCCGTCAGGGAGGCGATGCGGGACATCGCGTACGGACGGACGGTCAGCTACGGCACCCTCGCCGTGGCGATCGGCAAGCCCGGCGCAACGCGGGCGGTCGGCACCGCCTGCCGCACGAATCAGCTGCCGATCGTGATTCCGTGCCATCGCGTCGTCCGGGCAGACGGCACGATCGGCGGCTATGCGGGCGACCTCGTGGGCGGTCTCGACATCAAGCGACACCTGCTTCGGCTCGAGGGCTGCCAGCTTTTCTAACCGTCATGTCGACGGTTAGACTGGCGCTGGAAGTGCCCGGCACCTTCAACGCCACCGACCATCGCGGCCGTCCACCAGCGAATGAAGCCGCCCGCCCTGATCGCGTCGCCCGAGGACCAGCGGCTGATCGCGGCGCTCCGGGCGGGCGACGAGAGCGCCTTCAGGTCGCTCGTCGGGATGCACCACCGCGCGCTCCTGCGCCTCGCGCGGATGTACGTGTCGAGCGACGCGGTCGCCGGGGAGGTCGTCCAGGAGGTCTGGATCGGCGTGCTCGGCGGCCTCGACCGCTTCGAAGGCCGATCGTCGTTGAAGACGTGGCTTCACCGGATCGCCACCAACATCGCCAAGACGCGAGGCGTCCGCGAGTCGCGCACCGTCCCGTTCTCGAGCCTCACGGGCCCGGACGACGACGGCCCGGTGCTGGAACCGTCGCGCTTCACCTCGGCACCGGACGCCGGCTGGTGGGCCAGTCCGGTACAGCCGTGGGCGCGCGGCGCCGCGCCGATCGCCGTCGACGGCGAGGCGATGGGTCGGATCCGCGAGGCGATCGACGAGCTCCCGGAGACGCAGCGGGCGGTGATCACGATGCGGGGCTGGAAGTCGGGCGCGTAGCGGCTACGCGGCGCGCAGCGCCGCGCCGATCGCGCCGCCGAGGTCGCCGAGGGCGGCGACGTGGACCGCCGGCGGGCGGTCGGCGACGAACAGGTGCGGCTGCATGGCGACGGCGATGCGATCCGCGTACGGCTGCCCGAGACGCGTCCCGAGGCCGCCGCCGATGACCACGGCCTCGACATCGAGGAGGTTGACCGCCGAGGCGATGGCGGCACCGAGCGCGGCGATCGCCTCGTCGACGAGGCGGGTGGCGAGCGAGTCCTTCCGAGCAAGGGCGTCGGCCCAGACGCGGCTCGTCAGGCGCTCCTTGTCGCGCCGCCTCTGGATGTCGAACAGGGACGTCTTGCCCCCCTTCTTGACGAACTTCCGAGCCCGGGCCTCCATCGCGCCACGGCCGGCGTAGGCCTCCAGGCAGCCGCGCCTGCCACAGGGACAGGGCGCGCCGTCGAGGGTGACGACGACGTGGCCGATCTCGCCTGCCTTCCCCCGCCCCGTCCAGCGCTTGCCGTCGAGGATCAGGCCGCCGCCGACGCCGGTGCCCCAGAAGACGCCGAGCAACGACCGGTAGGGCCGACCGGCACCCAGGCGGAATTCCGCCTCCGTGGCGAGGTCGACGTCGTTGCCGACGGCAACCGGCACGCCGAGGTCCTCGGCGAGCGCGCCGCCGAGGCCGAAGGAGCCCTCCCAGCCCGGGATGTTCCCCGATCGTGCGACCACTCCCGACGCCTCATCGACCGCGCCGGGCGCGCCGACACCGACGGCGACGAGTTGCGCCGGGGCCGCACCGGCCGCCGCGACGGCCTCGCGCATCGTCTCCGCCATCGCGATCGCCACGCCCTCCGGCCCATCGCCACTGGGCGTCGGACGCCGCGCCTGGCCGCGGACGACACGGCGGCCGTCGATCGCTACTGCCTGGATCTTGGTGCCGCCGAGGTCGATGCCGCCGCGGAGGCGTGCGCGTGTCGTGGCCATCGACTCACTCTACGCAGCCGCACGCCGGTCGGTCGCGAGGACGACCGCGATCACCGCCCCGACCAGCGGGTAGACGAGATACGACGTCTGGAAGACGCGCGCGATGAACACCAGGAGCAGCATCGAGGCGGCGAAGCCGGCGGCCGGGAGCCACGGCGCTGGCGCCCGTCGCTGCGCAAGGAGCAGGAGCAGGGTCGCCGGGAGCCAGGTGACGAGCGCAATCGGCGCGAACGGGTAGCTGCCGGCGCGCTCGATCAGGCCCGCCTCGACGAGCAGCCCGCTGAGGCCGTAGCCGATCACCCGGTACGTCTCGGCCCCGAACGTGATCGTGTCGTCCACGAACGCGGCCGCATCGCTGACGGCGAAGCCGAGGATCGGCAGGCCGACGACGGCGAGCAGGGCCAGGAGCGGCCGCCGCAGGGCAGTGAAGCGCCCGAGCCGCCACGCCTCGAGAGCGAGGAACGGCAGCGCCACGATCGCGAACTGCTTCAGGAGGATCGCCGCGCCGACGAGGGCGAAGGCGGGCGTGAGGCGGCGACGCTGCACGCAGGCGAACGCGAGGACGAGGAGGAGCAGAGCCGGCGCGTCAGCGGTACCGAACCACGCCGCCCGCACCGACAGCGGGTTGGCGGCGAGGACGGCGCCGGCGATCAGGCGCACCGTCAGCGAGCCGCGCAGGAGCAGCGTCGCCGGCAGCAGCGCCAGCGTGCAGAGGAGCACGGCGAACCGCGCATCGTCGAACGGCGCCGGCGCGAGTTGCGCGGCCGCGCCGAACAGGGCCATGCCGGGGAAGTACGGGAAGTGGTCGAGCGCGACGATCGCGGCGCGGTCGTCCGGCGCGGTGCCGTCGAGGCCATAGACGCGCTCCATCCCCGTGCCGTCGTAGCTGCGTCCGTACGGACTCGACCCGTCGAGCAGCAAGTCGCCGGCGATCTCGATCTGGTAGCTCGAGTCGTTGACGTGGAACCAGGGCGCGGTGCCGTCCCGCAGCCCGATCTGCAGCAGCGTCGCCGGCATCGTCAGCGCCGCGACCACCACGACTGCGGTCCCGATTGCGATCCGGCACCGCCACCGCGGCGCGCGAACCAGGAGGCAGGCGATCAGACCCGCGACGCAGAGGACACCCGCGAGCACCGCGATGGCGCGCAGGAGCGCCGGATCCCACTGGCCGTCCGCCGCGCGCACGAGCGGGCCGAGCACGCCGCTGCCCAGAGCCGGCCCGGTTCGCCACTCCGTCGGATCGGAGCCGAGCTCCGCGACGCTGACCGCGACGAGCGATCCGAGCGCGCCACAGACCAGCGCGGAGCGCTCGCGAGTCACTTCGGCTCGAGCCCGTAGAGCCAGCCGTAGCCGACGACGTAGAGGCGCTCGCCGTCGCCGATCACGGGGGTGTAGCGGCCTTCGTCCCGCCGGAAGATGATCTTGCCGCGTCGCAGGTCGAGGCCGAACGTCCGGCCCGGGCCGCCCTTCACGAACCGCGCCGAACCCTTGTTTCCGCTCCCCTCGATGGTCGAGTAGTACACGACCCCGTCGATGATCGTCGCGGCGCCGTGGATGGCCGCGGGCGCCTGCCGGCGCCACTTGATATCGCCGGTCGCGGCGTCGAGTGCGACGAGGTAGCCGTCATACGTGCCGACGTAGACGGTGCGGCGCCAGATCGCCGGGGCGCTGTAGACGTAGGTGCCGGCCCGCCGCGCCCAGCGGAGCTTGCCGGTCTTCTCGCCGAACGAGTACACGTAGCCGTCCGTGTTCGGCGCGTAGACCCGGCCGTAGGCGACGGCCGGCGTCGCGTAGAAGTACTCGCGACTGCCGAACGACGAGAACGACGAGTTGCGCCAGATCAGGCGACCGGTCACTGCGTCGAGTGCGTAGAAGCGACCCTTGTCCGAGCCGACGAAGACGACCCCGTCGTGATACGCGACCGAGGACGTGATCCCGGAGTCCGCCCTGAAGCTCCAGACCTGACGGCCGTCGACCGCGTCGAGCGCGACGATGCGGCCGTCCCAGCCGCCGAAGTAGAGACGCCCCGCGACGTGGAGGATCGAGGACTCCACCACCTGCGTCTCGGCCTTCCAGCGCAGCGCACCGGTCGTGGCGTCGACCGCGACGATCAGGCCCCTCGCGCCGGCGACGCGCCGGCAGCGACCGTGCATGAAGGCGTGGTAGACGACGCCGTCGGCGTACGCGGGCGATCCGGCCGAGCAGCGCTTGAAGTCCCGCTGCCAGACGACGGCGCCGGTCGCGCCGTCGAGCGCGTACAACTCGCCGCGCGACTCGGCGACGAACAGCTTGCCGTTCGCGGCAACCGGCGGGAACTCGATCAGCCGGGTGTCGCGTTTCCACAGCGTCCTGAACGGCGGTCGCAGCCCGGGCATGTCGGCGACCCGCGTCCGGCCCGGTTCCAGCCCGTACATCGGCCAGGCCACGAGGCGTTTCAGTTCGGGCTGCGACCCGCCGGCGGTCACGCTCAGCGTCACGCCGGCTGGCTCGAGAGCGGCGTCGAACTCCTCGGTGGAGGAGCCGAGCACGAGCCGCGTTCGCGTCTGGTCGTTGACGTACCACGCGGCGCTGCCGCCCGCGACGACGACGAGCGCAGCGGTGGTCGCGAGGACCGGCTTCCAGCGCACCCTCACGTCGAAGCCCCGGCCGGCGCGACGACGGACGGCTCGGCGGCGTCTGCCACCGGCTGTTCGGCACCGACCCTGACAGCGGCGCAGGCGCCGGCGATCGCGGCGATCGCCCAGAAGACGGGACCGGAGAAGAACTGCGCGTAGCCGAGCCCGTGCGTCAGCAGCGCGGCAAGGTCGGCGGCGAGGATCGCACGCAGCGCCCGGCCGGGGACGCGCCGGATCGCCAGGACGATCGCGCCCAGCAGTCCAGCGAACAGCGTCAGGCCGATCGCGCCCAGTTCGGAGGCGACCTCGACGAGGACGTTGTGCGGCGCGATCTGGCGGCGCTCCTGGGCCGTCCGCCCGGTCGCGGCGCCGAAGCCACCGAGGCCGACGCCGGCCACCGGGTGGCTCCCGAAGGTCTCCGACCCTCGCTCGACGAGCCCGGCGCGGCTCGAAGTCGCGCGGTCGAGCGAGCGGTCGGCAAGCGACGTCACCTGCGGCTGTGAGATGAGGAGGAGGACCCCGACCGCGAGGACGCCGAGGACGGCCACGACGACTGTCGTCCGCCGCCACGCGAGCAGGGCGAGCACCGCGGCGCCGGCCGCCAGCGCGAGGAAGCTGGTCTGGGAGAACGACACGACGAGACCCGCGAAGATCGGCACGACGGCGATCGCGACGCCCAGCAGTGAGCGCCGGGCGGGGCCGAACAGGCAGAGGCCGGCGACGGTCAGCAGCGCGAAGACCTGAACGCGACCGAAGATGCTCGGGTCGTGAAGCAGCGAGTTGACGCGGAACAGATCCGAGTAGGCGTTCGCGATGTCGATCTTCGGGTTGTCGATGAAGGTCGTCTTCGTCAGCCACTGGTAGACGGCGACGATGCCGAGCACCGCGGCGAGCAGGACCTGCACGACGGGGAGCGTCGCCATGAACGGGCGCTCCCTGACGGCGCGCGCGGTCAGGGTCGCGAGGACGCCGAGCGGGACGAACGTGCCAGCCAGCGCGAAGACGCCACGGTCGAGGTCGAACGTCCAGTGGAGGCTCGCCGCCGCGTAGACGACGAATGCCGCCAACGGCAGCCCGACGATCCCGACGCCAGACGGGCGCGCCCTGCCGCGAACCGTTGCCACCGCGAGGGCGACGAGGCCGCAGGCCAGGATCGCGTAGAGGGGGAGCAGGAAGTGCGCAGGGCGGACCGGGTTGGCGAGCGGGAAGCGGAGCGCGACGACGAGCCCCGCAACGGGTACGAGCCAGGGCCAGCGCAGCGCGCCGGCGACGCCGAGGATCGCGGCGCCGCCGATGCCGACGAGGGCAGCGACGACGAAGAGGGGCGACCGGTCGAAGGCGGCGCCGAGATCGGGGGCCTGCGCGGCGATCAGCGGCCCGGCGCCGATAACCGTCGCCGCGATTCCGGCCAGGCGCATCACCGCTCCGCGGTCGAGGAGCAGGAGCGCGACGCCCACGGCGGCGACCAGGCCTGCGTACGGAAGGAGCTCGTCGGAGGTCACAGCCCCGTCGGAGTCTACCGGTGAGCTACCGGCGGGCTGCCTCAAGCCGGACGGTCGCACTGCGCGGGCCCGGGTTGACGACGATGACGATCGCCTCGCCGGCCAGGTCGGCATCGATCTCGAACTCCACGGCGCCGTTGTGGTCGCGGCGACGGAAGGCGACGCCCTCCAGTCGAACGCCGGCCCCGGGGACGCCGCGGACGCTGATGGTTACCGTGCCCGCCTCATCGCCCCAGGCGACCCCGGGGAAGCGGTAGCCGACGGCGGCGACCGTGATCCGAGCCTCTGCCGTCCGGCGCGCCGTCAGGTCGAGCGAGGGTGCTGGCGGTGGCACGTCGGCCAGGTAGGCCGGCGGGAGGGTCGTCCCGCCGAGGGGCCCGGCGCCGACCAGCGCCGTCGCGTAGCGCAGCAGCACGGCGGGCAGGTCGGGCAGGACGGCCCGCAGCGTCGTGTCGCCGTTGCTACGACGCCGGACGCGCCCGGCGCGCCGGAGCAGGTCGGCGACCACGCCCGGCCTCGCCTTCCCTCCGCTCGCCTCGTACCAGAATCCCCAACCGTCGTAGCCCTGAGCCAGCACCGACGCGCGCCGCCGCGCCGACCGCAGCAGGCGGGCCGGCAGGCGACCGAGGAACGGACCGTCGGCCTCGAACGCGTCGGGGGTGACGACGGCGGCCATCCAGTTGGCGGTTCCCTCGCTGATCGCCGTCGGCAGCAGGTCGAGGCGCGGCGCGGCGCGGCACTGGATGCCGTGGAAGTACTCGTGCGCGAGGGTCTCGCGGAGGAGTCGCTCCGGATCGATCGCTCCCTGCAGCCGCGCACCGATGCTCGTGTACGCGGTGCCCATCGTCGGGCGGCCGCCGCGGACGACGGACCTGCACCAGGTCGAGCCGTCCTCGCCGGCTCGTTGGCGAGCGAGGTAGATGTCGTAGCGCCCGTCGCCGCCGTCGCGCCGCAGCCAGGCGTCCGACCGCGGTGCGGCGAAGCCAAGCGCGAGTTCGGCCGCGCGGATCGACTCGATGAACTGCAGAACCTGGCGCGCGATGAAGGGAACGGTCGCGCACGACGCGTCCCGTGCGCTCGGCCCGGACGGCAGATGGGGCGAGCCGCGGGTCTCGTCCCAGATGACCCGGAAGTGCCGTGTCCCGGCCGCGCACAGCAGCGATCCCGGCGCGTAGCCCGGCCCGAGAGCAACCCGGCCCTGCGCAATCGCCGTACCGCGAACGGCCGCGATCGCCGACGCCGGCCAGGCGAGTGCGGCCACGGCGAATACGAGCACCGCGGGGCGCAGCCACGTCATGGCAGCGAATCTACCGCATCGAGGGCGCATACGCTTCCGACGGAACACGACGGGGAGCACCATGACGGGACGAGTCGAGGGCAAGATCTGCGTCGTCACGGGCGGCGCCGGATCGATCGGAGCGGCGACCGCGCGACGGCTGGCGGCGGAGGGCGGACGGGTCGCGATCGCCGATCTCGCGGCCGACGCGGCCGAGGCGGCGGCCGCCTCGATCCGCACCGACGGCGGTGAGGCGAGCGCTTACGGCGTCGACGTCACCGACCCCGCGGCGGTCGAGCGGCTGTACGCCGACGTCCACCACCGGTACGGACGAATCGATGTCTGCTTCAACAACGCCGGGGTGCTGCTGGAGGGCGACAGCGACCCAATCTCGACGCCGCTCGACCTCTGGTTGCGCGTCCTTCAGATCAACCAGACGAGCGTCTTCCTGTGCCTCAAGTACCAGCTGCCGTACCTGATCGAAGCGGGTGGCGGGTCGATCATCAACACCGCCTCGATGGTCGCGCTACAGGGCGCGGCGACCCCGCAGATCGCGTACGACGCGACGAAGGGCGCGATCGTGACGATCAGCCGCGACGTCGCGATCACCTATGCGCGGATGGGGATTCGTTGCAACGCGCTCTGCCCCGGACCCGTCGAGACGCCGCTCTACCAGACGATCTTCGGCGGCGACCCCGAGGCGCTGGCGCGGCGACTCGTCCACAACCCGATGGGGCGCGTCGGCAGGCCGGACGAGATCGCGAACGCCGTGCTGTACCTCGCGAGCGACGAGTCGAGTTGGACGACCGGCACGGCGTTCCTCGTCGACGGTGGCATCACGTACGCGTACACGACCCCCGAGTCCTAGCCACGATCGCCGCCGCCACGCACGACCCCGTGAACCCGAGTGCGAGATCACCCAGTGTGTCGGTGTAGGCCGTCGCGAACTCGTTCGCGTTGTCGCGGATGAACGTCACGTACTCGGCGAGCTCCCAGATGATCGCGGTCGCTGCGCCGAACCCGGCCGTCAGCCCGAACAGCACCCAGCGATGCTGCAGGACGCGAGCGAACAGCAGGCCGGCGCCAAGCGAGAGGATGCCCCAGTTGACGAGGTGGTTGAGGTCGTCCCACCAAGTGATGGCGTCGTACAGGTCGGCCGCGTTCCCGGCCATGTCGATGGTGAACGGCAGGGCGAGGAGGAAGTCGACATCGTGCGGGTAGGCGGCGCCGCGGCGCCGGAAGACGAACGCGAAGACAAGCGGGACGAGCACGATCGCGAGCGGGTAGGTGAGCGCCCGTCCCTCCATCGCCTTGCCCTGGTACTGCGGCCAGTCGGGGAAGAGCAGCGGCAGCGCCAGCAGGACGACGAGCGCGACTTTCACGGCGTAGTTCGCGCTGCGCACGCGTGAAGTCAAGCGCATCCCGCGACGATCGGAGGCCCTCGCGTGGCACCCTGGTGCCGAAAACGTCCGGGGCCTGTCCCCACTGAATCGATTCAGTGGGGACAGGCCCCGCCAACTGGCTGCGCGGGGTCAGGCCCCGCGCTGCTGCCAGAATGGCGCCGTGGTCCTCGCCGCTGCAGACGAGCTCGAACGGTTCGCGACTGCGGCACTCGAAGCGATCGGCATGGCGACCGACGACGCCGCCTACGCGGCGGGTGTCATCGTCGCCTCCGACCTCGCCGGGCACGAGTCACACGGCATGCGGCGGGTCCCGGAGTACGTCGAGCGTGCGGCGGACGGCCTCCTCGACGCCGGCGCTCGACCCGTGATCGAACTCGATCTCGGCGCCCTCGTCCGTCTCGACGGGCGGCGCGCGCTCGGCCACATCGCCCTGCGCGACGTCACCGACCTCGCTGTCGAGCGCGCCCGGGCTCATGGCATCGCGGGGGTTGCCCTGCGCCAGGCCTCCCATGCCGGCCGCATCGCCGACTACTGCGCCCGCGGCGCCAAGGCGGGGATGGCGGTGCTGTTCTTCGTCAACGACTCCGGCGGCGGGCAGGACGTGGCGCCGTTCGGAGGCGATTCACCGCGCCTGGCGACGAACCCGATCGGCGCCGGCATCCCGCGCGCCCGGGAGCCGCACCTCGTCCTCGACATGTCGACGAGCGTCATCGCGAAGGGCCGCCTCACGGAGGAGCGCGACCGCGGAACCGCGATCCCGCCCGAGTGGCTCACGCCGGGCGGCGCGATCCGTCCCTCAGGCGCGCACAAGGGGACGGGACTCGCGCTTGTCGCCGAGGCGTTCGCCGGGGTCCTGACCGGCTCGGGCTCGGTAACGGCCGATCCGCCGGTCGACGACCAGGGCGTGCTCTGCATCGCGATCGACATCGCGCGCCTGCGGCCGCTCGACGAGTTCACGGCCGAGATGGAGCGAATGCTCGCCTACGTGCGCGACGTACCGCTGGAGGCCGGCCACGACGCCGTCCGCTTCCCCGGCGAGACCGGCGCGGCGATGACCGCGGAACGGCTGCGCACCGGCGTGCCGGTCCAGGACTTCACGTGGCGACGGCTCGCCGCGGTCGCAGGCGACCTCGGCATCGAGCCGCCCGAGCCGCTCAGCTGACCTCGAGCACGATGTTGCCGAACCGCTCCGGCTCGTCCAGCCGCCGGAACGCATCGGCCGTCCGCTGCAGGGGCACGACGACGTCGATCACCGGGCGCCAGGCATCGGTCGCAACGTGATCGAGCAGCGACGCGAACTCACGCGGGCTGCCCAGGGTCGTGCCGTGGATCGACAACTGCCCCCAGTAGACGCGGCCGACGTCCACGGTCGCGACATCGCCGGCGGTGTCGCCGAAGTTGACGAGCGTCCCACCGTCGCGCAGCGCCTTCAGGATGCCGGGCCAGGACGCCGCGCCGGCCGAGTCGATCGCGACATCGACGCCGCCCGAGGCGACGGCGCGAATCACGTCCGGCCAGCCCTCGTCGCGCCAGTCGGCGCCACCCGACGCACCCAGTTCGAGACAGCGCTGCAACTTCTCCTCGCTCGACGTCGTGACGAGGACGCGCGCACCGAGCGCTGCCGCGATCTGGATTGCAGCCGTGCCCGTGCCAGCGGCCGCGCCGGTGACGAGGACCGACGTCCCCGGCCCGACACCGCCGCGCGTCGTCAGCGCCCGCCACGCCGTGAGACAGGCGATCCCGAGGCAGGCGGCCTCGCTCCACGTCAGGTGCGACGGCTTCGGGAACAGGCATTCGGCCGGCACCACGACCTGCTCGGCGAACACGCCCTGCCGCGGGACGCCGAAGATCTCGAATTCCGGCCCCGGCGCGTCGTCGTGCGACCCCCAGCCCGTCGCCGGGTAGACGATCACCTCGTCGCCGACGGCGCAACGCGTGACGCCCGCACCAACCGCGCGGACGACGCCGGCAGCATCGGAGCCGAGGATCCCCGGCGCGAACGCCCGCGCCGGGTTCCGCATGATCCACCAGTCGCGCCGGTTCAGGACCGCCGTACGCACGTCCAGCACCACCTCGCCCGGACCCGCGACCGGATCGGGCCACTCGCCGTACTCGATGGTGGACGCATCGCCGTGCGCCCGGAGGATCGCTGCCTTCATGATGCGGAACCATGCCGCAGATCCTCGCCACCGCCGACGCCTGTATCGTCGGTGCCGGCGCCGCCGGCTGCGTCCTCGCGAACCGCCTGTCCGCCGAGGAGAGCCGGCGCGTCGTGCTGATCGAGGCCGGGCCGGACTACGGGCCGGTGTCCCCCACGACGTGGCCGGCCGACCTCCTCGACGCCGCGGACTGCGCTACCTCGCACGACTGGGGCTATGGCGTCGACACCTGCGCCCGCGTCGTCGGCGGCTGCTCCGCGCACAACGGCTGTCTCGTCATATGGGGAACCCCGGCCTGCTACGACGCGTGGGCGGCGGCGACCGGCGACGCGGCGTTCGGCTTCGCCGCGATGGCACCGCGCCTCGCCGCCGCGCAACGCCAGATTCGCACGCGGGCGTTCGCGCCAGACGAGGTCGGCGCGTTCTCCCGTCGCGCGCTCGACGGCTGGGCGGCGCTCGGCGAACCGGTGCTCGAAGACATCAACGCCCCTGACGCCCCGCGCGGCGCCGGGCTGATCCCCGTGAACCGAGTCGGGCGGACACGCTGGTCGGCCGCCGCGGCCTACCTCGACCCGGCCCGCGACCGGCCGAACCTGACGATTATCGCCGACGCGCTCGCCACTCGGATCGTCACGCGCGGCGGCCGCGCGATCGGCGTCGACACCGACCGCGGCCGCGTCGAGGCGCCGCTCGTCGTCCTCACCGCCGGCGCCTACGGCACGCCGGCCCTGCTCCTGCGCAGCGGCATCGGCCCCGCGGCGGACCTCGCCGCCCTCGGCATTCCCGTCGTCGCCGCCAACGCCGAGGTCGGCCGCGGTCTCGAGGACCACCCGGCCCGCCACGTCCGCCTGCCACTGGACGACGACCTCGCCGCGGACCTCGCGGCCGACGACGCGCGCGGCATCCTCACGCACGTCCAGGCGCTGCTGAAGACGCCCTCGTTTCAACTGCTGCCGAACACCGGCTGGCCGTCGGGCGGCGGCCACGCGATCTCGCTGATCCCCGTCGTCCTCGGCGCCGCGATGCGCGGGTCAGTCACGCTCCGCTCGCCCGACCCCACGGCACCGCCCGTGATCCGTCGCGCGCCGACGCCCGCCGATCTCGTCACCCTCGCCGACGGCGCGGACGCCGCGTACGCGCTCGCGGCGACAATCACGGCGCGCCGCGCGGTCGCCGCCGACGACGTGTTCACGCTCTACCACCCGGCGTCGACGTGCCGGATCGGTGTCGTCGCCGACACCAGCGGTCGCGTGCATGGCGTCGAGGGAATCCACGTCGCCGACGCCTCCGCGATGCCGATGCTGCCGCGCGCGAACACGCATCTGAGCACGCTCGCGCTCGCCGGCCTGCTCGCGGAACGGATTCTCACGATCTGACCGATACTGTGCATCGTGCACGCCTCCCGGCCAGCTTCGGACGCCCTGCTGACGCTGGTACGGCGGATGATCTCGGCGGCCGGCGTCGACGAGGTCCTGGCCGAGGCGGTGCGCCTGATCGCACAGTTGACCGGCGCTGCAGGGGCGCTCGTCTACCTGCTCGACGAGGACGGCGAGCGGCTCACCGTCCGCGCCGGCGTCGAGGGCTACGAGGATGCTATCGGCCGCTTCTCTCTCGAGGTCGGCGCCGGCCTCACCGGCTGGACGGCGCTCAACCGCGCGCCCGCGTTCGTCCGCGACAACCCACGCGAGGATCCGCGCTACCTGTACGTGCCGGAACTGAACGACGAACGGTTCCAGTCGGCGCTCACCTACCCGCTGATCGCGCCGAGTGACCGGCTGGTCGGAGTGGTCACGCTGCACACCGTCGCGCCGCGCGAGTTCACCGAGGACGACCTCACGCTGGTCGCGCCGATCGCCTCGCTCGTCGCCGCCGCCGTCGAAACGGCGCAGCTGCACGAGGAGCGCCGCCGGCAACTCGACGCCGTTCGCGCGCTGGCGAAGGCGGTGGGCGATCCCGCCTCCCCGGCCGGGCGCCGCCGCGCGCTGCACGGGCTGGCCGGTGCCGCGCGCAGCCTGCTGGGCGCCGACGCCGTCCTGGTGGCGACGCGCGACGAGCGGGGCCGCTACGGGCTCGGCGCCGTCGCCGGTGAGTGGAAGCGCGCCGAGCGGGTAACGGATGCGGCACTGCTCGAACCACTTGCGGCCAGAACGCGGACACTGCGCCGCGCGAGGCACGCGGAGATCCTGGGCGGCGTCGCTGGCGCGACCACCGGCGTCGCGATTCCGCTCGCGGCCGGAGGGGAGGCGCTCGGTCTGCTGCTCGCGGCGGGCCGCCAGTCCCCGTCGCCCGCCACCCTCGACGTGCTGCAGGCGCTCGCGGCGACGGCCGCGCAGGTGCTTCTGAACGCGCGTCTGATCGACCAGGCGGCCGGCCGCAACGCGGAGCGCGATGTCCTCGACGCGCTGGCCGCCGGCGACGAGCCGGAATCGGTGCTGGCGGCGCGGGCGCGCCGTGTCGGGGTCGACCTCGAACACGCGCACGTGGCGCTGGCGATCGCCGCGGACGAGAGCGGCCGGGATCCCGAGACGACGCTCGTACGGCTGCGCGAGGAGCTGCTCGGCGCGTTCCCCGGCTCGGCGTGCGCCGTGCGCGGCCTGCAGGCGACCGCGCTGCTGAGGGCGCGCGACGCGGACGGTCTTACCGACCGTCTCGCGCGCGCCGCGGACGGGCAGGCGGCGATCGGCGTCGGCCGCCCACGCGTCGGCGCCCTGTCCCAGGCCGACGGCTTCGCAGAGTCAGCGCAGGCGCTGCAGATGGGCCGCGCCGTTCACGGACCCGCCGCCGTCACCCGCTTCGAGGACCTCGGCGTGCAGCGCTACCTGTGGGCGCTCGCACAGGAGCCGGCGCGTGACGTGTGGCAGGAGCGCCTCGAGCGACTCCGCGCCCACGACGGCGAGCACGGCTCACAACTGTTCGAGACCGTCGAGCGCTACCTGGAGTGCGCCGGCAACCGCAAGGACGCGGCGGCCGCCCTGTACGTCCACCGCAACACCCTGCGGCAACGGTTCGACCGCATCCGCCGCGTCGCCCAGATCGACCTCGACGACCCCTCCGTGCTGTTCGACCTGCAGGTGGCGCTGCGGATCGTGCGTTATCGGCAGGCGGCGGCTGGCTGATCGATTCTCGAACATGCGCTGCTGCATGTTAGTATGCGTCTATGCCGAAGACAGTGCAGATTCGCGATCTCGCCGACGACATCTACGCGACGATGCGGCAGCGTGCCGCCACCGCGGGCCTCGGCCTACCGGAGTACCTTCGCCGCGAACTCACGCGCCTGGCCGAGCGAGCCGACCCGGCCGAAGCGCTTCGTCGACAGCGCGCCCTCGTCGCTTCGTCCGACCGCGGGCCCACCCGCGAGCAGATTCTCGCTGCGCTGCACGATGAGCGCCGACCGTGAGAGAGGTCGTCGCCGACGCCTCGATCCTCGTCGACGTGCTCGTCGCACGCTCGCCGACCGCGCTCACAGCCCTGGACGATGCGGTCATCCACGCCCCGCACCTGATCGACGTCGCGGTGCTGCAGGCGCTCCGCCGTTTGCACCGAGCAGGAACGATCGAACACGCGGTCGCAGTCGGGGCACGCGCCGCCCTGCTCGATGTCGTCACGCACCGCTACCCCCACGACGTGCTCCTCGACCGGGTCTGGGAGCTCCGCGCCAACCTGACCGCCTACGAC
The DNA here is from genome assembly GCA_009885805.1 of Actinomycetota bacterium. GTDB lineage: Bacteria > Actinomycetota > Thermoleophilia > Gaiellales > F1-60-MAGs149 > VFJZ01. The sequence goes on from VFJZ01000035.1 coordinate 89,374, forward strand.
GCCACCTACGTGGCACTGGCCGAGGTGCTCGGACTCTCACTCCTCACGTGCGACCGACGCATCGCATCGGCTCCCGGGCTGGGGTGTTCGGTCGAAGTGTCTGAACCGCAGTCTTAGCGGTCTGTACGTGGCGGCGGCCTGAGTTCGTCCATGCTCGGCGCACGGCGAATCGACGGGCTCAGGGATCCCCAGACCGCAAGGACCAACGCGACGCCGGCGAACGCGGCAACCGTGACCCGGGAAGACGTCACGCCGAGCAGGACCCCGGCAGCGAGCGGCCCGAATGGCGTGAGAAGGGCGGCGAGCGTCGCCCGCACGCCCTCGACGCGTCCAATCAGGTGGGGCGGTCTGATCGCGAGCCGGTAGCCGGTCACGACGGAGTCGGACACCGGGATCAGGAGCCCGCAGGGAATCATCGCGGCGATCAGGACCACCGCGCGCGGCTCGGCGACGAACGCGCCGCAGCCGAGCCACGCCCAGAGTTCAAGCAGTAGGTTCGTCCGCGTCGAGAGCCGTCGGCGGACCACCGGCGAGACGAGTGACCCGACAAGGATCGAAGCGCCGAAGACCGAGAGCAGCAGGCCGATCTCTGCACCCGGCAGCCCGTCACGCCGTGCCTGGACAACGACGATGAGCAGGAGGGCCGGCCCGAGGAAGTTGCCGAGTGCCCTGAGGAGCGCGCACGTGCGCAGGAAGGCGTTGCGCCAGAGGAACCAGAAGCCGTCGGCGACCTCCGACCGCAGGCTCGCGCGATCGGTCTCGCGGACACCCTGGAACGGTGTCTTCAAGAGCGTCAGCGAGAGCGCGGAGATCGCGTGGGTGACGGCGTCCACGATGAACGGCACCGCACGGCCGATTGCGAACAGGGCGCCACCGATCGGCGGCCCGGCGAGCTGCACTGCCGCGTGTCTCGCCTCCTGGATCCCGGCCGCGGCGGGCAACTGTGAGCGCGGCACGATCGACTGCAGCACTCCAGCCGCGGCCGGCACCGAAGAACACCCCGCCCGCTCCCTCGACGAAAGCCACAGCTACGACGTGCCAGAAGCTGAGCCGGTCGGCGACGAGGGCGACACCGAGGCTGCCGATCGCCGCTGCCCGCGTCAAGTCGGTCGCGATCATCAGGTGCTTCCGGTTCACGCGATCGACGCCATCTGCGAGCCGCCCGCGGACAGCAGCTGGCCGACCTGCAAGATGACGAAGTCGCGGTTCCGGTGGAGCTGGACAGTGGCCTCGGCCGGGGGCGTCAACCTCTCGCGAGCGCCTCCTCAAGCTCGGCGCACTTCTGCCGCACCGCCGCCGCCGCCTCTCGCAGCGCCGCCAGCTCGCCCGGCTCGAGGTCGAGTTCCCGCACCTCCTCGACCCCGCGCCGCGAGAGCACCGCCGGAACGCCGACGAACGCTCCGTCGATGCCGAACTCGCCCCGAAGCCGACAGCACACCGGATGCAACTCGCGGCGATCCTCGAGGATCGCCCGCACCATCACGGCGGTCGCACTGGCCGGCGCGTAGTAGGCCGAACCCGTGCGCAGCAGCGCGACGATCTCGGCGCCGCCGGCACGGGTGTGCTCGAAGACGCCGGCGAGTGTCGCCGGATCGAAGATGCGCGTCGCGGGTGTCCCCTCGATCGTCGCGCGGCCCGGCAGCGGCACCATCGTCTCGCCGTGCGATCCGAGCGTCATCGCTTCGACATCCGGCGGCGCGACCCCGGCGAGATCGGCGAGGAACCAGCGAAGGCGCGCCGAGTCGAGGCCGCCCGCCATCCCCATCACCCGCCGCTCGTCGAACCCCGAGGTGCGCCAGGCGAGGTGGGTCATCTCGTCGAGCGGGTTGGTGACGACGATCAGGATCGCAAACGGCGACTGCGCGGCTGCCTGTGCGACGCAGTCGCGCACGACCGCGGCGTTGACGAGGAGCAGGTCGAGCCGGCTCATCCCGGGCGCGCGCGGCCGGCCGGCGGTCATCACGATCACGTCGGAGTTGGCGGTGGCGCGGTAGGTCTCGGTGCCCGTCAGGCGCGTGCGGAACCTTTCGATCGGCGCCGACTGGTTCAGGTCGAGCGCGAGACCGGCGGCGCGTCCCGGGACGACGTCGACCAGCACCACCTCGCGGCAGACGTCCATCTGCGCGATCCGCATCGCGGTCGTCGCGCCGACGTTGCCGGCGCCGATCACGGTCACCTTCACGGCGCGGCGTCCCCCGGCGGCGCATCGAGCACCGCGACGATCAGCGACCGGATCGGCGCCCGGCCGCCGATCAGCTCCCGCGCGAGACCCGGCGGGCGCGAGACGAGCACGTCGTCGCCGACGCCGGCACCGACGAGGTCGACCGCCAGGAACGCCGCGCCGGGCGCGGCGCCGCGACGGTGCGAGCGGAGCGCGAGCAGCGTGCGCCCCTCGTAGGCCGGGTGCTTCACCGCGCCCGTGATGCGACCGACGACGCGCGCCGGGATCACCCCGGATCGACCATCCCGACGACGACCGCGTCGACCGGCTGCGGCGCGTCGAACGCGTCGGCGGCGTCCGCACCGTTCACGAACCAGACGCGCGCGCCGGCCGAGGCGCGGACGAGGTGGTCGGCGGCGACGATCGGTCGGCCCGCGTCGGCGCCCGTCTCGTCCACCGGCTGCACGATCGCAAGGCGGTGTCCGGCGAGTTCCGCCACGCGCCGCGTGCAGGTGACGGTGCCGGTGACACGCCCGAGGTTCACGGCGCAAGCTCCACGCGGTCGACGATCCCGATCACGAGCGCGTCGATCGGCTGCGTGCGGGTCGCCTCCGTCAGGCGGGCGGCGGAACCGATCGCGACCAGCACCGTGTCGCCCTGCCCGGCGCCGATCGTGTCGGCGACGACGTGCTGCTCGGCGCGCTCCGTGCCATCCGGGTCGACCTCGACGACGAGCAGGAGCTTCGCGCCGTCGAGGCGCCGATCCTTGGTCGAGGAGACGATCCGGTCGATGACGCGGCAGAGGATCACAGCAGCGCCACCACCGCCAGGTCGACCGGGACGCGTCCGACACCCTCGACCATCCGCGCCGCCGCCGCGCTCGTCGTCACGACCAGCTGCCCCTGCGCCGCGCCGAGCGTGTCGACGGCGACGTAGCGCCTGCCGTCGCCGACCGTCTCCAGGAGATCGAACCGGAACGGATCGAGCCCGTCCGCGCGGCGGGCGCAGTCGACCCGACCGATGACGCGGGCGAGCAGCATCAGGCGCCCACCAGCTCGACGCCCTTCTCACGGGCGGTGTCGCGCGCGAGCGGCGTGACGACGGCTCCCGGCGCGAGCGCGATGCGACCCGCGCCGATAGCGGCAACGACGTCGTGCTCGGTCACCAGGTGCGCTGGACACTCGGTCCGTGGGCCAGCGGCGATCGGTGAAAGAATGGGATCTGATCCCTTTCTTTCACCGAGTTCCTGCAACACCCGCAGCACGATCCTCACGACCAGCTCGATGTCCACATCGCGCGTCACCTGATGCGGGCCACGCGCCGCGCCTGCGCGAAGTGGCGCGGCGAGGTGATGCCCTCGCCGGTGACGGTGCCGATCGCAAACCCCGGGTAGCCCTCGCCCTCCGCGCCGAGCCCGCGCAGCGAGCAGCCGTTGACAACCGTGACCACCGTCGACACCTCCCGCGCGAAACGCTCGACATTCGGCGGGTGGTTCGAGTAGATCATCGCGGTGTGGCGGTTGCCACCCTCGGCCTCGATGCCGAGATCGATCGCCGCCGCCGAGTCGCGCACGCGCACGACGGGGAGGAACGGACAGAACTTCTCCATCCAGAACAGCGGATGATCGCGCTCGACCGGCGCCACGAGCAGACCGACCGGCTTGCGCGCGTCGATCCCGGCGGCGGCCAGCAGCACCTCGGCGTCGCGGCCGACGAACTCCCGGCGCGTGCGCGGCGCGGCGCCACTCGAATCGATCACCGCCCGGTAGACCTCCTCGACCTGGGACGGTGAGAGGACGAGCGTCGGCAGCTCCGCGAACGCCTCGATCAGCTGCGCGTAGACGCTCTCGGCCGCGACGACCGCCTTCTCGCCGATGCAGAGGATGGTGTTGTCGAAGACGGCGCCCTTGAAGATCTCGCTTGCCGCCCAGCGTGGGTCGGCCGTCTCGTCGACGACGGCGACCGGCATCCCCGGCCCGGCGGCGACGACGCGCTTGCCCGTCCCGAACGCGTCGCGCACGAGCTCGGCGCCGCCCGTGATGCAGAGCATGTCGACGCCCGGATGCGTGACGAGCGCCCGCGCCGTCTCCAGCGACGGTGCCGTCACACCGGTCATCAGGTTGTCGGGGCCACCGGCGGCGACGACCGCCTGGTTCATCAGCTCGACCGTCCGCATCGAGGTGCGGGCGCAGCCCGGGTGGGCGTTGAAGGCGACGGCGTTGCCGCCCGCGATCATCGTGATGCCGTGGTTGATCATGAACGCCGACGGCGAGTTCGTCGGCGTCACGCTCGCGACGACGCCCCACGGCAGCCAGTCCTCGATCGTCAGCCCATGCTCACCGGCGAACGCCGCCGGCCGCTCGAAGTCCTCGACCCCGACCGACACGTTCGCCGCCAGCTGGTTCTTGGCCACCTTGTCGCGGACGCGCCCGAGGCCCGTCTCGTCGTGCGCCATCTGTGCGAGCGACTCGGCGTGCTCGTTCCCGCAACGGCGGATCGCGTCGATCGCCCGCCGACGCAACTCGACGCCGCCACGCGCGAGCGCCCGCTGCGCGGACCGGGCGGCGCCGACCGCGTCGTCGACGGAGGCGAACAGGCCGTTGCGACCGTCCGCCGCCGGCGCAGCGACGGCCGGCGACAGCTCCGCGACGACGCGGCTGACGATCGCCGCGAGCTCGGCCTCCGAGATCGCCATCCCCGCTACTTCGCCGCCTTGCTCGCGCCGATCGGCAGCGTCGCTCCGAGCGACTCGTGCGGCTTCGCGATCACGTGCACCGCCATCACTTCCGAGATACGCGCCGCCGCGGCAGCGCCCGCATCGGTTGCGGCCTTCACGGCGGCGACGTCGCCGCGGACGATCGCCGTGACCAGGCCGCCGCCGATCGACTCGTACCCGACGAGCTCGACGTTCGCGGCCTTGATCATCGCGTCGCCGGCCTCGACGGCAGCGACGTAGCCCTTCGTCTCGACGAGGCCGACGGCATCGGTTGGGTTCGCCATCTCTGCTCCTTTTCCGTTCGCCGCTCAGGCCATCTTCGCGGTGGTGGCCGCGTCGGGGCTGGGAATGACGGTGACCGCGACGACCTCGCCGACGCGGCGGGCGGCGGCGGCACCGGCGTCGACCGCTGCCTTGACGGCACCGACATCGCCGCGCACCGAGATCGAGACGATGCCCGCCCCGATCTTGCCGTACGAGCCGGCCGTGACGTCGGCCGCCTTCAGCATCGCGTCCGCCGCCTCGACGACTGCCGCGAATCCCTTCGTCTCGATCATGCCGAGTGATTGCTGTGCCATCTCCCCTGCCTTCCGGTGGTCAGTAGATCTCGAGGTACTCGGTGCGTTCCCAGTCGGTGACGTGATCTTCGAACCGCTGGAGCTCGTAGCGGCGCACCGTCAGCCAGATGTCGCAGAACTCGTCGCCGAGCAGCTCCCGGATCGGCTCGGCGCGCTCGAAGTGGTCGAGCGCCTCGCGCATGTCGTACGGCAGCTGCTCGTACTTCGGGTCGTCCTCGGCCGGCCCCGGCCCCGAGGGTGGCATCAGCTCGAGCCCCTCGCGGATCCCGAGCAGGCCCGCCGCCATCACGCCCGCGGCGACGATGTACGGGTTCGAGAGGCCGGACGCGCCGCGCTGCTCGACGTGCCGCGACGATGCCGACCCGCCCTTGATCCGGATCAGCGCCGAGCGATCCTCGTGACCCCAGGAGATGTTCGACGGCGCGAACGTGTGCGGTCGGCGGCGCTTCAGGCAGTTGACGGTCGGCACGAGCAGCGTGTAGATCGCCTTCGCGTACTTCAGGTTGCCGGCGATGAAGGCCTTCGCGGCCTCCGAGAGCCCATGCTCGGCGGTGTCGTCAGCCATCACCGAGGCGCCGGCGGCGTCGAGCAGCGAGATGTGGAAGTGCGCGCCACACCCGGCGAGGCCGTTGAAGGGCTTGGACATGAACGTCCCGATCAGACCGTGCTTGTGCGCGATCTCCTTGACGGCGTTCTTGTAGGTGTAGCTCTTGTCCGGGCCGGCGAGGCCATCGCCGGGGCCGAAGTTCAGCTCGAACTGACCGGGCCCGTATTCCGAGTTCGCGGTGATCAGGTCGACACCCACCTTCGGGAGCTGCTCGAACAGGTCGAGCACGACCGGGTGGAAGACGTTGAAGACGGGGTTGAAGATGTGGTGGCCGCCGAACAGCGGCGTGCCGTCGGGGTTGAGGAAGTAGTTCTCGTACTCCATCCCCGTGCGCATGCCGTAGCCCATGGCCTTCGCCTCGGCGAGCACCTTGTCGAGCAGCTGCCGCGGCGACGCCAGCCGCGGCGTGCCGTCAACGGACTCGGCGGAGCAGATGAAACGCGCGTGGCCGGGCTGCCATGGGATGCTCTGGGCCGTCGTCGGGTCCGGCCGGAGCAGCTGGTCGGCGTACGAGTACTCGGTGTTGTAGCCGGACCCAGGCACGACGTCGGAGCGCGAGTCGAGCACCTGCGCGCCGCCGTACATGTTCAGGCCGTCCTCCGCGTACTGGTACGCGGCCTGCAGCGGCACGAGCTTGACCCGCGCCGTGCCGTGGATGTCGGGCAGCTCGAAGCGGACCCAGGAGATGTCCTTGGCCTGCCAGTCGTCGAGGATCTCGACAACGGTCTTCATCACGGCACGAGCTCCAGTCGATCGTCGAGGGTGTGCCAGGGAATCATGCGGTCGATCCATGCCTGCATGCGGTCGGCGGCGAGCATCAGGTGCTCGCAGAGCTGCCGGAACTCGTCGTGGCTGGCCGCGCCGGTGCGCTCGCAGAACGTCTGGACGTCGCCGAGCAGCTCGATCGAGTCGACCAGGTGCCACTTCGAGAGGCGGATCGCGTGCCGGCCGCAGAGCGAGCCGAGCAGCTCGTTCAGCGCGGACAGCGGGATCGACTGTGCCTTCGCCTTGTCGCGCAGCGTCTGGATCTCCTCGCCGAGCCAGAACAGGTTGAAGCAGGCGTAGAAGATGCCGGGCATGCGGCCCATCGGCGGGCGCGAGAGCTGGCGGAGGCGGCGGACCTCGTTCGGCTCGGAGCGCCAGACGAGGTCGGTGAAACGGTCGAGGCGCTCGATCAGTTCCGCCGTCGAGCCGGCGACGGGGCGGTCCTTGCGCGTGTAGACGGCGGGCTGCATGCAGCCCCCGCAGTGCGTGCAGTAGTCGGAGCCCGACTGCCGTTCGTGTCGATGGGCCGCGGGCGGCTGGCTGGCCGGCGTCCCGCCGACGACGATCTCGACGCCAGCCGTCTCGGCCTCTTCGCGGGCCAGGTCGGTGATGATCGCGCCGGCCGGCGCATGTAGCGCGAGGCCGGCCGCGGCGGCGCGTTGGACGTCCTCGCGGGTGACGACGCGGCCGGTCACCTGCGCCCGTTGGGCCGCGGGCGGCGGCGCCGGGGAGGGCGGCGCCGGCGAGCCCGTGGGCCGCTGCTCGGCGAGCGCCTGCTGGACGAGGGCGACGATGCGGGCGGTGAGGTCGGCGTCGCTCATCTCAGGACTCCCGCATCTGGACGGGGATCGAGCCGACGGAGAGGATCTCGCGACCCCACTGCTTGAGCGTGTCGAGCCCCTCGGTGACCTTCGCGAACACCGATACCTCGCCGAACGGCTCGGTGTCGCCGTAGAAGATGCAGATCGTCTGGCGGCCCGGGTAGTAGCCGATGTCGCCGGGCTGGACGGCGAAGATCTCGTTCTCCGGCTCGCAGAAGAACGGCACCATCACGATCAACTCGTCGCCGGCGAACTTGGCATGGACGGAGAAGCTCTCGCACGGAAGGTGCTCGCAGAAGGCGCGCGTGACGTTCGGCGCCTCCCGCTCGAGCAGGGTCGCGACGACGCGCTGATTGCCGGACAGGATCTCGAACGATCTCCCCACGCCTACGCTCCCGGTTCGGGCACTGCAGCTGACGCAGGCGATCCTACGTGGTCAGGGGTGCCGGGCGCCAGTCTCGAGCCGCCCGTTGTCCCCGGCGCAGGTGTGCAGGGTGCACATCCACGCTCAGCCGACGCGGACGAGGCCGGGCACGAGGTCGAAGCCCGGGTCGAAGGACAGGACACGATCGACGCCGTGGCGCCGCATCACCGCGACGTGGAGGGCGTCGCGAGCGGACAGCGACCAGCGGGCGAGCAACTCGTCGCGCGCGGCCGTCACGTCATCGACGCCCACCGGCAGGACCTCGTCGACGACCCCGAGGAGGAGATCGAACGCCGGTTGGATGGCGGCCGGGCGATCGATCGCCCGGTAGCGATGGAGGATCTCCTGCAGGACCTCGGCGTCGGTGACGAGGCGCTCACGGACGAGGCTGAGACGCTCGAGGTGCCGCTGCGCATCGACCTTGTGCCGGTGCGGCTCGCCGATCAGGTACATCGGCACGTTGGAGTCGACGAAGATCATTCCCCGGGCGCGTAGCCGCTCTCGATCTCGGCGAGCATCTGCTCGATGTCGGGCGCGGGGAACGAGTGCCCGGCGGCGGCCCGGATCAGCGCGATGCGGGCGTCGGGATCGCCGGTGCCGGTCCGGCTCGCGCAGTCCCGCAGTGCCCGCCGTACCCACTCCGACAGGTTCACGCCGTCGGCGTCGGCGGCGAGGCGGAAGGCCGCGATCTCGGCCTCGTCCAGGACGACCTGCAGGCGCGTACTCATGGAATGAGTATACCATACTACTGACGGCCGGTGATGCGATTCGCGACCGCCGCCAGCCGGGACGGGCGGCCGGTCTGCGCCTCGCGGCGGTCGGCGGCGCGGTAGGCGGCAAAGAGGCCGTTCACGCCGAGGAAGCGCAGCGGCTCCGGCTCCCAGTCGCGCCGCCACGTGTGGCCGACGAAGGGAAGCGTCGTGATGTCCGACTGCTCGCCGCGGACGAGGTCGGCGACGATGCGTCCACCGAGGTTCGCGGCGGCGACGCCGACGCCGACGTAGCCGCCCGACCAGGCGATGCCCTGGTCGCAGTCGACGCCGACAGCGAAGCGCCAGTCGCGCGGCACGCCGAGGACGCCTGACCAGCCATGCGCGATCGGCACCTCGCGTGCCTGTGGGAAGAGCGCATGCAGTCGGCGTGTCAGCCCGTCGACCGTCGCGGGAGCGATCTCGCCGTGGCGGTCGGTGCCGGACCGGAACCGGTACGGCACGCCGCGGCCGCCGATCGCGATGCGGTCGTCGGCGGTGCGCTGGATGTAGACGTAGGCGTTCGCCATGTCGCGGATCGTCTCGGCCGCGTCCCAGCCGATCGCGGCCATCGCCTCGGGCGGCAGCGGGTCGGTCACGATCATCGACGAGTTCATCGGCAGGATCCGGCGACGCAAGCCTTGCAGCGACGCGGTGTAGCCCTCGGTCGCGCGGACGATCCACGGCGCGCGCACGTCGCCCTGGTCGGCGCGCACGACGCCGGGCAGGATCTCACGCACGGTCGTGCGCTCCCAGATCGTCACGCCGAGCCGCTCGACGGCGTCGGCGAGCCCGCGCGCGAGCGCCGCCGGCTGGACGCGCGCGCAGTGCGGCGTCCGCACGGCCGCGAGGGCGCCGTCGAGCCTGATCCGCTCGGTGAGGTCGTGGCCCTCGAGCCACCGCGAGTCCTCCTCGCCGTCACCCTCGTCGCGGCGGTGCTGGAGGTAGCTGCGGAGGCGCTCCTTCTCGACCGGGTTCGTCGCGACGCTCAGCGACCCACCCTTGAGGAAGTCGCAGGCGATGTTCTCGGCGGCGCAGACGCGCCCGACCTCGTCGATCGTGTCGTAGACGGCGAGGCGCGTGCGGCGGTCGGCGGCGAAGGCGATCTCGCCGGTGACCCAGCCGCCGTTTCGGCCCGACGCGCCGTAGCCGGCGACCTCGCGTTCGAGGATCGCGACCCGCAGCGACGGGTCGGCGCGCTTCAGGTAGTACGCCGTCCACAGTCCCGTGTAGCCGGCGCCGACGATCGCGACGTCCACCTCGGCGGAGCCGGGCAGCGACGGGCGCGGGCCCGGCAGTCCGCCGAGCGCGTGGAACCAGTAGGACGGGCCGCCGATCAGCACGGAACTGATGCTATCCGCGTCGGGCCCGTGTCCGTGCCCGGCTGGCCGGGCCGCGCGGGCTGGCCAGGCTCCGTTTCGGCCATTTGGGGCCTCTCTGGGCCCGAAATGGCCGAAACGGAGCCTGGCGCGGCTACGGAAGCGTCACGCGACACTCACGGAGGCGTCACGCGCCGACCGCGAGGTCGATCGCGCGCGGCTCGCCGCCGGAGATCGGGTTCAGATCCATCGGGCACGAGGAGACGACGATGACCTGGTCGACGAGCGCCTCGACGATGAACGCATCACCCGCGCGCGCGGGTGAGGTTCCCCACTCGAGCCGGCCGTCGGCGTCCCAGGGGATGTTCATGAACAGGTTGAAGGGTGCGGGCACCTCGTCGCGGGCGAGGCCGAGCTCCGCGATCGCCTCGCGGTAGTTGTCGCAGCAGGTGCGGTGCGGGCCTGTGACGCCGTACTCGCGGTAGCGGGCGGCGTCGCAGGCGGCGATCAGCGTGTCGTGGACACCCGGGCTCGTGTCCTCGGTGACGAGCAGGATCGGGCGGCGCAGGTTCGACCAGAGCTGATCGCCGGCCGTCGGCACGAGGTGCTTGATCGCGGCGCGGGTGTGGTGCATCGAGAGCACCTCCGCGCCCGGCTCGACGAGCGACCAGAAGTCGACGACCTGGCCGCCGAGCGTGTTGACGACGGCGAGCCGCTCGCCCTTTGGGAGGCGGACGGCCTTGCCGTGCGAGCCCTCTACCGTGATGCGCTTGGTCATGGCGCTTGATCCTACCGGCATCGCGACCTACCCTTGTCTGGAAGCAACGAGGGAGGGGCGATGCGACACCTGCTTGCGATCGCGGCGCTCGCCGCGTGTGCGGTTGCGATCGGCGCCGTGCCGGCCGGAGCGGCGACTGACGCGCAGTACCGCGCCAAGTGCAAGGCGGCGTGGACGGGATCCACGACAACGGCGGCCTACCGGAAGTACCGCGCGCGGTGCGTCAACGCCTCGAAGGCGGCCGTGAGCGAGGCCGAGGACGCCGGCAACCCGACGAGCACGGCGGCCAACAAGGCCCGCGCTCGCACGGCATGCGGCGCCCAGTACCCGGCGCCGCGCAACACGGCCGCGAAGCGCAAGGCCTACAACGCCTGCGTGACGGCCGCGACCGGCGCACAGCGGTCGTACGCGGGACGGCCGCTCAAGGCGACGCTGCTCGGCGCCAACGAGACGCCGCCAACGGGGAGTGGCAGCGGAACCGCGAACATCCGGCTGAATCAGGGCAAGGGCCGGGTGTGCTGGACGATCACCCTCACCGGCCTCAGTTCGGCCGTCACGGGCGCGCACATCCACACCGGCGCGGCAGGCGTTGACGGCGGCGTCGTCGTCGCGCTCGGCCCGAACATCGCCGAAGGCTGCGCGGACAACGTCGACCCGCAGTTGATCAAGGACATCCGCCAGAGCCCGGCGCAGTACTACGTCAACGTCCACACCGCGACGTTCGGTAACGGCGAGGTACGGGGACAGCTGCGCAAGTAGTGCTCGTCATCTACGACGACGCGTGCGCGTTTTGCTCACGCTCGATCCGGTACGCCGCGCGGCATGACGCCGCGCGGCGTCTCCGGTTCGCGGGTCGCGACTCGGCGGCGGCTCGCGCCGCCGTGCCGGAGCGGCCGGGTCGCTCGACGATCCTCGTCGTCACCGACGGCGGCGTGCTGACGGAGAGCGACGCCGTGTTCGCGATCTGCGCCGCCCTGGACGGCCCGGCCCGCCACCTGGCGCGGCTGCGCGTCGTGCCGCGCCCGGTGCGTGACGGCGCCTACCGGATCGTCGCCCGCGTCCGCCATCGGCTGGCTCGGCGCCTACGTGCGTGCCCGCTGGACGACGCCGTCCGCGAGCGCCTCGAGCCTTAGGGCCTGGCCCCGCCCGCGCTGCGCCCGGGGCCTGTCCCCGGTTTGCCGTTTTCGGGGGACAGGTCTCCGAGCGTTTGCCGTTGAAGTGGCGCCGAACTCGCTCGGGGTGTGCGCTGCGCCGCACGAAGGGCTGCACGGGGCGCACGCGGAGGCACGCAGGACGCGCGGCTAGTGACCGCCCTCGACGTCGCTCGTCGGCAGGTGCCCGGCACCGTCGTTGTGCATCCGGTGCGCCCACGGCGCGCCGAACGCGGCATCGGTGCCGACCAGGGGGATACCGGTGATCATCGACGCCTCCAGGGTGAGGGCTCGGAGATCCTCCGGTTCGAGGTCGTGGACGTCCTGCTTGCCGCACGCACGCGCGAACATCTGGCACTCCAGCGTCAGCGCGTTGAGGAAGTTCTCCACCCGCTCCGCCGCGACCTCGACCGGGAGCCGCTCGATCAGCCGCTCGTCCTGGGTCGTGATCCCGACCGGGCACTGGCCGGTGTGACAGTGCGCGCAGTGACCAGGCTCCGTGCCGAGCGCGTGGTAGTCCTCGATGTAGCGGGCGCTGTTGCAACCGAGTGCGATCATCGCCGCCGAGCCGACGCCGACCGCGTCCGCGCCGAGCGCGAGCGCCTTCGCGACGTCGGCGCCGTTCTTGATCCCGCCTTGCAGCACGATCTGCACCTCGCCGAGCAGGCCCAGGTCCTCCAGCGCCCGCCGCGCCTCGCAGATCGCCGCCATCGTCGGGATGCCGGTGTGGTCGTAGAGGATGTCGGGCGTCGCCGCCGAGCCTCCCTCCATGCCGTCGATCACGATCACGTCGGCGCCGGCCTTCGCCGCCAACTTGACGTCGTCGCGCGTGCGGGCGGCGCCGATCTTGACGTAGACCGGGATCTGCCAGTCGGTCGCCTCGCGGATCTGCTCGATCTTCAGCCGCAGGTCCGCCGGTCCGATGAAATCCGGGTGCCGCACCGGCGAGCGCTGGTCGACGCCGAGCGGCAGGTCGCGCATCCGCGCCACCTCGTCCGACACCTTCGCGCCGAGCAGCACGCCGCCGGTGCCCGGCTTCGCGCCCTGGCCGACGACGATCTCGACCGCATCGGCGCTCGCCATGTCGTGCGCGCTGTTGCCGTAGTGGCTCGGGCAGATCTGGTAGATCAGGTGCTCGGAGTTCTCCCGCTCCAGCGGATGCATGCCGCCGTCGCCCGTCGTCGTCGACGTGCCCGCCCGCGTCGCGCCGAGGCCAATGCCGGCCTTCGCGTTGCGCGATAGCGCCCCGAACGACATGCCGACGACGCAGATTGGAATCTTCAGCCTGACGGGGCGCTCCGCAAAGCGGGTCCCGAGGACGGTCTCCGTCACGCACCGCTCGCGATACCCCTCGAGGGGCACGCGCGACAGGGTGCACGGCAGGAACGTCAGGTCGTCCATGTTCGGGACGGGCCTCGTCGTCGACATGCCGCGATAGCGGTAGCGCCCGAGTTCGGCCTTGAGTTGGATGTCCTGGATCACGTCGGGCGTCCAGACGGCGTGCTGGTGCAGCCAGCGCCGGAAGTCGACCGCCTCGCCGTTCCCGTGATCGGTCACATCGCCTCCCGCCAGATGGCGAACTCGCGCTTGTCGAAGTTGTGCAGGCGCCCGCCGGAGCCGAGCTTCGTCCAGGCCCGCTTCGGGCCGAGACCGTGCGGGTCGCAGAGCTCGTGGAGTAACCGCTCGTCGGCGTCGGTCAGATCCCTGACGACGCAGTCCGAACCCGGCTCCCCGATCGAGCCGCCGACGTAGATGTCCCCCGCGTACATGGAATCGCCGATGCCGTCGTCGACGTCGCCGCAGACGACGAGGACGCCCTTCTGGAACATGAACCCGCTCATGTAGCCGGCATCGCCGCCGACGACGACCGTCCCGCCCTTGCCGGCGATCCCCGCGCGGGTACCGACGGAGCCCTTCACGACGACGCTCCCGCCCTTCATCGACGCGCCGACGTTCGTGCCGGCGCCGCCGTGGACGACGACGGAGCCGGCGTGCATGTCGGCGCCGACCGACCAGCCCGCATCGCCTTCGACCTCGAACCGCGCGCCGTCGCCGAGCGTGCAGCAGAGGTAGCCGACGGAGCCGGCGAAGCGGATCAACACCGGCTCGAAGATGGCAACGCCGAGGCAGTGACGCGCGCCCGGGTGCAGCACGCGGATCTCGGCCGCGCCCTCCGCCGCGAGCCGCTTCAGCTCGCGATTCACCTCGCGGGTCGTCTGGCCGGCACAGTCGACTACAGCGTCCACATTACGGCCCTCCCGACGCCCAGTTCGCGGAACGACGCGTCCTCGGCGGCGTCGCCGAACGCCTCGTGGACGGCGATCGGCTCGGAGGCGACCGCGACCCAGTCGTCCGTCTCGGCGATGATCCCCGGCATCGATCCGACCCGGTCACGGCACATGCCGAGGCCGTCGGCAGTCGCGAGCAGGTACGAGAAGGAGCCGTCGAGATCGGCGATCGACGCCTCCATCGCCTCCTGGATCGTCGCGCCCTCCTCGAGCCGGTGCGCCAGGTACAGCGCGAGGAGTTCGGAGTCGTTGCCCGTGAAGAAACGGTGCCCGCGCATCTCGTAGAGGCGACGCAGCTTGTGGTAGTTCGTGATGTGCCCGTTGTGGACGACGCAGATGTCGGCGAACGGCCGCGCCCAGAACGGGTGGGCGTGCTGGACGTCGACCCGCGACTCGGTCGCGAGGCGCGTGTGGCCGACGCCGTGTCGGCCAGGCGACCCGGCCAGCCCGTAGGCCCGCGCGAGTTCCGTGCCGTCCATGACGTGCTTGTAGATCTGCAGCGAACGCCCGACGGAGAAGACCTCGACCGTCGCGTCGGCGCCCTCGACCTCGCGGCAGATGTCGGCGACCGCGACGGCGCCGTCGACGCGGAACCGCAGGACGCCCGAGTCGAAGTCGAACTCGTCGATGTCATAGGCGGCGCGCGCCCGGTCGCGCGCGGCGTCGGCCGCCGCCGCATCGTCGCCGCACCAGACGCGGACGGTGACATGCCCGTTCGTCGCCGGCTCGTAGAGACCGAGGCCCGTCGAGTCGGGGCCGCGTGTGCGAAGGCCCGTCAGCATCCGTCCGAGCACCTCCGAGGCGACCGGGCCGTCGGCGCGCTTGGCGAGGAATCCCGCGATACCGCACATGCCGCGGGAGCCTACGGCGCTGCCGACGGGACCGCCACGGCGACGGCGCGCGACCTCGCCATCCCTGGTGTGCGCGATGCACATTCGGTAACGTCCTCGGTATGGCCTACGACGAGGCGCTCGCCGACCGGATCCGCACGGCACTGGCGGGCCGCGACGCGATCACCGAACGGAAGATGTTCGGCGGGATCGGTTTCCTCCATCACGGCAGCATGTGCGCCGGCGTCTGGAAGGAGTCGCTGATCGCGCGCGTCGGCGAGGCCGACGCGCAGTACCTGGCGGAGCCGAACGTCGGCGTGTTCGACGTCACGGGCCGGCCGATGTCGGGCTGGCTCCTCGTCGACGCCGAGGCCGTGCGGGACGATGCGGACGTCGAGCGCTGGGTCGACCGCTCGCTAGCGTTCACCGGCACGCTGCCGCCGAAGTAGCTCAGCTACCGAGTCGCGCCACGAACGCGGCCGGCGACTCGACCGGGAGAGCCGCCCCGAGCGCCAGGAGGTGGCGGTCGCCCGAGACGAGCAGCGCCCCCGCGGTCGCCGCCAGAGCGACGAGGTACTCGTCGTCCCGATCGGCCGGCACGCGAGCCGGTCCCGGCGGCGGGTCTCCTAACACGATGGCCTCGCCACGAAGCGTCTCGATGAGCGCCTGCACGGCTCCGTCCGGAAGCCGCTGGCGGATCCTGTCGTAGCCCGCCGTTCGCTCGAGTTCGGCGATCAGGAGGGGCGACACGACCACCTCGAAGGCGCCCTCGCGCCAGGCCTCGACGATCCGAGCCGGCGGGCCACCGGACGACAGCAGGGCGGCGACGAGCACGTTGACGTCGAGCACGACGCGCACTATGGGCGCGGACGGCGAGGGCGCGACTCGTGCTGCGCCTCGACAGCGAGCGCTATCGCGGCCTCCGCGTCCATGTCCGCGCGCTCCCAGAGGCGGGTGAACAGGTCGAAGCCGAGCGCACTGCGCAGGGCCTCCTCGATCACCTCGCCGTCGCCGCGACCGCTGCGCGCAGCGCGCACGCGGACGGCGCGCATCACATCGTCGTCAATGGCGATCGTCGTCCGGGACTTCGGCACGAACGCATCTTAGCACGAACACATCACTACATCTGCGTGTACTCGGGCCCTGAGCCGCCCTCGGGCGGCGTCAACTGGCCGCCCTTGGCCGTGATCGCCCCGCACTGCACACAGTTCGACGGCGCAATCCGCACGCGCACGAGTCCGTCCATCGTCTCCGAGCCCTCGACGATCTCGTAGACGGCGGCCGGACACATGTTCACCCACGTCTCGGCAACCGTACGCGGGACGCGCTCGCGAAGGCGGATGTGGTTCGGCTGGTCGTCGCGCGTGCGGTTGCCGGAGGCGAAGACGGACGACAGCTTGTCGAACGTCAACGCGCCGTCGGGTTCGACCAGCGTGCGGCCCTGCGGCCGCATGTCGACGGCCGCGTCGGCGTGCTGGCCCCAGGCGCCGCCAGGCAGCCGGCCGCGCGTCAGGTCCATCAGGCCTGCGATCTGGCCGCCGACGACGAGGCCGCGCGACAGCGCCTGGCGCATGTTCCGGTAGCGGTGGAGGTCCTTCACGATCTGGCTTCCCCGGACGGCGCCGTCGTAGGCCGCGAGCGCGCCAGGCGCCCGCAGGTCGGCGCCCTCGCGAAGCCCGGCGTAGATCGCCTCCGCCGCGAGCATCCCCGAGCGCATCGCGTAGTGCACGCCCTTCAGGCGCGGGATGTTGACGAGACCGGCCGAGTCGCCGCAGAGCACGGCACCGGGAATGGCGAGCGTGTCGGGGATCGAGTAGTAGCCGCCGGACGGAATCGTCTTCGCGCCCCACGCCACCCGCTCACCGCCCGCCAGCAGCTTGCGGATCAGCGGGTGCGTCTTGAACTCCTGCAGGATGTCGTGCGGCGAGAGCCCGGAGTCGGTGTATTCGAGACCTGTCACGAAGCCGATGCAGATCTCGTCCGGGCCCAGCGGGTAGATGAAGGAGCCGCCGACCTCGCCGTAGCGTGCCGACCAGCGCAGCGGCCAGCCGAGCGTGTGGATGATCCGGTCGAGCGGCCTCGCGACCTTCCAGATCTCCTTCACGCCGAGCTCGTACGCCTGCGGGAAGCGGCTGCCGACACCGAAGTGGTCGAGCGCGACCCCGCGGAGGTGCCCCTGCGTCCCCTCGGCGAGCACCGTCGCCTGCGCCACGATCTCGGTCGGCGGCGCGGAGCCGGCCGACGCGGAGCCGTCGCGGTCGAGGCCCATCGCGGCCGTGCGCACACCGTGGACGGCGCCGTCCTGCACGAGGAGATCGAGGGCCGTCGTCTCGGGCTGCACGAACGCGCCGAGTTCCTCCGCCTGCTCGGCGAGATAGCGCACGAGTCGGGAGAGCGAGAAGATCCAGTTGCCCTTGTTGTGGAACGGCGGCGGCGTCGGCAGACGCAGCGCGCGACCGCCGGTCATGAAGTAGACCGCCTCGCCCTTCACCGGGCCGAACGTCGGCAGCTGGTCGAGCGGCACGCCGGGGAGCAGGTCGCGCAGCGCTGACGGGTTGACGATCGCACCGCTGAGCGAGTGCGACCCCGGCGCCTTGCCCTTCTCCAGCACGATCAGCGGCACCTCGCCGAGACGCTCTCCCGTCGCCGGATCGTCGGCGAGAAGCTGACCGAGGCGGATCGCACAGGCGAGGCCGGCCGGGCCGCCGCCGACGATGGCGACACCGGCCTCGATGCGGAGGTCGGCCGGCCCGTCGGGCCGCCCGACGTAGGCGCCGGAATCGAAGGCGGGCGGGAAATCGACCGGGGCTGAACTCATGCGCCGGAACATAGAGGAGCCACCCCCCTGCCGGCGAAGTGGGGCCCTGATGAAGGGTGTCCTCTACCTGATCGGCCTCTGCGTCGTCCTGCTCGTGCTGGCCAACTCGCAGGGCGCCAGCGCCCATTTCTGCCTGGGACAGCAGAACGGATGCCTCGTCCTCGGCGGTGACGGCATTCACCTGGTCGACAACGAGGCGGCGAAGAAGCTCGACGGCGGACCGTAGCGCGGTGCGACCGGGCGCGACCTCCGCCGTGCTGCGCTGGCGCGTCGGCGCCTGGCTCGTCGGCGCGGCCGTGGTGCTGCTCGTCGCGGACGTCGCGCGGCTGCGTCAGGGCGCCGGGTTCTGGCTGCTGTGCCTGTTCTTCGGACTGCTCGGCACGCTCGTCGCGAACCCGTTGAAGGTGCCGGGTCGCATGCGAGAGGGGTCGGGAACGGAGCCCGTCGTCCGGCTGCGGCCGCTCGGCGTGTTCGGCTTCATCCTGATGATGGTGCTGTTCCTCGTCCCGTTCGCGATCGGCGAGTGGCTGCTGCACCTGACCGGCGACCTGTTCGACCGCCGGGCCGCCCGTGCCACCGACAGCCCCGGGCCGGAGCGACCGGACGAGGAGACGATGGCCGGCCATCCACCCGTCCCGTGGCCGGGCGCCGAGGGATTCGAGGACATCTTCTTCGACCAGCAGGATCCGAACCGCAAGCGCCGGCCGCGCCGGCGGCTCCTCACTCGCCGCTGACGACGCAGATCATCTGGCCCGCGCCGACGGCCTGACCGACGGCGACAGCGACGCCCTCCACCACGCCAGCGCGCGGCGCGACGATCTCGTTCTCCATCTTCATCGCCTCGACGATCGCGATCACCTGCCCGGCGGTGACGGCGTCGCCGTCCGCGACCTCGACCTTGAGGACCGTGCCCTGCATCGGGCTGACGACGGCGCCGAGTCCACCGCCCGCGCTGCCGGCCGCCCGGCGTGCCTCGCGGCGGCCACGTGCCTCGGCGAGGACCGGATCCTCGGGCACGTGCAGCCGTACCTCGAAGCGCCGGCCGTCGACCTCGGCGATGTAGGTCCCTCCGCGCGCCGGTGTCGCAAAGGCGTGCGGCACCATTGCGACGCGCGCGGCCTCGATCTGCGCCGGCCACACGTTCTCCACCAGGCCCGCGCACGTCTCCCCACGCGCGAACTCCGGCGCCTCCATGATCAGCCGGTGCAGCGGGATCAGCGTCGCGACGCCCTCCACGACCATCTCATCGAGGGCACGCCGCATCCGCGCACGGGCCGCGTCGCGCGTCCGGTCCCAGACCACGAGCTTCGCCACCATCGGGTCGTACTGCGGAACGATCTCACCGCCCTCCTGAAGCGCCGAGTCGACCCGGACACCGGGACCCGCCGGTTCCCGGTAGCGCGTGACGCGACCCGGCGACGGCAGGAAGGTCGTCGGGTCCTCGGCGTTGATGCGACACTCGATCGCGTGCCCCCTGAGGACGACCTCGTCCTGCGCGAAGGAGAGCGGCGCACCCTGCGCGACCAGGATCTGCTCGCGGACGAGATCGATCCCCGTCGCCATCTCCGTGATCGTGTGCTCGACCTGGATACGCGTGTTCATCTCGAGGAAGAAGACGTCGCCGCTCGTGTCCATCAGGCACTCGATCGTGCCGGCACCGACGTAACCGACCGCCCGCGCCGCGGCGATCGCCATCGCGCCCAACTGCTCGCGGATCGCCGGTGTGACCGCCGGCGACGGCGTCTCCTCGACGATCTTCTGGTGCCGCCGCTGCAGCGTACAGTCACGCTCGTGCAGCGACACCACCGACCCGTGCGTGTCGGCCATCACCTGCACCTCGACGTGCCGCGGGTCGGCCAGGTACTTCTCGACGTAGACCGCGTCGTCGCCGAAGTAGCTCTGTCCCTCGCGCTGCGCGGCTTCGAGCGCCCGCTCCGCCTCATCCGGCCCCGCAACGACCTTGAGGCCCTTGCCGCCGCCGCCCGCCGCCGCCTTCAGTGCGATCGGCCAGCCATACCGGTCGCCGAGCTCGATCACGCGCGCCGGGTCGGTCACGCGCTCGGTCGTCCCGGGAACGATCGGCACCCCGGCGGCGAGCATGATCTCCCGGGCCCGGATCTTCGAGCCCATCGCGTCGATCGCGTCCGGCGGCGGCCCGATGAAGACGAACCCCTCCTCGGCGCACCGGCGCGCGAACGCGGCGTTCTCCGCCAGGAACCCGTAGCCCGGATGGATTGCTTCGACCCCCGCCTTCCGCGCCGCGCCGAGGACCTGGTCGTGGTCGAGGTACGCATCGACCAGGTACGCGTCGTCGGCGCGGGTCACGTGGATCGCGTCCCGATCGACCTCGGAGTAGACGGCGACGCAGCCGATGCCGAGTTCGCGACAGGCCCGAAAGACGCGCAGCGCGATCTCGCCGCGGTTCGCGACCAGGACCCGCTGGAATCGCCTCACTCGACCGCTTCCTCGGCCGCCGCGCGGCGCCAGGCTCCGACCGGACCAGCGGCAGCCGCCAGGGCGAGTTCGATCGCCACCCGCAGCGCCGCCGCCTCGTCGGGCTCGGCGTCCGGGACGATCTCGAGGTCGAAGTCGGGCACGCCAGCTCCAGCTCAGAGGGGGATGTTGCCGTGCCGCCGCTTCGGCCGCTCGACGCGCTTGCCGAGCGAGGTCTGCAGGGCGGTGCTGAGGACGCGTCGCGTCGTGCGCGGCTGGATGACGTCGTCGACGTACCCGCGCTCGGCCGCCGCGTAAGGGTTCGCGAAGCGCGCCTTGTAGTCGTCGACGAGCTCGAAACGCCGCGCCTCCGCGTCGTCCGCCTCGGCGAGTTCCTTGCGGAAGACGATGTTGACGGCACCCTCCGGGCCCATCACCGCAACCTCGGCCGTCGGCCAGGCGAAGTTGAAGTCGGCGCGCAGGTGCTTCGAGCCCATCACGTCGTACGCGCCGCCGTAGGCCTTGCGGGTGATCACGGTCAGCTTCGGGACGGTCGCCTCGGCGTACGCGTAGAGCAGCTTCGCGCCGTGCCGGATGATGCCGCCCCACTCCTGACTCGTCCCGGGCAGGAACCCCGGGACGTCGACGAAGGTCACGATCGGCAGGCCGAACGCGTCGCAGGTGCGGACGAAGCGCGCCGCCTTCTCCGACGAGGCGATGTCGAGCACTCCGGCGAGCTGGGCCGGCTGGTTGCCGACGACGCCGACGGCGTGCCCGGCCAGGCGGGCGAACCCGCAGACGATGTTGCGCGCGTACGCGGCCTGCAGCTCGAGGAAGTCGCCCTCGTCGAAGACGGCTTCGATCACGCGCTTCATGTCATAGGGACGGTTCGCTGCGTCGGGGATGAGCACGTCGAGCTCGGGGATCTCCCGGTCGGGCGGGTCCGGCGTCGCGTGCCACGGCACCGGCTCGAGGTTGTTGTCCGGGAGGTGCGCGAGGATCGCCCGCGCCTCGGCGATGCAGTCGGCCTCGGAGTCGCGGACGATGTGCGCGACGCCGGACTTCTCGGCGTGGGCGTCGGCGCCGCCGAGCTCCTCCATCGAGACGTCCTCGCCGGTGACGGTCTTCACGACCTCGGGGCCGGTGATGAACATGTGCGACGTGCCACGCACCATCAGCACGAAGTCCGTGATCGCCGGCGAGTAGACGGCGCCGCCGGCGCAGGGGCCGAGGATCACCGAGATCTGCGGGATCACACCCGAGGCCTGCAC
>VFJZ01000086.1 GCA_009885805.1 Actinomycetota bacterium
CGCCGTCGGTGTCGAACCCGTTCATCACCATGACGAGCTCACGGGCCGGTGGCCGCGGCTGCGGTGGATCGATGATGAAGGCGCCGTACAGGCCCTTGTGGATGTGCTTCTTCAGCGGCGCCGTGTGGCAGTGGTACAGGTGCATCCCGGCAGGCCGGGCCGGGAACTCGTACGTGAACGTCGCGCCCGGGGAGACCACCTCGAAGACGCCGTCCATGTTCGCGGGGTGCGTGCCGTGGAAGTGGATCGTGTGCGGATGCTGCGATGCGTTCGAGAAGTGGACGCGGAGCAGGTCGCCCTCGGTCGCACGGACGACCGGGCCGGGGACGGTGCCGTTGTAGGTCCAGGCCGGGAAGAACACGCCCGGCGCGATCTCCAGCTCGCGCTCCTCGGTCACGATCGAGTACTCCCGCACGCGTCCGGGCGACGCGGGCAGCGCCGGCGGCGGGTACAGCAGCGCGTCGAGATCGTTCGGGCCACCGACCGCGGGTGCGTGCTCGTGCGCCATCATCGCGTGTAGCGATGCTTGCTCATGGACCGCGGCGCCGCTGTCGTCGGTGGTGGTGCCACCGAGCGCGGGCGCCACCGTCCGGGCCAGCAAACCAGCCCCGGCCACCGCTCCGACTCCGGTCAGGAGTCCGCGCCGTGTGACATGTTTAGGCACGCCTAAACCTTAGCAGAAGGTGCCCGCGGCTACCCGGACGTGGTCGCGGCGCCGTCCGTGACCGTCGTCTCGTTGGTGGTCGTGCCGGTGCCGGTGCTCGTCGTCGTCGGCGGCTCCTCCTCCTCGGGCGGCCCTTCCTCGACGATCCGGTCCTGCGGCTCGTAGGTCGCCTCGAAGCGCTCGTCGCGGGCGAGGACATCACCGCGGAACACCTTGCGCCAGTAGACGATCGCGAACCCGTCCGGCCCCGCCTTCTGCAGGACCTTCTCCTCGCCGGGCGCGAGTTCGTCGCTCTCGACCCGGCGCTCGCCCGGCGGCTTGATGTCCGTCGGCGCCTCCTCGCCGTACTCGACGCGACGATCGAGCGAGCGGGAGAACATCCGCACGGTGATCTGACTTGAACCGGCCTCGACGAGCAGCACGAGCGGGGCGTCGAAGTCGTTCGTGAACACGAGCTCCGGACCACCCCACGACACCGTCGCCTCGCGGCCGCGCGGATAGCGCGAGATCCAGAACTGGTGCGGTGTGTGCGCGTCGAGGCGCAGCCCGGCCATGAACGCGGCATTGAAGAGGGTCGTCGCGACCTGCGAGACGCCGCCACCGACCGCGTCCTTCAGCTCGCCATCGGCGATCTGCGGTGCCAGGACATAGCCGGCCTCGACGGTCCGCGGTCCGAGCGCGGCGTTGAGGGAGAACGTCTCGAACGGCTGCAGGATCCTGCCGTCCAGCACCTCGGCCGCGCGCTCGATGTTCGTCACGCGCGGTTCGCCGGGCGCGTACGGCGTCGTGAACGAGCCGACGAGGTCGGTGGCTCGCAGCGCCTTCGCATCGGCGGTGCTGAACGCGGGCGCGTCGTCGATGATCGCCACTGGCACACGGCGCAGTGCCGGCTCGCGCGCGAGCGTCGTCCGCAGGGCGTCGGCGTCGATGCTTCGGCCGACCCGCGACTCGGTGATGGCGATCGCGCCGTCGGGCCCGACCGCGAAGCGGGCATTTCGCGCCTCGCTCTCCGCCGCCCCGAACAGCCGGCGGAGCTCGTCCCGGATCGGCGGGCGGGTCAGGCGCAGCTGCACCGCCCCGCCTGCGGTCTCGAAGTCGAGCGCCGCAGCGAGCGCGGCGCGGCGGATACGGTAGGACCGCCCGGCGAGAATGAGGTCGTGCGGCGTCTCGAGCAGCGTGTCGGCGGCGGCGATCGCGGCGCGGGCGGACGCGTCGTCCGCGGCCGGGCGGACGCGTTTCAGCGGCAGCTCGATCGTCCCGTTCAGACTCAGGAGATCGCGGATGGCGGCACCGAGCGCCTGCCGGTCGATCTGGACGCCACCGCGACCCCGCACCAGCCGCAGCTCGCCCGACGCCGTCACGTGGACGCCGGCCGGCACCGGTCGGATCTCGAACCGCCGCCGCGCCGTGCGCAGGGCAATCGGGAGTGCCGCCCGATCGAAGCGGAAGAGCAGCGGCAGCGAGCGCCGCTCGCCGATGCCGAGGCGGAGCCTGATGCGATCCACGAGCGTCAGGTCGCGCGCCCGCCGCAACGCGTCTGCGGTATCGGGGGCGAGCTTGATGCGTCGAAGCGACAGTCGTGTTCGGCCGGTTCCCGACGTCAGGACCAGGCCGCGGCTGATCGCGTCGCGTCCGACACGGGCGAGCGCAGCCGCCGCCTCGGCCTCTCCCACGCCGCCAACCTCGACGCCGGCGACCGTGACGTCGGGCGGCAGGCGATCGTCGTAGGGCCGGCCCAACGCGGCCGCTGCGGCCGCCAGGAACGCGACCACGGCCACGGCCACGCCGAGCAGTCGCCAACGGCGCGACCGCGGCCGGTTCCGTCGCCTCGCATCAGCACCCGTCGCCACGGCGGCATGGTACGCAGCGCCGGGACGCGTCAGGCAGTCAGCGGCGGCGGCGCCGGCTCGCGCGAGGCGCGACGCGCGATCTCGTCCTGCAGGCGGCGCTGATCGGCCGCGGATCCACCGACGAACTCGGCCGCCACCTCGTGCGAGGTGTTCGACAGTGTCCGCGTGCGAATGACGCGCGCGTCGAACATCAGGGGCGGCTCTGCCGGATCGAGTTGGAGCCCGACGCGGAGCGGCGTCGACGGCTCCATGTAGCGATCGAGCAGGAGGAGGATGCCGCCGGCCGAGAAGTTCAGGGTGAGGCCATCGGCGGGACCTTCAGCGACCTGCTCGACGCTTGCGACGAGGTTGTCGTCGACGCGCACGAACCGACGCCGCTCGGAGCCGCGGCGACTCATGCCGTGCGCTCCTGCGGAGCATCGCACGGCCTTCGCCACCGCACGCAAGGGTCTCCGCTTCGCTCCGACCGTTGCGTGCTCACCGTCAGTCCTCGCGCCGCAGGTAGTCGCGCAGGCCGGGCTTCATGACCTCGATCTCCCGCAGCGCACGTCCCTCGACCTGCCGGACGCGCTCGCGGGTGACGCCGAGCCGTGCTCCGACCTCTTCGAGCGTGCAGGGCTTGGAGCCGTCAAGCCCGTAGCGGAGCTCGAGGACATCGCGCATCCGCCCCTGCAGGGCATCCAACGCCCCACGCAGCTCCTCGAGCTTCATCTGCTCGGCGACGACGATCTCCGGGCGATCCGCGTTGCGGTCCTCGACGAGGTCGGAGAACTGCGAGTCCCCCTCGCCGACCGGCGTCTCCAGGGAGACCGGATCGTCGAGCAGCTGCCGGAGCGCGATGACGCGGGCGACGGGCAGGCCGATCACCGCTGCGACCTCATCGGCCGACGGGTCGCGGCCAAGCGTCTGCACGAGCTGGCGATCGATGCGATGCAACTTCTTCAGCACGTCGACGACGTGGACGGGCAGCCGAATCGTGCGGCCCTGGTCGGCGATCGCTCGGGAGATCGCCTGGCGGATCCACCAGGTCGCGTACGTCGAGAGCTTGAAGCCCTTCCGGTGGTCGAACTTCTCGACGGCCCGAATCAGGCCGAGGTTGCCCTCCTGGATCAGGTCGAGCAGCGGCACGCCAGATGACGAGTACGCCTTCGCGATCGAGATCACGAGCCGCAGGTTGCACTCGATCAGACGCGCCTTCGCGCGCATGTCGCCAGCGTCCTTGCGCCGCGCGAGCAACGACTCTTCCTGGGCCGTGAGGAGACGCCCGTTGCCGATCTGCCGCACGTAGGTGCGGAGCAGGTCGACCTCCTCGGACGCAGGTACCGCATCGGACTCGTCCGCTTCGACGGCGGCTGGATCGTCCAGCTCGGGCTCGGCGACGACGAGGGCGAGGCGCGGGCGGGCCCCGGCCTCCTCGTCGTCGGTCTGCGGCTGAATCGGCTCTACGGCGCTCATCGTGGTACCCGCATCGGCCGATATCGCAAAACCTTGAGCGTTTGCCCTTGACTTTCTTCGCGTCCTGAGTAGCGCATGTCGTAACGATTCGGCGGGAATCTACTCAATTCTATGTATATCGTACGGAGTGAAGGGCTCAAATCTCCACCGTCACCAGTGCTTCGCTGGCTCGGACGCGACCGACGGCGAGGGTCGCGCGTCGCGGCTTGCGTCCCGAGGCGGTCCGGATCACGAGGGTGTCGCCGTCCATGGCGACCGATGCGATCGCGCCGCCGGGCACGCGCTCGAAGATGCCGACCAGTTGCAGGTCGGCGGGCATGCGGAGCCGACTCGCCCTGAACAGGGCCAGCAGGTGGTCGCGCAGCGCATCGGCCGGAATCACAGCGGGTGGTGTCGCTTCCCGGCGCAGGAGCTGGAGCGATTCCGGCCGTGCCTTACGTGGCTTGCTTGGCTCGAGCCGCACGGGCGGCGACTGCACCGTCGGGCGCGGGATGCGGACAGTCGGTGCCCGCTCCGCGAACAGCGTCGTCGCGAGATCGACGCCGACGACGTCGACACTGGCCCAGATGTCGGGCTCCTCGATCACGATCGCGTCGCCGTCGTCGTCCAGGTCGACGACGTCGACCATGGTGATCGGCAGTCCGTCGACGATCGCGACGGGCGGCGGCTCGACGAGGGCGGTCCCGACCCCGATCGTCAGCGTCACGGACTCGACGGTGACGTCCGGCGTCCGGCGGATCATGCGGCGGCCGAGACGTCGCCGGCGGCGATCAGTGCCAGCCCGGCTCGCACGCGCTCCATCGGCTCGAACAGGTCCATCGTCTCCGCGGCTCCGTGCAGGGCGCGTCCGATCTCGGGGTACAGGTGCGGCTGGGCGGCGGTCACGAGCCGCAGCGGCGCCTCGTCGGCGCGAAGCTGGAGCAGAAACCCCGGCGCCGCACCGGCGAATGGCTCGACGACGCCAGGCGCCCCGATCGGATCGACGCCGGACTCCTCGAGGTGCGCAAGTGGGAAGCGCGCGTCGCCGACGAGCGAGGGTTCGGAGACGAGGACGACGGGAACGTCGTGCTCGACGCCCACCACGAGGCGCTGCGTGATGACGACCGTGCGCAGATAGCGATCGAGCGCATTGCCGTAGAGGGCGCGCTGGAGCTTGGTCGGCCGCACCGGCAGGGTGTGCCTGAACTCGACTGGCAACCCGTACTCGTCCGCGACGAGCACACCGCCCAGGTAGCCGAAGGGATCGCCACCGGTCACCGCCAGGTAGCCGATCACGCGGTCACGTCCAGCAGGTGTCCGTCATCGTCGTCGGTAGGCTCGTCGTCGTAGTGCTCGTCCGGGCGGTCGCCGGGCTGGCGCCCTTCCCGCTGACGCGGTCCCATGCCCTCGACCCGCTCGGCCCGCTGCACCTGTTCGGCGCGGCGCTCCGCGAGGCGCTGCAGTTCAGCTGCCACCTGGTCGTTGCCGGCCCGCTCGGCGCCGGCCTGGGCCGAGCGGGCGCGGGCGAGCAGATCGCCCTGCGAGACGAGGTTGGGGATGCCGATCGGGGGGACGTTGGACATTCCTCAGTCCCGCTCACTTGCGGCCCGGCGGTAGCGCCGGGGCGCGCAGCGCCTCTTCAAGCGACGGCGGCAACGGCATGCCGGTTGCCTGCAGTTGCAGCGCGACCTTGCGCTTCGCCTCGACGAGCCGCTGGTCGTACTCGGCGCGCTGCTCCACAACGTTCGCCTTGATGCCCTCACGGACGAGGAACAGCGCCAGGAACCAGGCGCAGGGAAGGACGAGCAGGGAGCCGAGCAGGCCGTGCATGATCGAGTCGGAGATCGCGCCGCCGGCCCGGTACGTCGCCACGAAGCCGACGGCGAAGCCGAGCAGCGCGCCGACCGCCTTGATCGGCGAGACGATCGCGGCAATCGCCGTCGGCGTGTCGATTGTGTCGGCCATCCCTCACCTACTTCGGCAGAATCCGCTCCGCGATCGATACCCCGTCGGCAACGCGCAGGTCGCCGGGGACGCGCGGGCCACTCGCGAGGTACGAGAGCGGCAGGTCGTAGACCGTCGCCAGGCCGTACAGCGGGCCGGCGAACCGGGCCTCGTCCGTCTTCGACACGAGTAGGCGATTGGCGCCGACACGCGCGAGCCGCGACAGCGTCGCCGCGATCTCGCGGTCGGCCGTGCCGAGCGGGACGACGGCATGGGTCTCGTGCGGTGTCGCCGCGTCGAGCAGCGTGCGGAGCATCGCCGCGCCGGGCTCGTCGCCGATCGCGATGCCTGGCGTGTCGATCAGCACCGCGTCCCGTGCGTGGAGGCGCTCGACGGCGCGGTGCATCTCGGTCGCGGTCGTCACGCGGAGGACGTCGGCACCGGCCATGTACGCAAGCGCGCGGTCGGCCTCCGATCCAGCGGCGGCGCCGAGGCGAGGCAGGACCGGGTGCGCCGCGTCGTCCCGCCGGCTCGCAACGACGATGCCAACCGTGAGGCCGGAGTCGGTCAGGCCGACGGCGAGGTTGGCGATGGCGGTCGTCTTGCCGGCGCCGGAGCCGCCGACGACGGCGATCCGTCGGGCACTGCCGTCAGGCTCGTAACCCTGCTCGACCCTGATGCGATCGGCGATGCGGGCGCGCACGAGGTCACGCAGCCGTCCGCCGCCGAACGGCTCGACATGGTGCTGGACTGCGCGGACGAGCGACTCGGCGGCGTCCAGGGCGATACCCGAGCGCTCGAGTTCGAGGACGAGATCCTCCGCCTCGTCGTCCAGCGGCGCTCGCTCGAGCGGCTGCGGCGCGATGCGGACGCGGCCCCGCGGCGTCCGGGTCGCCGTGATGCGCGCCGGCTCGAAACGGCGCTGATCGTTGGTATACGCGGCGTCGGCGGCCGCGCGCGAACTGGCCGGCGTGACGGGCTCGTCCGCCGCCTCCTCGCGCTCGACCTGGGCGCGGAGCGCATCCGAGAACGTGGCGCGCAGCAGCGCGTCCCGGCTCTCGCTGTCGTGGGCGTCGACGGTGGCGCGCGACGGCGCCGCGGTCGTCGGCGTCGTGTTCCGGGTCGGGGCCGGAGCGGGAGTGGGTCGCGCTGGTGAAGCCGGTGCCGGCGCGAAATCGGCTGCGCCCATGCTGCCGTCACCCGCCAGCACCTCGACGCCGGTGCGGGCGAAGAACCCTCCGACACCGCCCGAGCGGATCGGACGCTGCTTGAGGATGACGGCGTCGGGGCCGAGCTCCTCGCGGATGCGCGGGACGATCTCGGTCAGGCTCTTGCCCGCATACGTCTTCATCTTCATGCGATGCTCCCTTCGGTAGCGAGTTCGACGGTCCCGACGGCATCGACGTGCGTGCTGGGCAGGATCTCGTTGTACGACAGGACGGCCGTGCGCGGCAGGGCGTGGGCCGCGAGCGCGCGGATGTGGCGCCGCACCTTCGGGCTGCAGACGACCGCTGCCCGATGGCCACTCTCGGCGGCGGCCTCGACGGCATCGCGCAGCGCGCGGACGATCGCCTCGGCCCGACCGGGGTCGAGACCCAGATACGAGCCATCGGTCGTCTGGATGACGCTGTCGCCGAGCTCCGACTCCAGGGACGGTTCGAGCACGACCGCGGCGAGCGTGCCGAAGGGATCGACGGCCGCCTGCGTCAGCTGGCGCGCGAGTGCCTGGCGACAGTACTCGGTGAGGAGCGCCGGGTCTTTCGTCAGCCGCGCGCGGTCGCCGAGCGTCTCCAGGATCGTGACGAGGTCGCGCACCGAGACGCCCTCGGCGAGCAGCAGCTGGAGAACGCGATGCACCTCGGCGACGCTGCACGCGTCGGGGACGAGTTCGTCGACGACAGCGGGGAAACGCTCACGCAGGTGATCGAGCAGCGTCCGTGCGTCCTGCCGCGACAGCAGCTCCGCGGCGTGGGAGCGAACCGTCTCCGTGAGGTGGGTGATCACGACCGAGGCGTGGTCGACGACGGTGTAGCCGCCGGCCTCGGCCTGCTCGCGGGCGCCGTTCGGCACCCACAGCGCCGGCAGTCCGAACGCAGGCTCGACCGTCGCTTCGCCGGTCAGGCTCGGATCGGCATCACCGGGATTCATCGCCAGCAGGCAGCCGGCCGCGAGTTCGCCGCGGGCCACCTCTGACCCCTTGATCCGCACCGCGTACGAGTGCGATGCGAGCTGGACGTTGTCGCGGATCCTGATCGGCTGCAGCACGAGCCCGAGCTCGGTCGCCATCTGCTTCCGGACGAGGCCGACGCGCTTCAGCAGCTCGCCGCCTTCCGCCTCGTCGACGAGCGGGATCAGGCCGTAGCCGATCTCGAGCTCGAGCGTGTCGAGCGACAGTGACTTGGTGACGGCGTCGGCCGGCGGCGGCAGCGCTTTGAGCGTCTCCTCCTCCTCCAGCGCGACCGCGTTGGCGGCGAGGTCGCGTTGGCGCTGACGCAGGCCGTAGGCGAGCGAGCCGACGATCACGGCGAGGAGGATGAACGGCACCTTCGGCAGCCCCGGCACGAGGCCGAGCGCGAGCAGGACGGTGGCGGCGATGAACAGCGGCTTCGGGTTGCGCAGCATCTGCGCCGCCATGTCCGAGCCGAGGTTCGAGTTCGCGTCGGTTGCCGCCCGGGTGACGATGATGCCGGTCGCGGTCGAGATCAACAGCGCCGGAATCTGCGCGGCGAGGCCGTCGCCGATCGACAGCAGGGAGAACGTCGTGACGGCGTCGCCGAAGCTCCGCCCCTGCTGCGCGACGCCGATCGCGATGCCGGCGAGCAGGTTGATGGCGACGATCACGATGCCGGCGATGGCGTCGCCCTTGACGAACTTCGAGGCACCGTCCATCGACCCGTAGAAGTCGGCCTCGCGCTGGATCTTGTCGCGACGGATGCGTGCCTCTTCGTCCGTGATCTGGCCGGCGTTGAGGTCGGCGTCGATCGCCATCTGCTTGCCTGGCATGGCGTCGAGCGTGAAGCGGGCGGCGACCTCGGCGACGCGGCCGGCGCCGTTCGTGATGACGACGAACTGCACGACCACGATGATCAGGAACACGACGAGGCCGACGACCACGTTGCCGCCGACCACGAATGAGCCGAACGCGTGGATCACCGAGCCGGCGTCACCGTGCAGCAGGATCAGCCGCGTCACGGAGATGTTGATCGCGAGCCGGAACAGCGTCGTGAACAGCAGCAGCGACGGGAACACGCTCAGGTCGAGCGCGTCCTGCGTGTACATCGCGAGCAGCACGACCGTCAGGGCGATCGCGAGATTGACCGTGATCAGGATGTCGAGCAGCATCGCCGGCAACGGCAGCACCATCATCACGACCACCAGCACGACGCAGACCGCGACGCCGAGGTCGGCGTGCTTCAGCACCTGCCCGATCAGCCCGCCGCCAGGCGACTCGACCCGTCGGGGTCCGACCGCGACCGCCATCGATCAGGCCCAACTCAGGCGTCGGCGGGACGTGCGATAGACGAACGCGAGCACCTCGGCGACGGCCGCGAAGTACGACGCCGGGATCTCCTGGTCGACCTCGACCTCGGCGTAGAGCGAGCGCGCCAGCGGGGCGTTCTCGACGATCGCGATGTCGTGCTCAGCGGCGATCTCGCGGATGCGCAGCGCGATCAGGTCCTGACCCTTCGCCAGGACCTTCGGCGCCATCACGTCCTGGCCGTAGCGGAGCGCGACGGCGAAGTGGGTCGGGTTCGTGATGATCACGTCGGCCGACGGCACCTGCGCCAGCATCCGCTGCCGCGACATCTGCGCGGCGCGCCGACGGATGGCGCCCTTGATCTCGGGAGCGACGTCCTGCTGGCGCGCCTCCTCCTTGACGTCCTGCTTCGACATCTTCAGCGAGCGCTCGTGCTGCCAGCGCTGGAAGATGACGTCGCCGATCGCGAGCGGCACGAGCACGGCGAGGATGAAGAACGCGAGCTTGATCATGAGGCCACCGGTGTAGCCCGCGATCGCAGCCGGCGGCAGGTCCGAGAGGCGCGCGAGCCGATCGATCTCGGGCCACAGGACCAGTACGGCGACGACGCTGACCGTGGCGACCTTGAGGAGCGACTTGGCGAGTTCCATGAACGCCTGGGGGCCGACGAGGCGCTTCAGGCCGCTGAACGGCGACACCTTCTTGAAGTCCGGCTTGATCGCGCCGAGCGTCAGACCCGGCTTGTTCTGGATCACGTTCGCGACCAGACCGGCCACGGCTGCGGCGGCCAGGACCGGCGCCAGGATGACGCCCGTCGCCATGGCGAAGTGGGTTCCCAGTCCGCCGATCGTCTCCGGCGTGATGCCCGGCGCGGCGACCCGTGTCAGCGTCTCGCTGAGCAGTTCGCGCATCCCTCCGAACATCATCGGTCCGGTGATCGCGAGCGCCCCGGTGGTGGCGAGCAGAACGGTCGTCGAGTTGACCTCGGGCGACCGCGCCACCTGACCCTTCTTGCGGGCCTCGTTGCGCTTCTTGGGAGTTGCCTTCTCAGTGCGTTCGCCGGCCATATAGCCTCTTCTTCGCGGTGGTCATCCTGACCCCGTACCGGCGCTCGCACTCCCTTGCGGGCGTCCGAACCTGGTATCGGCACAAGGTCTTTATGACTTGAAGATAGGAAACGGCGGGGCGCTCCGCGTGCCCCGAACGGGGGGTTCGCTGTCGCATTCGTGCCAGGCACCTTCGCGACACGCGGAGCTGTCGCGAAGGTGCCTGGCACGAATGCGACACACGAATGCGACGCCGGTGCGACACCCGCCGGGTGACCTCCCGATCAGAACTCGAGCGGCGACCAGGGCGCGCGGTCGCTCACCCAGTCGAGCGCGACGCCCGGCGCGATTCGCCCCGCGTCCACGAGCTCGCCCGGTGCGGCGGCGCCGAGCAGCAGGTTCGCGAAGGTCTCGTCGTCGACGCCGGGATCCTCGAGCCCGCGTGCCGCGCACAGCTGCTCCCGGTCGAGCGGGTTCAGCCAGAGGCCGTCGCTCACGTGGCTGACGTCGACGCGTCGCGGCTCACGGAGCAGGTGCGGCAGCGGCTCGTCGGCCGCTCGTGCCTCAGCCACGACCTCGCTGACGTTTGCCATGCCGAGCAGGTAGCGCCACAGCGCGGCGTACGCGGCCGGTGTCGTAGCGATGAGCTCGGCCACCGTCAGGACGTCGTCGCGATGCCCTCGCGTGTAGCGGCGTTCGAACGTGTAGAGCGCGTAGCCGTCGTCGCACGCGACCATGAAGCCCTTGTGGTCATCGAGGAGCCAGCGCGCGTCAGCGTCGAGACGATCCGTGAAGCCCGACCGCTCGCGGCGACACCGCTCCCAGACGGCCTGGTAGTGCTCGATCGCGCCCTTCGGCTCGACGAGGCGTAGGGGCACGGGCGCGGGCGCGTCGTCGCGGAACCGCGCGTGCGCGGTCGCAACCGTGATGCGCGCGCGCCGCGTTGCGACGCCGTACCCGAACGGGCGGTAGAACCCTGAGACCACGGAGTGCAGGAGCGACGCGGCGAGGCCCTCGGTTCGGCACGTGGCCAGGTGCTCCTCGACAAGGGCCCGCATGACGCCCCGGCGCCGGTGCGTCGGCAGAACGGCGACCCACGTCAGCCCGCGGCACGGCACCGTGACGCCGGGGCGGACCGTTAGTTCGAACGGCTGATCGAGCGCCGTCCCGACGATCTGCCCGTCCTCGTACGCACCGGTGAGACGGTACAGCGGTTCCGCGAGGACCGCCGCGACCTCTCGGCGCCGCTCGGGTGTCTCGACCCGGCCGAAGCCCGTCGAGTGCGCGACGAAGAACGCCTCGTGCTCGTCGGCCTCGACGGCGCGTACCTCGATCACACGGCCGAGTCTACCCGCACCGCGTACGGCTGCTCGGCGGAGAGGAAGCCGAAGAAGAGGCGCCCCTCGCCGCCGCAGGTGTGCTCGGAGCGGATGCGCCAGCCACCACGCCCGTCGGGCTCCGCGCGAATCTCGAGCGGAGGCTCGCGCACGAGGTCGGCGTCCAACCGCAGCCAGGGCGATTCGTTCATCCTGCACCTCCAAGGAGCATCCGGAACATGTCGGCGAGTCCGTCACGCAGTGCATCGCCGATCGAGGTCACGAGCAGCGGTACCGTCATCAGCATCAGCAGGAACATCGCCGTGATCTTGCCCGGGAGTTCGATCCCGAAGATGTTCATCTGGGGCGCGATCCGGGCGAGGAAGCCGATCGCCGCATCCGTCACGAGCAGCGTCACGATCACGGGTGCCGCCACCTGCAGCCCGACCGAGAACAGCCCGCCGATCGAGGCGACGATCGCTCCCGACAGGACGGCCCACTCCGGCATCTCGGTCACCGGCACGATCTCGAACGACCGGACGACCCCGGCGATCAGCAGATCCGGGCCGCCGATCGTGACGAAGACGGCGCTGGCGAGCAGCGAGTAGAACTGCCCGATGACGGAGATCTGCGTGTTCTGCAGCGGATCGACGACGTTCGCGAACGCGAAGCCGACCGTCAGGTCGATCAGGCCGCCGGCGAACGCTACGGCGGCGAAGGCGAGCGAGACGCTGAAGGCGATCGCGACGCCGACGAGGACTTCCTTGACCGCCAGCACGGCGATCTCGGCGACGCCGGGCGGGATGTCACGACCGCCCGCCGCGAGGGGGAGCGCGGCGAGCGTGACGCCGATCGCCAGTAGGAGCTTCGCGCGCACCGGGATCATTCGCGAAGAGAAGACGGGCGACATCAGGAACAGGCCCGAGACGCGGGCCAGCGTGAGCGCGAAGGCGGGCGCGCCGTTCCCCTGGAAGGAGGTGACGATCTCCATCGTGCTACCTGAGCGACACGGTCATGTTGGGGATCTCGGCGTACAGCTGCGTCGTGAACGCGAGCAGCACGTTCAACATCCATGGCCCTGCGACGAGCATGATCACGCCGACCGCGACGACCTTCGGCACGAAGGTCAGCGTCATCTCCTGCACCTGCGTGACGGCCTGCAGCACCGAGATCACCAGCCCGACGCCCAGACCGGCCACCAGCGTCGGCAGCGCGAGCTTCAGGGTCACGATCAGGACCTGCGACAGCAGCCCCTGGAGGAAGGTCTGGGTCATAAGTGGAACCCCGCGACGAGGTTCTGGGCGAGGAGTGACCAGCCGTCGACGAGGACGAACAGGAGCAGCTTGAACGGCAACGAGATCATTGCCGGCGGCAGCATCATCATGCCCATCGACATCAGGGTGGAGGCGACGACCATGTCGATGATCAGGAACGGCAGGTAGATCAGGAAGCCGATCTCGAACGCCGTCTTGACCTCCGAGATCATGAAGGCGGGGATCAGCGTCGTCAGCTTCAGGTCATCCGCAGTCTTCGGCGCCTCCTGCCGCGACAGCTTCACGAACATGGCCAGCTCGGACTTCCCCGTCTGCTTCAGCATGAAGCTCCGCAGCGGCGCCTCGGCGTTCGAGATCGCCGTCGTCGCGTCGACCTTCTTCTCGAGGTAGGGCTGCAACGCCTCGTCGTTGATCGTCGAGAACGTCGGGCCCATCACGAAGATGGTGAGGAAGAGCGCAAACCCGACCAGGACCTGGTTCGGCGGGATCGAGGGAGTACCGAGGGCGCTGCGCAGGAATCCGAGCACGATCAGGATGCGCGTGAACCCGGTCATCATGATCAACAGCGACGGGCCGAGCGTGATCAGCGTGAAGAGCGCGAGGATCGACAGGTTCGTGCCCGGGTCCTGGCTGTTTCCGGGGAGCGGCACCTGCAGTGCCGGGTCGGCACCGCCGGGCGGCAACGGGTCGGCGCCATGCGCTACAGCCGCCGCGACGGCGAGCAGCGCGACGGCGAGGGCGAGCGGTCGGAGGGCGAGAAGGAGACGGCGCATGAAGGTGCGTTCGGGCCGTCCTGACCCTCTTACAAGACAGCGTCATGCTGCTTTCAAATGATATATCGGTGCTTTCTGCGTCACCTTGAACCCTCATCTCCAGCAGCGCCGACTAGACCGCCGCCGCCAGATCTGATATCTACGCACCTGGGAAACTTCGATGGAGGGGAGGGTCCGCCTTGGCGGCCACCGACAACGACACGCGAGATCTCGCGCAGTTCGGGTACAAGCAGGAGCTCGACCGCTCGCTCGGCTCGTTCTCGAGCTTCGCGGCGGGATTCTCGTATCTCTCGATCCTGACGGGCATGTTCCAGACGTCGTTCCTCGGCTTCCTCTTTGCCGGGCCGGCGTTCATCTGGGCCTGGATCTTCGTCTTCTTCGGACAGCTGATGGTTGCGCTGCAGTTCGCGGAGTTGGCGGCGCACTTCCCGATCGCTGGCTCCGTCTACCAGTGGTCGAAGCAGGTCGCCTCGAAGGCGGTCGCGTGGCACGTCGGCTGGTTCTACGTCTGCTGCCAGATCGTCACCGTGCCGGCCGTCGCGCTGGCCTACCAGGTGATCTTGCCGCAGATCTCGGCCGACTTCCAGATCGTCGACCTGGAGTCCGACGGCGGCTTCCTGACCGACGCGGGCGTCGCCAAGAACGCCGTCCTCCTCGGCTTCGTCCTGATCGCGTTCACGACGATCATCAACGTGATCGGCGTGCGGCTGATGGCGACGATCAACAACGTCGGCGTGGCGGCCGAGCTGATCACCGCGGTAGCGGTCACCATTCTGCTCGTGACGCAGGTCACGCGCGGGCCCGGCGACGTGCTCGGCGAGACGTTCGGCACCGGTGCCGGCCATGACTGGGGCTACTTCGGCGCGCTCATCATCGGCGCCTATATGGGCCTCTACGTCATGTACGGCTTCGATACGGCCGGCGCTCTCGCCGAGGAGACCACCGATCCCCGCAAGATCGCACCACCGTCGATCCTGCGGGCGCTGTACGCATCCGGGATCATGGGCTTCCTGATGATCCTGTTCGGGACGATGGCGATCTCGGACGAGGGCTTCAACGCCGACACCCTCGGTGCGGGCGGCCTGACGGCGATCACGATCGACGTCTTCGGCTCCACGTTCGGGAAGATCATCCTCGTGCTGGTGGTCGTTGCGATCACGGTCTGCTGCCTCGCGATCCACGCCGCCGCCGTGCGGATGATCTTCGCGATGGCACGCGACAACAACCTGCCGGGCTCCGCCACGTTGGCGAAGATCTCGGAGACGGCAAGGGTGCCGCGGTTCCCCGCGGTCCTCGTCGGCGTGCTCGCGATGCTGATCCTGCTGTTCAACATCATCAACCCGAGGGCCTTCACGATCATCATCTCGTGCGGGATCATCTTCATGTACTGCGCGTACATCGGGACGACGGTGCCGCTGCTGAAGAAGCGTCTGGCCGGCTGGCCCGGCGAGGCCGGTGCAGGTAAGGGCTACTTCAAGCTCGGCAAGTGGGCCGTGATCACGAACGTGCTGGCGATCGCCTACGGCGCCTCGATGATCGTCAACCTCGCCTGGCCGCGGGTCGATTTCTACGGCCCGCTGTGGTACCAGAAGTGGGGCGTGGCGGGTGCAACCGTCGGGATCCTGGTGATCGGGCTGGTGCTCTACCACGGCTACCAGAAGAACCAGTTCGGCGTGCTCGAGGACCACCGCGCCGAGACGGGCGCTGCGGCCGACTGACCGTCTGACCGGACACGGAGGGCGCGGCACGCCACGACGGGTGCCGCGCCCTCTGTACGTCCTGGCCGATACTGCTGCCATGGCTCCGGCTGCCGACGACTACCGCGCACTGGTGCGTCGCGACGTGCGGACGGCCGCCGTCGCGGTCGTCCTCGCAGTCGCCGCGACGGTCGTCACCGCGCTCTGGCTGACCGAGGTC
Source organism: Actinomycetota bacterium (assembly GCA_009885805.1). Taxonomy (GTDB): domain Bacteria; phylum Actinomycetota; class Thermoleophilia; order Gaiellales; family F1-60-MAGs149; genus VFJZ01. The sequence goes on from VFJZ01000086.1 coordinate 15,697, forward strand.
GCGGGTCGGCCGTGGCGGGGCGCATCGCTCGGCCTCGGCCTGTTCGCGTTCGTGCTGTCCATCGGCGCCTGGGGACGCGGCGACCGTCGCCTCCCGGAGCGCCGGTTCGTGCTCGGCCCCGGCCTCCTCGCCGTCCCGGCCGTCGCCATGTCGCTGCCGCCGGCGTTCGCGCTCGCCTTCTCGACGATGATCGCGCTCCTTGCCACGTGGGCGTGGGCGATCTCGCGGCCGGTACACTGAGCCGTCGCGGGGCGTAGCGCAGCCTGGTAGCGCACGCGCTTTGGGAGCGCGAGGCCGTCAGTTCGAATCTGACCGCCCCGACTGTACGGTGGCGCCAAAGGTGCCGGGCACCTTTGGCGCCACCGTCGGCTCAGTCGCCGGCCGCCGCCGGTGCGGCGGAGCCCATCAGGGCGTACACCTCCGCGGACGGCTGCTCCTCGCTCGTGTCCTTCATGTGCAAGGCCTTCCCGTGCTGCTTCTGGCCGATCACGAACCCGATGACGCCGACGACGAGCACGAGGAGACCCGTGAGGATCGCGTGCGGCGCGTAGAACTTCGGGTCGTACGCGAACGGCTCGGCGCTCGTCACCTTGTACATGTAGCCCGTGTAGTGGATCCAGATGACCCCGAACACGGTGCCGACGAGGTTCAGGGCGAGGCAGACCCAGGCGACCAGGATCCAGATCGGCCCGTGCCTGAGCGGCCGCGGCCAGTCGGGTCGGTCACGCCGCAGGAGCAGGAAACCGGACAGCGCGAGCACGTGGGCGAGCACGTACCCGATGTTGCCCGCGACGAGCGTGAAGAACAGCGTCGGTGCGAGGAATAGCAGCGCGACGTTCAGCACCATGTCGAGCGTCATCGCTCGCGACGGCACGCTGTGGGCGTTGAGGTTATCGAGCTGCCGGATCGTCAGCCCCTCCCGCGCCATGCCGTACAGGGCCCGGGAGCCGTCCATCGTCGCCGTGTTCATCGAGAGCAGGAGCCCGGCGCAGACGAACAGCACGAACACGCCGCCGAGGGCCTCCCCAACCGTGGCGTCGAGCGCGGACGTGATGTAGGCGATGAACGTGGTGTCGGCGATCAGGGCATCGACGCCGAGGATGGCGACGAGGGTCAGCGGCAGGATCAGCGACAGCACGACGTTCAGCGCACCCGTCGACATGAGCGCGAGGCGCGTGTCCTCCTTGGTGTCGACGAACTCCGGCGCGAACGTCGCCGGTGCTTCCGGTCCGTACGTCGACCAGGCGATCACCCAGAACCAGACGATGATCATCGCAACCTGGTTGAAGCCGCCCGCGGTCAGCGCCGCCGACTGGTCGTAGAAGAGGACGCTCGCCTCGACGAAGGATCCGCCGAGCGCATGCTGGGAGATGTCGCCGTTCAGCAGCGGCAGGATGGCCAGTGCGAGGACGGGGATGATCATCATCGCCCCGGTGACGTACGAGAACCAGACCGCCGGGCGCATGCCGCGGATGTTGAACATGAAGCACGAGGCGATGCAGATGGCACCGATCACGCGCGGCCACGTGACGTCGATGAACCCGAGTTGCGTGATCAGCGGGTCGGCCAGGGTCTCCGGCCAGAAGCGCGCGAGGAGCAGCGTGCCGATGATGCCGCCGTAGATCGCGAGCACGGACGACCAGGCGAACCAGTAGCCCATCGTCGCGATCGGACCGGCCAGGGAAAAGTGCTTCTTCCACCCCTCCTTGGCGTACATCGACAGTCCACCGGACTTGTCCGGGAACATCGCCGCCGGCTCGGCGTAGACGTACGCCTGCAGCGCGCCGACGATGGCCGACGAGAACCAGAGGATCGCGGCCCACTTCGGGCCGACGGTGACGACCGAGCCGGCGAGGCCGGCGAGCAGGAAGCCAGGGTTGGCCAGACCGATGATGAAGCCGTCCCACCAGCGCATCGTCTTCAGCAGACGTGGCTGGTCGATTGCGAGTTCCGCCAAGGCGCTCTCCCTCCCCAGGAAGCAATGAAGCACGGCCTTCTACAGCCGGTGCGGCGCAATCATCGCCCTCACTGCTTGCGAATGCAAGCCGCGCGGTGGAAGATGCCCGCATGGGGATCCCGATCGTCGTGCGCTGCGAGTGCGGCTCCGAGGCCCGCGGCAACGCCGGCGACGAGCTGACGTGTCCCGGTTGCGGGCGCACCTACGAGACGGCCGGCGTCGGCTCCGAGCAGCTCCGCGCGGCCGCCAACGCCGCCGTGCGCCACAAGATCATGACCCGGCTCGGCATCGGCGTCGTCGGCCTGGGGACGATCCTGCCGTTCTTCTGGCTGGGCTACGCGGGCTTCTTCGTCGGCTTCGCCGTGACGGCGGTGTGCTGGTTCGGCGTCCTCCTGCCCCGCTTCAAGCGGCGCTCGATCGCGCGCATCACGGCCGGCGATACGACGCGCATCGACGCCGTGCGATGAGATCTGCGATCGCCGAGCGCACCGACGCGCCGACGGTGATCGCCGCGTCGACGGCCCGTCCGGTGCTGCTCGTGACGATCGACGTGCGCTTCGCCGAGGACGCCGTCGCATTCGCGACGGACAGCGCCGCCGCGGCCCACGCACGCCTGTTCGTCGTCGATGTCATCCCCGCGATGCGCGTGCCGGCACCGGGCAACGTCCGGATGTTCGGCAGCCCCGGGGTCCTGATCGAGCAGCAGGAGATCGCCGCCGCCGCCCGTGCCCGGGGGATCGCCGCGCAGACCGCGGTCCTCTCGCATCCGCGCCCGCTGCGCGCCGTGCGCGGCGTCCTGGACGAGCACGCGATCGGCGTCCTCGTCTTCGGACCCGACCGACGAAAGTACGGCCGGCGGCGCTACCAGCGGCACGCTGCGCTGCTGCGGCGGGAAGCACCGTGCCTCGTCTGGCCGCTCGACTAACGTCCAACGATGGTCGTCGCGAACATGCGGGACGCGAAGGCGCACCTCTCGCGACTCGTGGAACGAGCGCTTGCGGGCGAGGATGGCGTCATCTCGCGGCGGGGTCGCCCAGCGGTGCGCCTTGTTCCGGTCATGTCAGACGCGGTCGAGCGGCGGTTCGGGCTGGCGGCCGGACGCATCTGGATCAGCGACGACTTCGACGCGCCGCGCCCTGACGATCTGCTGGCCGCGTTCGAGTCGTGAGTTCCCTGGCTGACACCCTCGTCGTGCTCTGGATGCCGGCGGAACCAGCACGCGCTCCGTGACGGCGGCATCGCGGCGCTGCGTGCGACCTTCCTCGACCTCGGCCCGAGACATGCGGCCCTGCTCGACGGCCTGACGCTTGCCACCCGGGAGCACGCCCTGTTCGGCCGCTACGGCGTCGACGTGCTGGCGGCGTGAAAGAAACGGATCAGATCCCTTTCTTTCACGGCAGGTTGCGGTACAGCCGCTCGACCAGTTCCGGCCGCTGCTGCAACGCGTCCCAGACCGCTCGCATCCGGTAGTCGACGAACGTGTCCGCCGGCACGTCGAGGGCGGCGGCGATCCGCGCGATGACGTCGCGGGCGGGCACCGGGCGGTTGCCGTGGACGAGGTGGTTGAGATAGCCGGCGGAGAGCTCACTGCGCTTCGCGAGCGCACGGTACGACAGCCCCCGGTCCGTCATCAGCCGCGCGACGGCCGCGCCGAACGGCAACGCCTCGACGCCGTTCACCATGCCATCGCCTGGTCGACCAGCGCGCGCAGGTGGGCCGGCGCCGCCGCGAGCGTCAGGGTCTCCCCCTCCCCCGTCGCCCGGTGCTTCAGCTCGATCACGCCATCGGTCGCGAGCTTCTTCCCGATGGTCAGGCGGAGCGGCACGCCGACCAGTTCAGCGTCGGCGAACCGGACGCCGGGCGAGAGGTCGCGATCGTCCACCATGACGTCCAGGCCGACGGCTGTCAGTGCGCGCTCGAGGTCGTCCGCAGCGGCGCGGGCGTCGTCGCCGATCGGGACGATCCAGACGTCGAACGGCGCCAGTGCCTGCGGCCAGACGATGCCGCGATCGTCGGCGAACTGCTCGACCGCCGAGGCGAGGATGCGCGCCGGGCCGATGCCGTACGACCCCATCCACACCGGTTGCTCGCGGCCCTCCTCGTCGAGGAACAGCGCGCCCATCGCCGCCGAGTACCTGACGCCGAGCTTGAAGATGTTGCCGACCTCGATCATCGGCTCGATGCGCAGCGTGCCGCCGCAGTGGACGCAGCGCTCGCCATCCTCGGCGTGCCGGATGTCGGCGACGCGCGCGGCGTAGTCGCGGCCGAGCTCCGCTCCGCGCAGGTGATGGTCGGTCCTGTTCGCGCCGACGACGTAGCCGCCGCGCTCGATCTCGCGGTCGACGATCACCTCGCGCACCGCACCGTCGGGGATGCCGACGGCGCCGATCGAGCCCGGGTCGGCGCCGAAGGCAGCCCGGATCTCCTCCGGCGTCGCCGGCCGGTGCGGCGCGCCGATCGCCTTCGTCAGCTTCAGGTCGTGCAGGCGATGATCGCCGCGGACGACGGCGAGGACGACGCCGCCCTGCTCGTCCGCCGGGACGACGATCACCGACTTCGCCGTCAGCGCCTCGTCGATGCCGAGGAAGGCGGCGAGCGCGGCGATCGTGGTGACGCCCGGCGTCGCCACCTCCTCGAGCGGCGCGCCGGTCGGAGCCTCGGCAGCGCGCGGCACCGCGACGGCCATCTCGACGTTCGCGGCGTAGTCACAGCCGTCGCAGAGGGCGACACGGTCCTCGCCGGCCGGGGACGGCGCCATGTACTCGTGCGCGCCGGAGCCGCCCATCATCCCGACATCGGACTCGACCTTGTAGAAGCGGATGCCGCTGCGCCGGAAGATACGGTCGTAGGCCTGCTCGTGCAGCGCGTAGCCGGCGTCGAGGCCGGCGGCGTCGCGGTCGAGCGTGTACGAGTCCTTCATGATGAATTCGCGGGTGCGGAGGACGCCAGCCTGGGGGCGTGGCTCGTCCCGCTCCTTGATCTGGATGTGGTACCAGATCTGCGGCAGGTCGCGGTAGGAGCGGATCGCCTCGGCGGCGTGCAGGGCGATGATCTCCTCGTGGGTCATGCTCAGGACGAGCTCGCGTCCGACCCGGTCCGTCAGCTTGAAGAGCTCCGGGATGGCGTAGCGACCGGTGCGCTTCCAGAGTTCGGCGGGATGCAGGACCGGCATCAGCATCTCCTGGCCGCCGATGCGGTCGATCTCCTCGCGGATGATCTGCTCGACGCGACGGTGGACGCGCCAGCCGAGTGGCAGGTAGGAGTAGAGACCCGCACCGATCTGCCGGACGAAACCGGCCCGGACGAGCAACTGGTGCGAGAGCGCCTGCGCATCGGCCGGCGCGTCGCGCAGCGTCGGCATCAGGAACCGCGTCGCCCGCATCAGACGGCGGACTTCTTCCGTACGGGTGGGAAGTGGATCGGCCGGCCCAGCGCGACGAGCGCGGCCTCCTTGACGCCCTCCGCCAGCGTCGGATGGGCGGCGATCGAGTCGCCGATCGCCTCGATCGTCGTCTCGGCGTCGAGGCCGATCACGCCTGCGTTGACGATCTCCGTCGCGTTCAGTCCGACGACGACCAGCCCGAGCAGCTCACCGTACGTGGTGGAGTGGATCGTCTTCACGAATCCGGTGCGGTCGCCGAACATCGCCGCGCGGGCGATGGCCGCGAACGGGAACTGTCCGACGACGACATTCTCGTCGCCGTGCTGCTCGCGCGCCTGCGCCTCGGTCAGGCCGACGGCGGCGACTTCCGGGTCGGTGTAGATGCAGCGCGGCACGGCGCCCGAGACCTCGGCCGCGTGGCCGGCGATGTTCTCGGCCGCGACCTCGCCTTCCCGGAACGCGGTGTGGGCGAGCTGCCAGTAGCCGGCGACATCGCCGACCGCATAGATGTGTGGCACCGACGTGCGCCGGGCGGCGTCGGTGACGATGCCCTTTGTCGTGTGCTCGACGCCGATCGCCTCCAGCCCGAGGTCCTCGACGTTCGCGCCGCGGCCGGTGGCGACGAGGATCACGTCGCCAGTCACCGAGCGCGTCTCGCCCCCCTGCTCGAAGTGGAGCGTCATGCCGTCGACGGTCTCCTCGACCCGCGTGCCGCGCGACGACAGGTGCAGCGCGATGCGCGCCTTCTTGAACGCGCGCTCGAGCGCCGTGACGGCGTCGGCGTCCTCCGCCGCGATCAGGTGATCGAGGAACTCGACAATGGTGACCTCGGAGCCGAGGTGCGAGAAGATCGAGGCGAACTCGCAGCCGATGACGCCACCACCGATGACGATCAGCCGCTTCGGAATTCCGTCGATCGCGAGCAGGCCGGTCGAGTCGAGGCAGCGTGGATGGTCGATGCCGTCGATCGGCGGTCGCAGCGGGCGGGAGCCGGTGGCGATGACGGCGTGCTTGAAGGTGACGCTGTCGCCACCCTCGACCTCGATCACGTTCACCGATGCGAAGCGGCCGCGACCGTTGACGACGGCGGCGCCGTTCGCCTTCAGCAGTCCGCCGACGCCGGCGACGAGGCTGTCGACGATGCCCTGCTTGTTCGCCTGCACCTGCGCCCAGTCGATCGCGACGCCGGAGACGCGGACGCCGAGTTGGCCAAACGTCGTGTGGGCATCCTTGACCGCGTGGGCGCTCTGCACCCACGCCTTGGTCGGAATACAGCCGACGTTCAGGCAGGTGCCGCCGAGCGGCCCCTGCTCGATGACGGCGACGGAGAGGCCGAGCTGGCAGGCACGGATCGCGGCGGGGTAGCCACCAGGGCCGCCGCCGAGAACGGCGACATCGACGTCCATGAGGTCGCAGTGCTCCTTTGGGAGTGATGTTGCGCGCGCGGACAACGCGCGCCGCCGGAGTCTAGCCCCGGGCCAGCCGGGCGATCGCCGCCACGAGCGCGAGCGTGGCGGAGGCGCCGTCGGCGGCGCCCTTCTCGAAGTCGCCCTCGACGGTCGCCATCACGTTCGTGACGTGCGCGAGGCAGACGACGGGCCGGCAGCGCGCCTCGGCGAAGGCGTAGAGCGCGGCCGCCTCCATCTCGACGCAGGCGATGCCGCGCGCCTCGGCGGCGGCGATCGCGGCCGCCGTTTCGCGGAACGGCGCATCGGTCGTCCAGGAGGAGCCGCGGAGCACGTCGAGCGGCGCGAGCCGGGCCGCCAGGGTCGGCGCCAGCGCCGCCCACTCCGCGGGCGGCAGGTAGTGCCCGCTCGTCCCCTCGTCGCGCAGGGCGCGCTCGATCAGGACGAAGTACGGCGGCTCGCCGAGCGGCACGATCCGCCCGGCCGAGGTGACCGAGACGAGCAGCTCGCAGCCCGACGCGTAGAGCTGCTCCGCGACGAGCACCGCGTACGGCGCACCGACGGCGCAGGGTACGACGCCGACGCCCGCGTCACTCAGGACCATCTCGCTGTGGTAGCAGGCCCAGGCGGCGTTGCGCACGCCCAGTCCCGTCGCCAGGAGGTGCCGCGCGACGTCGCCGTCGGGATCCAGCAGGCAGATTGGCGGCACCGGCGTCGCGGGCAGGCAGCGTTGCCGTCGGGCCTCGCGCAGCAGGGCCTCCGGGCGGAACACGGACGGCGCCGTGTGGTCGCGTGGCAACAGCGGCACCGCGGCATCCTACGCGTACAATCCGAGCATGCCGACTCTCGTCGACACCTGGGACGCCGCAGTCGCGGACGAAGCCGACGACTGGTCGCACGCGACGGTCGAACTGACGCTCGGTGACTCAGAGCGGATGGAGGAGGCGGCGCTGCTGATGTGCGCGGCCAATCCCTGGCACGGCGAGACGTGGCGCGCGGGCGTGTTGCGCTTTCGCGTCGCCACCAGCCACGGCTATGGCGCCGACGCTGGGCTCGTCCGCGGCCTGCTCGGTCGGCTCGATGCGACCGGCATCGGCGGTGAGGTGCGGATCGTGTCGTCGCTCGACGCTGTCCTGCCCGTCGCCACGCAGGGACCCACCTTCTAGGAGCCGCCGGCGATGTCCTCGTACGTCCGGATCGACGGCGAGGGAGCCGACCTGGTTAGCGCACGCCTGTCGTACCGACGCGCCTCGGCGGGTGGGCGAGCCGGCTTCGTCATCCACCTCACCGGGCACGGCGGCCGCCACGTCGTCTACGTCGCCGCGTGGGCGCCGGGCGAGACGATCGCCGATCTGTCCGGCCAGACGATCACGATCCGCGAGCCGGGGCCGGACTGCGCCGCGAACGGGCGGCTGTTCGCGAGCCTGGTGATCCGCTTCGGACGGGTGACGGCGGACCGCGCGGTCGTCTCGCTCGACGGTGAGGTCGAGGATCTCGACCCGCGCTCGACCGCGCGCGCCAGCTTCGAGGCCGACATCCGCTGCTCCGTCGAGGCGACGGTCGAACCGGCCCACTGCCTCGCCTGCGCGGCGCCGCTCGCGCCACACGCCACCGATCTCGACGAGTTCGTCGGCGGCACGCGGGTGCGGCTGCGGACGACGCACGTGACGTGCCCGGAGCACGAGGGCTTCGCGTCGGAGCCTCGTCACTGTCCGATCTGCGGCGGCACGTACGATGTGTCCGCCGTGCACTCCCTGTCCGAGGAAGGCGTTCTCGGTTGGACGGCGGACTGCCCGAACGGCCACACCTACTCCGGCCAGCTCGGTGAGGCGTGACCGCGTTCGACCCCGTTGTCTACCTCGACCGCCTCGGACTGCCGTCCACCGCTCCGGCGGTTCGGCTGGTCGGCGGCTACACGAACGCCGTCTGGCGCGTCGGCGACCTCGTCGTCAAGCGCTACGACCTGAGCGAACGGCCTGAACTGCTCGGCAACGATCCGCCGGCAGAGGCGCGGGCTCTCGCCGTCCTCGAGTCCCACGGTGTCGCTCCCGAACTCGTCCACTTCGACCCCGCTGGGCCGTTCCTCGTCTACCGGTTCGTCCACGGCGAGGAGTGGCGGAGCGACGATGTCGCCGCGGTCGCGCGGGCCCTGGCAATCGTCCACGCCCTCCCCGGCGAGGGGTTCCGGTCGATTCCGGCCGACGGCCCGGAGATCCTCGCCGACGGTGATCGCTTCGCCCGCCTCGCGAGCCGCCGGCCACCGGCCGTCCGCTGCGGGCCGTGCGACCGACGCCTCGTCCATCGTGACGCCGGCCCCGGCAACCTGATCGAGGCCAGCCACGGTGTCGTGCTGATCGACTGGCAGTGTCCGGGCGCGGGCGACCCGGCGGAGGATCTCGCGGCGTTCCTCTCCCCCGCGTTCCAGATCCTCTACGGCCGCGAGCCGTTGACCACGGCGCAGGAGACAGACTTCCTCGCGGCCTACCTCGACCGCGCCGTCGTCGAGCGCCTCGAGGCGCTGCGGCCAGCGTACGACTGGCGGATGGCGGCGTACTGCACCTGGCGGATCGAGCTCTTCGCCGAGACGCGGCCCGTTGCCAGCGCCCTCTACGAGAGCGCCGTCGCGGCGCTCCTCGAGCGCCTGTGAGGCGGTTCCTGCAGAGCTACTGCTACCGGCTCCACTACGAGCACGCGCCCGGCTTCGACGTCTTCTCGTTCCTCGATCTCGCCGCCGCCGGTGGCTGGGACGGCGTCTCGATCAACATCAACGCACCGGACTATCGTCAGCTCTCGGGTACATCGCTCGCGCACCAGGACGCGGTGCGCGCCTACCTCGACGCGCGCGGTCTCGCCTGCGATCTGGAGACGAGCGGCACCGAGCTCGCCCACCTCGAGGAGATCCTCGCCGTCTGCCTGCGCATCGGCGCCGGGCAGCTGCGGACGTACATGCGCCACGCCGGCTCGGTCGACGAGACGATCGAGCGGACGGTCGCCGACCTGCGCGCCGCGGCGCCGCTGTTCGACGCGGCCGGCGTCCGCCTCCTGCTCGAGAACCACGAGGACTACACGGGCGCCGAGCTCACCCGCATCCTCGACGCGGTCGACCACTCGGCGGTCGGCGCCCTGTTCGACTACGGCAACTCGATGATGGTCGGTGAGGAGCCGATCGTCGCGCTGGCGGCGATTCTCCCCCACGTCCGTTCGGCGCACCTGAAGGATCACGCCTGCGTCCTCGGAGACGACGGCGAGCCCTGGGTCCTCGGCGTGCCGATCGGATCCGGCGTGCTGCCGATCGCGCAGATCACCCAACGGCTGGCGGCGGCCGGCCTCGACCGCGTGATCGTGTCGAGCGTGTGGGGCTACCGGGCGCCGGTGCGCTCGTGGCGCGGCGGCGCGAAGCCCGGCGAGGGGTCGTTCGTGGTCGAGCAGCCTCCGTTCGATCCGCTGCTGCGCCCATGGGAGCTGGCAGCGCCGCCGGCCGTCCTGCTCGAACGGGAGACCGAGGCCGTGCGGCTGGCGTCAGCTCACGCCGTCGTCGCTGAGCCATAACGCGGTCTCGGCGTTGAGGCCGAGACCCGCCCGGAGGATCTCGCGGTCCTCCGTCGCGAGGATGTAGCCGCGATCGAACGCCTCGGCGACGTAGGTCGCGTCGTAGAACGTCAGCCGGTCCTCGGCAGCGAACCAGGCTGCATCGCGGAGGACGAGCGGATCGGGTCGAAGCACCTCGGCGAGGCGCGGGAGCCCGTCGAGCACCGCGGCGCAGTGCTCTGGCGTCGTGCCGACGTCGCGCAGGAGGGCATTCCCAACCTCGTACAGGGTCAGGTCGAGCACCGCGAGGCGACAGCGGCCGGCGATGCGCTCGCGAAGCAGCATCCGGCAGTGGTCGGGCGCCGCGCCCGTCGAGGTGTCGAACCAACGGACGACGACCGAGGCGTCGCAGACGATCGGGATCAACGGGAGTCGCGGTCGGCGCGGATCGCCGCGACGGCGTCGATCGGTGCGTAACCCGCCATCGCTGCCCGGCCCCGGGCGAGGAGCGCCTTGAGTTCCTCGCGGGTCGGCTCCGCGATCTCACGCCGTGCCGCGGCCTGCAGAAGCCCGCTGCGCGTCGTCCCGCGCTCCGCTGCGCGTCGGTCGATCTCCACGAGCAGATCGTCGGGGATCGACACCATCACCTTGGCCATGGCCGGAGTATATCCTCCGGTACTGCTATTGCCTACGCGGCGCCCGTGCGCATGCGATGGATGGTCGCCAGCAGCTCGGCGGTATCGAGATCGTCGTCACCGTCGAACGCGCCGTGCCGCAGTCGTAGCGCCGCCCAGGCCATCAGGTCGCGCATCGAGATCATGCCGATGATGCGGCCCTGCTCGACGATCGGCAGGTGCCGGAAATGGCCGTCGACCATCATCGCCATCGCCTCCGGCAGCGTCGTCGACGGCCCCGCGGTGAGGACGTGCGTCGTCATCCTGTCGGCGACGAGCGCGTCGGCCGCTGCGCCGGCGGACAGGTGCCGCAGCAGGTCGCGCTCGGAGATCATCCCCACCAGGCTGCCGTCGTCGATCACGGCGGCGGCGCCCGTGTCGATCTCGATCATCCGCCGCGCCGCGTCGGCGAGCGACGTCTCCGGCGAAACGGTCGCGAACGTCGTTGCCATGATGTCGGCGAGGTCCACCGGGCAATCCTACGCGATGCGTCTCATGCGACCAGGAGGATCGGCGCCTCGAGATACCGGGCCACCGACTGCAGGAACCGCGCGCCGTCGGCACCCGACGAGGCCCGGTGGTCGACCGAGAGCGTGACCGCCATGATCGGCCGGATCACGACCTCCCCGTCGCGGGGCACGGCGCGCTCCACGGTGGCGCCGACCGCGAGGATCCCGGGCTCCGGCGGGTTGATGATCGCAGCGAAGTGCGTTACGCCGAGCATGCCGAGGTTCGAGACGCTGAACGTCGCGCCCTCGAGCTCCGGCTGTTTCAGCTGCCCATCCCGCGCCCGCTGCGCGAGGTCGCGCGTCTCGGCGGCGACCTGGCGGAGTGTCTTCGCCTCGACTCCTCGGACCACGGGCACGATCAGCCCGTCCTCGAGTGCCACCGCGACGCCGATGTTCGCGCTCGGATGGTAGTGCAGCTTGCCGTCGATGTACGATCGATGGAACTGCGGGTGCTCGCGTAGGGCGAGGCCGCAGGCGCGCACGATCAGGTCGTTGACCGAGACCTTCACGCCCTCGGCCGCGAGCGCCTCGTTGAGCTCGCCGCGGAACTCCATGGCGCGGCCCATGTCGATCTCGGCCGTCAGGTAGAAGTGCGGAACGGTTGCTTTCGCCTCGGTCATTCGGCGCGCGATCACCTGCTGCATCCGCGACGGCTCGACGACCTCGGCGTCGGCCGGCGCCATGACGGGCGGTGGCGCCTGCGGGGGAGGCACCGGGAGCACCGGGCGTCCGAGCAGCCGATCGACGTCGGCGCGGACGATCCGTCCGTCCGGGCCGGTGCCGCGGCCGGCGAGCTGCCGCAGATCGAGGCCCTTCTCCTCCGCGATGCGCCGTGCGACCGGGCTCGCCTTGAGGGCGGCGGGCAGCGCCGACGATGCGGTCGCCGGCGGCGGCGGCCCGGCGACATCCTCCCCGGCCGCGCCGACGATCGCGATCGGCGCGCCGAGCTCGGCCACCTCTCCGGCGCCGACGAGGATCTTCAGCAGCACGCCATCGAGGTCGGACTGGTACTCCATCGTCGCCTTGTCGGTCTCGATCTCCGCGACGACGTCGCCGGCGTGCACCTCGTCGCCCTCGCGCTTCAGCCAGCGCGCGACGGTGCCGCGCTCCATCGTGTCGGAGAGGCGTGGCATCACCAGCTCCTCGGCCATCAGAGCACCCCGCAGTCGCGGAGGAGCCCGCGCGCGGCGGCCTCGATCTTGTCCTCGAGCGGCATCGCGGCCATCTCGAGCGGCTTCGCGTACGGCATCGGCACCTCCGCGCCTCCCACCCGCTCGACCGGCGCGTCGAGGTCGTCGAAGCAGGCGCGGTGGACGCGCGCCGCCACCTCGGCCCCCACCCCGAACGTCGACCAGCCCTCCTCGGCGACGAGGCAACGGCCCGTGCGACGGACGGAGTCGACGACGGTGTCAACGTCGAGCGGGCGCAACGAGCGCAGGTCGATCACCTCGGCCTGCACGCCGAGCTGGGAGAGGCGATCGGCAACGGTCAGGCAGCGGCGCACCGTGTAGGAGTGGGCGACCATCGTCAGATCATCACCCGGCCGGACGACGTTCGCACGACCGATCGGCACCAGCCCCTCGTCGCCGTCGTCGTCGGGAATCGGGCCGGTCTGGTTGTAGAGGATCAGGTTCTCCATGAACAGCACCGGGTCGTCGTCGCGGATCGCGGTCTTGAGCAGGCCGTAGGCGTCGGCCGGCGACGACGGCGCGACGACCTTGAGGCCGGGGGTGTGCGCGAACATCACCTCGAGGCTCTGCGAGTGCTGGGCGGTGAGTTGGGCACCGGCACCGCCGGGCGTGCGGATCACCATCGGCACGTTGATCTTGCCACCGAACATCTGCGAAATCTTGGCCGCGTGGTTCACGACCATGTCCATCGCGACGAGGATGAAGTTGACCGTCATGATCTCGACGACCGGGCGCAGCCCTAGCATCGCGGCGCCGATGCCGGCGCCGACGAATCCCTCCTCCGAGATCGGCGTCTCGCGCACGCGCTTGCCGCCCCACTTCTTCCACAGGCCCGCGGTGACCTTATAGGAGCCCTCGAAGCGGCCGATCTCCTCGCCCATCAGGAAGACGTTGTCGTCGCGCTCGAGTTCCTCGTCGAGCGCCCGCCGGAGCGCCTCGCGGTAGGTCACGTCCGCCAATTGCGCGTCTCCCGTCGCTCGCCGAATGGCGCAGCCGTGTCCATGCGAGCGAACTGCTCGCCGGTGCCCGCGTCGCCGTAGACGTTGTCGTAGAGGTGTGCGACGTCGGGCGACGGCGCCGACGCCGCCTCCTTGATCGCGTCGGAGACCTGCGTATCCACGTCGCGCCGGAGCACGGCGACGTCATCTGCCGTCAGCACGCCGGCCTCGATCGCCCGCGCCGCGAACAGCTCGATCGGGTCGCGTGCCTTCCAGGCGGCGATCTCTTCGGGCGTGCGGTACACCTTCCCGGCGTCGGCGACCGAGTGGCCACGGAACCGGTACGTGAGCGTTTCGAGCAGCGCCGGACGCCGCTGCTCGCGCGCGATCTGCAGGAGTCGCGACGCCGCTTCGTAGACCGCGTCGACGTCGTTGCCGTCGACCCGCTCGCCGTGCATCTCGTACGCCGCGGCGCGCTTCCACAACTCGGTCTCGGCCGACGCCATCGCGACGGAGGTACCCATGCCGTACTGGTTGTTGATCACCTGGAAGACGATCGGGAGCTTCCACAGCGCGGCGAGGTTGAGCGCCTCGTGGAAGGCGCCGGTGTTCATCGCGCCGTCGCCGAGCTGGCAGAGCACGACGCCGTCGGCCTCGCGGTAGTCGAGCGCGAGCGCCGCGCCGACGGCGATCGGCAGGTGCCCGCCGACGATGCCCCAGCCGCCGAGGAAGCGCCGCTCGACGTCGACGAGATGCATCGAACCGCCGTACCCGCCGGCAACGCCCGTCGCCTTGCCGAACAACTCTCCCATCACCGCCGCGGGATCGGAGCCGACCGCGAGCGCCGTGCCGTGATCACGGTAGGAGCCGAACAGGTAGTCGGCGTCGGTGAGCGGCTCGATCGCGCCGACGTTCGCCGCCTCCTCGCCGATCGCGAGGTGGCAGTAGCCGCCGATCCGGGCCCGCGTGTACTGCTCCTCGGTCCGCTCCTCGAAGCGGCGAATCAGCACCATCTGCCGGAGGATGCGGCGCGCCGCCGCGGCGTCGCGGAGCAGCGGCGAGTGCTGTTCGACTGAGCTCGACATCCAGGCGGGGCGTCCCTATCCGACGGTAGCAGGTCAGTGGCTACTGTAGGCTCTCGCGACGTGGCAATACCACGCTGGCGTTCGAGAGCCGAGACGGGGTCGGCGGTCCCCGTCACGGTCGACGGTGCCGGCGCCCTGCGGCTGCACCTTCACGCCACGGGCGACCGCTGGATCTCCGACGAGATCCGCGCCGGTGTCGGCTTCGAACAGCACGTCGGCCGCGCACTGCGCCTGCTGACGCCACCGGGCGCGACTCTTCTCGACGTTGGCGCCAACATCGGCTGGTTCACGGTGATCGGCAGCCGGCTGGTGGGCCGACGGGGTGAAGTTATCGCCTACGAGCCCGAGCCGGAGAACCTGCGCCTTCTCCGAGCCAACATCCGCGCCAACTCCTGTCGCAATGTCGTGCTGCATGCCGCAGCCGCCGGCGCGAGCGACGGGCGGGCTCTGCTCTGGCGCTCGCCCGACAACGCCGGCGATCATCGGCTCGAGCTCGTCTCGGAGCGGATCGTTTCGGTGGAGGTGGCCGTCCGTCGGATCGACGACGACGTCGCTGTGCGGACGGGCGTGACCGTCGTGAAGATCGATACCCAGGGGTCGGAGGTCGCCGTACTGCGTGGTATGCAGCGCCTGCTCAGTGCCGGCGGCGACCTGCGCATCATCGCCGAAATCTGGCCGCACGGGCTCGAGCGGTGCGGTTCCTCCGCGGATGACCTCATCGACCTGCTCTCCAACAATGGGCGGCGACTCTGGATCGCCCGTCACGACGGCACGATCACGCCGGCCTCTGTCGACGCCGTCCGCGTCCTCGCACGGACGGAGCTCGCTCCGGATTCGGAGCGCCACGCGGACATCATCTCGCTGGCGGCTGACGATGTCGTCGCCCACGGCAGCCTGCGAACGGACGCCGCGGGTACCGCGGTCTAGCGCGAGATGCGCCTGCCACGCCGCTCGGCGGACGACGACGCGCAACCAGGCGGGCGTTCGCGTCCCGATCGCCGCCGATGCGTGCGCGGGCGCTGCTCCTACGGGCGTCGCTCGAAGCGACGACCGATCAGCACCCTCTGCCGGAGGTGGTGGCGTACCGGCGCGGCCTCCTCGCCCCTCGCTGGCGCCAGGAGCGCGGACCACCACCACGATCCGGGTCCGAACCGCGAGCGGGCTGACCGGCTACGGCTCGACGGTGACCGCCACCGTTGCCAATGGCCGAGGCGGCCAGCCGCCGAACCAGCGTACGCCCTCCTGGACGACGTACAGGCCGAGCAGGTAGTCGCCGCTCGCGGCGGGCGCCCGGACCGGTACGCGAAGGGCGACGGTGCGACCCGGTGCCGCATGCCAGGTCTGCGGTACCCGGACGGGCGGGTCGCCGTCGAAGGCGGCTGCGATGTGAACCGGCCGGGATGGCCCGAGGCCGGCTAACGCGACACGCCCACGATTCGCGAGCCGGACGCGGACGAGGCGCTTCGAGCCCGGCCGCAGCACGAGGCGCGTGCGAGAAGGCTCGAGCGCGACGTCGCCGTCCGACTCGGACCGCAGCGGGTCGTGATGCGTCCGCCAGGGATGCCCGAAGGGCAGGCCGCCCGTCGGCGGCACGAAGTGGCGCCAAGCGCCGCCAGCCTGGAATGCCGCGGCGTCACCGCGGCAGACGAGAAAGGCGTTCGTCCCGCTCGAGTCGCAGCCAACCAGCACAAAGCCGTGCCGGCGCGCGAGGCGGACGACTGGGCCGAAGCCCATGCCGTGCCACACCGTGCCGTCCCACTCCTGCTCCGGTGCGTAGGGCTGGACCCAACGGCTCGGCCAGCCCAGCGAGCCGTTGTACTAGTGGTGCGCCACGGAAATGGCGCGGTGTTCGGAGGCCCCTGGATCGTCCTGCGCGTGAGGGCGACGCGGTCGAAGGGCCGACCGCATCACCATCACGCTCCGGCGACCGACAGCTGCACCGCAAGCGGCGC
>VFJZ01000048.1 GCA_009885805.1 Actinomycetota bacterium
CCGAGTCTCCGCATTCGAGCTGACGACGTCGGTCGCCGGGCCGTAGAGCATGCAGATCGACGCGGGCTTGACGCCGTGCTGCTTCTGGAGCCGGTTGATCTCGTCGACGTCGAACCGTTCCGGGTCGCCGAGCAGCTCGATGGTGTCGTAGCCGTACCGGGCGACACGCTCGAAGGACGTTGCGAGCGGCTCGTCGCCGTAGGGCAGCACGCTGTAGCCGTACCGGATCATCGGTGGTTCCTCTCTCAGGCCAGGTAATCGGCGATGGCGCAGCGCTGCCCACTGCGGGCGGAGTCGGCGACCGCGTAGGTCAGGGCGATGCTCCGGAGGTTGTCGCGGCCGCTCGTGTCCGGCTCGCGGCCCTCCGCGATGCAGCGCGCGAACTCCTCGAGCGTGAAGCAGCGTTCCTCCTCGGCAGCCGCGACGAGGTCGCACTCCATCCAGCCGTCGCGCTCCTGGAACCCCTCGAGGTAGACGGTGTAGTAGACGGCCTCGGGCCGGACGCGAACACGGTTGTCGGCCCACGCGACCTGCCCGTTCTCGCAGTCGATGAACCAGTCGCCGTCCCACGTCGTCTGGCGGCCGCGCGAAACCCACGAGCCGTGGTACTGGACGAGGCCGCCACCCTCGAGCTCGATCACCGCGGAGACGATCGGCGGCGCCGCGAACCAGCTCCAGTCGGGGTTGCGCGCCTGCGCGTAGACGGCCGAGGGCTCGGCGCCCAGCACCGCGCGCATCAGGTCGAAATGATGGATGCTCATGTCCTCGATGAGCTTGTAGTGCGCGTAGCCGTGCTGGACGAGGGGCAGGGAGAACTGCGGCGCCTTGCGGAACTCGACCGTCGCGCTCGTGACGGCGCCGAGCCATTGCTGGGCGAGGATGCGCGCAACGGCGCGCGGTGCCGCCTTGTACCGGTAGTTCTGGCTCACCATCAGGGTCCGGCCGCCCGCTGCTGCCTCCGCGACCATCTTCTGGCCGTTCGCCATCGTGTCGGCGAGCGGCTTCTCCACCAGCACGTGCAACCCGGCGGCGTACGCGTCGAGCGCGACGGGGAGGTGCAGGTGCGGCGGGACGACCACGAGCGCGCCGGTCGCGCCCGTCTCGCGGGCGGCATCCGCGACGGTCGCAAAGCACCGATCGGCCGCGTAGCCGTGCACGCGCTGCACCTCGGTGAGGGCGTCCGGGTTCGCGTCGACGCAGCCGACGAGCTCCCAGCTGGTGGACGACAGGCCCTTCTCGACCCACGTCGCGCCCCAGCCGCCGACGCCGACCTGGATCAGCCGCTGCCTCATGGCCTCGCTCCTTCCATCGTCTTCGTCACGTCCACCAGCCCTCCACCGGGCTGGCCGCGGCCTGTTGGGGCGTCAGGTCGAGCGGGAGCGACACGCGCCCAGCGCTGCCGGCGGCGCGGTACATGCCGTAGAGGATTTCGAGCACCGCCCGGCCGTCCTCGCCCGTCTCGAGCGGCGTGGCGGAGTGCTGCACGCACTCGACGAAGTGCCGCATCTCCTGCGGGAATCCGTAGTTCCAGATCTCCTCGAACATCGTGAACGTCCAGCCGCGGGTGTCTGGCGCCTTCTCTACGGCGTACCCGTAGCCGTGCTCGCTGTAGGTGACGAGCGAGGAGCCGCGCAGGAGGTCGACGTAGGTCACGCCCTCGCTGCCGAAGATCTCGGCGCGGTCGTCCATGCCGCCGCGCTTGGCCCAGCTCGTCTCGACCAGGCCGATGCGGTTGCCGGCGAAGCGCACGGTCGCGACCGCGTGGTCCTCTCCCCGGGTGCGGTCGCCGTGGACGTAGGTGCCGAGCTCCGCGGTCACCGCCTCTGCCGCCGGCTTGTCGTAGATCCAGCGTATGAACTCGACCGCGTGGCAGCCCATGTCCATCAGGACTCCGCCGCCCGAGCGCTCGATGTCCCAGAACCAGTCGGCGTGCGGGCCGAAGTGCTGCTCGCCCTGCTGGACCATGTAGACCCGGCCGAGGGCGCCCTGATCGACCAGTTCCTTCGCGCGCACGTACTTGGGGGCGAAGCACAGCTCCTCGGCGTACATCAGCAGCACGCCCGCCTGGCTGCACGCGGCGAGCATCTCGTCGGCCTCCGCCAGGGTCCGCGCCAGCGGCTTCTCGACGATCACGTGCTTGCCGGCGGCGGCGGCCGCGACGACGACGTCGCGGTGCAGGTGGTTCGGCACTGCCACGGTCACGACATCCACCGCGGGGTCGTCCAGCAGTCGCCGGTAGTCGTCATGGTGGGTGGGGATGTCGTGGGCCGCTGCGAAGCGCGCAGCGCTGGCCTTCGTCGCCGCGGCCACTCCCCGGACATGGGCCTCGGGCACCAGCCGGAACGCCTCGGCGTGCAGGGCCGAGATGAACCCCGCCCCGACCATGCCGATGCCGATCTCCCGCATCGTTCACGCCTCCCGGGTCGTGCCGGTCGCGGCGGGCTCGAGCGCGCCGCCGCCGACGCGGGCGAGGGCGGGCCGCCAGAACTCCACGCAGTCGTGAAGCGCGGCCAGCACGTCGTCGTCGGCCGCCTCGAACGCGAACATCGGCTCGAGCATCAGCTCGACCTCGTCCCGATCGAACCGTGAAACGAGGTCGATCACCCGATCGGCCTCGACGATCCCCTGCGCGTTGAACTCGGCGGTGAAGGGCCAGTGGCGATCCATCTCGCCGTCCGTCTGCTGGAGGTGCACGCAGCGCGTGTGGGAACCGAGGCGCTCGAGCCAGGCGAACGGGTCGCGATCGGGCCCCTGGTTGCCGTGGGCGCACATGTGGCCGAGGTCGAGGCACAGCTCGACCGGGATGGCGGTCCCGGCCAGGCGCTCGATCAGCTCGTGCGACTCGTCGAGCCGCGAAGGGTACTCGCGGGCGACGGGCATGACCTCCCAGAGCAGGAACTCGAGGCCGCGCGCGGCGGCATGGTCGGCGAGCCCGCGCACGGCGTCGACCGTCCTGCCGAGAGCGCGCGCGCGCTCGGCAGGGTCGGCGTGCTGGCGGACGCTGATCGCGCCGATGTGGCCGCCGAGGCCGCGGGCGCCGAGCGCGACCGAGGCGTCGATGGCCGCCTCGAACCATGCCCGCGAGCGCTCACGCACGCGCGCCGAGGGGTGGCCGAGTGAGTTCTGGGAGTAGCCGATCAGGCCCGTGAAGGCCGAGTCGATCGCGATCCCGTGGCGCTCGCAGACCCGCCGTGTGTCGGCGTAGGCTTCGGAGTCGCCGTTCAGGAGCGGGTCGAGCAGGTCGAACGAGAACTGCACGCGCCGGACGCCCATGTCCGCCGCGATCTGTGCCCACGCCTCCGGCTCGGGCCAGCGCTTGGTCGCATAACAGGTGTTCAGCCCGAAGGTGACGTTCATCTTCCCTCTCCTCGCTGGGTGTGCACTGTTCGCGCGCGACGCGCCCGCAGCGCCCTCTCACGGGGAGCTCGACGGTTCCCGTTCGCACCACCGGGCCTGCTGTCGCGCATCGGTTGTTCGTCGGCCAGGAAGCCGGAGAGGAAGGTGGCGCCGTTGACTGTTGCACCGTCGGGGTTCGGGACAAGCAACTCGACTGCGATGTCGCCCGTGTAGCCCACCGAGTGCAACGCGCGGAAGATCGGCGCCCAGTCGACGATGCCGTCGCCGGGGGCGTTGTGATCGTCGGCGACTCCGTAGTTGTCGCGGGCGTGGCAGTAGACGAGGTGGTCGCGCAGCAGGTCCACCGCGTGCACGGGGTCATCCGTCGCCATCAGCGCGGCGTGCCCGATCTCAAGCAGCGCACCCAGGCCAGGATGGTCGACGGCCTCGATCATGCGCCTGATGTCCGCGGACGTCCGCACCACGTTGTTCTCCTCGCCCTCGAGCGCGATCGTGACGCCCTTGGCGGCCGCGTGCTCGGCACAGGCACGGAGCCCTGCCACCGCGTGGTCCCAGGCAGTCGAGAACGGCAGGTCCTGGGCGATCGGCACCTCGGTGATGGCCTGCACGACGGGGGCGCCGAGTGCCTCCGCGACGTCGGCGCACGCCTTGACGTGATCGACCGTCGCCTGACGGTGCCGAGGGTTGGCGGCGGTGAAGTGCCAGAACGGGTGCCCGTCGAAGGCCGTGATCGCCGAGACGCGCAGCCCGAGCTGATCGATCCTCGCCCTCAGGTCGCGGAGCTCCGACGCCGAGTAGTCCTCCGGCAGCAGGTGGGGGCGGGTGCCGATGATGTCGACGGTCCTGAAGCCATTGCCGGCGATACGTTCGAGCGCGGCTTCGAGTGACAGGAAGCGGTACCCGTACGTACTGCAGGCCACGCGTCCGTTCACGGTCCGCCCTTCCCGCGGGCCTGTGATGGGCTCGCGTGCCCGAGCCTCGGGCGATTGCGATCGGCAGGAGCGGTCACCGTACGCGTGCGCCCCGGGTGCTGTCAAGACGGTCATGGACGCGTCAGGCCGCTCCCGCCGCGTCGCGGCCGCGGCGGCCGAAGCCGCCGAGGCTGCGCGGCGGGCGCGAGAGCAACGCAGCCCGCGCCTAGGAGCCCGTCAAAGAAGCGGCGGCGGTCGGGGCCAGGATGACCGGCCAGCGGCGGCGAACGGTCG
>VFJZ01000034.1 GCA_009885805.1 Actinomycetota bacterium
ATCCGCTGGCGACGATCACGCTCAACCGCCCCGAACGGCTGAACGCGATCTCGCAGCAGATGATGGGTGAGATCACCGACGCACTCGCGCGAATCAACGCCGACGAGGGCGTGCGCTGCGTGATCCTGCGCGGCGCGGGCCGCTGCTTCTCGGCCGGCTTCGAGATCGCCGACGAGGACGTCTGGGTCGAAGGGCGGCCGCCGGCCGCAATCGTCGACAACATGCGCATGTACATGGGGTGGGAGCGCTCGATCTTCGATTTCGAGAAGCCGATCGTCGCCGCGGTTCACTCGTATTGCCTCGCGGGCGCGTGCGAGGTGATGATGCTCTGCGACCTCGCCATCGCCGCCGACGACGCCCGTCTCGGCGAGCCCGAGATCCGCTTCTCGAACGGTCCGCCGGCCCTGATCATGCCGTGGATGATCGGGATGCGCGCGGCCAAGGAGCTGCTGTACACCGGCAAGATGATCGACGCCCAGCGCGCCCTCCAGCTCGGCATGGTGAACGAGGTCTGCGCACCGGCCGACCTCGAGCGACGCGCTCGCTATCACGCGCTCCTGATCTCGAAGGTCGCGCCCGTCGACGTGCGGCTCCAGAAGCGGGCGCTGAACGGCGTCTTCGAGATGCAGGGCCTCCGTCACGCCCTCGACTGGGGTGCGACCATGACGGGGCTGATCGACGCGTCGGAGACTGACGAGTCACGCACCTTCGGGGAGATCCGCCGCGCGCACGGGCTCCGTGCCGCGCTCGACTGGCGTGACGAGCAGTTCCGGGAGATCGAGGAGCTCGCCTGAAGGCCGGACCGGCCCGGACGCAGTCAGGAGGGCTCGGTCGGTGTGCGGCGGCGCTCCTCGCGCACGAGCTCGAATGAGCCGAAGTAGGGGCAGGCCGCGCCGAGCACGATCAGGCCCGTCGTCACCGTCAGCGTCCGCAGCCGTATCGCGACGGCCGCCGCCGCCGTCGCTCAGATCATCAGCCCGGTGTAGAGCACGGAGTGGACGACGCTCAGCACCATCAGGTTGCGGCGGGCGAGGATGCGCGCCGTTGACTTTGCCTGCGCCGCGGGCGGCGCGTTCGATCCGCTGGCTGCCATCGCGAGCACCGTACCGCACGCCGCCGGGCGTGACGCACGATGCGGATGCCGGACCGCCGGAGCGATCATCATGCCCCCCGAGGGCGCGGACCACGACCACGGAGACGAGCCATGCAGATCACGAGGAACGCGACCGACACGTTCACCGGCCCGGGCGACTGGTTCACCGGCACGGTCCACATCGATGCCGTCGCCGTCCCCGCCGGATCGTCGCGGGTGAGCGCGGTCAGTGTCCACTTCACGCCGGGCGCCCGCACGGCGTGGCACACGCACCCACATGGGCAGACGATCTACGTCACGGAGGGCGTCGGCCTCGCCCAGCGCCGCGGCGGGCCGGTCGAGGTGCTCCGCCCCGGCGATCGCGTGTTCTTCGAGCCGGGTGAGGACCACTGGCACGGCGCCGCGCACAACCGCTTCATGACCCACCTGGCGCTGCTCGACGTCGACGACGCCGGTGCCGCCGTCGTCTGGGGCGACCACGTCAGCGACGAGGAGTACGGCGCGGCGCCCGCCACCGGCGCCTGATCTCGGCTTCTACCGGGCATGCGGCGCTAGGCTTGCCGACGAGGCTGCGATCGGAGAGTCCATGCGGTTCGGCATTTTCCTGGCGTACGAACGGACGCACGCGCCCGAGCACTACCGCGGATCGAATCTCTACGACGACATGCTCGAGCAGGCGATGCTGGCCGACGAGCTCGGATTCGAGGTGATCTGGATCCCGGAGCACCACCTGATCCATTTCGCGCAGGCGCCGAGCGCGACCGTCCTCTGCACGCAGATCGGTCTGAACGTCCGCTGCACGGTCGCGTCGATGGTCATGCTCGCGACCTACCGCCACCCGCTGATCACGGCCGGCGAGATCGCGGCGGTCGACAACATCCTGCACGGGCGGTTCGAGGTCGGCCTCGGCCGCGGCGCCTACCCGTACGAATTCGAGCGACTGCAGATCCCGTTCGAGACTGCACGAGACCACGTGTGGGAGGCCGTCGAGGTGCTGGAAAAGATCTGGCACTCGCCCGACGCAGGGGTCGAGTTCCACGGCCGGTTCTTCGACTTCGCCGCGTCCTACGTCTGGCCGCGGCCGTACCAGGATCCGCATCCGCCGTTGTGGATCGCCGGCATGACGGTGCCGACCATCGAGCGCGCGGCGCGAGCCGGCTACAACGTGGCGACGTGGCCGTTCGTGCGCGAGATGGCGGTGGTCGAGGAGGCGGCCCGCACCTTCCACGCCGGCCGCGAGGTCGCCGGCGGAGCCCGCGGTTCGCAGCGGTTCGGCGTCCTGCGCGGCACCTATGCGGCGCGCACCGAGGAGCGGGCGCGCGCACAGGCGGCGGAGGTGCTGATCGGCCACCGCATCAATCAGCGGTTACGGAACTTCGAGGAGAACTCGGATGCGCGCGGCTACATCACGCCTGACTCCGGGCCTGGCGAGCCGAGCATCGACGACATCTGCACGAACCTGATCTGGGGTACGCCCGACCGGTGCCTCGAGAAGGTGCGGGCCTACGACGAGCTCGGCGTCGACGACCTGCTGCTGTCCTTCCACGGCGAGCACGACGTGGCGATGGAGTCGATGCGCGTGTTCGCCGACGGAGTGATGGCGCTCTTCCGCGACGAGCAGCCGGCCGTCGCCGGGGTGCGGCCGTGAACGTCGGCAGCGTCGCGCTCGTCGGCGGCCGGGTGCGCACCCTCGACGCGGCCGGCCGAGTGGCCGAGGCGGTCCTGATCGAGCACGGCCGCATCACGGCGATCGGCGCGAGCCAGGAGGTGCGCGAGCGGACGCCACGCGGCGTGCCCGTGATCGACCTCGCGGGCCGGACGGCGCTGCCCGGCCTGATCGACGCCCACACGCACCTGGAGCTGTCGGCCCTCGCCGATCATTTCTGGGTACCGGTGCGGTTCCTGCCGGTCGACCAGATGCTGGCGCGGATCGCCGATGCGGTGGCCCGCGCCGAGCCGGGCGCCTGGATCATCGGCCAGGGCACGTTCGATCAGGTGCTGCCGACTCGCACGCAGCTCGACGCGGTGGCGCCGGCGAACCCGGTAGTGGTGCGGGAGAGCATGCACCTGCAGAGCGTCAACACGCTCGCCCTGACGCTGGCCTGCATCGACCGCCGATTCGTGGCGCCGGTCGGGATGCGCGTCCGGCGCGACGCGAGCGGCGATCCGACCGGCGTGATCGAGGAGGGCTTCGACCTCTTCCCCGTGCCGTGGCCGGAGCGGGAGCCGCTCGCCGGTGCGCTCGCCGCCACCGCGGCCGACGGCTGGGTGCGGCACGGCGTCACCACCATCCACGAACTGCCGGCCTCGACGCGGTCGATGCGGGCGTGGCAGGGCCTCGACGCCACCGACGCGCTGCCCTGCCGGATGGTCGTGAACCCGATCCTCGAACCCGGGCACCAGGCAATCGTCGAGGCGATCGAGAGCTTCGCTCGGCTCGGTTTCGCGACGGGCTTCGGGCCTGACTGGCTGCGGCTGGGGGCGCTGAAGCTGTTCCTCGACGGCGTCGGCGACGCCGCCCTCTACCACGAGCAGCTACGCGGGCCGGCCTGTGGCTGGGGGCTGCAGTGTTTCATCTACAACGAGCTCGTCGACATCCTCGCGCGCTGTCGCGACGCCGGCATCCAGGTCTGGATGCACGCGATCGGCGACGCGGCGCAGTCGCAGGCGCTCGACGCGATCGAGGAGGTCAACCTGGCGTGCGGGCCGAGCGACCACCGCACTCGGATCGAGCATGCCGGGCTGTTCGTCGACGACTGGAGCGAGCTCGACCGGTGGCGGGCGGCCGGCGCCGTCCCGGTGCCGACCGCGGCGTTCATGCACGGCGAGCGCGACGACCGCACGTCCACGCTGCCGGCCGGCGCGCGGGTCTATCCCTATCGGACGCTGATCGAGGCGGGCCTGAAGCCGCCGGGCAATTCGGACACCGCCGGCACGCAGCCGTTCGCGACCAACCCGTGGCACGGCATCGCCAGCATGGTGCTCCGCGAGAACCGCAACGGCGCGAAGCTCTCACCGGAGGAGACTGTCGACGTGGCGACGGCGACCCGCACGTACACGGAGTTCGGCGCCCACGCCGGCTTCGACGAGGCCCGGACGGGCTCGCTCGAGGTTGGCAAGTTCGGGGACGTCGCGATGTTCGTCCACGACCCGTTCGCGCTCGACGTGCGCGCGCTCCCGGAACTCGAAGCCGACATGACGATCGTCGGCGGCCGCATCGTGCACGGCGAGGACTGAGATGCTTCTATCGGTGTCAAGTCATGAGCAGGGTCCGATCGTGGTGTTGGTCGGCGGTGTCGGGGTGGTGTTGTCGAGGATCCTGTAGAGGTGCCGGGCGAGGTACCGTTTGAGAAGCCGGATCGTGTCGCGGCGGGTTTTTCCGCGGGCCTTCGCTTTGGTGGCGTAGTCGGCGGTGCGCGGGTCGTGCTGGAGGCGGCTGAGGACGATCGTGTGGAGGGTGCGGTTGAGTTGGCGGTCGCCGCCGCGGTCGAGGCGGTGGCGGCTGGTTTTGATCTTGATCTTGATCTTGATCAAGATCACTCGCCGGTGTTACCGTTGAGCGCGGACGCCGCGACCCGGCCGGTGCGCTCACCTGGACCGCGGGAACACTGCGGGAACAGCACGCCGACCACGACCGGGAACGCGCGGGCGGCGATGACAGCGGAGAGCGCGATGAACACGGAGAATCCGAGGTCAGAGGCGGGCGTCGTTACCCTCGGTCGGACACCACGATCCGGGATGGTAAGGAGGGGGTCAGCAGTTCGAGTCTGCTAGAGGGCTCTCCGAAAAGCGTCGCATTTGCGGCGCTTTTCTTGTTTCGCTGTCGGCCCTGGCGCCGAATCGGACGGGAAACAGGCGTTCGGCGTGTTCCCGCGGTGTTCCCGCGCGATCATCTCGGCAGACACGAATCGCTGGAGTGGAGCTGAATTTCGGCGGTTTGACCCCTTCTCGGGTGCAGAAGGGTTGGCGCGTCGCCGGAGATGGTGTAGCCAAGGGCGCGGTAGGCGCGTTCGCGTTTCGCGTACATCCGGTCGAGGACTGGGATCTCGGTGTCGACGTAGTCGTAGATCCGGGCGTCGTGTTTGTCGGGCGCCGGGCGGTGGAGCCGTCCGGCGTACTGGGTGATCGTTCCTTTCCATGCGACCGGCAGCGCGAGCACCAGCGTGTCCAGTGGGGGGTGGTCGAAGCCTTCGCCGAGGTAGCGGCCGGTGGCGAGGATCGCGACCGGCTCGCGGGTCTGGGCGATCGCTTCGAGCGCGTCGCGACGGGTGCGTGGCGGCAGTCCGCCGTGGAGTGCGATGAGGTGCGCGACGTGCGGGCGCAGCAGGGTGTCGAGGAGGCGGAGGTGGTCGAGACGGCCGGTGAGGATCAGCGCCGAGCGGCCTTCGGCGATCGCGGTGCGCGTGTCCGCGACGATCAACGCGTTGCGGTCACGGTCGTTGGCGAGGTGCTGGTAGAGCTGCTGGATCGTCTGGTCGGCGTCCGGGGTTTCGGCGGTTGTCGTGGTCGGGCGGCGGATCACGCCCAGCGCGAGTGGTGGGTGGGCTCGGATCGTGTGGCGGGTCGGGCCGCACTGCATCCGGATGATCGGCTGGTGGCCGTCGCGGCGCTGCGGCGTCGCAGTCAGACCAAGTGCGTAGCGGGCCGGCGCGAGCCTGGCGACGTTCTCGGTCGACACGGCGGGGACGTGGTGACACTCGTCGATCACCATCAGCCCGTAGCGTTCCAGCGTCTCGGCGGCGTCCGGATCGCGTGCGAGCGTCTGGATCGTCGCGACGTCGATCACGCCGGTCGGCTTGCGGCGAGCGCCCTGGATCGTCCCGACCTGCCGGGCGTCGATGGTGAGGAAGGTCGTGAGCCGTGATCGCCATTGCTCGACCAGCGCGCGGCTTGACACCAGGATCACCGTCGACACGGCGCGCTTCGCGATCACTGCGGCGGCGATCACGGTCTTCCCGGACCCCGGCGGCGCCACCAGCACCCCGCAGTCGTGCCGCATCAGTGCCTCGAGCGCGGCCTGCTGTTGTTCGCTGAGCATTCCCGTGAACGTCGTCTCAAGCGGGGTGCCGTTCGTGCGTTGGTCGTCGACGCGGACCCCCGATCCGGCCGCGGTGAGCAGCTGCTCGAGGTCATCGAGCAGGCCCCGGGGCAGCGCGAGGTGCTGCGGGTGTTCCTCCGCGCAGCCGATCACGCGCGGGACGCGGCCGACCGGCAGGCGCAAACGTTGGCGTTCGTGGAAAACGGGGTTGGAGAACGCCGCGAGGCGCCGGATCCGGTCGACCAGCCGCGCCGGCAATTCCTCGCGTGGCACGTAGATCTGCTGGCGGAGCGTCACGACGACCTCGTCCGGGACCGCTCCAAGCAGCGGCAACTGCGCGTCACGACGTACCCGCCACGGCTGATCGGGCTCCTCGTTGTACTCGGCGACGCCGAGCACCCCTCCGTCGCGGCGCGCGGCGAGCGCGACGAGCTCCCGCACCCGCGCGTCGCTGAGCCGTTCGACGCCCGCGAGGTAGCGCCACTGGTCCGGATAGGGTTGGAGCCGGTCGTCGAGGAACACACTCGCGCCGTGGTCGCGGGCGGCGCGCTGCAGCGGCAGCGCGATCAGGTTCCCGAACCCGCCGGCGGGCAGCACGTCCTGGCTCGGGAACACGCGGTCGTACGAGGCGAGGCCGATCGCGGTGTGTCGTGCGGAGGCCTCGGTGAGCACTGCGAACGCGAGCCGTCGCGCCTCTGCGGCGTCGACCGGTTCGGCGAAGAACACCCAGACATGCGCGCCGTTGCCGCTGCGTGATCGCTCGACCGCGACCGGCACGCCGAGCGCCGCGGCGGCGTCGCGGACAGCGGTCGTGTCGGCGCGCCACGTTGCGCCGTCGAGGTCGATCGCCGCGAACCAGCACCGCTCGTCGGTGCGGAGCGGGTAGACGCCGACGACGATCCGGCCCTGCAGGTGGTCGCGCAGCACGGCGTCCGTGATCGGCCAGAACGACTGGTTCGGGCACGCCCCGCAGCGCACCCGCGGCTTCCCGCAGACGCCGGTGACCCACTCGTTCCGGCACGCGGGCGCGTAGCCGGAACGGCCCGTCGAAGCCCGCTCCCACCGAACGGCGTAGACATCGTCGCGCCCGCGGAACAGCTCCCCGAACAACCGGACACGGTCGGCCGGCGCGAGCGTTGATCGCTCGCCGGCGCGCAGCTCGGTGATCCGCGCGCTGACGCGCACTCGTTCGGCGTCGAGTCGTGCGAGCGCCGCCTCGGCCTCCGCCAGCTCGCGTGCGGTGTCCACGATCCGAATTGTCGCCCGACCCGAGTGGTCGTGCTCGATGGACAGGCCGCGATGGGTGAACCAGGGTCGAGTATCGCTCGATCCAATCGCCTATAATTCGCATCGAGCGCAAATTAGTGGTATTTTGATGACCTAGATGGCGGGGATCTCTGGTGACGGTCGTGAGCGGCTTGCGGCGGTGACGTCGGGGCGTCGGTTCGTGACGCCGACCGATGCTGGAGCGGTGCTCGGGGTCTCGTCGATCGCTGCGGCGCGGCTGCTTGCGCGGTGGGCGGAGCAGGGCTGGTTACGGCGGGTGCGGCGCGGGTTGTACGTGCCGGTGCCGGTCGATGCGGCGAGCCCCGGGGCGTGGAACGAGGACGCGCTCCTGATCGCCGACGAGCTGTGGTCGCCGTGTCTGTTCACCGGGTGGACCGCCGCGCGTCAGTGGGGGATGACCGAGCAGGTCTTCCGCACCACGGTGCTGAAGACCACGGCCCGTGTCCGCGCCTCCGATCGGATCGTCGCCGGCTACGAGTTCCTGCTCGTGCATGCGGCGGCGGACGCGCTCGGGTGGGGCGCGAGGTCGGTGTGGAGGGAGGAGCGGCGGCTGCGGTTCGCCGATCCGACGCGGGTGGTGGTCGATGCGCTCGATGAGCCGCGACTGGTGGGCGGGATCGGGATGGCGAGCGAGCTCCTGCTGACGCTGCTCGACGACGATGCCGGCGCGCCGGCGCGGCTGGTGGAGTACGCCGAGCGAAGCGGGAACGGGTCGACCTTCAAGCGCCTCGGCTACCTCGTGGAGCGGCTGCGGCCGGACCTCGAGGAGCTCGCTGGCGCGTGCGCGGCGCGGCTGCCAAGCGGGGTCACCCTGCTTGATCCGACGGCGCCGCGGGGCGGTGCCACGGCGCCGGCCTGGGGGCTGGTCGTGAACGCCCGGATCGCGACGGGCACGCACTCGTGATCACCCGGGCCGAGGTGCTCGCCCTGCGGGCGGAGTGGCAGGTCGACGCGGCGGTGATCGAGAAGGATCACGCGCTTGGCTGGCTGCTGGCCGGGATCTCCCAGGAACGGCGCCTCGCGGGCTGGGTCTTCAAGGGCGGGACATGTCTGCGCAAGTGCTACTTCGAGACGTACCGCTTCTCCGAGGACCTCGACTTCACCGTCGTCGAAGGCAGCCCGATCGCGGCGGATGAGCTGGTGCCGATCTTCCGTGACGTCGCGGCGTGGGTGCTCGAGGAAGGAGGCATCGAGCTGGTGATCGACGAGCGCAGCTTCGCCGCGAGGCGGAACCTGCGTGGACGGCCGACGACGGAGGGCAAGGTCGGGTTCCGCGGGCCGCTCAACCAGCCGCAGTCGGCGAAGATCAAGCTCGACCTGACCACGGACGAGCTCGTCGCGCTGCCGCCCGAGCCTCGCCTCGTTGCGCACCCCTACAGCGACGCGACGGCCGAGGCGGACGTGCCGTCGCTCGCACGGGTGCGCTGCTACCCGCTGGTCGAGCTGTTGGCGGAGAAGCTGCGTGCCCTGGCGCAGCGCTGCCGGCCGCGCGACCTCTACGACATCGTGCACACCCATCGTCACGCCGACGTCGCCGCGCGCGCCGGCGAGGTCGCGGCGCTGCTGGTTCGCAAGTGCGAGTTCGTCGCGATGCCGGTGCCGACGGCCGCGTCGCTCCGCGACGGCGACCTGCTCGACCAGCTGCGACTCGACTGGGCGGCGATGCTCGCCCACCAGTTGCCACAGCTGCCCGACGTCGACACCTTCCTCGCACAGCTCGACGACGTCTTCGCCTGGCTCGCCGGCGCCCCGCTGCTCGCGCAGCCGTCGGCGCCGCTCGCCGACGGCGAGGTGGCCGTGCGGCCGCGCGGCGTACACCGCTGGCGGGCGGCAGCCCCGGTCGAGCTGCTGCGCTTCGCCGGCACCAACCGGCTCCGCGCCGAGATCGACTACCAGGCCGAGGACGGACGCTGGGGATGGCGCAGCGTCGAGCCCTACGCGCTGCGCCGCTCGCGCGAGGGCCGGCTCCTACTGTCCGTCGTGAACGATCGCGGACAGCTGCGCAGCTATCGGGTCGACCGCATCCGCGACATCCGCGTCACCGGCACACTGTTCCTCCCACGCTACCGGATCGAGCTGTAGCCGTCGCGCGCCCCGGCTGACTGGTGGTAAGCGTGTAGCGGGCTCTCGACTTTCGACCGCGTGACCCCGGCGCTCGGACGAAGCGCCGGTCGTCCGGACCGCGGGAACACTGCGGGAACACGCGGTCGAGCACGACCCGGAACGCGGGGGCGTTCGCGACCTGCCTCGAACCTGATGAGCACAGGGATTCCAGGGACATCAGGGGCCGCCGTTGCCCCCGCCTGCTCCGCCCCATGGTAAGGAGGGGGTCGGCGGTTCGAGTCCGCTAGAGGGCTTCGCGTTTTGCCTGCTCAGCACCGCGTTTTGTCGGGTCGTCTGCGGCGAGTTGTGTGAGTGGCGTCCACCGAACGTCCACGACGGTGTGGTTTGGTCCTGGGTGCTGTGGCGCGCGCTTGTCGCGATGCGGGTTCGCGGGTGCCGGCGGCGGCGTCCACCCAGCGTCCACCAGCTTCTCGCGCGCGAGCGCGTCGAGCAGCGCGACCGCGTGCTCGCGGCCGTCGCTGGCGAGGTGGCCGTAGTGGAGGTCGATCATCGCCAGGCTGGTGCCCATGTACCGGGAGAGCGCGAACGCCGAGAGGCCGGCGCGGAGCGCGAACGTCGCGTAGGTATGGCGCAGGTCGTACGGTTGCCGAAGCGGCTCAATGCCAGCCTTGAGGAGTGCCGGCCGCCACTGGCGCTGGCGGAAGTTGCGCAGATCGATGTAGCCGCCGCGCGTGTTCGGGAACACGAGCGGTGTGTTTGGGTTGGCCGGGAGGCGCCTGAGCGCCTGGAGCGCCATGCCTTGTAGCGGCACCCCGCGCATGCTCCGCCGCGTCTTCACGTGCCACATGCGCGCGTTCGCGTAGGCCCGACGGACGTAGACTGCGCCTTCCTTGAAGTCGAGGTCGCGGTGCTCCAGCGCGAACAGCTCCGCCGGTCGTAGCCCGGTGGCGGCAGCGAACACGATCATCGGTCCGTGCACAGGACTGAGGTGCGCTGCGACGGCCTCGATCTTGGTCCAGGAGTCGAACGGCCGTTTCTCAAGGCTTCTCCGGAGCGGGTTCGGTACGCCGCGCTTGGCAGGGTTGTAGTCGAGCAGCTCCCAGGCGACCGCGCGGTTGAGGACTTGGCGCAGCGCCTGCGTGGCCTCGTAGCGATGACCGTCGGGGATCGTCATCCGCCACGTGCACACCTGCTCAGGGGTGAGATCGAGCAGCCGGACATCGCCAAGCGCGGCTGTCGCCTTGCCCAGCAGCCAGCGCAGCTTCGACACCGTCACTGACTGGCCTGGGTGCGCCTGCAGATACTCCTCGACGAACTCGATCAGCGTCAGGGTCGCCGTCCGTCCGCCCGGACGGAGCCGGTCGAGCGTCTTGCGAAGCGCCCGCTGCGCCTCCGCTTGGCTCGCGAATCCACCGACCTGCCGCCGGCCGGAGCCGCGGCCTTGCAGGCGGTACCGGTAGGCCCACAACGGCTTGCTGTCGGCGCCTTTCGTCTTCAGCTTGAACACCTGTCCCTGCTGCACCATCACGGCACCTCCTCGGGTGGAAGGACGAATGGAGGACGATCGCAGGCCCCGAGTGACCCCCTCTCAGACCGAGAGGGCATCACGCAGGTCCGATCAGGCGACATCGCTCACGTCCGCAAAGGTAAAGCTATACTTGACTTACGCATGACTACTACCAGTCCTGATGTCCGCGGTCTCGAAGTCGACGCTTACCAGCAGAACGGCTATTTCACCAGCGCGCAAGCGCGGGAACATGGCGTCAGCC
>VFJZ01000036.1 GCA_009885805.1 Actinomycetota bacterium
CGGCGCGGAACAGGTCGAGGTGCCGTTCGGGCACTTCACCGGTGTCCTGATGACCCGCGATCTCGTGCCGACGGAGCCGAAGGTGCAGGAGCTGAAGTTCTACGCCGCCGGGGTCGGGCCGCTGCTGAGCGTCCACACCGACGGTGTCGGTGGCCGCGCGGAACTGGTCAGCTATACGCCGGGAGCCTGACCGCCGCCATCGCTCGTGGTGGTCCCGACTCGAGCCGGCACGTGTCGTGGCTGGTGGTGGCGATCCTGGTCGGCGCCCGTACGGCGCTGCGGGAGCCGATCCCCGCGCCAGTGATCGCCCCCGCCGCCGCGACCACCGACACTCAGGTGTCGCGATGCGCGTCAGCTACAAGCCTGGCGGCTGACGGTCCGTCAGCCCGCGAAGGCCGCCTCGAGCGCAGCGAGGTCCAGCTTCTGCATGGTCAGCATGGCGTCGGTTGCGCGCCTCGCCCGCTCCCGGTCCGGGTCGGCCATCATCTCGAAGAGCCGCCGCGGCGTCACCTGCCAGGCCAGCCCGTAGCGATCCCGCAGCCAGCCACACGTCTCCAGCGTGCCGCTGTCGCCGAGCGCGTCCCAGTAGAAACGGTGTGATCCTGGGCATCGTGGTCCTTTGTCTCAGGGCGCCGCCGTCTGCGAACCCTTCGGGGGCTGCCACGCCCGGCGCAGGCCAAACATCGGTGCAGGCTTCTCGAGGCTCTCCCAGATCTCCCCGGTGATCGGCGCCGGCGTCTCGAGCAGGTGCCCGAGGCCCACCTGGTGGAGCGCCGGCTCGTACTGCGGCTGCAGCGCGGCGACGACAGCGACCGCGGCGCGCAGGGCGGCCGGAGCCCCCGCGACGTGCAGGCGATTCTCCTCGACGAGCCGCGAGATCTCGACCGGCCCGAGGCGGTCGAGGAGGAGATCGTGGAGATCTGCCGCCGGCAACGCAACGTGGACGGCGGCGTCGTCGGACGGGCCGTCGCCGATCGTGCCGTTCGCGAGGTCGAGGTGCAGAACGAGGTCGGGGTCCGTGAGCGCGAGTTCGATCGCCGGGGAGTCGCCCAGCGTTCGTGCGGCGACGGCCGCAGCCGCACCCTGCGGCGTCGCGGCGAACCGCTCCACCAGGGCGACGACGACGCCCCGTAGTTCGGCGGCGTTCTGCCACGGGCTCACCGCGGCACCACCGACCGCGGGTGGCTGCCGTGCCCGTTGCCGTTCGGCAACGGTGACGGCGTCGCGCGCTCTGCGTCCCAGGCCTCGAGGTGCGGCCGCATCTGCGCCGCGAGCAGCTGGTGGAAGTGGTGGAGACACATCTCCTGCTTCGCCGCGTAGCGGCCC
Organism: Actinomycetota bacterium; assembly: GCA_009885805.1. Taxonomy (GTDB): domain Bacteria; phylum Actinomycetota; class Thermoleophilia; order Gaiellales; family F1-60-MAGs149; genus VFJZ01. The sequence continues at coordinate 1,327 of VFJZ01000036.1, forward strand.
TGCCGGTAGACCTGCGAACGCATGCCGCGCTGCGCATGCGCACAGATCTCGTAGTCCTCGGTGTTGACCAGGTGCCCGAAGTTGACGAGCGCCGCCTGCAGCAGGCTGTCCTTGAACGACGTCGCCTCCGGGAGCCACCACATGAACCGCGACTCCGTCCGCTCGGGCGCGAGCGGCCGGACCGTGAACATGAGGATCCCATCGGGCGTGAAGTTGACTGTCGTCAACGGATAGACCCAGGTGAAGTAGTACCCCGACTGCTGGGCCTCGTCGAGGCCCGGGAGTGGCGGCTTCAGCTCGCGGAACTCCTGCGTGCCGCCGAGGATGCCGGCGACCCGCGACCCGGGGCCGCGCGGGTGCGGCTCGGCCGCGTACTGCTCGTTCGAGTACCGGCCGAGCTCGTAGGTGTAGACCGACGGGCTGAGGCTCTGATTGAGGCCGGGATGGACGAAGGGGATGTGGTACCCCTCCATGTAGTTGTCGACGTAGAGCTTCCAGTTGCAGTCGATCTCCCAGCGCCGGCCGCCGACGAACCGCAGCTCGTCGAGCGGGTAGCAGGCGAGCCGGGGCGTGATGCCGGCGAGCCACTCGTCGAGGGGCGCCGTCGGTTCGAGCGCGACCCAGACCGTCGGCCCCCACGTGCCGACGTGAAACTGCGGCAGTCGCATCGAGGCCGGATCGAAGTCGAGGGTTCCCTCCATGCCCTGCGTGCGACGGACGCGGCCGTCGAGCTCGAACATCCAGCCGTGGTACGGGCACTGGAACGCCTTGCGCGTGCCGCAGCCCATGGCGACTGGCCCGCCGCGGTGCAGGCAGACGTTCGACATCGCGCGCAACTCGCCGTCGCGCCCGCGGGCGACCACGACCTGTTCGGTCGCGACCTCGCAGGTGAAGAACTGACCGGGCTCAGCGACCTGCTCGACGCGGCCGACGCACTGCCAGACCTCGCGGAAGAGCGTCCGCTGCTCCAGATCGTGGAGCTCCTGCGACGTGTACCAGTCGCTCGGCAGCGTGCCGGAGCGCTCGACACCGCGATCTTCCCACGCTGAAACTGGCCCGAGCATTGCGCCCATCAGTGCCCCTCCCACGGATCGTGATGAGGTAATGGTCGCCGATGCGTCGGGGAAAGGGAAGCGACGTTCGGGTGCGTCGCGTCAGGTGCGAGCTCCGCCGGAGTCGGGGATCATTGGGCAGCAGTGCCTGGAGCGACCGAACCCGCGCGGACGACCGGAGAGCAGGAGGAGCGACGCGCCGTGCGCGCGGTGGTGCTCGACGGCCGCGGGCGGATACTGCTGGTGCGGATCCGCCGGCTCGACGGCGGCGCGTTCCGGGCGACGCCCGGCATGACCTATCGGCAGGAGTACTACAAGGGGCACGCGGAGGGCCGCGGCGCGATCGTCACGGTCGGCGCGGAACAGGTCGAGGTGCCGTTCGGGCACTTCACCGGTGTCCTGATGACCCGCGATCTCGTGCCGACGGAGCCGAAGGTCCAGGAGCTGAAGTTCTATGCGGCCGGGGTCGGCCCGCTCCTCAGCATCCACACGGACGGCGCCGGTGGCCGGTCGGCACTGGTGAGCTTCACGCCGGGCGGCTAACGCCGTCGCGTAGGCTTGCAGCCATGCCTGATTGGTTCGTCGTCAACGTGGCCGACGCACCGGCCCTCCGTCACGAGGTTGCCGGCTCGTACGTGCGGTTCGAGTCAGAGGGCGCGCCGTTCCCGCAGGTCGGCGTCAACATTCACGTCCTGCAACCCGGGCAGCCGAGCTGCCGCTACCACCGCGAGAACGCTCAGGAGGACTTCCTCGTGCTGAGCGGGGAATGCCTCCTGATCGTCGATGACGAGGAACGGATGCTGCACGCGTGGGACTTCTTCCACTGCCCTGCCGGCACCGACCACGTACTCGTCGGGGCGGGGGGAGGTCCGTGCGCGGTCCTGATGATCGGTGCCCGCGTTCCCGTGGAGGTCATCCACTATCCGGTCAACGCGCGTGCTGCGAGCTTCGGGGCCTCGGTCTCCGTCGCGACGGATCGTCCAACCGAGGCCTACGCCGACTGGCCAGCGGCGACGAAAACCAGCCTGGAGTGGCCACCCGGACGGCGTTAGCGTGCATCGGCAACGGCTTGCCGGGGCCCCTGCACGTGCAGCCGCTGCTCCTTTACCAGCCGCGGCCTGAGGCTTCAGACGCGCGTCCGTCAGGGCACGAGCCCTTACGCCGGCACGGCCGTTCAGATGACCGTCGTTGCCGCGTCGCCCGGCGGCGTATTGGTCGGGACGGCAGCGCATGACCGTCACGACTCGCCGGCAACTCACCCTATAGAAAACCCCCGCGTTAGCGGGGGTTTTCCGTAGCAGGCCTGTAAGCCGGATTCTGTCGGGGACAGCCATCCATCTGGGCGACCCGTTGCCGGGCCGCTCGAGCCGCCTACCCGGGACTCGGCGGGCCGCGTCATCGTCCCTGTCTGGCGTTGCACCGGATGGGGCTTGCCTAGCCGGCCCCGTCACCGGGACCGCTGGTGCGCTCTTACCGCACCGTTTCACCCTTACCTGCGGCCGGAGCCGCCGGCGGTCTGCTCTCTGTTGCGCTTGCCGTCGGGTTTCCCCGCCTGGGAGTTACCCAGCACCCTGCCCTGTGGTGTCCGGACTTTCCTC
>VFJZ01000041.1 GCA_009885805.1 Actinomycetota bacterium
CGTCGCGGGGCCGGCGCGGCGCACCACTCCCGCTGGACATGCGAGGTCCTCGCCTGGTGCTGCGACGACGATCGGGCGCTGGTCGAGGATCGCAGCGGTGGCGGCGCCAAACGACCCGCGGAGGATCGGCCCGTCGTGATCGTCGACTCGGCACACGGTCACCTCGACGACGTCACCGCTCGGACGCCGTACAAGGGGTTCGGTCGGTGCCGGCGCCGACCATTCGGCACAGTCCCCAACGTCGATGGGTGCGACCTCGGCCTCGACCGGTGCGACGGCCATCGACGTTCCCGTGACGGATTCGGCCGGTCTCACCCGCATGATACGGGCCGGGCCGCCGGCGCCGTGCGACACCAGCCCGTAGGCGTTGCCGACCTTGCACGCCGGCCCGCCGGAATCACCGAAGTGTACGGCGAGATCGGTACTCGCGGCCATGCCGCCGTAGTAGCGGCCCGTTGTCGCCTGGAACGCGTCTGGGTAGGAGGTGACCGTGCCGCAGTCGGTGTCCGAGAGGCTGCCGCCCGCGCCGGTGTGGCAGAGGAACACCCCGACAATCGGAATGGCGGTTGCATTGATGGAATAGCTCGGGTCCCTCACGGTGCTCGCGCTCGCCTCGACGTAGACGAAGCCCCGAGTGTCCCAGTTCGAACTTGGCCGCACGTGGACGAGGCCGGCGTCGCCGGTCAAACACGGCGTCGTCGAGCAGCCGTTGACGAACACGGAATGCCCGCCGCCAACAACGACGACCACGCCATTCGTCGTCCTCGCTGACCATTCCGCCGTGGATCCCTCCGTGCAGTGCCCAGCGGTGAGCACGTCGATGTCGGTTGCCGAACGGCGCGCGACGAACCCGCCGGTGCAGGTGTTGGGGCCGGTGATCCTCATCCCGCCGCGCAGAGGCGGTCCACACTGAACGGCCGAGCAAGCGGCGGGTCTTGACGGTTGCTCAGGGCGGTAGGCGATCAATCCCGTCCGACGACGCGGGGCACCTGCGGCTCGAGGCCGACCGAGACGACCTCCCGATCACCGGCCGTGCGGCGCCAGACCTCGTCAATCAGCGCGAGGAGATCCTTCATCGCGACAGGGCGGCGGGTCACCTCCGTCTCGTCGGTGAGGCCGGCCTTGTCGACGAGATCGACGACGATCTGCTGCTCACCGTCGGTCGCCGAACTCGCGACGGCGAGCCTGATCCAGCGCTTCTGCGTGTTGTCGAGCCAGACGCCGCTCACTACCGCCGGCATGTTCGACGTGAGTTCTTCGTAGAGATCGCCGAGCGCGGGCTCAAGTGCCGCGCGCCGCTCGGCTTCGATGGTCGAGATGTCGTACGCGGACGCGGACGCGCGTGACGTCGCGTCGGGAAGGATCTCGACCTCGAAGAAGAGGCCTTCAGCCAGCGCAGTGGCAGGCCAAACCAAGACCACCATCAGCGCGGCGAGGAACGACCGGCATCCCATCCAATCCGCCTCACGTTCGAGTCGATGAAACGCGTCATTGTGGTACGTCCGGTCGGGAGGATAGCGATGCGTGGGACGCGAGGGCTTGCCCTTCGTACCACTACCATGTGCCGCCCTCGCCACTGTCCGCGACGCCGGCTCGCGTCGTCCATCGTGACGCCGCGACATCAGAACCCCGCCGCCACGCCATCCTTGCGCGGCTCGGATCCGCCCGCCAACCCGTCGCCGCGACGGAGGATCACCTGCCCGCCGCCGTAGCTCGTCGGATCGGGATCGCGCCAGACGCGGTGTCCCCGGCGCTCCAGTTCGTCCGCGACCGACCACAGCCCGGGCTCGAGGCAGAGCAGCCAGCCGTCGCTATCGCGGTCGAGCCGCCAGCGCGGCTCGTCGAGCGCCGCCTGCGGACTCAGGCCACGCTGCAGCAGGTTCGTGACGAGTTGCAGATGGCCCTGCGGCTGGACGTGGCCGCCCATCAGCCCGAACGGACCGAGCAGATTACCCCCGCGGAGCAGCAGCCCCGGGATGATCGTGTGGAACGGACGTCTGCCAGGCGCCAGGCGATTCGGATGCCCCGGCTCGAGGGTGAAGCAGGCGGCGCGGTTCTGCAGCAGGACGCCGGTTCCGGGCGCGACGATTCGTGACCCGAAGCGGATGTACAGGCTCTGGATGAGCGAGCAGGCCAGGCCGTCGCCGTCGACGACGCAGAGGTAGACGGTGCCGCCCCGCGGCAGCGCGCCAGGCTGGGGCGTTCCGGCCCTGGCGGGATCGATCAGCGCCCGCCGTTCCGCCACGTAGGCGGCATCGAGATAGCCGGCGGGGAGCGGCTCCTCGGCGATGTACCGGTACGCGTCGGCGAAGGCCAGTTTCATCGCCTCCGCCTGGAGGTGGACGCGGTCGGCGTCGGCGAGCGCACCGAGGTCGAACGCGTCGGCGATCGCCATCGCCTGCAGCGCCGCCGCGCCCTGCCCGTTCGGTGGCAACTCGCAGACGGTCGCGCCCCCGAACTCCTGCCGCAGTGGCTCGACCCAGTCCGCGCCGACGGCCGCGAGGTCGGACTCCGTCAGCCACGTCGCAGCGGCGATGGCACGCGCGACCGGGCCGCGGTAGAGGCCGTTCGGGCCCTCGGCGGCGATCCGGCGGAGCGTCCCGGCGAGGTCCGGCGAGCGCCACGTGTCGCCCGCCACCGGAGCCGGTAGCAGCACACGGGAGGCCTCCGCTTCGCTGACGAGGTCGCCGGCGACGCGTCCCCAGATCTCCGCGATCACCGGCGCCACCTCGAAGCCGCCATCGGCGAGGTCGATCGCATCACGCAGACAGCGATCGAGACCCCACGTGCCGTGTCGCTTCAGCAGGGCCTGCCAGCCGGCAACGGCACCCGGCACCGTCACCGAGCGGGGCCCGGTCAGCGGCATCGCGTCGCCCAGGGCCTCGGGATCGGCGCTGAGCGGCGCGCGACCGCTGGCGTTCAGGCCGGTGACCTCACCGTCGCGGTGGACGACGGCGAAGGCGTCACCACCGATGCCGGTCGACATCGGCTCGACGACGCAGAGGACCGCAGCGGCGCAGATCGCCGCGTCGGCCGCGTTGCCGCCGGCGCGCAGGCAGTCGAGGGCGGAGGCAACGGCGAGGGGGTGGCTCGTCGCCGCCATCGCGGTCGGCGCGAGCGCGTCTACAGATGGCACCGGGGCATACTGCCAGCGATGTCCATGTACGAGACGTCGCCCGGCCTGGGCAGCGATCCGCTGGCACCGGCCGAGGAGCGGCGGATCCTCTACGAGATCATCTCGACGGTGTCCTCGACCGTCGACCTCGAGCAGGTGCTGTCGGCGGTCGTGCGCCTGATCGGTGAGGGCGTGAAGGCGCAGTCCTGCTTCGTCTGGATCGTCGAGCGCGGCGGTCGGCTGACGTTGCGCGCCGCTTCGAGCCAGTACGCCGCCGCCGTCGGCCGGGCCAGCCTCGCCCCCGGGGAGGGCTTCGCCGGCTGGGTCGTCGAACACCGCCAGCCGATCTTCATCCCCTCCGACGCGCTGCAGGATCCGCGCGCCCGCTACTTCCCGGAGTTCGAGGAGGAGAAGTACCAGTCGATGGTGTCGGTCCCGCTCGTCTCGAACGAGGGCACGGTCTTCGGCGTGATCGGGCTGCACTCGCTGGCGCCGCGCACCCTGACCGAGGACGACGCTCGCTTCGTGATCCACTCCGCGTCGCTGGTCGCGGGCGCCATCGCCAACGCGCGCCTGTACGAGGCGGCGCGGCAGCGGGTGACCGAACTGGAGCACCTGTCATCCCTCTCCGAAGCAGCGGCCCGGGCAGCGACGCTCGCAGAACTCCTGCCGCTGGCAGTCACGACCGGTCAGGTGCTGCTCGGCGCCGACAGCGTGCACGTCTACGCCGTCGCCCGCGACGAGCGCCTCGTCCGGCGAGCCTCCGCACCCGACGCCGGCACCGCTCCCGCCTCGCTGCCGCGGACGGCAACCGACGACCTGGCGGCGGCGGTGACGCGAGACGTGACGTTCGCCGGTGCGATCGTGCTTCCCCTGCGGGCCGACGCGGAGACGCTCGGCCACCTGATCGCCCTACGCGCCGAGCGTCCATTCGATCACGAGGAGGCCGATCTCGCGGCCACCGTCGCCGCGCAACTCGCCGTCGGCTGGAAGAAGATCGAGCTGATCGACGGACTGACGGAGCGGAACCTGATCCGCGACTTCCTCGCCGATCTGGCCGGCGGCCGCCACGAGGGCGTCGCGACCCGGGCCCGGCGGCTCGGCTGTGACCTGTCGACGCCGCGCCTGGCGGTCGTCGCGCAGGCCCACCACCCGGGCGAGCGGTCCGACACGGACCGCGTCGCGACGCTCGAGCGATTCGAGGCCGAGGTCGCACGCCTGCTGCCGGGCGTGCTGTTCGATCGTCGCGACGACGTCGGCCGCGGCCTCGTCCCGGCGCTCGGGACCGAGGGCACCGAATCCGTCGACCGCCTGCGCCTGGCCGTCGCCGGGCTGCCGCTCGTCGTCGGCGTCTCCAACCCCTGTGTCGGCGCCGAGGCGGTCACGGCCGGATTCGCGGAGGCGCGTCAGGCGGCGCGGGCAGCGCCGGTGATCGACAGCGGCCCGGGGGTCGTGACGTTCGACGGACTCGGGCCGTACAAGTATCTGCTGGGCGTGCAACCGGCGGCAGGGACCCGCGACAAGCATCGCGAGGCGCTCCGACGGCTGCTCGCGTACGATCGACAGCGGCGCGCCGAGCTGACCCGGACGCTCGACGTGTACCTCACGCGTCGCGGCAACATCGCCGCGACCGCGCAGGCCCTGTACGTCCATCCGAACACCCTCCGCCAGCGCCTCCGGCGGATCGAGGAGATCACCGGCCTCGACGTGCGCGAGGGCGAATGGCTGATGATCGAGATCGCGTTGAGGCTGCAGCGGCTCGAGGAGATCGACACCGAACAAGGCTGAACCTCGGGCCCGGATCTGCCGATGGCTGCAGGATGGAGTATTCCGACCTTCAGATGAGCGCGATCCGTGAGATCGCCAACGTCGGCACCGGTAGCGCCGCCACGTCACTGGCCGCACTCGTCGGCCACTCGATCGACATCAACGTCCCGAACGCCGAGTTCGTCCCGATCGGCGAGCTCGCCGAACGGATCGGCGCCGTCGAGGAGATGGTCTTCGGCGTCTTCCTGCCCGTGCTCGGGGACGTCCCGGCGGCCGTCCTGCTCGTGCTCGACCACGACGCGGCGGAGACGCTGTGCGGTGCGCTCGGCTGCAGCCCGCACGACGAGATGGGCGAGTCGGCGTTGCAGGAGATCGGCAACATCCTCGCGGCCAGCTACACATCTGCGATCGGAACGATGGCCGGCGTCGCGATCGAGCCGGGCCCACCGGTGATCGCCCACGACATGCTCGGCTCGATCGTCTCGACAGCCGTGATCATGACCGTGGAGGCGGCCGACCAGGCGCTCTACATGGAGACGTCCGTCGCCGTCGAGGGCGAGCCGTGCGCCTTCAGCTTCCTGTTCTTGCCGGAGGCGGCGACGGTCAGCCGCCTGCTCCACGGCCTCGGCGTCGGTTAGCCGCGCGCCTTCACCAGTTCGGTCAGCTTCGGCACGATCGCATGCAGATCGCCGACGACGCCGAAGTCGGCAAAGTCGAAGATCGGCGCGTTCGCGTCCTTGTTGATCGCCACGATCAGGCCGGAGGACTGCATGCCGACCTTGTGCTGGATCGCGCCTGAGATGCCGACGGCGATGTAGCAGCGCGGCGAGACCATCTTCCCGGTCTGCCCGACCTGCGAGGAGTAGGGATACCAGCCGGCGTCGACGACGGCGCGCGTGGCCGCCACCGCCCCGCCAAGCGCTGCGGCGAGTGCCTCGCAGAGCGCGAAGTTCTCTGCCTTGCCGAGACCGCGCCCGCCGCCGACCAGGACGTCGGCCTCGCCGATGTCGACACCGGACTGCTCGGCCTCCTCGTGTCCCGAGATCCGGGCGGCGGTCGAGAAGGTGCGGAACTCCGGCGCGAACGTCCGTAGCTCGGCGTCCGGCCCCGACCGGTCCTCTGCGGCCGCGAACGCGTTCGCGCGGACGACGACGACCCCGACCGGGGTCGTGAAGGCGCAGTGCGCGAGCACCGAGTCACCGAGCCCGGCCCGGCGAGTGACCAGTTCGCCACCGTCGGCAGCCAACTCGACCGCGTCGATCACGAGGCCCGCGTCGAGGCGGACGGCCGCGCCGGCGGCCGCGTCGGACGCCGCGATCGAAGCGCCGAACAGCAGGTAGCGGAACGACTCCGCCGCCTGGAGCGTCGCGACCGCGTCGACGATCGGCTGGGCCAGGCCGTAGCCGCCACCGGCGGCGACGTGCACCACCGTCGCACCGTGGCGGCCGAGCGCCGCGGCCTGCGATCCGTCGACGTCGCCGCAGACCAGCGCGTGGACGGGCTCGCCGAGCGCCTGACCGAGCCGCTCCGCCTCCTCGAGCAGGCCGAGCGAGCCGGTTGCGAAGGCACCGCCCTGCAGTTCCGCGAAGACGAGGATGCCGGCCATCAGACCACCACCTTGTTCTCGACGAGGAACGCGAGGATCTTCTCGGCGGCGGTGCCATCGTCCTCGATTCGTACCGACGCGCCACGCCCGGCAGGCTTCGACAGCCCGCGCACCGTCGTCCGCGATCCCGCGCCGCCGACCGTGTCGGGGTCGATACCGGCGTCCGCCAGGGAGAGCACCTCGTGCGGCTTGCGCTTGGCCCCCATGATCGCCGGCAGCGACGGGTAGCGAGGCTCGTTGATCGCGTCAGAGACCGACACGACTGCCGGCAGTGGCATCTCCACGGTGTCGTAGCCCGTCTCGACCTGCCGTTTCACCCGGAGCGTCGACCCGTCGAGGGTCAGGCTCGCCGCCTGTGAGACGCAGGGCCGGTCGAGGCGCTCGGCGACGGCCGCGGCCATCACGTAGCACTCGGCATCGGACGCCTGCTGGCCGAACAGGACGAGGTCGTACGCGTCTCGTTCGAGCAGCGCCGCCAGCGCCCGACTGGTGGCGAGGATGTCGGAGTCGGCCAGCCCGTCGTCCGCCAGGTGTACCGAGCGGTCGCCACCCTGCGCGAGTGCCTTGTCGACGGTGCGCGCCGCGCTGGCCGGACCGACGAGGACGATGGAGATCTCCGTCTCGACGCCGGACTCCTTGATCCGCACGGCCTCCTCGATGGCATGACGGTCGTACGGGTTGAGCGTGTTCTCGCCCGTCCGGACGAGCCGATTCGTGCCGGGATCGATCCGCTTCTCCGCGGTCGGATCCGGCACCTCCTTCACGCAGATCGCGATCTTCACGCCGCAAGTCCTCCTGAACGCCGGTGCCGCGGCAGTGTAGGAAGCGTCTGGCTCAGCGGGCGCAGACGGCCTTGCAGGCGCGCTGCGGCGACCGGTGCCAGGCGCCGTACGCCGCGTAACTCGCCGCCCGCGGCCAGGACAACCCCGCGCGGCGCGCCGTGCGCAGCGCGAGCACCGGGGCTCCGGCCATCGCGGCGAGCCAGGGCATATCGACCTGCAGGGGATCGGGCGTCGCCGCCAGGTGACGGGCGAGAGCGACCCGCGCGGCGCGGCCGTCTCCGGCCCGCAATGCACAGGCCGTGTCGAGGTAGGCGAGCAGCGGCGGCGCGGCACCCTCGGCGACGGCGCGGCGGCAGGCAGTGACCGCTTCGTCGTAGTCCCCGGCTGCGAACAGCAGCGTCCCGGCCCGGGCGACATCGTCCGCAGCGGCGGCGCCGTCTTCGACGATGCCACGTGCCAACTCCGTCGCCTCGGCGTGGCGGCCCGGTCCTTCGCGGTAGAGCGTCCAGGCGACCTCGGCGGCGGTCACCGGGGCATCGTAGCCCGTCCCCGCGCTGACGACCCGATCAAGTCGCAGGGGTATAGTTGACCGTGTGACGCGGCGCCACGTCACCCTCGCCGCGGCCTTCGCCGTGGCCCTGATCGCCGCACCAGCCGCCTTCGCCGCTGGGCCGCCGATCGAACTCGAGCCGCCCGGATCGCCGCCGGCGCTGATGTCCCCGCGCGCGTTCACCGCCGTCCACGCGCCGACCGCGGCGCAATCCGTCGGCCAGGCGCTGATCGACGGCGGAATCCCCGGAGCCCAGCGCCGCGAGTATCTCCGACTCCTCAGCCGGGCCCGGCGGCTCGCGCGCCGTCTCGGTGGGCCAGCCGGCGCGGAGCTCGCGGCCGTCGCGGCGACGACGGTGCAGATCGCGCGCAGCACCGGCTTCACGCCGGAGCGCGCTCGCGCCGTCTTCCTTGAGCTGGCCGTCAATGTGGAGGAGCTGCCGAACGGGTTGCCGCGGGCGAACGCTCGCCTCCGAATCGACTCGCTGACGTTTCAGCGCTACCCGGGCAAGGGCCTGCGGATCCAGCCGCTGGCGTCGTGGTGGTTCGCGCGAGACACGGCGCGCCACGGCGATGCCAAGACCACGATCCGACTGCTGGACGCCGCGCTCGAACTGTCGGTGCCGCGCGGCGACGCGCTGACGACGGAGTACCTCTTCGAGTGGGGGCGCGGCGCTCCACCCTGGTCGAGCCCGATGGCCCACGGCCTCGCGATGGACGCGCTCGCCCGTGGCTTCGTGCTGACGGGCGACGAGCGGTATCGTGACGCGGCGATCCGCTTCGCGCGGGCGGTCGCCGTCAGCGACGTCGGCGCGGGTGACGACGTCTGGTTCCCGCTGTACCCGTTCGAACCCGGCCTGCGGGTCCTCAACGCCGATCTGCAGGTCATCATCGGCCTCGAACGGGTCCGGCTGCTCACGGGCGCCGAGGAGTACGGGGCGCTCGCCGACGCGGCGCGCATCACAGCCGCCGGCCGGCTCGGCCGCTACGACACCGGTGCCTGGTCGCGGTACTCGGAGCAACGCGAGGCTCCGCTCGAGTACCACGACCTCCACACCGAGCAGCTGACCCAACTCGGGAAGCTGACGGACGGTGCCGTCTTCGCCGACTACGGCCTGGCATTCGGTGAGTACCGGGTCCAGCCGCCGCTCTTCGACCTCGTCCCCGGCGGCATGCGGGAGCTGTATCCCGTGCCGGCGGACGGGTTCCGTGACAGCGTCAGGGTCGGCTTCACGCTCTCGAAGCCGACGCGCGTCACGGTGGTGTTCGCGCGGGAGGGCGGTCCATCGAAGTCGATCAACGTCGGTCTGCGCAGCAGCGGCACGCATGCCGTCCGCTGGGCGCCCGGCGTGACGCCGCCCGGCACGTACAACGTGGTCCTGAAAGGCACTGACCTCGCCGGCAACAGCGCCCGGCTCGATGACGCGCGCCAGATCGAGGTCGGGCGCGACACCGACCCGCCGCGCATCGTCGAGGTGACGGTCAGCGGCGGCCGCCTGCGCTGGACCGTCACCGACGCCGGTACGCCGTGGGTGAACGTCGTGATCGGCTCCGGCGCCAACGCGGTGACGCTGAAGCGGCGGCGCCTGAAGGGGAGCGCTCGGGTAAGCGGTGCGCCGACGGACGTCCGCTTCGTCGACTCGTCCGGAAACACGGCGCGGTGGCGTCGCGTGCCGGTCGTGCGGCCGGGCTGAGGCCCGCAGGGCCGTGTCACATTCGTGCCGCACGCCTTTGCGACAGGCGCGTGTCGCATTCGTGCCGCACGCCTTCGCGACACGCGGCGCAGTTGCAGCGGTTGCCGGGATTCTTGCCGCGGTCGGGCGGGAGCCGAACATCCCTGCGGCACCCCTCAACCGTGTACTGATGCGGTGTTGTGCGCACCGCGTCGCAAAGGCGCGCGGCACGATTGCGACACGCGGTGGCGACACGCGCACCACCGCCACGCGAAACACGGCGCGGTGCCGTCTCGTCCCGGACGCGCGGCCGGGCTGACGGGCTCTGGCGGGCGGGCGGGCGGCGCCGTGCGACAATGACGGCGGTGAGGACGTGGCCCGCGCTGGTTGCGACGACCGCCGCGCTGCTCGCGGGCTGCGGTGACGCGACGCCACGCGCGACGCCGACCCTGTCCACGCCCGACGCGCAACAGGGCATCGTCTACGGCAAGCTCGCGTCCGACGACGGCGATCCGTTCGTCACTCGCGGCTGCCAGGGGTGTCCGCCCGGCCCGGCGACGCCCGAAGCGCCTGCACTGGCGCCGGGCGTGGCGCGCATCGCGTTCACGCGCGCGACGGCCGGCGCCGAGGCCGACATCTGGATCGCCGCCGCCGACGGCTCGGGCGAGATCAGGCTGACGCGCGATGCCGGGCTCGAGATGGCACCGGCGTGGTCGCCCGACGCGACGCGGATCGCGTTCGTCTCCGACCGTGACGGCGGCGACCTCGATCTGTACACGATCGCGACCGACGGCACCGATCTCAGGCAGCTGACGGACCTCGCCGGCGACGAGTTCTCGCCCGCCTGGTCGCCCGACGGGACGACGATCGCCTACAGCCGCTCGCACCGATTCCGGGCGGACGTCCGCGTGATCGGGGCCGACGGCAGCGACGATCGACGGCTCCTGCGCGGCCAGTGGCCGAGCTGGTCGCCGGACTCGACCCGCCTGCTCGTCACCCTCGGCGAGTTCACCGCCGGATCACTCGCGATCGTCGATGTCGCCTCCGGCGCCCAGACGCCCGTCGCGCTCGACGTCCCGAACGCCCACCAGGGCTCGTGGTCGCCGGACGGACGCCACATCGTGTTTGCCGTGTCGGAGAACGGCTTCAGCGGCATTCCCGACGAGTGGAACGAGGAGTTGTGGCTCGCCGGGAGCGACGGCACTGACCTGCGCCGGCTGACGACACGCTCCGGCAACGACCACTGGCAGGTCGCCTGGTCGCCCGACTCGGGGATGATCGTCTGGACGGCTGATGACACCGAGGGTGGCGCCGACCTCTACATCGCGCGTCGCGACGGAACGGGTATCCGGCGCCTCACGAGCGACCCGGCCTACGACGCCTGGCCGGCATTCGCCCCGACGGGTTAGATCCGCACCGCGCCGTTGTACCCCGGGTAGCCGTCGAGGTTGGAAACCTTGACGACGTCGCCCGTGCGCGGGGCGTGCACGAACTGGCCGCCGCCCATGTAGATGCCCATATGGTTGTCGCCGTTGAAGAAGACGAGGTCGCCGGGCGCGAGATTCGAACGGTCGACCGGCGTGCCCATCGCGTGCTGCGCCGCCGCGAAGTGCGGTAGGGACACGCCGATGTGCGCGTACGCCCACATCGAGAGCCCAGAGCAGTCGAAGCCCTCCGACGGCGACGCCCCACCCCACTTGTAGGGGACGCCGACCTGCGACAGAGCCGCAGCCACGACGGACGAGCCGCCGGCGGACGGTGGCGGCGGCGCGACCGGAGCTGGCTCTGGCGGCGCCGGCGAACTGCCGCCGGTGGAGCCGCCGGTCGACCCACCGATGCCCGGATCCGGCGCCGCTGGCTCCTCAGCGGCCGCCTGCTGCGCCGCGACCGCAGCGGCGGCGCGACGCGCTGCCGCCGCGCGCTCGGCTGCCTCGCGCTCGGCGATGATCTGCTTGATGTCGGCGGCGATCGTGCGTAGCCGCTGCTGCCGCGCCTTCATCCCAGCGCGGATCGCGGCGCGGCGTTCCGTCCGCTGAGTCAGCGCGCGTTCGCGCGCCTTGCGCTGCCGCCCAAGCGTCTTGCCGCGGCGCTCGAGCTGCTTCGAGAACGTCAGCACCTCGCCGATCAGCGTCGTCGTTCGGGACGAGGTGCGCCGCACGAGGTCGATCCGGTCGAGCATGTCGACCAGCGAGCCGGCGCCGAGGATCACGCCGACCGCGTCGACCTGTCCGTACCGGTAGTCGGCGACGAGCTGGAGGGACAGATCATCCTCGGCGACCTCGAGGTTCCGGCGCGTGACCTCGATCTGACCGCTGTTCTCCTGGATCGCGCGCTCGGTCTCCTGCAGCTGGAGCTCCGCAGCGTTGAACGCCTCGATCGCAGCGGCCAGTCGATGATCGAGCTCGGCCACGTCGGCCTGGACACGGTCGGCCTCCGCGCGGCGGTCGGACAGCCGATCAGCCTGCGCACCGCCCGCGCCGACGAACGACGCGGCGATGAGAGCGACTCCAACGAGGAGTCCTCCTCTCCGGGCGCCCGGCATAGCCGCCGATGCTAGCAGGAACGGCACCGTGCTCGTCTGTGTCACCTGTTCGGGGGATCCGATGGGAATCCCTCTTCACGTGGACCGCGTTTGGGGGTAGCGTGGCGTTGTGCCCGAACCTCACACACCAGCCTTCGGCCTCATCCAGCGACCGCTCGAGGCGCAGATCCGCGCCCTCAACGTCGCCGTGCGCGGGTCGGCGACCGAGCGGGCCTGGGCTCACGCCTCGAACGCCGTCGCCCTGATCAACGAAGTCACCGACCTCACGCTGACGGCCGAAGACCTGCTCCGTGGCCTGCTCGAAGGAGCGGAGGCCGGCTGCAGCGGGCAGGAGGTGCTCGACACACTGCTCGACCTCGGCGTCCAGCGCCGGCTGCTCGCTCGCGGTAGCCTCGTGGAGCAGGATGGCGTCAAGCGTTTCACGCGTGACGACAACGAGTTGCGCATCGAGGTCAGGGCGCTGCTCGGCGAGCCGGAGAACGATCCGCTCGACGACCCCCGCTGGCGCGACCTGCTCGGCCACGCCTGACCCCGGCGGCCTGGACCGGCGATATCCTGCGCCCATGGATATCGAGGGCGTCTACACCCCAATCGTCACCGCGTTCGATGCTGGCGAGGAGATCGACTTCGACGCGACCGCAGCCGTCATCGACTTCGTCCTCGCTGGCGGCGTTCGTGGCATCGTCTCGTGCGGTACGACGGGTGAGTACTACGCCTGCACCACCGACGAGCGCCTGCGACTCCTGGCCCACGCTCGCGACGTCGTCGCCGGCCGTGCGCAGCTGATCGCCGGCTGCAACGCCGGCTCGACGCGCGACGTGATCGGCTTCGGTAGGGCAGCGCGCGACCTGGGCTACGACGCGCTGATGCTGGCGGCCCCACACACCTCGCTACCGTCGCAGCGCGAACTGGCGGCGCACTACGCGGCGGTGGCGAACGCGGTCGGCCTGCCGATCATCCTCTACAACTTCCCGGCCCGTGCGGGCGTCGAGATCGGGTTCGACTGCCTCGACGCCATCGCGGACGTGCCCGAGATCGTCGCGATCAAGGAGTCGAGCGGCGACTTCTCCCGCTTCCTCGCCCTCCGGCGCCGCTACGCCGACCGCATCACCGTCATGTGCGGCTCCGACGACCAAGCGGTCGACTACTTCGCCTGGGGCGTGCGCTCGTGGCTCGCCGGGACGGCGAACGTGCTGCCGCGCCACCACGTCGCGATCATGGACGCCGCCAACGCCGGCGACCACGCCACCGCGTACCGGCTGTTCGACGGCATCCTGCCGTGGGTGCAGAACATGGAGTCGGGCTCGTACAACCAGAAGGCGAAGCTCGGCCTGGCCCGTCAGGGCGTCGAGACCGGTGGCGTGCGCCGGCCGCTACTGCCGATCGACGATGACACTGCCGCGTCGGTGATCGCCGACCTCGACGCCGCGCTCGCCGTCTCCCTCGCGCCCGCCTGATGCGTCTGGCCCGGACGCTGACCGGCGTCGAGGTCCACGCCGAGGGCGAGCAGGGCACCTGCTATCTCGGCGGCGTGTTCGAGATCCCCGGCGCGACGATGCGGGACAAGCTCCACCACGTGAACGAGGTGGACGACTCGCTGCGGCGGTTCCTCTGCCACGAGCCGCGCGGCCGTCCGCAGACGAGCGCGAACCTCGTCTTCGCCTCGACCGACCCGGAAGCCGACGCGGGCTTCATCATCCTGCAGGCCGATCGCGCGCATGCAATGAGCGGGTCGAACACGATCTGCGTCGTCACGGCGCTGCTGGAGACCGGCGCCGTCGCCATGCGCGAGCCGGAGACGACGGTCGTGCTGGAGACCGCGGCCGGTCTGGTGCGCACGGTTGCGACCTGTCGCGACGGCCGCTGTGAGCGCGTCACGCTCGACGGCGTGCCGAGCTTCGTGGAGCAACTGGACGTGCCGCTCGACGTGCCCGGGTTCGGTGCGATCACGGTCGATGTCGCCTACGGCGGTTGCTACTACCTGCTGGTCGACGCGGCACAACTCGGCCTGTCACTCGATCGGGCCAACGCCCGCGACGTGGTCGATGCGGCGGCGGCGATCCGGGCAGCGGCTGACGGCATCGTCCGCGTCCAGCACCCCGAGGTGCCGGAGATCGACTTCATCTCGTACGCGATGCTGATCGGCGACGACGACCCGGCGGCGGGGAAGCTCCGCGGCGCGACCGTCTGCAACGGCCGCGTTGACCGCTCACCGTGCGGCACCGGGAACTCCGCTCGGCTCGCCTGCATGGCGGCGCGCGGCCAGGCGTCCACCGGCTCCCGTTTCACAGCGACGTCTTTGATCGACTCCGAGTTCGGTGTCGAGATCGTCGGTACGACGACCGTCGGCGGGCGCCCGGCAGTGCTGCCGCGGATTTCAGGCCGCGGCTTCGTCGTCGGGACGCGCACGTCCACGGTCGATCCGGCCGACCCGTATCCGCTGGGCTATGCGCTGAGCGACCTGTGGGACATGACGACGCTGCGTTAGCAGGCGATCTCGGGGACGGGCCCGCCAACGGTGATCAGGTATTCGACGCCGACCCGGGTCGTCGCGACGAGGATGTCGCTGGTCTCTGGATCGATCGCGACGAAGGCGACATCATCTCGGACTGTCGTCTGCGCCTCGATGTCGCCGATCGCGACGGTCGCGACGCACGACGGAAGCGCGGCGTGGACGAGATCGCCGACCCTGCGAACGTAGAACGCCCCGGAGTCGGTAGACGGCGGATATGCCGTCCACCCGCCAGCAGCCAGCACGACGTCCCACCGGACGAGATCACGCTCCGCGCCGTCCTCGGCCGAGATCGTGAACAGCTCCAACGTCGCGGGGCCATCGACACCGGCCGCCGCATCGATCGATCCCTCGAAGGTGCCGCGGCAGCCGGACCCGCAGGTGGCGGTGACGAACGTCTCCGCGATGACCTGGCCGCCCTGGCGGAGCCGGACCTGGACGGTCGCCTCGAACACGTCGGCGTTGCCGACGAACTCCACCCGCGGCCCGACAACCTCGATTGCTGTCAGTTCGATCGCGGGCCGCACCGTCTCCGCCAGCGTGGCGGTGACCACCGGCGCTGGATCGGACGTCGCGGGCCGCGGCGCGCCGTCATCGCGGCCGGCAGTGACGATCGCGCCGCCCGCTGCGACCACACCCGCGAGACAGGCGAAGCCCACGAGCAACGGCCGCCAGGTGCGTCCCGGCGCACGGCGGCGCTCCGGCCGCAGGGTGACCGGCGGGATCGCGGCGAGCGGCGCCAGCAGGTCTTCGACGCGGCGCTCGTCGTCTGCGGTCGTTGTCATCGTTCGGCCTCCTTCAGGAGCGTGGCGCGGGATCGCTCCAGCCGCTTGCGGATCGCTGCCGGTGATCGCCCGGTGATCGCCGCGAGCGCCGGCGCGTCGAAGCCGTGCACATGGCGCAGGACGACGAGCGCGCGGTCCTCCGGGCCGAGCGCACGGTGGAGCAGGTCGAGGACGTCGAGGGCAGGCCCCGGCCCCTGGTCGGGCGTCCGCTCGTCGCGACCGATCCGCTCCAGTGCCAGGCGCAGCCGCCGTGCGCCGCGCAGGGCGTGCAGCGCCCGGTGCCGCGCGATGCCGAATAGCCAGGCCTCGGCGTTGACGACCTCACCCAGCTGGTCGCGCGACCGCCAGGCGGCGAGGAACGTCTCCTGCAGCACGTCCTCGGCGAGCCCGCGGTCGCGTACGACGTGGACGAGGAACTGGCCCAGCCGACGCTCGTGGAGCGCGAACAGCCGCTCCGCGTAGGTGTCTGCGGTCGTCGGCTCCCGCTCCATGGCCTCGATCATGCAGGGTAGGTGCCGCAGCGCGCTCGAGTGTGACGAGCGCCGCGCCTCAGCGGCGTGCTGCCGACCACACCTGCTCCCAGGCACCGATTCCGGTCGGTGCCCGGGGCGTGCGCGCGACGATCATCCGCTCGAGGACTGCCTCGTCGTCGAGCCGGGCTGCGGCACAGGCCTCGGCCCCGAGCAGCGGACACGCCGTCAGAACGGCCGGCGCCGCCGACAGGGCGCCGGCCAGACTGATCTGGACCGGTGCCGACAGAGCGTGGTTGAGCCACTTCGCCGCGCAGCGTGGGTGGGGCGCGTCGGCGGCCGCGACGAACCAGGTCGACCAGGCAAGCAGCGGACCGTCCGGCACGATCGCGGCGACGCCGAGCGGCGCCAGGCGCCGTGCCATCTGGCCCCGGCCCTGGGCGACCGTGACGCGCCCAGCGTCGAACAGCGCGACGAGATCGCTCGGATCGCGCCAGTACTCACGCACCAGCGGTCGCTGCCGGCGGATCAATTCGGCAGCCGCGGTCAGGTCCGCCGCACCCAGGGCATACGGATCTTCTGTGCCCAGGACGTGGGCGGCGAGCGCGACCTGGAAGGGGTCGTCCGGCACTGCGATCCGTCCCCGCTGCTCGGGCGCGTAGAGCGCGGTCCACGTTGTCGGCCCTGGATCAGCCACAGCCGTGAGCAGCAACTCCGGCCCCCACGCGAACGGCACGCCGAACCGAACACCACCGACATCACCGGCGCGACGGAGCGCGGCGGGTACGGCATCATCGCGACCACGGGCGATCGGCTCGGCGGCGCCGGCGGCAACCAGGGCCAGGACCGCCTCGCCGGAGACGGCATAGATATCGGTGTCCCTGGCGGGAGCGGCCCGGACGATGTCTGCCGAGGTCCCGGCGCGGACGGCGTCGACCTCGCAGCCGGTCGCCCGCTCGAACGGCGCGACGGTCGAGCCGAGGGTGAGCCCATCGGCGAGAAGGACGCGGAGCGCACCCTCGCCGGGCGCTCCGGCATCGACCGGCGGTGGTGGCGGCGGCCCGCTGGCGTCGCCGCAGGCGGCGACCGTCACCAGGACGGCCGCCGCCAGCAGGCGGAGTGCGTTATGCAGCGGTGGCCTCGCGCAGCGAGGCCTCGAGGATCGCCAGTCCCTCATCCAGATCAGCGTCGGTCGCGACGAGCGGAACGAGGATACGGATGCAGTTGGAGAGCACGCCGGCGCCCATCAGCAGTAGCCCGTTGGCTCGGGCCAGTTCGATGGTGCGAGCCGCGATCGTCGGTGCCGGCTTCTTCGTCGCCCGGTCCTCGACGAGTTCGAGGGCGAGCATCGCGCCGAGGCCGCGCACCTCGCCGACGGCGGGTGACCGCGAAGCGACATCCTCGAGTCGGGCGCGGAGACGATCGCCGAACACCCGTGACGCCTCCTGGTAGGCAGGATCGAGCACCTGGTCGAGCGAGACGATCGCGGCGGCGCAGGAAACGGGGTTGCCGACATAGGTGCCACCGAGGCCGCCGGGATGGACGGAGTCCATGATCTCGGCCCGGCCGGTGACGCCGCCGATCGGCATGCCGCCTCCCATCGACTTCCCCCACGCGCAGAGATCGGGCTCGATGCCCCAGCGCGTGACGGCCGCCGGATAGCCGGTGCGGCACATGCCGGATTGCACCTCGTCCGAGATGTAGACGATGCCGTACCGCGCGCAGATCTCGACGAGACCCTCGACGAAGCCCTCCGTGGCGGGGTGGAAACCGCCCTCGCCCTGGACCGGCTCGTAGATCATCCCGGCGACAGCAGACGGGTCGACCTGGCTCTTGAACAGCCGCTCGACGGACTCGAGCGCCTCCTTCGTGCCGATGCCGCGGTACGGGTAGGGCGCGAGGGCGCGGTAGATCTCCGGCGCGAACGGACCGAAACCCTTCTTGTACGGCATCGCCTTGGAGGTCAGGCTCATCCCCATCAGCGTCCGGCCGTGGAAGGCGTTCTCGAAGCAGACGATCGCCTGACGGCCGGTGTGGTACCGCGCGATCTTGATCGCGTTCTCGGTCGCCTCGGCACCGGTATTGACGAGCAGCGCCTTGTACGGGCCCGCGCCGGGGTGGCAGTCGATCAGGCGTCGGCAGACTTCGAGAAACGGCTCGTACTGCGCGATCGAGTAGCACTGGTGGAGATAGCGGTCGGCCTGCTCGTGGATCGCCGCGACGACCTTCGCCGGCGTGTGGCCGCCGTTCAGGGTGCCGATGCCGCCGACGAAGTCGATGTAGGTACGGCCGTCGACGTCGGTCAGCCGGGCGCCATGCGCGCGGTCGACAAAGATCGGCGTCGTCGCGATACCGCGGGCAACGAGACGTTCGCGCTCCGCCTGCAGCTGAGCCGTGCGAGTGCCTACCCGTTCGTCAACCGCCATCGTGCCTCCGGCGTTCGGTTTCGTGCCGGATTCTACCGGGGAGGGCGTGACGAGCAGCGCGCCGGGGTGGCTACGCGGCCAGGCCGTACGTCCGCAGCGACGCCCGCATGCCCTCGTAGGCGGTGACGACGTCAGCGACCGCCTCGCCCGCGAGGCGGATCTGGTCAGCCGCGTCGGCGGCGGCGGCGACGGCGGCGATCCGCTCGGCCCGCTCCACAAGCGTCGCGAGGCGGTCGACCGCGAACCGCACGGTCGCGGCGGAGCGGTCGGCACGCTCGCGGTCCGCCGTTGAGACGCCCGGATCAGCAGCGATCTCCGCGAACAGGGGCTCAGCGTCGGCGACGTAGCCGCCCTCGCTGCCCGCCAGCCCGACACCGTCACCTGGATTGGAGGCCTCCCCATTGGTGTCCAGGTCTCGGACCGGCTCGCCGTGCACGATGTTCGACAGGTGCTCCGCGTGGAAGCGCACGTTGAAGACGTTGTCCTCGCGCAGCGCCAACTCCAGGAAGCCGGTGTGCTCCACCAGCACGTCGACCTGCGACTGACCGCGCCGCAGTAGGCCGCCAAGATCGGCGAGCGCCTTGACCGACACCTCCGACGGGCCGGTTGGCGCGGGGACGGTCGTCGCCGGCGGCGGCTCGGCCGTCGTCGCCGGCGGCGGCTCGGCCGTGGTCGCGGCGACCGGCGCGGCGTCGAGCGCGTCAACGAACGCCGCCACGTCGAGCGCCTCGGGTCCGGTCACGAGCCCGGCCGGCATGGCGCCGCCGCCGGCGGCGATCTTCGCCAGCGCGGCCTCCGCCGAGACGCCGGCGATGTCGGGGCCGACGCCGCCACCACCGTCGGCGCCGTGGCACGCGGCACACGACGCCGCGAACAGCGTCGCCCCACGTGCCGCGTCGCCCGACGCGCCCGCCGTCACCGGCGCCGCCGACGGGCTGAACGGGTGCCACGCAGCGAGGCCACCGACGACCAGCACGACGAGCAGCATCAGCGCCAGCGGGCGTCCGATCACAGCCCGATCCCAAACTCGCCGAAGTACCAGAGGCCGGACGTGATCCAGAGCAGCGCCAACAGGGCCGCCACCGCGCCGCCGAACACCGGCAGCGCCCAGGCGGGGTAGCGATGCTCTCGGATGATCAGGATCTTTGCCGCGAAGGCCCCGTAGAAGAACGAACCCGCCACCGAGTGGACCGCGACCCGGGCGTCGGTTGTCTGGAAGCCGAGGATCGCCACGCAGTGGAAGACCACGGGCAGCGTGAGCAGGAGCGCGATCCGACCCGACCAGCGATGCGCCCGCTTCGCCCCGGCGTCGGACAGCGGCACGACCCCGCGCAGCCGCCCCCACATCCGCGCGGCGGTCGAGACCTGCACGACGGCGAGCGCGACCGCAGCGGTGGCGAACCACACCTTCGCAACGATCGGCGCCGAGAACACGACCGTCATGAGGTCGGCGTATGCCGACGCGATGTCGAGGAGGGGCACGTGCGCCATTGTAGTCTGCAGCCGATGCGCCATCCCTGGGCGAACACGGCGCTGCTCGCGCTCGTGCCGCTCGCGCTCGTCACCGGCGTCGCCGGCGTGATGAGCGGTGGCATGTCGCGCGCCTGGGTACTGATCGCGCACGCAGTCGCGGCGTACGCCCTGATCGCGCTGCTCGTCTTCAAAGCCCGGATCATCGCCGGCGCCCTGCGGCGACGACGGCGTATCGACTGCGCTCGCCTCGTGTTCGGAGGCATGGCGCTGCTGCTCGTCGCCGTCCTCGCGACCGGCCTGGCCTGGATCCTCCTCGGCCGCACGCTGGTCGGCGGCATCTCACTGATCAACATCCACGCCTACCTCGCGATCGCGCTCGCCGTGCCATTCGGCGCTCACGTCGCCGCCCGGCGCTGGGGCCTGCGCGTCCAGCCGTCTCGCGACCGCGCCGCCTTCCTGCGCCTGGCGGGCCTGGGCGCCCTCGGCCTCGCTGCCTGGGCCGTCGAATCGGCGGTGGGACGAGCACGCCGCTTCACCGGCTCGTACGAGATCGGCTCACTCGGCGGACGGTTCCCCTCCGTCTCGTGGCTCTTCGACGACCCGGCGCCGATCGATCCGGCGACGTGGCGGCTCTCCGTCAGCGGCGCCGTGACAGTCGATCTCAACGTGACCGTCAGTGACCTGACATCTGCCGGACACCGCCGCGCCATCCTCGATTGCACCGGCGGCTGGTACAGCGAGCAGGACTGGTCAGGCACCGCGCTCGCCGACCTGCTGGACCGCGCGGGGATCCGGGACGGCGCCCGCAGCGTCGAGGTCGTCGGCGTGACCGGCTACCGGCGGCGCTTCAGCCTCGGCGATGCGCGCACCCTGCTGCTCGCGACCGGCGTCGCCGGTGAGCCGCTCACGCACGGGCATGGCGCCCCACTCCGACTCGTCGTACCGGGACGACGTGGCTACGACTGGGTCAAGTGGGTCGTCGCCGTGCGCGTCCTGGAGAGCGACGAGCGGCTCCAGAGTCCGCTCCCGCTGCCGGCGTGGCGCTAAAGGTGCCCGGCACCTTTAGCGCCACGCACCGGAGGAACCTTGCCAGCCCGACCCCACTCCGGTACCCTGAGGGCAGCGATGTACGCGGCCACCGACATCACCGAGGGCGTTTCTGCCTCCGTCGGCGTACTGCTCGTTATTCCGCGCTAGGCCTGCGCGCGCCACCCGGCGCCCGGAGGCCTCCACCACCAGGGGCCGCCGGTGATGCGCCGCGGCCCGAAGCACGGCACCATTCGAGGAGCGAGATGAGCTACGACATCGCGGTACTCCCAGGCGACGGCATCGGACCCGAGACGGTTCGGGAGACGCTGCGCGTCCTCGACGCTACCGCCGACGCGTTCGGCTTCTCGCTGACGGTCCAGCGCTACCCGTTCGGCGGGAACGCCATCGACACGCACGGCGACCCCTTCCCGGAGCACGTCCGGACGGCTGTCAAGGCGGCCGATGCCGTCCTCAAGGGCGCGGTCGGCGGCCCGCAGTGGGACGCCGGGCCCGTTCGTCCCGAGATGGGGCTGCTCGCGCTGCGTGCGGAGCTGCAGGTGTTCGCAAACATCCGGCCCGTGCGCCGCTGGACGACCCGCACGTCCTCGCCGCTGAAGCCGGAGCTCGCGGAGGGTATCGACATGGTGATCCTGCGCGAGCTGACGGGCGGGCTCTACTTCGGGCCGAAGGAGCTCGACGACGAGCACGGCCTCGACACCTGCGCCTACACGCGCCCGGAGGTCGAGCGGATCGCCCGCCGCGCCTTCGAGCTCGCGCGCACCCGCCGCCGACGCCTCTGCTCGGTCGACAAGATGAACGTGCTGTCGTCCTCCAAGCTCTGGCGGGCAGTTGTCATCGACATCGCAGCTGACTATCCGGACGTCGAACTCTCCCACCAGCTCGCCGACTCGATGGCGATGAAGCTCGTCGAGCAACCCGCCGCGTACGACGTGATCGTGACGGAGAACATGTTCGGGGACATCCTCTCCGACCTCGCCGCCTCCGTCGGCGGCGGCATTGGCCTGGCACCGTCGTCATCCGTCGGCGTCGGCCGCCCTGGCCTGTACGAGGCGATCCACGGCTCCGCGCCGGACATCGCCGGGCAGGGCATCGCCAACCCGACCGCGACCATTCTCTCCGCCGCGATGATGCTGCGCGACCTCGGCGAGAGCGCCGCCGCCGACGCCGTCGAGACCTCCGTCATCCGGCTCCTGAACGAGGGGCCGGTCACGCCGGACCTCGGCGGGAAGGCCACCACCGAAGAGTTCGGCGCCGCAGTGGTCGACGCCGTTCGAACCGCCGCAGAGGTGATCAGCCGATGAGCGCCACGAACCCGATCCCGGCCAGGCCCGATACGCCGAGAGTCGCCGTCCGCACCGGTTCGATGACGGGCGCCGAGGCGATCATCCGCTGCCTCGAGGCCGAAGGCGTCGACATCTGCTGGGGTATCCCCGGCGGCGCGATCCTCCCGCTGTACGACGCCTGGGCGCGTGTCGAGCACTCCGTCCGCCACATCCTCGTCCGGCACGAGCAGGGCGCCGGGCACATGGCGCAGGGCTACGCTCGCGCGACGGGCAAGGTCGGCGTCTGCATCGGCACGTCGGGTCCGGGTGCGACGAACCTCGTGACGCCGGTCGCCGACGCGTTCCTCGACTCGACGCCACTGATCGTCATCACGGGGCAGGTGCCGACGCACCTGATCGGTTCCGACGCCTTCCAGGAGGCCGATACGACCGGCATCTTCATGCCGATCACGAAGCACTCGTACCTGATCACCGACGTCCGCGACATCCCGCGCGTCTTCCGCGAGGCGTTCCACATCGCGCGGACCGGGCGGCCCGGTCCGGTGCTCGTCGACATCCCGAAGGATCTCGCGAACGCAACCTTCGACTTCAGCTACCCGGAGGAGATCGATCTGCCCGGCTACCGGCCGACGCAGACCGGGCACCCGCTGCAGGTCCAGTCGGCGGCCGAGGCGATCGCGCGGGCGCGGCGCCCGGTGCTGTACGTCGGCGGCGGTGTCCTGAACGCCGACGCCTGCACGGAGTTGCACGCGTTCGCCGAGGCCGTCGGCATCCCCGTCGTCACGACGCTGATGGCGAAGGGCGCCTTCCCCGACTCGCACCCGCTGTGTCTCGGCCTGCCAGGGATGCACGGCTCGAAGTTCGCGAACTGGGCGATGAACCGCGCCGACCTGCTCGTGACCATCGGTGCTCGCTTCGACGACCGCGTGACGGGCAAACTCGACGCCTTTGCGCCGGGCGCCAAGGTGATCCACATGGACATCGACCCGGCCGAGATCGACAAGAACCGCAAGGCCGACGTCCCGATCGTCGGTGAGCTGCGCCAGGTCCTGCCCGCCCTCACCGTCGCCTACCTCGACCTGCGCGCGGAGGACCGGATCGCCTCGAAGCGCGAGTGGAAGGACCAGGTCGAGGAGTGGCGCTTCAAGCATCCCTTCCGCTACCGACGCGTCGGCCCGCTGAAGACGCAGTTCGTGATGGAGCGCTTCCGTGATCTGCTCGCCGACCGCGACGTGATCTGGACAACCGGTGTCGGCCAGCACCAGATGTGGGCTGCACAGTGGCTGAAAGTCGAGAAGCCGCGGCACTTCATCACCTCCGGTGGCCTCGGCACGATGGGGTTCGGTGTCCCGGCCGCGATCGGCGCGCAGATGGCGTACCCGGACAAGACGGTCATCAACATCGACGGCGACGGCTGCTTCCAGATGACGATGCAGGAGCTCGCGACGGCCGTGTCCTATGACGTCCCGGCGATCCACGCGATCCTCAACAACGGTTGGCTCGGCATGGTGCGCCAGTGGCAACAGCTGTTCCACGGCGAGCGCTACTCCGAGACGCTGCTGCGGAACGACCTGCCCGACTACGTGAAGCTGGCCGAGTCCTTCGGCGCACTCGGGCTTCGCGCCGAGACGGAGGCCGACGTCGACCGCGTGATCATGGAGGCCGTCGAGTCGCGACGCCCCTGCGTGATCGACTTCCGCGTCGACCACGAGGAGAAGGTCTACCCGATGGTGCCGGCCGGCGCCGGCTCGAGCGAGATGATCGACGAGCCATGGGACAACGACTGGGTGGAGGATGGCGTCTGATGCATCACACGCTGAGCGTGCTCGTCGAGAACTCGCCGGGCGTCCTCGCCCGCGTTGCCGGGCTCTTCTCCCGCCGCGGCTTCAACATCGAGAGCCTGGCGGTCGGTCCGACCGAACGGGACGATCGGTCCCGCATCACGCTGCGGGTCGACTGCTCGCAGCACTCGATCGGACAGGTCGTCAAGCAGTTGTACAAGCTGATCAACGTGCTGAAGGTGAACGAGTTGACCGCGGACGACGCGATCGAGCGCGAGCTGATGATCGTCCGCGTGACGGCGCAGCCCGCTGACCGGGCCGACCTGATCAGGCTCGGCGAGGTGTTTGGAGCGCGTGTCTGCGATGTCGGCCCGACATCGCTGATGTTCGAGTGCCTCGAGCATCCCGACAAGCTGCACGCCTTCGAGGAGATCCTGAAGCCGTACGGCGTCAAGGAGCTGGTCCGAACGGGCCGCGTCGCGCTGCGGAAATCGACTCCCGAACGGACGCGTTCCGGGCGCATGCGCGTCCTCGCCTGACGCGCCGCGCGTGATCGGCTGGAACACTGCAGCCATGCCCAAGCTCTTCTACGAATCGGACGGCGACTTCTCCGCCATCGCCGGCCGCAAGATCGCCGTTCTCGGCTACGGATCACAGGGCCACGCCCACGCGCTCAACCTGAAGGAATCCGGCGCGAACGTCACCGTCGGCGTGCGCGCCGGGTCGGACGGCTGGCGCCGCGCGGAGGCACACGGCTGGTCGCCGCAGACGCTGGCCGACGCCGTGCAGGGCGCCGACGTGATCGGCGTGTTCGTCCCCGATCACATCCAGAAGAGCCTGTGGGAGACGGTCATCGCACCGACGCTGCGGCCAGGCGTCACCGTCCTGTTCGCCCACGGCTTCGCGATTCACTTCGGCCAGATCGCTCCGCCCGCCGACGTGAACGTGATCATGGTCGCTCCGAAGGGCCCGGGCCACCTCGTCCGCCGCCTCTACAAGGAGGGCGCGGGTGTGCCGGCGCTGATCGCGATGCACCAGGACCCGACCGGTGACGCCCGCGCGCTCGCACTCGCCTGGGCGATCGGCATCGGCGCTGCACGCGCCGGGCTGATCGAGACCACGTTCCGCGAGGAGACCGAGTCCGACCTGTTCGGCGAACAGACCGTGCTCTGCGGCGGCACCACTGCACTCGTCCAGGCGGCGTTCGAGACGCTGGTCGAGGCCGGCTACTCGCCGGAGATCGCCTACTTCGAGTGCATGCACGAGCTGAAGCTGATCGTCGACCTGATGTACGAGGGCGGCATGGACTGGATGCGCTACTCGATCTCCGACACGGCCGAGTACGGCGACATGACCCGCGGCCCGCGCGTGATCGGCCCCGAGGTGAAGGTGGCCATGAAGGAGATCCTCGAGGAGATCCAGTCGGGTCAGTTCGCACGCGAGTTCGTCGCCGAGAACCAGACGGGCCGCAGCGTCCTGAAGATGCTCCGCGAACGCGGCGCCCGCCACCAGATCGAGACCGTTGGCGCCGAGTTGCGCGCGATGATGCCGTTCGTCTCCACGGCCCGCCAGAAGGCCGAGGACGAGGGCTGACGCTCAGTTGATCGCGAGCTGCGCGCGATGCAGGGCGACACGCACCTGCGTCGCCGGCAGCCGCTCGTTGAAGAGCGGCGACATCGTCGCGTGAGTGAGCAGCCGATCGAGCAGGGCGACTGCCGTCGGGTGGACCTTCGACGCCGGCCGCGCGAGGTGGAAGGCGACGGCGATGAACTCGTCGCGGTACTCGCGGATCCGCGAGTAGCAGGGAGCCAGAGCAGCGCCTGACGGCTCGAAGCCGTCAGCCTCCAACACCAGTCGGCCGATCACGGCCGCCATCTTCGTCCGCGTCACCGGTGTCACGAGCACCGCCGCGGCGCGCCGGACGTCGGCGATCTCGTAGGCGGACCGCTGACGGACGAGTCGCGCGATCAACGCCGAACGATCGGCGCGCGCGTACAGGCAGACGACGCCGCCGGCAAGGGCGCCGGCAGTCGCGGCGAGGCCGACGGCTGCCTGCCCGGCGACGAGCAGCACGCCACCGCCGATCGCGGCCGCCGCTGCACCACCGAGTGCGTCCCTGGCGCGAGCGCGGAGTTTGTCCAGGGCGGCGCGAGCAAGGAACGGGTCGACGGCGTGCTCGTAGATGATCGACGCCGGCTCGTGCATCTTCAGTGCATCGGCACCGCTCGGGTGCTGCTTGACCGGCTACGCTCAGACGGATGCGACCCGTGATCGTCGGTCTGATGGCTGCCGTCGCCCTTGTTGTGGCCGCGTGCGGCGGCGACACCACGTCCGATCGGGCCCTGGCCGACGTGCTGGGGATCCCGAAGGATCGGGACGAGGTCGTCACACCGGAGGTGCTGGTGCCCGCGGGCCAGGAGTTCGTCGCAGGTGCTCCGATCCGGATCCCGCTCGGCCTGCTGCGCAAGGATGGCACGCACTTCAAGCCGGACTCCGAGCAGATCGACGTCTACCTGGCGTCATCGAACCTGAGCATCCCGATCGGGCCGTTCCCGGCGACCTACGTCCCGATCGAGGCGCCCGGCGTCGAGTTGGCGCCGGAGGATATCCAGGGCATCTGGGTCGCCCAGGTGACGGTCGACGTGCCGGGCAGCTACTTCATCGCGGCGACGTACACGCTTGACGGCGCCCGGTCGAGCGCGAGTGGCGGCATCGTCCTCACCGACGCGCCGACGACGCCGCCGATCGGCGCGAAGGCGCCGCCGTCGCAATCTCCGACGATCGAGAGCGTCGACGGCGACGTCTCCAGGCTGACGACGGCGAACCCGCCCGATCGAACGCTCCTCGAGCACTCGATCGCCGACTCGATCACCGCCGGGACGCCGTTCGTCGTCGCGTTCGCGACCCCGCTGTACTGCACCAGTCGGCTGTGCGGTCCGACCGTCAAGATCGTCGAGGAGGTGCAGCGCCGCCTGGCGGACACGCCGATGCGCTTCATCCACGTCGAGATCTTCGCCGACAACGATCCGGCGAAGGGCCCGAACGCGTGGGTGCGGGAGTGGGGCCTGCCCTCCGAGCCCTGGGTGTTCGTCGTCGGCGCGGACGGCACGGTCCGCGCAAAGTTCGAGGGCGCGGTCGGCGTGGACGAGCTCGAGCTCGCCGCGCGGGCCGCAGTCAGTTGAGCAACGCGAGGGTGGCCGTGAAGCCGTGGACGTGGTTGCGGCCGCCGACGGGCCCGATCTCGCCCTGACAGAACAGGCCGGCGGACGGCACGCCGAGCAGGCGCTCGACCATCGCCGCATCGTGATCCGGAGCGGTGAACAGGCGGCTACCGCGGCCGTTGCAGGAGAAGACGAGCGCGGCACCGCCGCCGCCGGCGCTCGTCAGCACCTGCTGGAGCTCGCTCGCCGCCGACGCCTCGTCCCGCACGTGGAAGCGGAACGTCTGGCCGACGCGTGGGACGTCGCCGACGATCAGCGCGCCGCGCTCGGCGTCGGCGCCGAGCAGGACCCGCACGAGATAGTCCCCGACGCCGTAGTCGGGACGGTTCTCGTCGATCACCAGCCCTGCGAGGAGCCCGTTGCGAACGAGGCTCTGGTCGGCCGGCGGTAGCGAGGCGACGATGTCCCGCAGCTTCGTCAGCGCGGGCACACCGGCAAGCTCGAGCAGCGCGTTGCCCGAGGCCGCCGTCACGACCAGATCAGGGCCGACCGGGCGGCAGCCCTGCGAGACGAGCGGTCGCGCGACCGACGCCGGCAGGACGATGCCGACCGCACCGGCCCGCAGGACACCGCCGTCACGGAACAGCCGCGCCTGCCCCGCACCGCCACCCCCCGCGAGCCCGCCGACGGCCGCGGCCGTGGTACCCAGACGGGTCACGAGGTCAGCGATGTCGAACGTGTAGGGGTCGGTGAGGACCACGAGCAGGGAGCCGTCCGGCACGGCGGGCAGGCCGCCGAGATCGGCGAGGGTGTGGAACGCGGTCAGATCGACGTCAGGCAGCGAGGCGGCCAGAACGGAGACGGCCGGCTCATCCTCGACCTCACGTCCGCAGCCGAGCACCCCCGAGACGCCGACGGCGCCGACGAGAGCCCGCGGCGCGAGGTGGTCATGGACGAGCGGGCCAATGCGGACGGCGTCCGCTCCGTACGCGCCGGCGACGAAGACGAAGACGAGGTCGGCGCGGGCGCCGTCGAGGGCGGCGGCGGCATCGGCCGCGGCTGCCGACGCGGCCGCCTCGGGGTCACGGTCGAGCGCGATGCCAGCGCCGAAGCGGTGCACGTGGCCATGGTACCGTCCGCCGCATGCCCGACACCGCCACCCTCACAACGAACCTCGGAACGATCGAGGTCGAACTGTTCCCCGACGACGCGCCCGAGACGGTCGCGAACTTCGCCAAGCTCGCCGGCGAGGGCTTCTACGACGGCCTGACGTTCCACCGCGTCATCCCGGACTTCATGATCCAGGGTGGCTGCCCGACCGGCGACGGGCGCGGCGGGCCGGGCTACAAGTTCGAGGACGAGGCGAACGACAAGCGGATCGTGCGCGGCGCGCTGGCGATGGCAAACGCCGGGCCGAACACGAACGGGTCGCAGTTCTTCATCGTCACCGCGGAGGCCTGCTCCTGGCTCGACGGCAAGCACACCGTCTTCGGCCAGGTGACGGCAGGACTCGACATCGTCGACGCGATCTGCGCGACTGACCGCGACGGCCAGGACCGCCCGAGGACGGCGGTCACCATGTCCGTCGCGATCGACTGACGAGCGACGGTTCAGGCGACGCGGATGGCGTCGCCCGAGATCGACAGCGACTCACGCGGGACGAGCGTGCCGTCCTCGAGTTCCAGCGCGAGCACGTCGCCCGTCGCGAGGTCGGCGACGACATCGGCGACGCGCACCGGCATGCGATCGCGGCGGCGCGAGGCGGGCGTGTCGAGCAGGTCCGGCAGCGTCAGCCCGGCCTGGTCGTAGTAGCACACCTCCTCGACCAGATGCAGCGGCGAATCGAGCTCGATGCCGGACGGACCGAGGGCGACGACCGCGACCAGCGGCACGAACCGCCGCTCGCCGTCGGCGAGCCGCACATCGAAGCCGGCGACGCGTCGCGCCTCCGCGTCGAACACGACCTCGGCGATCGCGCCGACGTGGACGCCGGCCACGGACACTGCCCGGAGCCGGATCCGATCCCGGTGGAGGTGGATGCTTCCGGTGTCGCTGAGAGTCGGACCGTGCAGGGCGGTGTCGTCGTGTCGGGCGTCAAGGACGGACTCGATCGTTGCGGTCGTCGTCATGCCCCCACCCTATGGTCGCTGCGTCGCATCACCATCACACCATGATCACGATCCGGTCACGGACCCGGACCGAATCACCCGCAAGAGGGGTGTCTTCGGCCCGAACCTGCGTCAGACTTCCGATTGTGTTGAGCAACCTTCCGACGCAACTCGCGGCGCCCGTCAGGGTCGTCCGCGCAGTCGTCGGGTAGCTCCCTCCCCGCCCCAGCCGCGCCGCCTCCCCCGACGGACGCCAGCCGGATCTTCCGGCCTCGTGGCGCCCGCCGGCGCAAACGTGCCGCACCGTCTCCTCCCGACGCGTGCGGACGGCACTGGCGGGTCCCACGAGGGCCGGGGCCAGTCGCCCCCCCTCTCACACACCCAGGTGGCGCTCGAGAAACGAGGCCACCTGGGTGTACCCGTCGATCCGGTTCGCGAGGCGGACGAGCCCGTGCCCCTCGTCCTCGTAGCGGAGGTAGATCACCTCGCGCCCCCGCGCTCGCAGCGCGTCGACGATCTGCTCGGCCTCCGAGACCGGCACGCGCGGGTCGTTGGCGCCGTGGATGACGAGCAACGGCACGACGATGCGGTCGACGCGATGGATCGGCGAGAGGCGCGTCAGCAGCTCGCGGTCGTGCTCGAGCGTGCCGTACTCCGCCTCGCGCAGCGCGCGGCGGTACGCGCCGGTGCGCTCGAGGAACGTCACGAGGTTGGCGATGCCGACGACATCGACCGCCGCGCGCCAGAGATCCGGGTACTCGCTGATGGCGGCGAGCGTCATGTAGCCGCCGTACGAGCCTCCCATCACGGCGACGGGAACGCCGCGGTCGGCGCCCAGCAGCCGCGCGAGCTCGGCGAGATCGCGCACGGCATCCGGGCGACGCTCGACGTCGTCGAGCGAGGCGAACGTCTTGCCGTAGCCGGTCGAGCCGCGGACGTTCGGCACGGCGACGGTGATACCGCGGGCCGCCAGGTACTGCACGACCGGGTTCAGCGCCGGACGCGACTGCGCCTCGGGGCCGCCGTGGACGTAGCAGACGGTCGGAGCGTCCGACGGTCCGTAGAGCAGGTAGGGGATGCGGACGCCATCCGATGCCTCGAACGCCTCATCCGTTGGCCGTCGCAGCGACGACGGCGCGACGCCGCCGCCGTCGGCCCGGGTGACGCGCGAAGCCACCCCGTCGATCACCCAGACGTCCGTCGGAGCGTCGGGCGGCGAGACGTGCAGCGCCAGGCGCCGGCCGTCCGCGGCGAACGCCAATCCGCCGTAGACGCCGACCGGCAGGCCAGCGGTCGCTGTTCCATCGAGCGTCAGCTCGCTGCAGCCGCCGACGTTGCGCAGGACCGCCACCCGTCCGGTGCAGGAGACCGCGATCCCCTCGACATCGGCGTCGTCGGCGGTCAGGGACGACCGCCCGCCCTCGAGGTCGAGGCGGACGAGCCGTGTGAACTCCGCGTCGCGGTCCGACGCGAACAGCACCGATCCGTCGCCATCGAAGGCCGCCGGCAGCGCCTGCTCGGGCGCGACGTGCGGTGTCAGCGAGACCGTCGCGCCGGAGCTCGCGTCAACCAGCAGCAGCTCGTGATCGACGTTGGAGTGGGCGCGGCCGACGAGGATTCCGCTTTCGCTCCAGTCGCAGACGACGTTCCAGCCCTCCAGCAAGGCGAGTTCCTGCACGACGCCGGTGGCGATGTCGACAACGGCGAGATCGAAGTCGACGCCGTTGCGCGCCGTGTGAGTGAAGGCGAGGCGCGCGCCGTCTCGCGAGAAGCAGCCGAGCGTGTGGATGGCGTCGACGACGACCAGCGGCCGGTCCGGTTCGGCGAGGTACAGCCGCGCCCGCTCGTCGCCGCCGACGTCACGGCTGAAGGCGAGCGCGGAGCCGTCAGGCGGCGCGACGATCGCCATCACGCGCTCACCCTCGCGCGTCAGGAGGTCGGGCCAGCCGCCGGCGGCTGGCATCACCCACGCCTGCGGCAGCCCGATCGTGTCGGCGATGAACGCGAGCCGCCGGCCTCCGTCGAGCCACTGCGGCGAATGCGCGCTGCGGATCCGCAGGTACGAGCGGATGTCGGGAGCGCCGTCTACCACGGGATCTCGAGGCAGCCGCGCCAGAAGCGACCGGTCGGGCCGCCGTCGGGGAGCGTCGCGAGATACAGCGCCGTGACGGCCGCCTCCTCGGGCGTCACCGTCGCTGCGGGCCCGCCCATCGCCGTCTTCACCCAACCGGGGTGCATCGCGTTGACGAGGATGCCATCGCCAGCAAGCTCGGTGGCGGTGCAGGCCACGAACGCGTTGACGGCGGCCTTCGAGACGCGGTAGGGGAGCGAGCCGCCCGTCATGCCGCCCGCGAACTGCCCCATGGTCGACGACACGACGACGATCCGGGCCGCGTCGGCGGCCCGCAGCTGCGGCAGCAGCGCCTGGGTCAGGCCAATGGGAGCGACGACGTTGACCGCGAAGCAGACGTCGAGATCGTCCCGCAACGCGTCGTCGACGCCGCCCCGGCGCAGGACGCCGGCGTTGTGCACGAGGACGTCGAGTTCCGGCGCGAGCGTGGCGACGCGCGCGGCCACCTCGGCGATGCCGGCGGCATCGCCCAGATCCCCGGCGACCGGTTCGCCGCCGACCTCCTCGGCGGCGCGGCGGGCGTCGTCCTCCGTACGGGCGTGACAGATCACCCTGCCCCCCTGGTCGGCGAAGGCGCGCGCGATCGCCGGCCCGATGCCTCGGCTGGTACCGGTCACGAGCGCGGTCCGTCCGTTGATCTGCATGGGCGAAGCGTAGGCGCGGTACGATGGTCGCGCAGGCCGGGCAGCTGCGGGGCGTGCAAGCGCCCCGAGGAAAGTCCGGACACCACAGGGCAGGGTGGTCGAGAAGTCGACCCGGGGAAACCCGCGGGAAAGTGCCACAGAGACACACCGCCGATGGCTGAGCCGCAGCTGCGCTCCGCACAGGCA